>NZ_AYYR01000022.1 GCF_001435975.1 Secundilactobacillus collinoides DSM 20515 = JCM 1123
AAAATATGCCCTGTGATACCAAGGGATCAGTCTGTCTTCATACTTTCAAGTTTCAGATAATGATATAATTAATGAAAAAGAAAAATGATGATTTTATCTGTACCATACACTAAAGATAGAACAAGAAATGCAGGGTGCCTGCAATACTTTTTACATTAAAAAAGTAATAATAGGTGAGGTTTTAAAGATGGAATATGAAGAAGTTATTCAAGCGTTAGTTGATTTTAGAAACAAAAAGCAGTGGCAAGAATATCACACATTTCCTGCATTGGCGCGCGCTTTATCAGTCGAAGCGACAGAGGTCAATCAATTGTTTTTATGGCAAGATAAAAGGCCTGACGAAGAACTATTACAAAATCAACAACTCGTACAAAATTTAAAGATGGAGTTGGCTGACACTTTAACCTATGCATACTATATGTGTGAAAAATTAGGAGTGGAACCCAACGATGTCGTGACCGAAAAGCTGGAAATTAATAAAAAGAGACATTGGAAATTCGATAAAGAATGATAATGGATAATCTAACGAGACTCTTCTCTTAATAGTAACGTGGACAGGTGGCAAATCAGAATGACAAGCATAAATCAACCAATAATTAAAAAAATACCGTATGGGAAAGATTGTCTTAAAAAAATCAACGAGAAGAACAATCAGGCCGTCGAAACATACATCCTGAATTTTCCAACTGTATATATCGTGAGCCAGAATACGACTAAAGCTGGAACAACAGCCGCCAAATATGAAGTGTATGTTGGAGAGACAAACGATATTAATCAAAGAACGGATCAGCATTTAAATACGGATGTGAAACCAAATAATTCTTGGGACAAATTTCTTAAAAACTCGAATAGCAATCTTTACATTATTGGTCATGATCACTTTAATAAGTCGCTAACCATGGATGTTGAGAATCGTTTAATGCTTTATTTAAGTAGTGTACCCAATGTTATAAAAGTAGATAATCGAAGAGAAAACGAGCAAAATCATTATTTTCCAGAAAAAGAAGCCTCACTTATATTTTCAAAAATTTGGGCGAAACTTCAGCAGGACAACAGCACCTTATTTCCGGTTGAATCAGTTATTAGAGATTCTGCAATTTTTAAGGCATCTCCATTTCATAAGCTAACAGATGAACAATTTCAGGCTCAGGGGAAAATAATAAACTGCATTCATAAAGCTATGCAGAATGAGACTGAAAACCAGTTAATTCTGATCGAAGGAGCTGCAGGTACTGGTAAAACTGTGCTCTTGAGCACCATTTTCTATGCTGTGAGTCAAATTAAAAAGAATAATAGTCACAACCAGACTGAATCAGTCTCAACTAGTCTTTTAGTCAATCAAAATGAACAGTTAAAGGTTTACAATGACATTGCTCAAAAACTCGGAATTGAAAAGAAAAAGGGAGAGGCTGTGATGAAGCCAGCCACTTTTATTCATAATTTTGAAAAAAAAGGTGAAGCGAAGTAACAAGCATTAGTGGACGTTGCACTTGTAGACGAAGCCCATCTACTATGGACACAAGGGACTCAGGGGTATAGCGGCGAAAACGAGCTGGCAGATATTCGGAAACATTCGAAGATTACATTAGCGATATTTGATCCGCAACAAGTTTTGAGTAATAAAGGCTATATTGAATCAGAGGATTTTGAAAATGCTAGAGAAGAATCTAAGCGACAAAATAATTATATTACTCTAAAAAAGCAAATGCGTATTCAAGCATCTAAAGAGACTGTTGACTGGATAACAAATTTTGTCTATAAAGGAGAAGTAAGGCCATTCAAAAAAGACGAAATTTACAGTTTGAAAATATTTGATGATGCTGAAGCAATGCATCAAGCAATTAAAAATCAAAATACAGATTTTGAGAATAGCGGCCTATCCAGATTGGTAGCAACTTTTGATTGGGCATATACTGATGGGAAAAAGAATAATAACAGAGCTGATGGTAGATGGGTGGTAAACGCAGGAAACCTAACGTTACCTTGGAACAGCACAAAAGGGCAACTTCCTTGGGCTGAACGACCAGAAACAATTGATGAAATCGGATCAACGTTTACTATCCAGGGATTTGATCTTAATTATTGTGGGGTTATACTGGGACCATCAGTTACATATCGGAAGGGTAAAGTTCAAATCATTTCCAAGAATAGCCAAGACAGTCATGCGACTGATAGAAGAATGTTAAAGTCGGGTGAATACAAAGACGTCAGCAATGAACTATTATTGAACCAGTTGAATGTATTGATGACTAGGGGCGTGCATGGGCTATACATTTATGCGGTAGATGATGAGTTGAGAAAAGAATTGCATGCTCGTTGTGACTAAGGAGTAGTTATTATGAAACATCCAAAAAGTTATGACTCTGACAATTCAACTAGACAGCGAATGTCTAACGTACATCTTAAGGGAGGCAAGGGGGAACAAATCTTAGCTAAAGCACTATGGCAAAACGGATACCGATATCGTAAGAACGACAAGTCATTGCCGGGTTCTCCAGATATTGCAGTTTTGAAATATCATCTTGCCATTTTTGTTGATGGTGAGTTTTGGCATGGGTATGACTGGGAAAATCGGAAAAAACGATTAAAAAGAAATAGAGACTATTGGATCAAAAAAATAGAAGAAAACATGGCTCGGGATCAAAGAGACGATGCGTTATTGATTGAAAAGGGATGGCAACCAATTCATTTTTGGGAAAAAAAAGTTTTGAAAAATACTGATTATTGTGTTTCTCTCGTAGATTACTATGTAAGGTCGGAAAATCGTTGAACTAGAGATGCAAAATTCAATATGGTATAATTCGAACATACATTCGTCTAAACTATATCAAAGTAAAAGTTGATCAATTTTCATTTTTCTAGTATAATGGCAAAAGTAAGTATTTGGCGAGGAGAGAAAGTAAGTGAAAAAAAGAGTAGCTGAGTTATTCGCTGGTGTGGGCGGTTTTCGAGTTGGTATGGATAAACTCGATACTGGTTGGAATTTTGTATATGCTAATCAGTGGGAACCAGGTAGAAAAGCCCAATATGCTTTTGATAATTATGTAAAGCATTATGGTAAAAGTGAAAATAATACAAATGTAGATATCAATAAAGTTGATAAAACAACAATTCCTGACATAGACTTATTGGTTGGGGGATTTCCTTGCCAAGACTATTCGGTTGCACATTCTGGAGCTAAGGGTATCGAAGGGAAAAAGGGTGTTTTATGGTGGGATATTCGTGACACGATTGAAGCAAAAAATCCACCTTTTGTATTACTCGAAAATGTTGATCGATTATTGTCATCTCCAGGGAAAAAACAGCGTGGACGCGATTTTGGTATGATTTTGTACACGCTTCACCAGCTAGGATATGACGCGCAGTGGCAGATGGTGAATGCTGCTGAATATGGATTCCCTCAAAGAAGAAGACGGGTCTTTATTGTTGCATACCGAAATGATACTAACTATGCTAAATCTATTAGTGATAAACGGTGCTTAAACGAGGCCTTAGTAAAAGATGGTATTATTAACAACACACTGAACATTGATCCTAACCTCACCCGTAATAAGGAAGCAAGGCTTGACGGTTTTATTGATATAGTAGATTTCTCAGATAATTTTTCCTTCCACTTTGAAAATACCGGAATCACACGTGGAGATGATATTTTCAGTGCACACTATGAGCCTAAGTACGATGGCAATTATACGGTGTTAAATGACATTGTTTTAGACCATGCTGACGATGAAAAACTGTATCTGGACGATGCTAAAACTAAGAAGTTTGAGTATCTTAAAGGTGCTAAAAAAGAAGAACGAACTTCGAGCACAGGCTTTTCATATTACTATACCGAGGGCGGTATGTCCTTTCCTGACCCGCTGGATCGACCTGGACGGACAATGTTAACTTCAGAACATTCAGTGAATAGAAGCACCCACGTCGTTCGTGATAAAGAGAATAACAAACTTAGACTTTTAGATCCAATTGAAGCCGAACGATTACAAATGTTTCCAGATAATTGGACAGAAGGAATGCCAAAAAGTTCAAGGTACTTCATGATGGGAAACGCTCTGGTAACCGGCGTCATAACAGAAATTGGTCGTAGTTTGGATAAAATATTTGCAAATGAGCCTGACGACCTTACTCTAAATGAGACACTTAGTGCAAATCATGTGGCCCACTAAATTATATATAAAAACTGTGATATTCGATTTTGCTGATTATTGAATATTACAGTTTTTTTGCACATTAGTATAGTTAGATAATGCTATAAACAATTGAAATGTACCTGCTAAGTTAAGTATAATGACAATAACGCAGGGGGTATTGCATTGAAATCAGATTATGATAGTAAAGAAAAAGTTCACAAACGAGCTGAGGAAATCTTGGGTATTCCTTTTGGTGAATTAGCAAAAGATGTCAACTCAAAAAAGACCAAGAACAGTGTTGGAGATCTCTTTGAGTCATGGTTCGGTAAAGCCAGAGATTCCGCTAGCGAACCTGATTTAGGGGTGTCTGAATTGAAAGCAACACCATATATTAAACGTAAGGGTGGGCAGTATAGCGCTAAAGAAAGACTCGTTCTCAATATCATCAATTATCAGAACCTAGCTGATGAGGAATTTGAGACGAGTCATTTTTACCATAAAAACAAAGTTATTGAATTGGCATTTTATGAATATATTAAGGATAAACCACGATCTGAATGGACTTTTAGTGAAGTGGCTTTGTTTGAAATGGCGAAAAACCCTACAGATTACGCAATCATTCGAAACGATTGGGATAAGATTCAAAGATACGTTAAGGAGGGGCATGCCGAGAATCTAACGGAAAGTTTGACTGATTACCTGGCGGCTTGTACTAAGGGTGCTAACGCACAAAGTTTAAGGACTCAACCTTATTCGGATGTTAAGGCTAAGCAACGTGCCTTTTCTTTGAAGACAAGTTATATGACCCAATTACTCAGAGAATATATTCTTGGAGACAAAAAATCCGATTTTATCTTAAAGAACTCACGAGAGGCTGCAGACAAATCCTTGGCAGATGTTCTAATTGAAAAATTGTCACCATACTTTGGTCAAAACTCGATTGATATATGCACAGAGTTAGGCGTTAAAATTAGGCCCGGTATTAAAAATTATAATAGTTTATTAATTCGCGCCATGCTTGGTTTTGACACTAGCAAAAAATCTGGGCTTGATAACATTTCTGAGTTAAATAAGGCTTCCTACTTGATTAAAACTGTTCAATTTGATTATGCAGGTACAAACAGTGAGAGCATGTCTTTTCCGTCATTTAAGTTTAAGGATTTAGTTCAAGAACAGTGGAAAGATGAAGATAATAATCCATCTGCTAAATTGAATATTCTAATGTCTGAAAGTACATTTGTTTTTGCGATATTCCAGCATAGTTCCGTAGATAATGAAGAGTCAGATAATGTGTTTAAGGGAATCAAATTCTATAAAATGCCTCAGGCCATTATTAATAATGAAATTTACTGTGTCTGGCAAGATACTATTGACACATTAAACGAAGGCGTGAAGCTTTGGCGTGACGGCCGCGGAATTCGAAATAATTTTGTTAACGCGGGTGATCAACGTGTTATTCACGTTAGACCTCATGCAGGTTATGCTAGTTATATCGATAATGGGTACGCTAATGAATTACCTGTGCCTTCTAGGTGGTTGGGCGACGAAAAGGACAAACCGAGACAGTTTTCATCACAGTATATGACCAATCAATGCTTCTTTTTGAATAACAAATTTATTCGTGATATTGTTAGAGATTTGGTTCAGATTCATTAATATACGTCTTTTTGGACAGGTATTAGTTAAAAATAAGAAAATCGCGACAAAAATTGTGTTGGTTTATAATCTTTTTTAGATACACATACTTAAATCATACTCAAAAAATGTATCTTATGATTTAAAAACATCTCTACCATTTAAAATCGGTTTCTGTCTTGATTTTTAGTGCATAGAAGAGAAAATATTCGGAAGTGTTGAATTGTTAAAAACAATTAGATCAAATCCAATAAAATATACAAAAAGACCGAACAATATTATTGACTTAACTTTTTTTTAGATTGCAAATTGTACTGAAAACAAAGAATAATTGCATACTAAAAAAGAAAACGCTTACTGGAGGGCTAATCTTGGTAGTAATTCCACCTAAAATGACTGATCATAATAAAATTGTAAATATGCGACGGCAATTGGCACAAATAGTTGCTAGTTACCATAATGATTATGATGTTTTGGCTGAAATTTTACAGAATGCGGTTGATTCAGTTAAACTGAGATTGGAAGAAAAAAGAAAGGGTATCAACCCAAAATATTAATTCAGTTTAATTCTGATAATGAAGAAATTAAAGTTACCGATAATGGGGTAGGAATGAATAGTGAACTACTTTCCGATGCAGTCCAGCTTTTTGAAACTGGTAAAAAGGAAGACGATAATTCAGTTGGGGAGAAGGGAGTTGGACTAACATTCTCAATATTTCAGAGTGATTTTGCTGAAATAGATAGTTTTGACGGGACAGAAAAATCCAGGCTTGTTGTGAAGAATGCAAGAAAATGGTCAAAAAGTACTACTGATGAATCATTAGACTTACCAATCGATACAGACACTGAAATTAAAAAGCGTGGGACCACGGTTATTTTAGGGCAATTAATGGCAGGGGATTTATTTAATTTAACCTTTAAGTAGTTGTAATTTTTAATTCGTACTAGAACTTCAATTGGTGATACGAAAAGAATGATGGGACCAAAAGGAAACCTCCCCAATGTACATGTAGAATTGACCTATATCAATAGTTATCAGGTCAAAAATGCAATTTCAAAAGAAATTAAATTTGAATATTACTGGTTAGACGATATTAAAGAGCCCAATCCTAATTTGATTGTCAGTTTGGAGAATTTTAAAAGAATTTTCAAAAAAGAAGGAACTAACCAACGAGACTATGAAAAAATGGCCTATTTAAAAAATCGGTACGTAACGGATAAAGGCCGTTTGACAATTAACAATAAAAAGGTTGCGTATGTTGTCTATTTTGCTTCTTCAGCTGATAGTAATGAAAAACAATCAGAACAGGCAGATTTAATAAATTCAAAAGACCGTACAATAGTGAAGGTTGAACCTAATTATGTAAAAATTCAAAACGGCGTTACTTTGAGTGTAAAAGGAATGCCTACTGGAATAGAAATTAGTACAGATCAACTCAAAGGTGCACTTGGTTACGCTCGCAGGATGTTTATGCTTATTGAAGATGCAGGTGTAAACTTTGATATCGGAAGAAAAACTATTTCGTCAGGTCCCACTCTAAAACGATATAAAGAGGTAGCAAGCGATGAATATAGAAAGTATTTGGATAATGTAATGCCTTGGGTGAAGGATGAAAGAGCAAGAGTACCGCAGAACGAAACCAAGGATGTTACATTTAATAAGCTCCGTGAGTGTCCAAAGATGATGTATGCTGAGAATACTGATTTTATAATAAAGCCAAGGCAAGAAGAATCGGTTACTGGTATCTTCTTTGAACAGCTAGGTAAAGGAAAATTTCCGGGAGTTGCAGTATATGAACATGGCTATGCAAATATCTATGATTTATATTTTGCTTTTCAAGATGGAGACAAAGTTATTGAATTTAAGCAAAGAATAGCAAGCTTTTTAAAGAATCTATCAGCTAATAATAAAAATTGGAATGAAATTGATTATCTTGTAATGTTTGAACTGAAAGATAAAGATAAACAGGATTTACAAAAAAAACATATAATTATTGAAAGTGTAAAGCCAACTATTAACAATCTACATGCAACGTATACGTTGTATCGTGGTAACGACATAAGAACGATACAATTAATCGAGTTGAAAAATATCATATCCATGAAAATATAAAAAGTCCGGATTTAGAAATCATTTGATGAAGATAGGATATCTTTTGCAACGTATTGTCTGTGGTATTGAAGGTATGTTTGGTGGCCTTTAAGTTGCGCGAAAGTGCGTGAAGTATCTAAATGTAATATTTTTAAGTCTTTTTTTGTTAATAAATTGGACACACAAAGATGATTATGAGTGTCGAACGAAATTAGACCTTTATCAAAAAGTTTATCATGAATTGCGCAGAGCAAGAGCCCATTATTAGAATCGATTTTTTCTTGGTCATTAGAGTTAGCCCAAGGTTTAATATGACTTGCAATCAACAATTTAGAACAATCGAGTCCACAAACAAGGCACCTATGCTGTTTTTGCAAAAGAGTATGTCGAAATTGGCTTTGAGTTATGCGTTCTTTTGCTTTGACTGTGGCTTCATTTTGACCACCGGACAACGAAAAAATCTTATTCATAATTTTTTTATTAGAACTAATAGGTTTTAAATGAATGAAATTTGACCAACTTTGCGGAACGATGCTGTTTTTGGCAGATTTTCCCTCTTTTAGATGGGTAAGCCATTCTTTTTTAATTGAGGTAGTTTGATCAATGTAAAATTTTGCCTCATAATTTGGTATATTGTTTTTTTCTCTAATGGATTTCAAACCATTGGGTATTGGGTAAGCGAGTCCCATGTATTCAACACGATTATCTGCAAACAACTTAAAATATAAAATTGGAAATGCTTGGGTTGACTGTGCAAAATTTTCAGAAAATATTTCGTCCAAATAGAAATTACCCTTTTTGGGGGTATTAAAAATATTTTGGGAAGCTTTGTTATCACCATGATAAGTTAACAAATGATTTCCAGAGTCAAAGTCGTCTGACCAAATATTTGCTTTAGCTTTTTCTGCGGATGTAATGACTAGAAATGCGTGTTCCGTGCTGTTGCTTCGCTTTGATTGGGGCGCTAGGTTAACCATTCTAAAGCCACCGTTAGTGCCAGTTGAAGTGTGTAAATTGTTTTTTTTCCTGTCAAGTTTATTCTCGGAAATGAAATTCTTCGACATTTTTGTTGTTGTTAATGCGTGAAGCACGTCGCTATTTTTTAAGTTGATTCCGGCATAAATAGTCTCCGGAATTAAATCGCAGCTCTGTAGCTCGGATGTTGATAATTCAAGTTTTTTTAATGTAGTCAAAATCATTAGCCACCTTCTATACTTATTAATCTACAATACAATAAGTTATGGCCTTAACGTAAGGTGAAAAATAATTATGTATAAATAAAAATATTCAATTTTTAAGGCCGAGCTTGTAACGATTTAATGGATTAAGAATGATTATTTTCCACATCTGCTTTTTATAATGGAACTACAAAGGTGGGAGGATACCATATGAATCTGAATCAAATGCTTTACCTCACGGAGCTTGGGAAAACAAAAACCATCTCTCAGGCCGCTAAGAATTTGAATATCTCACAAGCCGGTCTGAGTCAGTCCCTAGATAAGTTGGAGGAAGAACTCGGCTTGCGATTGTTTAACCGGACCCGCAGTGGGATAACGATTACTGAGGCTGGTAAGCAGGTCGTCGCGCACGCCAAGGCAATCGAAAATCAACTTGGCCTGATTCGCCAGTATTCAACTCAACAGCGAACGGTCGTAGATCCGCCGTTACGGTTTGGGGTGATGAACGAGGTACCCAATTCGCTGTTAAACTGGTTGCTGCAGTTTCAGGATCAACATTCTCAATTTAAAGCGTACCTCCAAGAAGCGAGCAGCATTCAGATTATTAAAGGTGTAAAAACCGGTGATTACGATGCCGGATTGATTGCCATTAACAAGGCTCATTTTGCACTACTGGAAGAACTCGATTTTACTGAAGTCGGGCAAGGACAGTTCAAATTGTACATGACGCCTAATCACTACTTAGCGGACCATCCGGACCCGATCCCCATCTCACTTATCCGCGAGCAGGAGTTTGCCTTATTCATCGACGACTACATCTCGGAATATGTGGGTAAGATCGAACAAAGATATGGCGCCTTGAACATTATTATGCAGTCAACTTCATTCCGCATTGTGCTTGAAACGATGAAGAAGTTTCAGGCCGTATCCATCATCCGCAACTCGCAGCTGCATAATCGGCTGTATGATTTTGAAAAACAAGCGATGGTCGAACACAATCTCGATATGTTTGATTTTAAGGATGACCAAGCATTTCGATACGGCATCATTCGGCGACCGGGGAAACAGCTGACCAACTTGCAGACGCAATTTGTGACCGGTATTGGTCGCATTCAATAGTCACCTAAAGGAGAACTCATGATGCAGCAAATTACTGGCAACATTGAAATTCGTAACGAACAACCCTCTGATTATCGAACGGTGGAGGAACTCACCCGAAAGGCGTTTTGGAACGTGTACATTCCAGGGTGTTACGAACATTATCTTGTGCACACCATGCGCGACCATCCCGATTTTGTGCCCGAATTAGCTTTTGTCCTGACTGTTGACGGCGCAATTGTTGGAGATGTCATGTTTACGAAAGCAAAACTGACCGATGAAAACGATGAGATCAAACAGGTTTTGACCCTCGGACCAATTGCCATTCATCCTGATTATCAGCACATGGGGTTGGGGAAAAAACTAATTGCCCATTCACTTGAACGGGCTAAACATCTGGGTTTTGACACGGTTGTACTTATGGGTGACCCGCAAAATTATGTTGGTGCCGGATTTAAGAGCGCGATGCGGTATGATGTTTCAATTGGGCGGCATCAATATATGACTGCGTTACTCCTCAAAGAACTGCAACCACATTGTTTGGCCGGACACGCGTGGCATTTTCATAGCAGTCCCATTATGGACGTTGACCCCGCCGTTGCGGATGAATTTGATCAGACGTTTGAACCATTGGAGAAAAAATGGCAACCAAGCCAAGAAACTTTTTACATCATCAGTCGATCATTTATGGCACAGTAACTGGTCAGTAATTCGCCTTAATTCGTAATAACGAGTCGATTATAGGCTTTGTAATCAAGGAATCGTTCAAGTATCATTAAATAGAGAAGAGAAGTATATTTCGGGAAAAGATTATGTGAATGTCGAAGTTTCAACGTGCCAGCCGATTTTCACAACAGATTCTAACTTATTGGCATTCGTTATTGGAGGAGTGTCCAAATCCTGACGACATAAAAAGCTGACCATATAGGGGTTGAAAAGAATGAAATTACAGACCATAGCTGCAGCGGGGGTTGCTGTACTATCGCTCGGAGTAACTGCCGTGACGGCACAAGCCAAGACTTGGCACTACCACGTCACATCCTCGAATAGTTTTTCTACATCAAGCTACCATCGCGCTTACTTGTACGGTGGTCGAAACGATCAATTTGTGTCGCTATACACAACTGCGAAGGCGGCTAATTCTCAAGATTCTACGCATTACCACAGCAACTTTAGCGATTTTGGCCGTAACAAGACTTACTACGCCGAGAAGGTGAAAGGTTATTCACGAGTTTACAAACTCAAGTATAAGGGCAAGGCTTACTACATGAACACGAAAGACGCTGGCGTCTATCGCTATAATGCTTGGCGATTGGGCAGCAAGATTGTTTCATTTGCTAAGCCGACCAATACCAGTTATGTCATGTTAAAGGCCAAGAATAAATTCAATAAGTCACAGCCTTGGTACTATAACTATGGTGGAAAAGCCAATCCAATTTATAACAAGTATCAACTTTCCAGCAAGGAAAATTGGTATATTAAGTAACCATTTTTATGACAGATAAAAACGGTGACCGACGCCTGAAAGCGCTGGTTACCGTTTTTTAATTTTTTACATATTTGCAACAGCATTCCGTCCAGAAAATGCCGCGTAGCCTGCAGTGCTCCCTGGCAACGTCACCGCGTAAGTGTCACCAACCAGCATCCCAGCAGCGTCATTCCCAGCCGCATAGAGGCCCGGAACGGGATACCCGTAATCATTCAACACTTCATTGTCGTCGCTGACTCGAATGCCACCCAGGGCACAAGCCATCCCAACGCCGAGTTCAACAGCATAGAACGGACCATCAGACACCGCGGTCAGGTAAGTTTTATCTTTCCCAAAGTCGGTATCCGCACCAGTATCAACCAGCGCGTTGTACCGCGTAACCGTGTCTGGAAGTTTTGCCAGTCCAAGTTTCGTGGCCAATTCTTCCAAACTGTCAGCCTTAGTCAGGTAACTGGCGTGCTTGCCTAAATCGGTTTCAATCTCACCTGGTAGTTTATCCAATTTATCCGGCGAAACGGGGGAGTTACCGACTTCCTTAAACAGGCCGACGTTCGCTAAATGATCCACCGCCGCCTGGTCAAAAATTGAGAACACTCGCGACTGCGTCAATATGGCACCACCTGCGTGACACATGTTGTCATTCACATCTTCATTGACGAACCTTTCACCGCGCTCGTTGACCCATAAAATAGCTTCCTGCGTCGCAACAACACCCAATTGTGACATCATGTGCACAAACGGTGGGGTTTGCCGGTCGTAGATGGCACCGCCGCCGTACTGGATGGCGCCCATTGAGTAATGCTGTGCACCTGCTGCCCAAGCTAATTGCATGCCGTCACCGGTAGACTTGCCGTCACTCACTGTCAGCAAGCGACCCACAAACGGTGTCCGTTCCTTGATCAGTTCGGGATTATCGACATAACCGCCAGTTGCTAAGAGCACATTCTGTGCCCTCAAATCTCTGTATTGGCCCGTAGCTTCGTTTTTCACCGCAAGTCCGGAAATATGACCATTGGCCTGCAGCAATTTCTGTGCGCTGACACTAGTTGCAAACTCAACCCCGTATTCATCAGCTTTGGCCTTCAATTTTTCAATTGCGGCGTGGCCTCCGCCTTCAAAGGTGTGAATAGTCGGCCAACTCTTGCCTTGAGGACCAACTTTTGTAAACGTGACGCCAAGTGACTGTAACCAATCGATCGTGGCACCGCTGGCATCAATTAGTTTCTTAAGGTGTGGTGCACTGGCTTCGTAATGGGAATAGGTGAGTTCATCTTGCAACAATTCAGTTTTATCGATTGAAATCCCAGCGTCTTTCTGCATCGTGCTGTCAACGCCCATGGCGCCTTCAACATAGTTGCCATCGCCGCCCAGAGTGCGGCCTTTTTCCAGTACCAGTGTGGCCAGTTTCTTTTCGCCGGCCGCTACGGCAGCTGCTAACCCACTCAGGCCGCCGCCAACAATCACTAAATCATAATCAGTTTTTTTCGGAAACATATGAGAGACCTCCTATCTAGCCCTTCAGCCCAACGGATGCACCACCATCACTCAAGATCGTTTGCCCGGTCATGAAGGTGGCTTCGATTGCCACAAAGACGTAAATCTTAGCAAGCTCTGCGGTCGTTTCAAACCGTTTCATCGGCACCGTCGGCAAGACAGCCTTCAAGAAATCGCCCTGTGTCAGTGGACTTTCAGTTAAACCTGGTGCGATGCAGTTGACACGGATGTTCTTGTCCGCGTAATCAACAGCAGCGGCTTGAGTCATCCCCATGATGCCGTTTTTAGCGGCGTTGTAAGCACCCATACCACCTGGGTTGTAGATACTGCCAAGTGCGCCGGAGTTGACGATGGATCCGAAGCCCTGTTTTTCAAATAATTTGATTTCGGCTCGCATGCACAGGAACGTACCGCGCAAATCCAAATTAATGGTCTTGTCGAAATCGTCGTCTGTTAATTCAGCAAATGGTTTTAATACGCCACCACCAGCGTTATTCACCGCGTAATCCAAACGACCGAACTGCGCTATGACCTTGTCCAAGCCGCTATTGATACTATCGGTATCGGTCACGTCCATGACCAACCCGGTGATGGTTCCCTCATATTTACTGTCCAGTTCCTTAGCAGCATCGGTGACCTTCGGATTGTAGTCAGTCAGGACAACATCATTGCCAGCCTTTGCAAAAGCCTCGCTGACTGCCAGACCAATTCCTTGAGCAGCTCCCGTAATTAACGCAACGTTATTTTTTGTCATGGTAAAGACCTCCAAATTTTGTGATTGAGCTGATTTGAATTGCTCAATAATTATCATTCGAGACAAGTGTAACCGATTTCAAAAGGGCTGGCGTAGACAGAAAAATAGAAGTGTCTACTTAAATTTCAAGTAGACACTTCCTGTTATAGAATCGATGTGATGCCTTGAGACAACGAGTCACCTGCCAAGCGAATCATGTCATCGGTAGGCATGTCGTCATGAGTCAAAAACCAGTTTAATGTTGTGATGGTCGAGGCGGAAAAGAGGTCGGCAAAGTAGTCCAGTGTCTGTTCTGGCGTCAATCGTGTCTTGCCGACTTCATCCTTGATGATGGCCTTGATGCGTCCCTGGAACTCTGTCAGCAGGTTGAATTGCCCATTTTGAACGCGCATCAGCAACTGCATGTCATCCCGGTGATCATTGATAAATTGCATGCCCTGCCGCACTGATTCTTGATTGGCAGTACCATTTGCGGTGATTGCCTGGGATACGCCAATCAGGTACGTTTTGACCAGCGAGAAAAATGCTTCACGCGCCAGCTCACTTTTATCCGTGTAGAGCTGGTAGAAATAAGTTCGCGTCAAGTGCACCCGGTTCATGAGCTGGGACACGTTAATTTTATCGTAGCCTTCTTCTTCCAACAGGGCTAAGAAAGCGGTGATAATTTTCTTTTCAGCAGCCATAATGCGCACCCCACAATCGATAATTTAGTAGACAATGTCAATGGTTCTCTTGAACCTGTATAGTTCCATAATACACATTAAAACCTGACATTTGTCAAGTTATGAATTACACAATCATGAATTACACAATCATGAATCTTTCCTACTCTGATCCTCTCTTGGTGTTCGCCGTGAGTGGGGCAGAGGCACTTTGTTTTGACTGTACAGAATCAAAAATCCCATCCGATAATCTAAATTTTGTTTGCCAAAACTAAAATCATAATCAAGCAGTTTTTTGATTTTGCCGATTCGGTACAAGAGTGTATTGGGATGGATATGCAAATCTGCCGCTGCCTGTTTCGTATTCTGATCATCGTAGAGGTACAGGTGCACGGTTGTCAGATAATCGGTATTGTGATGGGCGTCATAGGCCATCAAATACTGCAGGTCGGGATGCACGTAATCACTCAGATTGACCCGTCCCTTGACGTGGTCGATTAGTTCCAGCAACGCCACGTCCTGGAAGAACAGAATCCGATCTGGCAGTGGTACCGTTACCGCATAAGCCTGCACAGAGACACACTGTTGATAAGCCGCGCTGGCACGTTCAATGGCGTGAAATGGGGCACTGAGTGTAATTAAAAAATCGTATTTTTCTGCATATTGATATAGGGTTAGCAACGTTGATTTCATGGTGTTCAAAGGCTGGTCCGTGCTGCAAATGATTACCAGACTGGTATTTTCGATGCAGTAACGCAAATTTCCCAGCAACGGTGTCAATACCCGCAAGAAATCATTGATCATCACGGATTCCAGCGCTGTGGCGAAAGTGATTCGCATGATGTACGTGGATTGCTTTGAATCCAAATGCCAATCGTGTAACTCAGCGGTATTGACCGTTTGACTGTGAATCAGATCCAATAATGTGTTGGAAAAATAGGCTGATGGCAAACTGCTAGCCAGTTGATCTGTCGGAGCAGCCATGGTTTCGATTTGATGAACTAGAACATCACCGATTCGGCGTAGCAGTCCAAAGATGTAGGCAGCCTGATGACGGTCGGTCAACGGTGTGGCAAAGGTGAAGCCGGGTTTGATTGAAATTGCTGCTAATTGCGTCTGCATCGTATCACTAAAAATCAGGCTTCCGCTAACGTCTGCCAGGGTGGGCAATAACCGGTGAACCATGGATTCTGTTGAGAGGTGGCCCAGAGAACCGTACGTTGATGAAATCAATAATTGATCGTGATGGTCAAACAGAATCAGGGATTGATCCAACTGTTTTGCAAACGTGTCTAGGTAGGCTTGAATTGGTAATTGCGCGGCTAGGCCGGCTTGAATGTGTTCGAAAGTCTGGCTGGCGACATAGTCCCACCGCAACGCGGCCAGTACCTGATCATTCAATTGGTCGAGCGAGAGCGGCAAGTCTACCAGGATATCGTTTCGTGTTAGGGGCTTTTCTGATTGCACCCTTAAAGCATAGAGTTGCACATTGTTAATTGTGTGAAGAAATAAACAATTTTGCTGAGAATTAAGTGTTGCTTCATAAATTGAAGCGTTTATTAGCGTACTATTGTTAACGTGCGTTGTGGGATTACCCAATATCGTAAGCAAGTCATTTACATGCATTATTGATTGATTCTCCTTTTAAATACTGTTTCTTTGTCATTATTTTACCGCTATTTTTGTGGCATAACACAATGAAAATAAAGCGTATACATTTTATAGTTAAAAGTGAAATAAAACACAATGTATTTTTGTATCGTGATAGGAGGAAATATCATGAAAGATGGTATGTATACAGCAACTGGTCAGGGACAAGACGGTGAGTTAACGGTCAAAGTCACAGTTACGGACGGCAAACTAGCAGATGTTGAAGTGGTCGACAATCATGAGACCCCAGGTGTTTCAGAAAAAGCCTTAACGGAAATTCCCAAAAGAATAGTTGACGGTCAATCCTACAACGTTGATGTTGTTTCAGGTGCCACCAAAACATCACAGGGCATTTCTGGCGCGGTCAAAGCTGCCTTAGTCCAAGCAGATGTGGGAGAAGCCTTTAGTGCTCACGTTACACAAACGTCTGCCGACGACCAGCCTGTCAAACATTTATCTGCCGATCTGGTCATCATCGGTGCCGGTCCAGCAGGGTTAGCTGCCGCAGTCACAGCTGGCGAACACGGTCTCAAAGCTGCCGTTTTCGAAAAGAATGGTGTGGCCGGGGGAACTGCCAATATGGGGATGGGACCGCTGGGCATCGATACGGACATTCAACGCAAGGGCTTCAATGACATTTCCGTCCCCGAAGCCCTTGAAGAGCACATGACTTACACTCATTACAGAGTTGATGAAGACCTCGTTCAAACCTATTTCAATCTTTCTGCAAATACTATCCAATGGTTGGAAGACATGGGGGTTAAGTTTGCTGGTGCTTTCAAGTACTTCAAGGAATCAAACGCCACTTGGCATGTTGTTCAGCCGGATGATGGCAGTCAACCAGGGCCAGGGGCAGCTGCGGACATGAACAAACATCTGAAAGCGCGAGCAGAAGCCCTTGGTGCCACTTTTTATCTTGAAACACCAGCCACCGCAATTACTCGAAACAACGGCCAGATCACTGGGGTTACAGCTCAGGCCACTAACGGTCAACGTTACAATGTGACTACACAAGCTGTATTGGTTGCGACTGGTGGGTTCGGATCCAATAAGAAAATGCTGCACGACGAACTCGGCTTGAATTTAAACGAAGATTTCTTCACGTTCAACGTTCCAGGAATTGAAGGCGACGGCTTACGGATGATGTGGCAGGCAGGTGCCAAGAAAGACACCGCGTCAGAAAACGTCGAAACGATTTATTTGCTCCCCGATAATTTTCAGTATTTTAACGCTGACGCAGCGTTCAGACAGCCGAACCTTCTGATTAATCAGCGCGGTGACCGGTTCATGAACGAGGGTGACATGGGGAATACAACGTTCACTGGAAATGCTTTGCGATTGCAACCAGGTAACTATGCGTACTGCATTATGGATCAAGCAATGTTGGACGACTACAAGTCAAATGGTCCGGCCATTGCGGACATCGTACACCCAGCCAGTTGCTTTGTTGATGCTGAAGATGAGATCAAGAAGGCCATCGCAAACGACTACGAAGGTATTATTGTGGCGGACACTTTGTCAGAACTGGCTGACAAACTGTGTATTGATGAGGCTAAGCTGCAAGACACAATCGATCACTACAACCAGCTTTGTGTACAGAATCTCGATACGGATTTTCACAAACCAGCGAAGTTTTTGAAACCAATTCGCGGGAATGGCCGCTATATTGTTGGCAAGTACTTCACCGGTGCTTATTCAACGTTGGGCGGTATTCGGACCAACAAGCTTGGCGAAGTTTACGCGGGTGCCGATGAAATCGTCCCGGGTTTGTATAGTGCCGGTCAGGATGCTAATACCATCTATGGCGACAGCTATAACTTTACGTTGCCGGGCAATTCCATGGGATTCGCTGTAAATTCCGGACGGATGGCAGCGGATGGTCTTGCAGCCTACTTAAAGGCGACCGGGTCTGCGAAAACGCCGGTTGGGGCATAGTAGCACGTAAAGCAAGATGGATTGAAAAGTGTTGATTTTTGAAGGAGCGATTTTTATGAGTCAAGCACCTATTATTGAACATCCGGGTATGGTCAAGTATCCTCATCTATTTAGTCCGGTGACGATTCGCGGTAAACGATATAAAAACCGGATGATTGCAGCACCAACGATGTTTATGCATGCGAGTTATTTCATTCCTAAAATGCGAGAGAATATCTATCGGATGGTTGAACAACGTGCTGCCGGTGGATTTGGTTGTGTTTCGACCGGTGAAATGCCACTGAATTTTGAAGAAGCGCGGACACTATTCCAAGAGCGCAAGATTGATTTTACAAAATATGTCGGTCCTGATTTTGAAATCGCCAAAGCATACGCGGACCGCATTCGTGCCAAAGGTGCACTGTCCTACATGGAATTCTCACATGAAGGCAGCCAAGCAGCTGAAGCAAAGGTACCTTGGGGTCCTGAAGACATGACGCGTGACGACGGTGTCAAGGTTAAAGGCATGGATGAGGCAATGATGGCCAAAGTCTGCAACGACTTTTACCAGATTTCTCGATTTGCGAAAAAATGCGGTTTTGATGGTGTAATGCTTCATGGTGGCCATGGCTTCCTGCTTCAACAATTTATCTCACCATGGACAAACCACCGAACTGATCAATATGGTGGCAGTATGGCCAATCGCTCTCGCTTTCCAAAAATGATTTTGGAGGCCTGTCGAAAAGGAATCGGTGAGGACGGTATTCTTGAATTACGGTTCTCCGCGGAAGACGGTGTACCTGGAGGCATGACCATTGATGACACGGTAGAATTCTGCAAAGAAATTGACGGCATGGCCGACATTTTACACATTTCCAACGGTCTAAAATGGTTGGGTAATCAAACGAAGACGTTCTCATCATTCTTGGAACCTCACGGGTTAAATGTAGAATATGCTGCAAAAATCAAAGCGGCGGTCAAAAAATCGTATGTTGCTACAATTGGCGGTTTTAACGGTCCCGAGTTGGCCGAAAAAGTGATTGCAGAAGGTAAAGCAGATTTTGTTGAATTTGGTCGTCAATGTTTTGCAGATCCGAACATGCCAAATAAGGCACTTGATGGCGAGGAAGATAGTATTCGCCGCTGTGTGCGCTGCTTCAACTGTTATCCAGGATTTTGCGAACATCCAACTGATATTCCATTGGATAAGAAAATTGGCCCTGAAAAGGCTGCCAAAATATACTCGCCGTTGTCGATGGGGCAGTGTGCTATTAACCCCGAAAGCGGCTTCGGGTTTTATCCTGATTCTCTGCCGACGCCACAGTCAGCACATAAAGTCCTGGTAATTGGCGGCGGTGTTGGTGGTTTGCAGGCGGCTATTACAGCTAAGAAGCGTGGCCATGACGTTGTGTTGGTTGAACAATCAGACCATTTAGGCGGGACAGTTAATTTCACGAACGAAGATGAAGACAAAATTGATTTGCGTAACGCCAAAAATGTAATTATTCGTGATGCTGAGAAGAGTGGTGCGGATATTCGACTTAATACTGAGGCTAATGCAGATCTTATCAAAAAAGAAAACCCGGATGATGTCATCATCGCTGTGGGTGCCCACTCAGTTGTGCCCAATATTCCTGGCATTGAAAAAGCCACGAATGCCTTAGACGCTTACGCTGAAATGAATCATCTTGGCAAGCACATTGTTATTGTTGGTGGCGGTCTGGTTGGTTGTGAAGTTGGCCTTCATTTAGCCCGTCATGGCAAAGATGTCACAGTTGTTGAAATGCAGGATATGATGGCGGAAGAGACTTTCGGTTATTATCGCAACGCGTTGTTAAATGAGATGGATCATCGACACATGAAACAAGTTCTTAAAGCCAAATGTATTGCGTTTACGGATGATGGTGTTTTGATTGAAAAAGAGGGACAGCAGCAACTATTGAAGGCAGATTCTACCTGTTTTTCGATGGGGATGGCGTCAAATAGTGACACCGTAGACAATCTAAAACGTGACGCAGCTGATGCAAAGACCTGGGTCATTGGTGATGCAGATCACGCGGGGAAGGTGGCAGATGCTGTCCGAAGTGGTTACATGGCAGCAATGAAAATTATTTAATTGAATAACCAAGTGTAACCCCCAAAAATGGCCACGTGTCAGTTATCAAAACACGTGTCACAACGGGGGTTCACTTTTTGATGGATGCAGATGAGGAGGATTTTATATGACGAAACAGATTAAAAGCCCGTTTTTGGTCGTCTTGGGTGTTTTAGTCATTAATTTTTTAGGATTGTTTTCAGAAACGGCATTGAATATTGCGTTGCCTCAAATCGGGAAGACCTTCCAAGCAAGTTCCGGGCAAACACAATGGCTCGTTTTGGGATATACCATGGTCATTGGCATTGTTTTGCCGTTAACGACATTGATTTCGCGGTGGGTGAAAGCTAAAACGATTTTGGCTTTTGCGGCAATCGTGTTTATCTTCGGGGCGGTGGTTGCTGCGTTGGCACCCAACTTTACCTGGTTGTTCGTTGGTCGGACGATTCAAGGCATCAGCACTGGACTATTCATGCCACTCCTGTTTTCGGTAACGTTACTGGTGTATCCCAGTAACAAATTAGGCACGGCCATGGGCATCATTGCGGTGGTAATGAACTTTGCACCGGCAATTGGCCCCTCGCTTTCCGGTGTTATTGTAAACTATTTGTCGTGGCGGTGGATATTCATTATCTTTGTGCCGATTTCAATCGTTGCGCTGATACTTATTTTGCTGACGGTGCCGGATGTTATCGAGCAGACTAAGCCAAAAGTTGATCTGCTTTCGGTTTTAGATTCAATACTGGGGTTTGGCTTGTTGATCACTGCAGTTGGGTTGTTCAGTACCGTTGGGTTTAGCTCAGTCGGTGTATATGTTTTATTGGCGGTTGCCATAATTTTTGTTGTGGTTTACGTTCGCCGACAGCTCAAATTGGTGAACCCAGTTCTGAATTTTAAAATTTTTAAATCACGAAAGTACACAATTGCGGCGATTATTGCAACATTGAATTTTGCGATGATCATGGCTGCAATGTACATCATTCCTCAAATGTTGCAGAGCGGACTTCGGTTTTCGGTCAGCGAGGCGGGATTGATTTTGCTGCCAGCGGGACTGGTCAACGCCTTTGTATCGCTCATGGCGGGTCACTTATATGACTCGTTTGGAGCAAAAAAACTGGTTCGAATCGGCGCATTACTTGCGTTGATCGGTATTTTGCTATTGTTGCGTGTGCACTCAAATTCATCACTTTGGTACGTCATCGGGGTGGATATTATTTTAATGGCCGGGTCGGGACTATTGCTGTCACCAGCACAAAGTTATGGACTCGGTGATCTGAGCGGAACTGATTCAAACGACGGCAGTACGATTATGAACACACTGCAACAAGTGTTTGGCGCGTTGTCGGTCTCGATTGCGACAACGTTTTTGATTATTGGTCAACATGTGAGTGACAGTAATCACAGTTGGATTCGATATATGTCTGGCGCACACATGTCCTTTTTATGGGTCACGATTCTGATGGTTGGGTTGACGTTTTTTGCTTTTAAGATTGTTGACGAAACGGAACACTCTTAAGAATGGAGAAACTTATGATGAAAAAACAACTGCACGGTCTTGCCTTATTTAGAGTATGTTGTATCGCAATTGTCATTGTTTTTTGTATTATTAGTTTGATTAAATTACCTGAGATTCTTTTCGGGAATGTCACCGGTTGGTTACCTGTTGTTATGTTAAGTCTGTACGTTGCTATTGCAATGCCACAGGGGATGAACTATTCGCTATTGATGGAATGCTTGTTTGGCACCATATATGGCATGATTATGGGCACCGTTTTTTCAATTTTTATGCCAGGTATCGCCATTGGATTTTGGCTACTGCTTTCCTGTCGCCTTTCTGGACATTTTCCTGTTGTGATGAATGACTATGGCCTGACCATTGCTACCGTGTTTGCAATTCCAGGTGTGGCTGGACTCAACCACATGATGATGGCTGTGCCGACATTCATTGTAGGTGCCATCATTGTTACTGTGCTGACAGTAGTTATCGTCCAACATAGAACTAAGAAGGCGGTTGTCACGACGCAACATCCCGTCAGTGGTCGATAGCCGATAAATGTCGAATCGACTGTGTCGGTAAATTCACGTGAAATCGTAATTAGACTTGAAGAAATACTGTAAATTTTATTGAGATAATAATAACGCGCCCCACCTGCGTTAGCCATGCTCTAAATTTTCCAAAGTGCTAACATTAGGTAAGGAGCGCTTTTTGAGTACTCTCGATAAGGGAGGATGCTATATGAACAGACAGATTAAAAGCCCATTTATGGTTGTTTTGGGTGTTTTAGTCATAAATTTTTTAGGATTATTTTCGGAAACCGCGCTGAATATTGCGCTGCCACAGATTGGTAAAAGTTTTCAAGTTAGCTCCGGACAGACTCAGTGGCTGGTCCTTGGGTACACGATGGTGGTGGGTATCGTTTTGCCACTGACAACTCTGATTTCACGGTGGGTAAAGCCAAAAATTATTTTAGCGTTTGCTGCCATCGTGTTTATTTTGGGTTCACTTATTGCTGTGTTGGCACCAACGTTTGCCTGGTTATTTATTGGCCGGACGATTCAGGGGATTAGTACTGGACTGTTCATCCCGTTATTGTTTGCTGTCACGTTATTAGTTTATCCGGCAAATAAATTGGGGTCAGCAATGGGTATCATTGCCGTGGTCATGAATTTTGCACCGGCACTTGGACCGTCGCTTTCCGGTATCATCGTCAATTGTCTTTCATGGCGCTGGATTTTCATTATCTTTATTCCGATTGCTGTGGTTGCACTGATATTAATTCTGCTGACAGTGCCAGATGTGATTAAACAAACTAAACCAGAGGTCCATTTTTTATCGGTTTTATATTCTGTTTTAGGGTTCGGATTACTAATCACTGCCGTTGGGATGTTCAGTGACTACGGGTTCAAAAATATTGGGTTATATGCCTTATTGGCAGTCGCCATTCTTTTCGTGGTGATTTATGTTCGGCGGCAGCTTAAATTACCGGCGCCGATCTTAAATTTTAAAATCTTCCATTCAAAGAAATATGCGCTGGCAACCATTATTGCAAGCCTAAATTTTGCGATGGTGATGGCAGCAATGTACATTCTGCCACAGATGTTGCAGAGCGGGCTTCAATTTTCTGTGAGCGAGGCCGGATTGATTCTGCTACCGGCAGGGGTTGTTAACGCCTTTGTTGCGTTGATGGCCGGACGCTTATACGATTCATTTGGTGCCAAAGGACTTGTCCAAATCGGTGCCATACTTGCACTGATTGGCATTTTGCTGTTATTACGCGTGCAAGCTGGCACTTCACTATGGTATATCATCGGTGTCGATATCATCTTAATGGCTGGCTCTGGGCTTTTGCTCTCACCCGCCCAAAGTTATGGCCTGGGCGATCTGGGTGATAAGGATTCAAACGATGGCAGTACCATTATGAACACCCTGCAACAGGTTTTTGGTGCGTTATCTGTTTCGGTGGCGACAACTTTTTTGATTGTTGGCCAACACGCGAGTCAAAGCAGCAGTGGCGCTGTTAGGTACGTAGCAGGTGCGCATGTTTCCTTCCTTTGGGTGACGGTGCTACTGGTTTGCTTAACGTTTTTTGCTTTTCGGCTTGTAGATGAGAGAAGACAATAGCTCTTTTTTAAGTCAAGAAGAGCGCTCAAGCGTCACTATTGTGTCCTCTGGAAGCATCGGGTATCAGACTTATCCGCAGTAGAAATTTAAATCTAGAAATTAAAAAAACGCTAGTGAGAAATAATCACGGCGTTTCTTTTTGTTCTTATTATCGAGTTGATTCATTTTTAATCAATTTTACAGGTAAGGTAATATTTCCTTTGTCGTCAGTCTTTATCGATTCTTTATTGATCTTTTTTAAAAGCGTTTCCGCGGCTGATTTTCCAATCAAATCAGCTTGTTGATCAATGGTGGTAATTGTGGGCTGGGACATCTGGCTGAAAATACTGTTGTCATAGCCTATGATTTGTAAATCACCGGGAACGCTTAGGTGGGCCTGCTGTGCTTTGCGCATTATCTCTAATGCATACATATCATTAGCAGCAAGTACACCATCAAAATCAGAAAAATCTTTAAAAAGTTTAGGTGTTTCTTCCTTAGCGGTAACCAGTGTAAAATCACGCACAGATTGCAATTCATAAACAACTTGGCTTTGATTTAAGTAATGCAATATGCCCTCTAAACGTTCTCGAATCGGAGGCAATGAAAGTGGGCCATGTTGGATAATGATTTTTTTTGCGCCGCTTGAAACAAGTGCCATTGCAGCTAACTCACCACCGCGATAATTATCGGAGGCTATTCGGGTCAAACTGTCGTTGACGTGACCACTGTCAAACAACACGATTGGCGTCTCAGTATATGCAGATAAATCAGCTTCAAAGGCTGAAGAAATAATACCATCGATATTATTTTGAATTAGGGTATCAACTGATTCTTTATATCGAGCATCGTCGCCACCAGTGTCGAAAATCATAATCAATTGATACTTTAATGGTCGCAGTTTATTTTCAACACTTGTTACAATTTGAGAATAAAACGGGTTGTTTAAGTCAGGAATAATCAGCCCAATCAGTTTGGAACTTTTTTGATACAGCGTTCTGGCTGTCTGGTTTGGCACATAGTTAGTTTGTTTAATGATTTCTTGAATACGTTTTCGGGTTGCTTCGCCAACACGCCCAGTATTGTTGATTACGCGCGACACACTCGCAACTGAGACGCCAGCCATTTTTGCAATATCCCTAATTGTGGTCATATTGCTTCCTCCCGTTTTCTTTATTGTATCTAAATCATACCACAACGTAAATTTGGGTAACCGGTTACTTAATTAATTAATTAAAGTTGACACAGAGTTTTAAGCGTTATATATTATACACATACTAAATGAGTAACCGGTTACTCAAACCAACAGGAGGACACAATATGACGACAACAGAACAATGGCAAACATTTGAATTGATCCTTTCGGGACCTTCAACAGGTAACCCATTTACGGAAACGACGTTATTTGCAATTTTTGAAAACGCTAACAAAAAGATTAAAATTCGCGGCTTTTATGATGGAGAAGGGGTTTATAAAGTGCGCTTCATGCCTAATCGTATTGGCGAGTGGCACTATGTTACACAATCAAATGTAACCGCTTTAGATAAAACTGAGGGCGACTTTACCGTTTCTGCTGCAACCGCAGATAATCACGGCCCGGTAGTCGTTTCAAATCGGACGAGCTTTGCATATGCCGATGGTACGCCATACGCGCCAGTTGGAACAACTGCTTACGCATGGGCAGTACAGGACGAAGCCACTCAGCAACAGACGTTAAATACTTTGCGTGCAAATAACTTCAATAAAATTCGGATGACGGTGTTTCCTAAATACTATGATTACAACACTAAGGAACCGCAACAATATCCTTACGTTGGCGACATGCCGCAAAGCACACATCCTTTTACCAATGATGATTGGGCAGTTAAGCAAGAAGACATTCGATTTGATTTTTCACGATTTAATCCGCAGTATTTTCAGCATTTAGAACAAAGAATTAAAGATTTGGATGCCCTAGGCATTCAAGCAGATTTGATCCTATTTCATCCGTATGACCACTGGGGCTTTGCCAGGATGGGTAAGCACTTTAACCATCTATATTTGCAATATATCGTAGCTCGGTTAGCCAGTTTTAAAAATGTTTGGTGGTCACTTGCCAATGAATACGATTTGATGGACATCGCCGGCCAAATCCATTTGGGCGAATGGGACGATCTTTGCCAAACGGTATCCTTGGAAGACCCATCAGACCATTTATTGTCGATTCACAACTTCTATGATTTGCCGCGCCATGGGTTTACGACTAATAACTGGTACGACTATTCCAAACCGTGGATCACGCATTTGAGTATTCAAAATTTTTCAATGTATCGGAGTGCTGAATGGCAACATGGTTATCAAAAGCCAGTTATTTTTGATGAATGTCGTTACGAAGGAAACATTGAGATGGGATGGGGAGATCTTTCGGCTGAAGAAGAAGCCGATAATTTCTGGAAAGCAATGTGTCATGGCGCGTATGCCAGTCATGGTGAAACGTTAATTGATAAACCACATACGGCACGACCAATTTGGTGGGCGCACGGTGGCAAGCTCTACGGTGAAAGTTACAAACGTATTAATTACCTCGCACAATTAATTACTGACAATGGTCTGACAGATCTTAAACCAATTGGGATCCAAACGGCTAACTGGGAGCTTTATGCCGGCGCTACTCGAGATGATAACAATGTAATCGTATACTTTGGTACGAGTCAGCCAAGATTTGAAAGATTACCTTTCTTACCAGACGGGAAAAAGTACTCTGCTCAGTTGATCAACACGTGGGATATGACGAAGCAGGCTTTTAAAAATGACATTGACAGTGACACGTGGTTTGAAATGCCGCAACACAAGTATCAAGCGCTGTTGCTGACTGCAAAGGAGTAGGCTAATGACTGATACGGAACAACTTAAAACAAACAGTAATTATGTACCTCATTTTTTGGAAAAATTTGCGTTTGGAATGGGGGATTTTTGGACGAGTATTGCCTATAACGCTATGGCAACATACCTGACAATGTTTTATACCGATATTGTCGGTATTTCAGCCGGAACGGCGGCGATGATTCTACTATCTGTACGGTTTATCATTGCGGTATGGGATTTGATTGTCGGTGTTTTAGTCGATCGTACCAAGTCCAAAGAAGGCAAAGCACGGCCCTGGGTCCTCAAAGCTGGCATTTTGTTTGGCATCAGTTTCATTTTGCTGTTCACCAATCCGTTTGCTGGGTCAAATTCTCCGATGGCCGTTGTCTACGCCTTTGGGATTTACTTTGTCGTTAACTTTTTCTATTCAGCAGTTAATATTCCTTATGGATCGCTGAATTCGTTGATTACAAGCAACATTAACCAGCGCACAACATTAAATGTGTATCGGATGTTGATTGCTAACGTGGGTTCAGTTCTGCTTTCATTGATTGCAATGCCATTCATTAATCTCTTCCCGGCAAAATCACCAATGGGCTGGGGCTTGCTCTTTGGTTTTATCGGAGTTCTGATTCCTTTCGGTTACTACTTCACTTATAAGTTCACTAAAGAACGGGTCACGCCAGTCGCAGAAAATGACGATACACCCAAAGAAGTTATTAGTTTAAAGCGTCAGTTTGGGTCATTGTTTAAGAATAAATACTGGTGGATCACAACGATTTTTGGATTAGCAAACTGGATTTACCAAGGTATTGCAAATGGGATGAACGCCTACATTGCAAAATATGTGCTTAACGACTCAAACTTGATGTCCATTCTGGGTGTTGCCACAGTGCTCCCAGTTGTGATTGGGTTACCGTTTTCGGGAGCTATTATTCAAAAGGTCGGTAAACGAAACGCTGCAATTGGCGGCTTAGTCATTATCATCTTAGCCAGTCTGGTTATTTTAATTAATCCTTATAGCGAAACAGTGATTGTCACTAGTATCCTCCTCCGGGCAGTGGGACTCGTTCCCGTTTCAGCTGCTTCAAACCCAATGTTGACGGACGTGATTGATTTTGGAGAGTGGAAATACGGTTTTCGGTCTGACGGACTTGTTTTTTCGGCAAACAGCTTTGGTATGAAAATCGGGATGGGCTTGTCCAGTGCAATGGTCGCGTGGGTATTAGCGCTATCACATTACAACGGTCAGTTAGCGCATCAATCAGGTTATACACTGACGAGCATTTTAAACGCCTTTACCTGGGTACCAGTCGCTGTGTCGGTCTTCATGATTATCTTGATGATTTTCTACGATTTGGATAAAAAGAATAAGCAGATCTCACAGGATCTTGCTGCGCGTGGTGAAGGACAGGGCAATTAATTCATAGCAGGAGAATGACAATGACGATACGATTCGATTTAACATTTGTCCAAGGACTGACAGTGGCTGAAAAAGCCGAGTTGGTTAGTGGTAAGAATTTTTGGTTCACCGCTGAAAATAAGGGGCAACAGATTCCCAAATTGATGATGACTGATGGGCCATCTGGATTACGCAAGCAGGCCAGCAGTGCGGACGCGCTTGGCCTAAATCAAAGTGTGGAGGCTGTATGCTTCCCAAGTGCTGCTTTAACCGCTAGTTCGTTTAACGTGGATATGCTTTACGAATTAGGCGAAAATCTCGGTACGGCTGCTAGAGTAGAAGATGTGGATGTCTTATTGGGGCCAGGTGTGAACATGAAACGTACGCCGTTGGCCGGTCGAAATTTTGAGTATTTTTCTGAAGACCCCTACCTTGCGGGTGAATTAGGTAGTGCGTACGTGAAAGGCGTTCAGTCTCAAGGAGTTGGCGTCAGCGTAAAACATTTTGCAGCTAATAATCGTGAGAATCAGCGGTTTACGTCAAGTTCTAACGTTGATGAACGTGCACTACGTGAAATTTATTTGGCTGCATTTGAAAAAATTGTTAAGCAGGCACATCCGGCAACCTTGATGTGTTCGTATAACGCAATCAACGGTGTATTGAATTCTCAGAACTATCGCCTACTGACTCAGATTTTACGTAATGAGTGGGGATTTGAAGGACTTGTTATGTCAGATTGGGGTGCGGTTGCTGATAATATTGCTGCTTTAAAAGCCGGTTTGGATCTGGAAATGCCGGGGAATGGTAATTATTCATCGAAACGAATTGTTGAAGCGGTATCGACTGGAGATTTGGATGAAGCGCGGTTAGATACGGCTGCATTACGAGTATTGAAACTGGTTGAAACTTACCATGTTAACGCTACAGCAGTTCATGATTATGATAAGGAACAGCAACATGAATTTGCGAAACGTGCAGCCGAAGACAGTATCGTTCTTTTGAAGAATAAAGGGGCTGTTCTACCCATTAAAACTAAGGATTCCATCGCAATTATAGGTGAATTAGCAGACAAACCCAGATATCAGGGTGGTGGCAGTTCTCATGTCAACGCACATCAACTAGTATCGCCACTTGATGCAGCAAAGGCCGGAACACAAGTTGTGACTTACGCCCAAGGCTATCGACTGGCAGAAGCTAATGCGGATGATAAACTTGTCGCTGAGGCAGTAAATCTTGCTCATAATGTTGATAAAGTAATCATGTTTGCCGGCGTACCAGAGGCCATGGAATCGGAAGGTTTTGACAAGACGACCTTTGATCTGCCAGCTAATCAAACAAGTCTCATTTCAAAATTGAGCGAAGCAAATACAAATCTCATCATTGTTTTACAGAACGGTTCAGCCGTTTCAATGCCTTGGAAGAATCAAGTGGAGGCAATTGTTGAGACTTATCTTGCAGGTGAGGCTGTTGGTGAGGCCACTTGGCATATTTTGACAGGCGTTGTTAATCCATCAGGCAAATTAGCGGAGACGTTTCCCGTTAGAATTGAGGATAATCCAACCTTTGGAACATTTAATGCAAGTCCAGAGGCTGAAAATTATCATGAAGGTATTTATGTTGGATACCGTTACTATGATTTGAAACATAAACGGGTGAACTTTCCTTTTGGGTACGGATTGAGTTATACGCAATTTACCTATCATGACTTATCAGTAACGTCCGATGAAACTCAAGTACAAATGTCATTTATCATTTCAAATACTGGTGAAGTTGCTGGTAAAGAGACGGCTCAAATTTATGTCCAAAATCTAGCAAGTCGGGTTGAAGTACCTGAACAAGAGCTTAGACGATTTGTAAAGGTGGCATTGAACCCTGGCGAAAGTCGGCAAATCAAACTGTCTTTAAACCGCCGATGCTTCGCCTGGTACAATGATAATGATGCAAAGTGGCAGGTTGATAATGGCGACTACTGCATCATGGTCGGTAGTTCATCACGAGATATTCGGTTAGAAAAAGTCGTTGCGGTGCGGTTGGGCAGCCCGCTAACGAGTAAAATTGGGCCGGATACTTACTTGAGCGAAATCATCAACCGACCTGAACTACAAGAGGCACTTCAGCAATCGGGATTAAAGGACATTCTTGATCAAGTGGTTACTGGTAATAGTAGTGAAATTTTGAAGAACATGCCATTTCGTGCATCAATTATGTTTGGTGCTTCTCCAACGCAAATGAAAACATTCTTAAAATTAATTGAGGCATCTTGATTACAAGAGCGTGTAGGACGAAAGGTAATTTTGCCTCTAGTCGTTTGTCACATGTTTAGACTAGATAACAAAGTACATGCGGAATGAAACTTTTATTCCCTGTATCATCTAATCTTAGAACATTTGAATTTGCACTGAAGGCAATTTTCATTCGCTAGTCTTTATTTGCTGACGAGAGTTGGTATCGGTTCCAATCTCAGGGCTTTCTTCACGTACCTTATCGGCAGTTTGCCGGTGACAAAATTGAGAAAGTAGCTGTGTATTCCGACACCAATAAGGGGTCTAAAGTCGCTCGGTAATTGTCTGTATGAAGAGAAATATAAGTTGTTTAAAGGATACTTGATAAAGATAATAAATTTAAACCTAAATAATAAAAAACCGTATTCGGCTGATCCCGAATACGGTTTTGTTGTTTTTAAAAAGTGTTTACCGACCAGTAACCACCGATCCGCCAACCAAAGCCTTATCATCCTTAGGTGTAAATTCACCTTCAGATTTGGCAATGACAACGGCAGATAGTCCGTTACCAGCAATGTTAACAGCGGCCCGAGCCATATCAACGATCCGGTCGATCCCGGCGATGAAGGCCAAGCCTGAAGCTGGAACACCAATTGTTGACATGGTGGCCAACAGAACGACGAAGCAGGCACCTGAGACACCGGCAGTCCCCTTAGACGTCAGCATCAACACAAGAACCAACGTGATTTGTTGGGTGATGGAAAGGTTGATGTTGTATGCCTGGGCTAAGAATAGGGCGGCCAATGATTCGTATAAAGCAGCGCCATCCAAGTTAAATGAGTACCCAGTTGGGATTACCAGTGAAACGATGGACTTGCTTGCACCGTAATCGGTAAGACGTTCCATCAGTTGCGGCATAACGGCTTCTGAACTTGCGGTCGAGAAGGTCAAAATGATTTCGTTCTTGATGTAGTTTAACAGGTGGAATAAGTTGACCTTGAAGATCCGGGCGGTGATGCCCAGAACACCAACGATAAAGATGATGAACCCGAGGTAACAGAGACCGACGAAGTACCCCAGTGGCAGCAACGCCGATATTCCCATTTGCGCGATGGTGGCACCAATTAAGGCACAAACACCAATTGGCGCTAATTTCATGATCCAGTTGGTGACTTTGAACATCACTTGTGACATGGCGTTTAAGAAGTCGATAATGATCTGACCCTTTTCACCAAGACTGGCAGTTCCTAAACCAAAGAGGATACAGAAGAGAATGATTGGCATCATATCACCGGCACTAAGTGAGGCGAAAATGTTAGTTGGGACGATACTCATAATCGTTCCCCAAACCCCACCATCCGAGTTATAGGTTTTAGCACTCTTCAAGTATGAACTAATGTCGCCAGCGGTCAAAGACTTGATGTCAACGAAGGTTCCGGGATGGAAGACGTTGGCGATGATCAAGCCTAAGATAATGGCAATGGTGGTAATGACTTCGAAGTAGATCAGGGTCTTAATACCGACCCGGCCAAGCTTTTTAATGTTTCCCATGCTGGCAATTCCGACTGTTAGACATGAAATAACGATTGGAATCATGATCATTTGAATTAAATCGATGAACATTGTCCCGATATTGTTCATGGCGGTAATGGCGGTGGTGTTCTTATAGAAAACCATCCCCATGCCGATGCCCAAGACCAGGCCAATCATAATTTGCCAGCTCAGCGAAATTCTAAATCGCTTGCTTTTTTTTGCTTCCATAGATAAGCTCCTTAATTTGAATACCTTTGATTAAAAAATGGTGATAGAAATAGACTAATTAAATTCCACTTCAATTAAACTAGGCTGGGGAGCTTAAAGCAAGCTTAAGTTAACGATAAAATCGATGGGGTGATAGCTGAAATATCGATTCTCCTGCCAATGGTAAATGACAAATGAAACGCTAATTGGAACCGCTTTTTTACTTTAAAATGTCAACAAATGTCGCTGACTGTGATAGATAAATACTATCAATCAAATTAGTAATAATGTCAAAGATTTTGCCGGTTCTCCCACATTGCACAAAAAAGGGTCGTCCATTCCTGAACGACCCGTAAAACACGATTAATATCTATAGTTATAGCGCAGTATACCCGCCATCAACGCTCACAACGGCACCAGTCACAAACGATGCTTTCACGCTAGACAGGAAGACGATCACGTTTGCAATCTCCTCGGGTTCAGCTAACCGGCCGATCGGCATCTTGCCGACCATGGCATCGGTGGTTTCTTTGGGCAGCGTCTTCAACAGCGGGGTGTTGACGTAACCAGGGGCAACGGCGTTAAAACGAATTCCACGAGTGGCGTAGGTGACCGCCTGTGACTTCGTATAGTTGGCCACTCCTGCTTTAGCAGCTGAATAGGCCTGCGACTTTGGACCGCCGACAACGCCTAAAATGGAGGACATATTCACGACACTGCCGCCAGAATCTTGTTTGGCCATTTGCTGAACAACGTATTTGTTTGTCAAAACGACACCCGTCAGGTCAATATCGATGACCTTTTGCCAGTTGGCTTCATTTAGGTCAGCCACGTCAGCCTTTTCTTCAGCGACGCCAGCGTTTGCAACTAAAGCGTCAATGTGGCCATACTTAGCCACAACTGTATCAACCATATGCTTCAATGAAGCCGGGTCAGTGACATCCGTTTTCACAAAATCAATCTGCTCATCTTCGGGGGAGTTGACGTCTGCGGACACGGCAACCGCGCCTTCAGCAATGAAGGCCCAGGCAGTTGCCAGGCCGATACCCGATGACCCACCAGTGATAACAGCAACTTTACTAGTTAATGCGCTCATCATGATCACTCCTTTGTTAGTCTGCTTACAATTTTAGCTTAGCACCGATATGACGCGATTGTAAACGCTTAATTATTAAAGTCGATAAAAACGCATCGTTCCTAAAGTTGGAACGGTGCGTGTCATTAATCTTTTTAAAATGGCTTGTGCATATACAGAATCACTAGTCAGTTCAATTCATTGGTCAGTGAATGCAGTTTCTGCCAAATAAAACAACCGCACCAGACTACGCCTAACAAGAAAACTAAACCGAATCCGAGCCAGTTGATCTGCAGCACTTCAATGAAATGCCAAACACCATTTTTAAACTTGAACGCTTGCGCAATCAGTTTCAGCAATTCAAAACTACCAATGAAAAGGGCGATGATCACGGAAATCAAAGTGACTGTGATGTTATAATATCGTTTTCGCAACGGCGTCCCAAACGCCCAACGATACGCGCTGGACATCATGACGGAGTCGGTAGTATCCATTAAATTCATTCCTGCCGTAAAAAGGATAGGAAACGCAATCAATGTTAATGAAGAAAGGTGTTGTTGTGTTGACTGGGCAGTCATTGCAAGCAGTGAAATCTCACTGGCTGTATCGAATCCCAAACCAAAGAGCAGCCCTACTGGATAAAGTTGCCATTCACGAGTGATAAGGGCAAACCGTGATTTAAAAAGTGAGAACATCGGTCCCCAAACTGAGTGGTTGTCAGTCGGCTGATGAATGAGTTTGAACAACATTATGCCGTTGATACCTGCAATAAGCAGTAAAAATGTCCCCGAAATACCGGTGCCCAAAACGCTGCCAAAAGACTGGAAATTTGAGAGATGCTGATTTAACCAACTGACGGAGAAGATGACGAGGGTTGCCATCACAAAAACGATTGTTGAATGTCCTAACGAAAAGTAGAACCCAACGGCCTTTGCTCGTCGATGTTCCTGTGTTAATTTGCGGACAGTGTTATCGATAGCGCTAATGTGGTCAGCATCAAAAGCGTGTCGCAACCCCAGGGTATAAGCTAATAGTCCCGTTCCAAGTAGTGTCGTTGAGTGGGTGAACACTATGAGGCTTAATCCAAGGAGATGCAGGCCTACAATAACAAGGTAGTACCCAAACACGGATTGTTTACGAATCAAGACGTCACTTCCTTAAAGTGCAAGGGTATGTTTGACCTGTTCAAGGTCGATTTCATTGCGCAGGCCCTCTAATGTAATATTGCCGTTTTCTAATAGGTAACAATAATCAGAAATCTGCATCACGAATTCGAGGTACTGCTCAACAATTAAGATGGCCATTTTAGATTTGAGTTCGGTGATGACCTCACCTATTTCTTGAATGACAGAGGGCTGAATACCCTCTGTCGGTTCATCAAGAATCAAGACTTTTGGATCAGTTACTAATGCACGGGCGATGGCTAATTGTTGTTGTTGCCCACCAGATAGATCACCGCCTTTGCGGTCAAGAAACTGCTTTAGGATTGGGAACAATGTAAATAGATAATCCGGCACCTGTTGACTGTTTTCATTGGCTTCCAGTCCAATTCTAAGATTATCGCGCACGGTCATATTTGGGAAAATTTCTCGACCCTGCGGAACGTAACCGATACCGGATTGGGCTCGCCTATAGGTCGGCATTTTTGAGAGATCGGTTTCATCTAACCTCAGTGTATCAGCAGATGATTTTATTAAGCCCATGATACCACGCAGCGTAGTCGTTTTCCCAGCACCGTTTCGGCCAATCAAACAGGTAACTTGACCCTGATTAGCGATGAGATTCAGGTTGTTAACAACCGTGCCTTCACCATAACCAGCTGACAAATCTTCAATCGTTAACATTATTCTTCACTTCTTCCTAGATAGACGCTGATGACTTCTGGGTTGCTTTGCACTTTTTGAAATGAACCTTCATCAATAATACGGCCTTCGTGAAAAACAGTAACCGAATCCGACACATGTTCGCAAAAGGCCATATCATGTTCGACACAGATAACAGCACAACGCTGCTTGAGCTGGTGCAATAAGACCTCGGTTTTATCAGTTTCTTTTCGGCCCATGCCTGCACAGGGTTCGTCTAATAAAATGAGCTTTGGCCGCGACACCATCAGCAGACCGATTTCCAACCACTGTTTTTGCCCATGTGAGAGAACAAAGGGGAGTTCGTTTCGCACGTCCTGGAGACCGATAAAATCAAGTATTTCATCAATGGTGTCACGCTGTTCTCCCGACAACTTCGCATAAAGCGCATTAAAAACCGATCGATTTCGCGTGACGGCAAGTACGAGGTTGTCGTAGATGGTTAGTCCTGGGAAAAGACTAGGTGTTTGGAATTTTCTGGAAACACCATCCCGAAATATTTTGTAGTCCACAAGTTTGTCTAACCGGTAATGGTGCTGATCAGGATTAAAGGTGATGCTGCCGCTTGATATTTTATTTTTACCACAAATTGCATCAAGGATTGTGGTTTTACCGGCTCCATTCGGACCGATGAAGAACCGTATTTCGTTTGGTTGAACAGTTGTTGAAACATCGCTAATGGCGTGAAAGCCGTCAAATGTAATACTGACATGACTAATTTCAAGAAGCGGCTTATTTTTCAATGTCTTTGGAGAAGTTTTGGCTTGGTTTGGCGATAGTGTTTGGCTCATTCGAAACGACCTCCTGACTGCTGGTATCTGATGCGGATCCTAATTGACGCAACGTTTTTCTGGTGCGCAAGTAATGCGGTAGATCCTTCAAACCGCTAAACCCGCTTGGAAACAATAAAATCACTAAGATGAACAATCCACCGATAAAGTAGTACCACAATGATGGAAAATAGTTGCTGATGATCGTTTTAAATTCATTCACGACCAAGGCACCAATAACTGGACCAAGCAGCGTTGCCCGACCGCCTATCGCTACCCAAATAATCATTTCAATTGAAAACATGACATTGACGTCTGTTGGTGTGATGATGCCGACCTGGCAAACGTACAGAGCACCAGCAATACCGGATAGTGCAGCGGCAAACGCATAGATGAATATTTTGTAGATTGACGTATTATATCCCGTGAACCGCAACCGATTTTCGCTATCCCGAATTGCAACTAAGATCCGTCCTATTTTATGGTTAATCATTTGGTAAGAAATGACATAGGCGAGAGTTAACACGATAAGTGCAACGTAGAACAGTGTGAGTTTACCGGCTGGTTGATACAGGTCAACGCCCATGAAATTCTTAAACCCAGTCAGACCGTTTGACCCACCGGTGTATGACTGGCTGCCAACTAGGATGACGGAAAAAATTACTGCCAGTGCTTCAGACAGAATTGAGAAATAGACGCCGCGGATACGATTGATGAACGTCAGGGCACCAATCACGATGGACACGACTACTGGCACCAGAACAACAAGCAGCAGTGCAATAATGGGATTTTTGAATGGTAGCCAAATCAGGGGGAGTGATTTTAGATTGCTCCCAGCTGCCGTCATAAAATCTGGAAGTGATGCACCACTGGCATGTAATTTAAGATACATCGCCATACAGTATGCCCCTAACCCAAAGTAGACACCCTAGCCAAGACTGAGGATCCCGGTGTAGCCCCACAACAGGTCCAACGCGATAGCGACTAACGCAAAGGACATAAATTTTGTAAACAAACCGACTTGAAATAACGAGAATGCGAACGGGAAAATGGCCAGAAACGCGAATAAAATGATGGCGCCTCGTTTTGAAAATTTTTTATCAATCATAGAAAGCCTCGTTTCATACTGCTGAACAATTTTGAATTAGTCATTCAACTTACGTGATTTTGAACTAAACATTCCCTTTGGTTTGAACTGCAAAACTACGATAACCAAGATGAGGATAAGCGCTTGCCCAATTGTTGGGTTCGTTAAAAATTCGAGCGACGTATCGCCAACGCCCATAAAGGCGGAGCCAAATAGTGTCCCGAGTAAGGTCCCAGCACCACCAACGACCACTGTGATAAAGGCATTAACAATATAATCTTGACCAATGCTTGGATCAATTGACCCGATCCAAGTAATCGTGCAGCCGGCTAAGCCAGCCAAACCAGTACCGAGTGCGAAAGTCATTGAATCGATTCTTTTCGTATTAATACCCATTGAAGCCGCCATTTTCCGGTTTTGCATTGTCGCCGTAATATTGCGCCCAAACCGCGTTTTGAATAGCATGTAAGCTACGGCAGAAATGGCTGCGAGTGCAATGATTAGAATAACAACGCGGTCAGTTGCAAAGGAAACGGTTTTCGTTACTTGGATACTGCCCTGCAAGTATTTTGGCGTGGTGACGCTCACGTCCGGGGCACCGAAGATGTTTTGTGCCAGCTGTTGTAATACAAGACTGATACCCCACGTCACTAAAAGACTGTCTTCCGGCCGGTCGTAAAGGAAACGAATAATCGTGCGTTCCATGAGGTAACCCAACAACGCGGCGACAACAAATGATGCAATCAATGCAACAAATACATAACTGCTAAAAAAATGAGGCAAGTAAGTTTGAAATAAATTTTGAATGACATAGGTGGTGTACGCGCCAATCATGATAAATTCGCCGTGGGCCATATTGATGATGCCCATCAAGCCAAACGTGATGGTTAATCCAATTGCAGCCAGCATTAAAATAGATGCCACACTCACACCGTTAAATAGTTGCATAATGATTGTTCCCATATGGTTTCCTCCTTATTTAGCAAGACCCTTGGCCCAAGCGTATCCTTTCAGATATGGATCTGGTTTGACTTGTTTCTTCGATTTCCAAACTGTGTTGATACTGCCATCACTGGCAATTTTCCCAATCCGGACAGTTTTATACAGATGCTGATTCTTACCATCAATAGTGACCTTACCTTCGGGCGCATTGTATGACAGACCGGCTGCAGCCTTTTTGACTTTGTCAACATCAGTTGTGCCGGCTTTCTCAACAGCTTTTGCCCAGAGATGAACGGCATCATAGCCAGCTTCGATTGGATCATCTGTGACGCTGCTCTGACCATAGGCTGCCTTAAAGGCCTTGATAAAGGCTTTGTTCTGCTTGTTTTTCTGGGTGCCATAATAGTTCCATGACGTGTATTCACCTGTTGTGTATGCACTCCCGATACCCTTGACTTCCTGTTCCGCAACTGAGGCTGAGATTACGGGGATATCTTTAGATGAAATACCGGCTTCTTCCAATTGTTTGAAGAACGCATCGTTTGACCCGCCGTTCAGTGTGTTCACTATGAAATCTGGTTTGGCTTTTTTGATTTCGGTGACGATGGTGGAAAAATCGGTACTGCCCATCGAGACATATTTTTCACCAACCACTGTCATACCCAAATGTTTGGCCTGTCGGTCGATGATTGCGTTGGCCGTTCTGGGAAAGACGTAATCGGAGCCGACCAAGAACACCTTGTTGCCAAACTTCTTATGCATATAATTGACGGCTGGGACAATTTGTTGGTTAGGCGCCGCGCCCATGTACATAATGTTTGGCGACGATTCCATACCTTCATATTGCAGCGGATACCACAGCAAGTTATTTGAGTTTTCAAAAATGGGTAATACTGCTTTACGACTTGCGGATGTCCAACACCCGAAGACGGTAGCCACGTGATATTCATTCACGAGTTGGTCAGCTTTTTCAGCAAACGTGGCGTTGTCAGAAGCACCATCCTCAATGACCGGAACGATTTTTTTGCCCAATACACCACCCTTTTTGTTGATCTGCTTGATAGCCAGAAGTTCAGCTTTTTCGACCGGAATTTCACTGTTAGCCATGGTACCGCTTAACGAATGCAAGATACCAACTTTGATTGTCTTGCCACTGCTAGCCGTGGCGGTACTCTGCGGGTGTAACACTTCCGAAACGGCATTGCTGCAACCCGATAGCAGCCCTAAAGATAAAACAACGAGCGAATTTAATAAAATTTTGTACCTTTTCCTCACATACACCACTTCCAAAGTATGATATTTTAATCTGATTTTAATAATACTTGTCACCTTTTATAACATAGCTGCCGATATTTTTCCAGTAAATTCCGAAAATTATTAAACTTACCTCACATTAAGCTTCGGATATTTCCTATAAAACGGTTAAATAATCCTTACTCATGTCAAAATATTAACGAAACACAACTTGAAATTGACCATGTGATGTTATATAACTTAAATATCACATTATTAAAAATGAATTAGAGAAGGTGACAAATTTGCCAATGAATCTTACCACTAAAGAAATCGAAAAATTAACGGTGGTCGTAGCAAGTGACCTCGCGCACCGCAGACGAGATCGAGGATTAAAACTGAATTACCCAGAATCAATTGCGTACATTACGTATGAAGTTCTTGAAAAGATCCGGGATGGCAAATCCGTTGCTGAGGTGATGCAGTTTGGTACGGAAATTTTAACGGTAAACGACGTGATGGACGGTGTCGCAGACATGATACCTGTGATCCAAGTCGAAGGGACATTTGTGGATGGCACAAAATTGGTGACGATTCACAACCCAATCCACTAGGAGGAACAATATATGAAGATTGGTGAAGTATTGCCCGCATCAGGGGATATCGAACTGAATAAGGGCAGAAAAACGATTCAACTGGCCGTAGTTAATACGGGCGATCGTCCCGTCCAAATCGGTTCCCACTACCATTTTTACGAGGTGAACGCAGCACTCAAGTTTGATCGGCAAAAGGCGTTTGGGTATCACCTAAACGTCCCGGCTGGCATGGCCGTCCGGTTCGAGCCGCAAGACGAAAAGACAGTCGAACTCGTTGCTATTAGCGGCAAGCGTGAAGTGTACGGCATGAATGGGAAAACTAACGGAAAGCTGGATAAGTGAGGCTTAGATATGAAAATTTCGCATAACAAATACGCGAGCCTGTACGGGCCAACCACTGGTGACCGCGTGCGTCTTGCTGATACATCGCTCATTATTGAAGTGGAAAAAGACTACACCAGTTACGGTGACGAAGCCGTATTTGGCGGTGGCAAGGTCATTCGTGAAGGCATGGGAATGAATCCCTTGCTGACTCGAGACGAAGGCGTCCCGGATCTGGTGCTAACCAATGCCTTGATTCTTGATAGTACCGGTATTTATAAGGCCGATATCGGTGTACGGGGATATCGGTGTACGGGATGGTAAAATTTTCGCCATCGGCAAGGCTGGTAATGACCTTGTGATGGCGGGAGTCACTTTTCCAATCGGTATCTCCACTGAAATCATTTCGGCGGAAGGGAAAATCGTTACTGCTGGGGGTATTGACAGTCATGTGCACTTTATTACACCGGCACAGATTAGAACCGCAGCCGAGAGCGGCGTGACCACCATGCTTGGTGGTGGAACTGGACCCGCAGAAGGGACTAACGCAACGACTGATACACCAGGCGCGTGGAATATTGAGCGGATGTTGCAGGCCGCTGAAGGATTGCCAATGAATCTTGGCTTTCTTGGCAAGGGGCAGGGCGCAAACCTTGCGACTATGGCCGAACAAATTGAGGCCGGGGCAATTGGCTTAAAAGTCCACGAAGACTGGGGTGCCACCTATACTGCTATCGATAACGCGTTAAAGGTTGCCGATGAGTACGATGTCCAAGTGGCCTTGCATACCGATACCCTTAATGAGGGTGGTTTCGTTGAGCATACCATCGATGCAATCGGTGGCCGGACCATTCATACCTACCATACTGAAGGTGCTGGTGGCGGTCATGCACCCGATATCATTCGAGTTGCAGGCGAGCCAAACATTTTGCCTTCATCAACAAGTCCGACCATGCCGTTTACCGCGGATACACTGGACGAACATTTGGATATGCTGATGGCGACCCACCATCTGAATCCAGCAGTGCCGGAAGATGTTGCCTTTGCTGATTCTCGGATTCGTGAAGAAACGATTGCGGCGGAAGACGTTCTGCAGGATATGGGCATTATCAGTATGATGAGTTCGGATTCTCAAGCGATGGGTCGCGTCGGTGAGGTCATTATGCGGACTTGGCAAACTGCTAGCAAAATGAAATTGCAAAAGGGCGCTCTTCCAGAAGACGAGGGCCACGATAACGATAATTTCCGAGTCAAACGGTATGTGTCCAAATACACGATTAATCCGGCTAGGACGCATGGTATCAGCGATTATGTTGGTTCCGTCGAAGTGGGTAAAATTGCGGATCTCGTTTTATGGGACCCGGCCTTCTTCGGAGTGAAACCTGACAAGGTCGTGAAAGGCGGCATTATTGGACTGAGTCTCATGGGTGATGCCAACGCGTCAATTCCGTTACCTGAACCTGTTCGGTACCGCCATATGTTCGGCTCGATTGGTAGCGCTCTGCAACGGACTTCAGTGTCATTTGTTTCTCAAAGTGCCCTTGATAACGGGATTCAAGCCAGGTATGGGTTGAAAAAGGACCTGCTACCAGTCAAAAACATTCGAAAATTAACTAAAAAGGATATGCAATTTAATGATTTGACACCACATATTGAAGTGGACCCACAGACGTATGTGGTAACTGTTGACGGCACGCCGGTTACTTGTGAAGCTGCCGAGGAACTGCCACTAGCCCAAAAATACTTTCTCTTTTAAAGGAGCGTTACGATGTTAGTTGAAAAAATAATTGATCATATTGATTTGCCTGCCGCGGATGATGGCAAAGTTGAAACGGTCATGGTTGCCAATGAAGATCTGGCCAAACGTCTGCACCATTTGCAAACGAAGGATGCAACAGAAGTGGCTGTGCACTTACCGGAGGGACAGCACCTTCATGTCGGCGATGTGTTGTATCAAGACGACCAGCGCACCATTGTGGTTGATGTTTTACCCGAAGATGTGCTGATTATTGAACCGGGTACCATTAAAAACATGGGTATTATTGCTCACGAACTAGGAAATCGGCACTTGCCGGCGCAATTTACGGATACTGAAATGATCGTTCAGTATGACTACTTGGTCGAACAATTGTTGCAAAACCGGCACTTGCTATACAAACACACGGCACTTAAGTTGAGCAAACCATTCCTGCACGTTGGTCATCATCATGACTATTGATCGGCAACTGTTCTTACACCAGCTTTGTGACACACAGTTTCCAACCGGGGCTTTTAGTCAGTCGTTTGGATTCGAATATGATGTGAATAATGACAAAATTAAAACGGCAGCAGACTTTGGCAAATGGCTCAAGGTCTACCTGAATCAGCAGCTTGTTTATTGCGAAGGGTTGGCCAGCCGTTTGATTTACGAGGCGCCAGAAGAGAAGTTTGAATCTACATTGATCAGCTGGTCGGATGCCCTATACGCGCAAATTGTTCCGGAAGAGATTCGTTACGGGAACAGTCAAATGGGCAAGCAGTTCTTGAAACTTGTCTGCCAGTTAGTGCCTGACGCGGGTTTACAGACGTATCGATCCCTTGTCCAGGATAAAACGATACTGCCGCATCCGGCCATTGTGTTTGGCCTGACCTGCAAAGCTCTCGATTTTTCGGTGGCGGACATGCTGCGAAACTACTACTACATGTCACTATATAATCTTGTTCAAAATGCCGTTCGTGGAATTCCTATCGGACAGACCAGCGGGCAAAAGTTAATTTTGAGTCTGCACGGGACAATTAGCGACGCAATGGCCACAACACTGAGTTTGAATGCGACCGATTTTGGCCGTACTTCGCCCGGTTTAGAAATTGCTCAGATGAAGCACCATTTCTTATATTCACGTAGTTTTATGTCTTAATTGAAGGGAAGCAATTCTATGACAGATACAATTAAAATTGGTATTGGCGGCCCGGTTGGTTCTGGTAAAACGCTGCTGCAACGCATTGCTGAACAAATGGCTGATGAAGTCAGCATGGCCGTCGTGACGAATGATATCTACACAAAGGAAGATGAACGCTACCTCAAGAGCACTGGTGTATTGCCTGATGATCGTATTATCGGCATCGAAACCGGTGGCTGTCCACATACTGCTATTCGAGAGGATATTTCCATGAACGCAGCTGCAATCGATGACTACAAAGAGAAGTTTCCCGACCTGCAACTCGTTTTTGTTGAAAGCGGTGGTGATAATTTAGCTGCCACTTTTAGCCCCGAATTGGTTGATTTGTCGATTTACATCATCGATGTTGCTCAAGGTGAAAAAATTCCGCGCAAGGGTGGTCAAGGTATGATCAAGAGTGATTTCTTCATCATTAATAAAACCGACCTCGCACCGTATGTTGGTGCCAACCTTGACGTGATGTTATCTGACACAAAGAAGTTCCGTGGGAGTGTCAAGCCAACGGCTTTTACTAACCTCAAAACGGGTGAAGGCTTGGATGTCGTTTTAGATTGGATCAAAAAGGCCGCTTTTCTCGAGGTGTAATTGCCAATGATAAAATCGACACCTAAAACAACTGGAACGTTAAAGTTGTCAGTTGTGCGTCGCGACCACCAAACAGTGCCTGACAATGTTTTTTTTCAAGGCGCTTTTAAGTTGATGCGACCGCAATATTTGGACAGTACTGGGCAAGTGATGTACTGCCTTCTTAACCCTGGCGGTGGATACCTTGATGGTGATCGATACCACTTGGAAGTTACTGTCGGTGCGAATGCGGACCTTTACTTGACCGCACAGTCAGCCACAAAGATTTATAAGACACCTGATGATTGCGTCCGGCAGGTAAACAAGCTAACTGTGGGTGAAAATGGAATTTTAGAATTCACGGCTGATCCAGTGATTGCGTTTGAAAATGCAACTTATTTTCAGGAACAAACAATCGATCTGACGCCGAGCAGTTCGCTGTTTATTACTGATATGGTAACTCCCGGGTGGTCCAGAGATGGCAAAGGATTTCAATACAACTCGGTGACACTTAAAACACAGATTTCAATAAACGGACACATTCGCGTCATTGACAACCTGGTGTTGAATCCAGCCGAATTAGCAGTTCAGTCGATGGGCATGCTCGAAACGCACACTCACTATGCTGGCGTGTACCTGATTGACCCACGTATTAAGACCGAAACGGAAGAAACTTTGGCGCAGCTGCTCAGCGAACGCTTTCCAGAGACGGCAGTAGGTGTTTCACAATTAGCGATACCTGGACTGGCAATCCGAATTTTGGGCGAACATACCCAAGAAGTTAAGGCAGTTGCTGATGCATGCCAGTATTTCTTTCGACGTCAGATTCTTAAACGGGACAACGAGTTATTCCAAAAGTATTAAGTGCGTACAACAAACTGATTAAAAAATTGGAGCAGAAATGGACTATTACCTAAAATCCATGTTGGGATTTTGTGGCAGAGTCCGTTTCTGCTCCAGTCTTTAGTTTGTGGTGCTTGTTTCGCGTGTACCTACTCGGGTGCCTAAACAGATTTTTGACATTCAAATGTTTGACTAATCGTAGGCAGGAGCGTGGGATTAAGGGTATTGCCCCCCAAAAACCAGACCCCCAGACTAATAGACTGAATTGATTTTTGCCCGGAGTGCCTGAAACGGTACACAGTAGCCGTCTGTTACATGTTTTGACTAAATTAATCAGACTCAGAGGCGGTCCAATTTTGATGTTATTTACTGACGGATGATTTCTTTTGATCAAGCTATTGTCGAGAGGATTGGTTTTTTAGTTTCGGCAATGACACCACGATGCCCGTTACCAAAACACAGACAACCAGAAAGAAGCCAAAGACCTCTCGGCTCCCCATGGTCGTTTGTGCCACTGTACCCAAATGCGGGTGGTTGGTGGTTGTCATAGCTAAAATGGTCGACGCAATTGCGGTCCCTAATGATCCGGCGTATTGCTGTAACGTGTTAAACGTTGCGTTGCCGTCCGCAATTTTCGGGCCAGCCAATTGTTGTAAGCCAAAGGTCATCGAGGTGTTGAAGATGAAACTAAAGCCGAACATGTAAATGGCGTAGAACACCACCAGCATCCAAACGGTCAAGTGGGTGGCGAACCCAAACATGAGCCCCGTCCCAAGTAGGAGAAAAACGCTGCCGATGCTGAAGGGCAGTTTGGCTGACGTGTTATCCAATAACTTACCAGTAAACGGCTGCACAACCGCTGACAGCAGGCTTCCCGTCAGTAATAGCAGTCCCGCCACCGTTGTGTTTTGATGAAGCGCCAACTGGGCAAAATTAGGGATAATAAATGTAAACCCAATTTGCACGAACTGAATCGCAAAATAAATCAGTAACGCTCTGGTGAATAGTCCGGATTTGAAAATGTGCACGTCAATCAGCGGATGCGGTGCACGGCTAGCCAACCAAGCAAACACTGCTAAGCAAACGATGCCTAATACTAGATACCCATAACATGCTGGCGATGTTAACCCGACGCTGCCGGCGTTGTTTACGCCAAGGGTTAAGCCAATTAATCCGAATAGGACCAGTAAAAATTGACCCAATGGGAAACCAACTTGCTGGGTTGGATGTGCCTGTTCGACTGTCACCACAGCTAAGAGGCAACTGAGGATACCAAGTGGTAATATGATCCAGAAAATCAGCTGCCACCCCAAAGCCTGTGTCACAATGCCACCATAGGTCGGTCCCAACGAGGGCGCCAGAGCGATCGCCATTCCGCCAGTCCCCATGTAGCGGCCTTGCAGATTAAGCGGTACCTGTTGCATGATGATGGCAAACAACATTGGCATGGCAAGCCCTGTACTGAAGCCTTGGATGATGCGTCCAATCAAAAGCGCGGTTAGTGATGATGCCGAGCCGCAGATGCAGACGCCGATTACAAATAAAATCCCTGCCGTCAGCAAAAGGTTACGTGCTTTAAAGCGGCGTTGCGCAAAGGCCGTCACCGTCATCGTTGCGGCCACAGCCAGCAGATAGGCGGTTGTCACCCACTGAACGTTGTTGAGCGACTGGTGAAACTGTTTCATTAACGTTGGAAACGTCACGTTGAGCGACGTTTCTACTAAAACCCCACAAAACGCGAGTCCCGCTGTGCCGATAATCGATAATTTGGTTTTGGTCGAAACCGCTGCCGTTTTTTGCATACTAAAAAGCCTCCAGGTTCGAAGCACCAGCATTGCCCGTAAACGATGGGCAACACCTTGACTTTCACTAGAACCGGAGACATCTTCATTTATGAGTAATAAACTACAATTCACATCTTCTGTGGGAAAAACAAGTCCAAAACGATTGGGTTTGGTGCTTCAGTTTTTTCTTACACTGTTTATTATATGGGAAAACGGGTTAAATTTCCAAGAAAATATCGTTCAAAACATGCGTTAAGTCCGTTCACTATTTTTGGGGTTCGAATTAGCCTCCTATGGTGACAACATTCAGTGTACAATTGGATAGGACCAGTATTTTGCCTAGAATGCTGGCCAATTATTTTATAATGGGGTTGTTTTGAATGAAAACATATCAAGTAAAGATTGCACTTATAACAAGCACCGTAATTGGGGTGGGATTACTTTTTGCACCGCAAACTGTCGAGGCGTCCTATTATAACGTTGGACAAATTCATAACTACACACCGAAGCGCTATCGAGGAACTTGGTATGCTTATGTAGATGGCCAGTACACGAAGACTTACATTAACAAATATTCTGTTACGCAAACTTTTAAGGGCCATCACACTACGATGTTTAAGAGTAGTTGGTCGGGCTATCGGAAATTAGCTGTCGCCAGAATTCGCGGGACAAAAGCGTATACGTTTAATGCACTAGCACGGTATGGGTACCAAACGGATCGTGGTTGGCGCCTTACCTATCGCACTATTGCCGGTAAAAAATACCGTGTTCTCCGTGATTATGGCGCAATGAGATCATATGCGGATCTATTTAAAAAGCCGATTCATCATGCGTATGTCAAAGAATAGGGATTCGTTGCATCCTATTCAATAAAATATCTAGTTGTTATCCTTGGTTTGCAGTAAGCTAATAGCAATGAGTCATATTTCTAACCTATATCAAAGGAGAAAACATCATGACGATTACCCCTATTCAGGCGGCTGTTATCGGCTGCGGTTCTATCAGCGATATCTACCTGACCAATTTAACTCAAAAATTCAAGGCCGTTAAAGTGGTCGCATGTAACGACCATAATCAAAATAAAATGACAGAAAAAGCAGAAAAGTATCACATTAAACCAATGTCGTTTGATGATATTTTGGCTGATTCAACGATTCAAATGATCATTAATCTGACAAATCCTAAGTCGCACTATGAAGTCATCAAGGCAGCGCTCGAACATGGCAAACATGTTTTTTCTGAAAAAATGATTGCCGTTGATTTGGCAGACGGTCAGGCGCTGTGTAATCTCGCTACTGAACACCATGTTCGGTTAGGGGTTGCCCCTGATACTTTTTTAGGCGGCAGTATTCAGACGGCTGGGTACATCCTCAAAAATCATTTAATTGGTACGCCCCAGTCAGTAGTGGTCTCCCTTGAGCGTAATTTTAATATTTTTGGCGATATTTTCCCACACTTAAACCAAAAAGGCGGCACCATGCCATTTGATACTGGTTGTTATTATCTTCAAGCATTAGCGAGCCTGTTAGGCCCAGCCACGCGGGTCAGCGCTTTTGGTAAACGTTATCGCGCCGACCGCGTAAGCCCTCGGGTCGATAAGCCGTGGTTTGGGAAAACAGTTCAGGTAGAAGATGACAACATTTTGACCGCCATTATCGAGTACGCCAACGGAGTGTTGTGCACGGTTCATTTTAATTCCGAATCCATCATTAACGAGCGTAAACATCTGGAAATTTATGGTAGTGACGGGATTCTAACTCTGGGTGATCCCAACGAATTCGGGTCACCAGTCTACTTGGAAAAGCCAATGTCAGAAGCAACACAATTTCCATTTACGCACGGATTTCAGCAAAATTCACGCGGTGTTGGCGCTGCCGAGATGGCTTGGTCGATTATCAAAAACCGGCCACAGCGGGCAAGCATGGAAATGGCCTACCATGTTTTTGAACTGATTCATGGAATGTACAAAAGTGTTCAGACAGGGAACACATATGCGCTTAAATCAACGTTTAATCAGCCTGAACTACTACCAGAAGGCTTCATTGACAATGGCTTCTGGGGGCCGACTGAGGAAAGCGCGCTGGTTTAAGGCATGGCTGTGACGAGTAGATAACGTTTCTTTAGAACTATGACACAAAGGATTCGCCACTCGACTTTAAATTTTGGGGGTATTTGCCTGATGAACTTAAACGAAAAATTTGATTACATGGCAACCGGTCAACCGTATGATGATTTGGATACAACACTTGTTGACTTAAGAGAAACGGCAACGCAAACAACACAACAACTTAACAATGCTGCGACCACGCAAGAACGGGCAACTTTGTTTTCAAAATTTGTCGGGTCTGCGGGTGCTGATCCAATAGTGGCGCCAAATTTCCGTTGCGAATTTGGTCGCAATATCAGCATCGGAGACCATTTTTACGCGAACTACGATTGTGTGATGCTCGATGGTGCACCCATCAGCATTGGCAATCACGTACTATTCGGTCCAAAAGTAGGCCTTTACACCAGTAACCATCTTTTTGACCCAATTGAGCGTCGGACGGGTGGTTGTATTGCCAAACCCATCAGCGTTGGTGATGATGTATGGCTTGCTGCCAATGTGACAGTCCTGCCAGGTGTGACGATTGGCCGCAACACAATCATTGGTGCGGGGAGTGTTGTCACTCATGATATTCCAAGCGGTGTGATTGCTGCCGGGAACCCATGCCAGATTTTACGGAAAATAACCGTTGAAGATCGGACCGGATTTAATGGTCGGGATTATTCTGCAAATTAAAAAAGGGTGTGTCGGCAGCTTTGAACTGTCAACACGTCCTTTTTTAGAATTCAGATTTACTTTGATTCGTCATTAACACTTTCCAAAGCTGATTGAGATTCATGATTCGTTCCTTGTGCTTCGATTTCTTCCAAAGTATGCCCACGTGTTTCGGGTACCCGGAAACGAACAAACAGAACGCCTAACAGGCAGATAACTCCGAAAATGGCGAAGACGGCTTGTTGTGACATGGAAGCGGTCATGATCGGGAAGAGCAAACCGACTGCCCATGAACCGATCCAGTTGAATGAAGAGGCCACGCCGGATGCACGACCACGAATGGCCAACGGGAACATTTCACCGGTAATGACCCAGGTGAGTGGTGCCCATGTGCAAGAGTAGCCAGCAACGTAGATGCAGAGGAAGACGACAATTAGCATTGGGTTTGTGTTCGGCAGCAACCAGTTGACAATGGCTGGTAAGATGAATGAGAAGCCCATTGTAATCCCACCGATGATCAGCAGTGTGCGCCGGTTGATCTTATCAGCGATGACCAAGAAGACGAGGGAGCCAATGAATAAAATGACTCCCTGAATGATTGGCCACATCAATGCTGAACTAGCTGAAGTGCCGGTTGCTTTTTCAACGATCAGTGGGATGTAGTAGAAGATAGCGTTTGCACCTTGAAATTGCTGAAAGGCGGCAATGCCGACACCCGCAATGACGAGGTAGCGGTACTTTTTACTGATCAATGTACTCATTGAAGTCGACTTTGTAGCGGATGCTTCTTGTTTGGCAGTGGATTGAATGGTATCCATTTCAGCATCAACATTCTGCCCGCTTCGAAGACTTGAAAGGACTTGTCTCGCTTGGTCAGGATGGCCGGTTTTAATCAAAAACCGGGGAGATTCAGGCAGCCGTAAAACCCCTAAGAAGAGGATGACTGCGGGCACGGCGGCTAACCCTAACATGACGCGCCATGCCATTTGGTTTGGCAAGCCTTTTAGGACGTAATCCATGATGTAAGACAGCAGCATCCCTGAAACGATCATTGTCTGGTTCAAGCCGGATAAACGCCCCCGCAGATGAGCCGGTGCCATTTCTGACATGTAGGCGGGGACTAGCGCAGAGGCAGCACCAACGCCTAAACCAAGAAAAATGCGGACAATAATCAAGAAAATTGAGCCGTCATTCGGTGCTGCAGCGGATAATAGTGAACCGGCAGCGAAGATGATTGCTGAGTAGAGTATTAACTTCCGACGGCCTAATCGGTCTGATAACTGACCTGCAAGCGCGCCACCGAAGATGGCACCAAACATGACTGCAGAAGTGATCAGTCCGGTAACCGTTGCGTTAGTCAGATGCCAATCCGTTTCCAAAAATGGCAACGCACCAGTCATGACGCCAATATCGTACCCAAATAAAATACCACCGAATGATCCAAAAAAGTACACGAACCAACTCGGAATTCTCTTTCCCTGAGTCAAAATAAAGCCTCCTAAAAAACGTTTTCATTATATTGTGAGCGCTACCAACGATGATTAAAAAAATGAATTGCTACGATTTAGGTTTTAAATCATTAACAGCGTATACAGTACTCTACAATATTCATACGTATAAATCAAGGGAGCGTTTTATTTATGAGATAAAAATGGTATCGCTATCACTGAACTATTATTGCAAAAATATTGTTTTGCAAGCGGATACATTGCCAAATACTTAGTGATTGCGTTTTCACAACAGATTGTGAAAAAGAAAGAGAATTGAATAGTTATTCGATAAATTATTTTTTGGAAGTTTTTTGTCTTGTATTTAGCGCAATTTCGTATCAATCAGTTGTTGAATCAATGAAGAAGTGCTACATTCAACAGTTGTTGACTGGACAAAATGATCGCAAAAACAGTGTTAATTCTATGATGGATCGTTAGAATCAACACTTATTGATGTGACAATTGAATTAAATATTTGATTTATATTGAGTGGCGTTAATCTTCATTTTTGTTCTCAATTCGTCCGCGCCGCTTGTCCCACGCCCGCTTCCCATAGAAAACGGCGTAGCACAGGGCAATAAACGGAATCATATAGAACAGGGCTGGCCGTTGAGTCGGATCAAACACAATCAGGACGCATGACAGTAAGCTCATAATAAAGGCAGCCCAGGGAATAACCGGATACCAAGGCGTTTTAAACTTCAACTCGGAAACGGTATGACCGTCCTTTAGCCACTGCTTACGGAAATTGATCTCCGACAGGGCAATGGCCATCCAGACAATGACCACGGCTAATCCGGAAATAGAAACGAGCACGAGGTACACCGTGGAGGCGGCGACCACGCTTGAAGCCAGAGCTAAAATGCCGCCGACCATGCTGAGACACAGGGCTAGCATTGGGATGCCATGGCGATTTGTTTTGGCGACCTTTAACGGGATGGTGCCCTCATTGGCCAACGACCACAGCATTCGTGTCGACGCGTACAAACCAGAGTTTGCTGCCGACAAAATCGCGGTCAGGACCACAAAGTTCATCAGGTCACCCGCAAATGGCAGGCCGATACTGTTGAATACCAGCACGAACGGACTTTCACTGACACCCGCTTTTTGCCAAGGAATCAGCGATGCCATGACCGTGATGCTGCCGATAAAGAAAATGATCAGCCGCGCCAAGGTAGTGTGGATGGCACGCGGTAATGTCGTTTCAGGATTTTTGGTTTCGCCCGCCGTGACCCCAATGAGTTCGGTGCCAGAGAAGGCAAAATTGACGGTCAGCATGGTGGTAAACACCGCTTTGAAGCCGTTGGGAAATAGCCCGTCCTTGAACAGGTTATTGAACATCGGTGCGTGCTGATAACCCTTCATATGGATGACGCCAAACATCGCGCAGGCACCCAGGATAATGAATACGATAATCGCGATGACTTTTATACTGGAAAACCAAAATTCCGTATTAGCAAAAAATTTTACTGAGGCTGCGTTGGAGACAAAGATGACGATCATAAACAGTGCACTCCAGATCCACGTCGGTGAATGGGGAAACCACTTTGTCATAATCAAGCCAGCGGCCGTAAACTCCGAGCCCAAGGCAACCGTCCAGGTCAGCCAGTACAAAATAGCCACCGTAAACCCGGTTCCGTGACCGATGTAGCGGTCAGCATAAACGTGGAATGAGCCGGTTTCTGGCATCGCCACCGACAGTTCACCTAAACACAACATCACAAGATAAACAACGACAGCACCGATTCCGTATGCTAAAATAGTGCCAACGGGGCCAGCTTGATGAATCGTGTAACCGGAGCTCAAAAACAGCCCGGTACCGATCACCCCACCCAGTGAGATCATAAATAAATGCCGGGACGTCATTTTCCGTTCCAGCTTGGTGTCGCTTTTTTCCAAAATCTTTTTCCTCCGTTCAATTGAAGAACAACTTGAATTAGAATATCATTAAAAAACAATGAATTGCAAGTGTTACATATAATGAGGGGTATTTTTATTATGAATAACGACTTACTAAAAAATTGGCTCGAAAAACAGGCCAGTCTGGTGCTCGATGGCGCCATGGCGACCGAACTTGAAAAACGTGGTGTGGATACGGATAATGACTTGTGGTCGGCAATGGCACTAGTGCACAGCCCAGAATCAATCGTCGACGTTCACCGCAGTTACTTTGAAGCCGGGGCGAACATTGCCATCACTGACAGTTACCAGGCCAATGTGCCAGCGTTTCTAAAGGCTGGGCTGACGGCCGAACAAAGCGGTAAGATGATTTTTGATTCCGTTAAACTGGCGCAAAAGGCTCGTGATGCCTATGCCGAGACACTGGAAGACTCTGTCCGTCAGGCAACGCCACTGCTCATTGCCGGCAGTATCGGGCCCTATGGCGCTTATTTGGCCGATGGGAGTGAGTACACAGGCGACTATGATCTGAGTGCTGATGAGTATAAATCTTTCCACCGTGCTCGGATGCAACTCTTGGAAGAAGCCGGCATTGATCTGTTTGCCTTTGAAACGCAACCAAAATTTGAAGAGACAAAAGCGCTGGCCAATCTTTTAAGCAGCGAGTTTGCCGGTATTCCTGCCTGGCTCTCATTTAGTGTCAGCGACAAAGCTGAACTGTGCGACGGCACACCACTGACGGAAGCGGTCGACTACTTTAACCAGTACGCAAATATCGTGGCCGTTGGTGTGAACTGTACCTCAATGGATAACATCGAGGGATTGGTCAAGGTCATCAACAGTGTAACCGACAAGCCAATCGTCGTTTATCCAAACAATGGTGATACCTACGATCCAAAATCGAAAACTTGGCAAACAAATCCGCATGCGAAGTCATTCAGTGAACTTGTTCCTAAGTGGCAGGCTGCTGGGGCTTCAATGATCGGCGGTTGCTGTCGGACGACGCCTGATGATATCAGGGAAGTTGCTGCTGCAATTAAAAAATAACGATTTCAGGGTAAGCGACGATTGTTTGTCGCTGTTCGTTCTCCGACCAGCACGCACACTTGGCAGCACTATTATTGATTAACAACGAATTACCGCGGATGCTTTTAATCTGCTGGATTTACCAGCTGCGTTTTAACGTCACAGTTAGGATGCTTGCTTGTTGGCGATTTATCTGATGAAAGCTTAGCGTTGATTATGGTTGGCTTTATGAGTCTGTATCTGAAATGGTTCAGCAGTTGGATTGTCGTTTTGCTCAATCAAACAACGAACAGCACAAATGGCGACTCTGTTCCCAAAATATAAACGCCCCTAGCTAACAATCCAATTCAGGATATTTAGCTAGGGGCGTTAATATGGCCATGAAGCAGCCTTTTTGAACGGTTAAGTCTGGATAACAAATATGCACTAAAATGACATTCTTGATATTATTATTGGATGCAGGAGCTTGTAATCCAGCCTTGGTTCCTACGATTAATCAAGGAGTAAAATTCACGCACGCGAACCGAGCGACAATGAACTTCCCAAGGCTGAAAAACGTTTTTACTAAGGCCTTAAAACGCTTTGTGGTGCGCGCTTTTCAACACTTAAAATTAAGAATGTGCGCGATGATAAGCTTTGATCCGCCGCAAATGGCGCTGAATCCGGTATTCGGACACCACGTGCCAGAATTTATTTGCACGACAGGGTTTGTGTGTTTCTATCTGCTGCCAATAGCCAATGTCGGCATCAATCTGTTGCTTATTGAGCCACGAGTAATCATGTTGCAAGTAGGTCCGCACATTTTCTCGCGTGTCGTTTGGCCAGTAGCCGTGGTCAATAAACTGACTGCGGGTGGGCGTTAAGACGATGGCCTCATCTTCGTCTTGCTGATAGATTTTGGTCACGTAACCGACGCCATAGGGTGGTAAGGTATCGTCTTTGGTGCCTTTAGGTTTGGCAAATATGTATGGTGCGAGCGGGATCACAATGAGACCGTGCAATAAATGCCGCTGACCTGCAACATCAAGGTTCAAAGCGTGTTGTAAATCGCCTGAGAGGCGGTAAGCGATGATTTGCCCATCCGTTCGTTCAATTGTGGCACACCAGAGTTTTTCGGGCATTGTGAGGCCTCCCTTTTTGATAAATGATAGCGCTACCATTCCTAACTTTATGCTAGTCACACGAAGAAAGCAAGCAGATTTTTAAGATTGTCGCAATTTAGAAATGTGGGTCTGAATTGTCATTATTGCCGATTTTGGTTCATTTGACAAGGGTTAAAAATAATTTATCGAATAACTTTTTCACCGATAAAGGTTGATACACGGCGATTTTTCATTATAATTGGCCTGGTATCAGGTTGGTAACCGCTTGCATCCGTATAAAAAATGCGTCACAATGAGACAAACAATTAACAGTGAGTGACACTGTTTAAGATGAAGGGAATCCAACCATGAACAAACAACTTAAATTTAATCGTGACTTCTACAAAGACATCCAGTTTTGGTTAGGCTTAGCTGTTCTGATCGTCGGTGCTGGCAGTATGGTCAGCGAACACGCGACTAACATCTATTTCTGGCTGAATATCGCAATGGTCATTTTAGGTGCAGTCACCGTTGTCGATGATTTGATTCTGCACCGTAAGCCAGCAAAAAACTAGTTTTAATTACAACTATTTAGTGAAAAATAAACGTCAGTGAATCAAGTTGATCAATCTAAGAGTGTCTTTTTCTTGGTGCATCCAGAAAGAGGCGCTCTTTTTTGCCAATCAGCTTTGAAAAATAAATTCACAAATTTTAAATTTATTGGGCTTAGACCAAATAAATTTGCTATACTTGAAACCATACGTTAATCGACCTACAACTATAAAATCGCATTCGGCAACAGACTTAGGGGACCGCCGGACGCAACTGGAGTTAAGAGAATGCAAGCAAAATATGAAATCGTGGAGGACGGTGTTAAGGAAAAAATCCTTGCAGGTACCTACGCTATCGGAGATAAACTGCCGACTGAAACAGAATTGATGAATGAGTATAACGTCAGTCGCTATACTGTCCGCCGTGCCATTGGCGATCTGGAAAATGAGGATTTCGTTTACCGGATACAAGGGGGCGGGATGTACGTCAACGACTGGCAAACAGCCCAAGCTAATAAAAACAACTCAAACCGGATGATTGGCGTGATTGCGACCCACATTGCTAACTATATTTTTCCAAGTATTATTAGCGGAGCGGATCAGATTATTTCCGATAACGGGTTTTCAATTTTATTAGCCAACACTCACAACGACCCAAAGCTCGAACGGCGGTCACTGACCACGATGCTCCAGAGCAACGTGGCTGGCCTGATCATTGAACCGACGCAAAGTACGATTCCAACGTCTAATCGGGACCTCTACGATAAAATAGCCGAGCTGGGACTGCCTGTGGTGTTTATCAATGCCACTTACGATCTGCCGGAACTGAGTGCGCCCTCTGTCACGACCAACGATGAAGGGGCCATGGCTAAACTGACCAATTACCTGATTGACCAGGGCCACGAACGGATTCTCGGGGTGTTCCAAGTAGACGACGTACAGGGAGTCAACCGGATGAATGGATTTATCAAGGCGTACCAAGAACACGCTGCGATTGCACTTAAGTCCAACATCATCATGTATCAGTCAATGGACCCAATCAAACAGATCCTCGCTAAGATCGAACACGCTGTGAAATCCAATTCTCGACCGACCGCCATCGTCTGCTACAACGACCAATTAGCTATCCGCGTCATTGATATGGTTAAATCGCTGAATCTTAGCATTCCGGATGATATTTCGATTACCGGTTTCGATGACTATAATGTGGTCCGCTACATTGACCCAGCCATCACCACAATGAGCCACGAAAAGGAACGGATGGGTCATGATGCTGCGCAACTGCTGATCAATTTAATCAGTAAGAAACCAGCCAAGTCCATCGTTTATGATCCCGAGATGATCGTGCGCAATTCCGTTAAAAAAATCAATTAATAATGAGATACTCTTGAGCCTTGGGACAGTTGCTGTCGCGAGGCTTTTTGTTTAGCAAAATTTAATTTGCGATTCAGCGAGGCTGAAACACCAGTACACCAAGGTTTCAAATCAATTGGGTACAACTGAGTGTCCGTATAAATACGAAATGTGTTGATTTATTAGTATAAATATAATAAAATTCAAGTTGTAAGCGATTAATGTATTAATAAATTTAACCCACGAGCTGTTATCTGGAGGAATCAGACATGGAAACGAGCCAGATTAAAGAAAAAATTTTAAACGGACAAATTTCGTTGGGGATTGAACTTGGATCCACCCGGGTAAAGGCTGTGCTGGTCACAGACGATTTCAACACCGTGGCTTCCGGCGACTATACCTGGGAAAACGAATTAGTCAACAACATTTGGACCTACTCAGTGGATCACATCTGGGAAGGTATCCATACCAGTTACGCACAAATGGCAAGGGATGTGCAGGACACTTACGGCGTTAAACTGACCAAGATCGGATCAATCGGCGTCAGTGCCATGATGCACGGCTACATGCCATTTGATAAGGAAGGCAACCTGTTGGTACCATTCCGAACATGGCGCAACAACATTACTGAGCAGGCGGCCGATGAACTGACCAAACTGTTCGATTTCAACATTCCGCAACGGTGGAGCGTGGCGCACCTTTACCAGGCCATTCTCAATCAGGAAGACCACGTGAAGGATATCGACTATATCACCACCTTGGCCGGGTACGTCCATTGGAAGCTATCGGGCGAAAAAGTCTTGGGTATCGGTGATGCATCAGGCGTCTTCCCAATCGATGATGCGACGCAGGATTACGACACCAAGATGATTGACCAGTTCAATCAGCAACGCGGCGTTCGCCAATATCTGTGGAACCTGAAAGCCATTTTGCCAGAAATTAAGTTGGCTGGCGAAACGGCTGGGACGTTGACTGCTGATGGGGCCAAGTTATTGGATCCATCCGGTGATTTGCAATCCGGTTCTCTGATGGCACCACCTGAGGGTGATGCCGGGACCGGGATGGTTTCTACGAATGCTGTTCGTAAACGAACCGGGAACATCTCTGCTGGAACGTCAGCCTTCTCCATGGTGGTCTTGGACCAGCCGATGGCTAACGTTCACCGCGATATTGACATGGTCACCACACCAGATGGCGCACCAGTTGCCATGGTGCACACCAACAACTGTTCATCAGACATTAATGCCTGGGTTGGCTTGTTCGGTGAATTTGCTAAGGAGATCGGCGTTGACCTCAAGCCAAACGACTTGTACGGGGCGCTGTTTAATAGCACGACTCGTGCCGATGCCAACGCTGGTGACCTGCTGAGTTATGCGTACCTCTCAGGTGAAAACATCACCAAAATGCCCGAGGGTCGGCCAATGTTTGTCCGGACACCCAACAGCAAATTCAGCCTGCCAAACTTCATGAAGACACATTTGTACTCTGCCTTCGCGCCACTGAAGATCGGTAACGATATTTTGGCAAACGAAGAACATATCAAAGCGGATGTCTTCATCGCGCAAGGGGGCTTGTTCAAGACACCAAAAATCGGCCAACAAGTGTTAGCCGATGCCTTGGACACACCGATCACCGTCATGAGTAACGCCGGCGAGGGTGGACCTTGGGGCATGGCTGTTCTGGGGTTGTACACCTTGGCTAAAGCTACTGAACCAGACGTTGAAGACCTGGCTGATTTCTTGGATCACAAGGTATTTGCCAACCCTGAATCGACCACGGTTGACCCTGATCCAGCTGGTGTCAAAGGTTGCAACGAATTCATCGAGGCCTACAAGAAAGGCTTGAACGTTGAATTGGCAGCGACTAAATCAATTGATCTTTAATTAAAGGAGCACTGAATAAATGCTAGAAGATTTAAAACAAGAAGTTTACGAAGCCAACATGCAGCTTCCTAAATTAGGTCTCGTGACCTTTACCTGGGGCAACGTTTCCGGAATTGACCGTGAAAAGGGTCTGTTTGTCATCAAGCCTTCCGGTGTCGACTATGACGCCTTAAAGCCAGAAGACTTGGTTGTTGT
>NZ_AYYR01000123.1 GCF_001435975.1 Secundilactobacillus collinoides DSM 20515 = JCM 1123
AATGATCGGAGCCGCAATCCGAATCGCTTTTGCGCCCCGGTTGACGGTGCGGTTAACAGCCTTCTGCCATTGCTTAAAGCCGGCGACTTGAGTGGCTTGAGGATTTTGCGCATAAATCAAATCAATGTTTCTGGCGCTATAATGATGAAATTTAGCCAGGGTATTAAGATACTGTTTAAATCGGTCACTATCGGTTAATTTTAGGATTTGCTGTTCGGCTTGGGCGACTAATTGTGCTTTCCAGGCTTTAACGTCTGCTTTACTCGGCATTGTCTACCCCTCCTCATCTTCAAAAATATCATTCAATATAGGGGCTACGTTGATTTGAATCGGGGTCGTGCCATAAAGGGCGATGTAGCCATCAGCTAATTTTTGCCAAGCCACTTGATAATAGGCTCCGTTACCAGTGATTTCTTTTAAATACTTGTAGGTTCCTTTAGCCTGTAAAACTGGTAATTCACTCCCAATGACTGCTAATTTATTATCCATTTTATGATCTCCTTTGCTTTGCTAATTTCACCCGTTGTTTAGGTTTACTTTTGGCTTTATAAAAGTGAACCTAAACAACGGGTTCAACAACGTGCAGGGCGGTAGGCAGGTTCTAATCAAAATCAAAACTTAATTTATGACCGTCAAGTTTTAGCTTGGCGTCAAACGACTTACCTTTTTTGCTCTTGAACCCCTTTAGTTTGCTGGTTTCACCCTTGGTGACTAAGGCTTTGATTGCAGTTTTACCGAGGGCTTTGCTGCTCCATTTCTTGGATAGAGTAAAGTCTTCGCCTTGCTTAGGCTTTACAATGTAAAACTTCTGTTCATTTAAAACGGTCGCTTGCGATGTTTCTAAGAAGACCTCGTCGGACTTTTGTGCTTGCTGTTGGTGATTGATTTGTTGCTTAATGGCTGCACTGCCAGTTAATTGTGTGGGAACATCAGCGATTAACTTGGCCACAAAGTTCTTAATCTGGCTCAAAAAGTTATCCGGGGTGCGTTCTTCGGCACTGATTTGCTGTAACGCTTGCTCCCATTTAGCCGTCATCTCTGGACTAGTTAGCA
>NZ_AYYR01000124.1:0-5695 GCF_001435975.1 Secundilactobacillus collinoides DSM 20515 = JCM 1123
AGACCAATCATTGGAATAGGTCATTAACTGTTGCACTTGATTTGACACTTCGGGAATCGAAAAAAATTCAAAAAGTGTCAATCCTTATCATAGAAAGGTATTCTCATTTTGGCGAAACAACACAACGAGACCCAAAAAATAATAGTGTCGTATTTTAAAACAACTAATGGAAATTTGATATGAATTCTTGCTCACAAAACTTAGAAGCATCACTGATCAGTATTATTTAGGCAGTCGAGGGCGGATTTTTCTTGAAACTAGGGCAATTCTATTAGCATACTTAACTAAATAACAAGTAGGCTCCAAATTGCAGAATGCAACGGCCATAGAAAGACCATGCAACGAGCAGCAAACAACGAGCAGAAAACAACGAGCAGCAAACAACAATTAGCAAACAACAAAACCAAAATAAGAGACCAGGTCAAGAATTGGCCTGGTCTCTTGCAGTCATATTAGAATTGAATCTAGTTGAAACCGTAAATGAATTAAGCCCAGAAGGCAGCAGCAATCTTTTGCCCCTGGTCGATCTTTGCCCATTCCTGTTCCTGAGTGAGTTCGTTGCCTGAATCACAGGAAGCAAACCCGCACTGGTGTGACAGGTAAAGGCGGTCCTTGCCTAAGATGCCGCTTGCTTGGTTAAGCAAGCGATAAACGCGGTCCTCATCGTCCAAGGTGTTGGTCTTACTTGAGAGTAAGCCGAGCACAACTTCAACGTTTGGCCGGTCTTGCAGGGCCTTTAGCGCGGTGATATCACCAGCGCGTTCGTCGTCCCATTCCAAGAAGAAACGGTCGTAGTGCTGATCGTGCAGAAATTTCTGCGCGATTGCGGCGTAACTGCCGCTGGCAGCGTGGCGTGATTCGTAGTTACCACGGCAGTTATGTGTCCAAACTCGGAGACCTAATTCGTGACCGTAGTCGGCAACTGCGTTGTTGATGGCAACAAAGTCATCGGCGAGGTCGGCTAAACTGCCGTTGCCCTCGGAGAAGAAGCTTTGTTGGTTGTCGTCAGCGAACAGTTCCCATAAACAGTCATCAAACTGGATGATCTGACCACCCGCCGCCTTGTATTCCGTTAAGAATTCCTTGTAGGCGTTGATCAAACCGGCTTTCAGTTCGTCAGCCGTCTTATAAACTTCGTCAGGGCCGTAGAGGTGGTCAATCAGGCCAAGCTCCGTGAAGGCGTGTGCGGCGCCCCAGACGGTCAATTTAACGTCATTATCGCCGGCCTGTGCCTTCAGGTTCTTGTAGATTTCGATGAAATGGTGGTTCTTGCCTGACAGTGGGGCAGTGATCTTAACACCGATATCTTTACGGGTTTCAAAATTACCGCCATCGTGATCCTCAAAGGTGTAGCCGTGGTCGGCAATGTAGCGTTCAACGCCGCCAAAGCCCCAGATGAAGTCCAAGTGCCACATTGACTTGGTGTATTCCCCATCAGTCAGGACATCCAAACCGTGCGCTTTTTCTTCAGCGATGATTTTAGTCACATCGGCTGATTCAACATTCTGGTAACCGGGTAAGTCGTTATAGAAGGGGTACTGAATGTCGTCGCGCTTTTCGATTTGGGTCTTGTAATCTAATAGGTCAGTTGGTCGTAATAGTGAGCCAACGATTTGGAATCGGGTTTTTGTCATGTGGTTGGGCCTCCGTTAAAGTTTGATTGAGATTAGTTTAACAACAAATGAGAAAAATAGATAAGTCTAATTATCTTGGTGATATAATAGGTATTACCTATAACATTGAAACGGGGTTCAGCTATGCGCATTCAACAGTTAGAGTATTTAGAAAAGATTGCTGCAACGGGTTCGATCAACGAAGCCGCAAAACAGTTATTTATCAGTCAACCGTCGCTGTCACAGTCAATGAAGGAATTAGAAAAGGAGTATCAGATCCAACTGTTTTATCGAAGCAAAGCCGGCATCACCCTGACCGACGCTGGACGCGAGTTTATGAACTATTCGCGTGGTGTCTTGGATCAGGTCAATTTGTTGAACCAGCATTTTGGCCAGGGCACGATTCGAAAACGGGTCTTCAGCGTATCAGCGCAACACTATGCGTTTGTCGTCCACGCCTTTGTTGATCTCGTCAAGCAGATTGGTGGCGACACGTATCAGTTCACGTTGCGCGAGACCCAAACGGAAAACGTGCTGGATGATATTCAAACGCTGAAAAGTGAACTGGGTGTCATCTACATTAACGCCTTTAATAAAACGGTCATGAAACGCCTTATTACCGAAAAGGACCTCGAGTTCACACCGTTGTTTGACGTTCAGCCGCACGTGTTTGTTGGTCGTGATAATCCGCTGACGGCGAAATCGCACATTACCCTGGCCGACCTCAAGGATTACCCGTACCTCTCATATGAGCAGGGGGATACCAATTCGTTTTATTTTTCCGAGGAGATTCTGAGTACGTTGCCGCATAAAAAACACATCCTGATCAGTGACCGGGCTACCATTTTTAATTTGATGGTCGGGCTTAACGGGTACACCATCAGTTCCGGAATCATCAGCAGTGAGCTTAATGATGAAAAAATCGTTGCCATTCCGTTAGATGTTGACGACACCATCACGCTGGGGTATTTGCGGCATAAAAAAATAGAGCTCAGCGCCACTGCCCAACTTTATTTAGAAATGTTGAAGCAACACATTCGCGGGTATGGGTTTGAGGTGCAATAGACCGCCCAAAAACAGGATAGCAATAATTCAAATAGTCCTATTTCATATAGTTATCACCCCATTATTTGAAATAAATTCATAATTTTTTAATCTTTATATATACATGATGGGCTCAAAACGGTTATAATTTGGGAAAGTCATTGTTGGAGGTCATTGGTATGAAGATCTTATCGTCAGATCCAGAAGTCACAAGCGGTCCTGATCAAATGTTGTCGCAACGGCATTTAAAAATCACCCACCTAGTTTTACCAAAGGGCACCACGATTCAGCGCCATCAGTCACTTATGACGGTGACGGTCGTGTCGATCAAGGGCAGTATCCAGTTTCACACGGACGATGAGGTAACCACTTTAACCCCCGGCAAAGCGGTTGTGATGACCCCAGGTGAATTTCATTGGTTAGAAGCACCGGACGCGGACGGTGAAGTCATCGTCGTTCACGGCGTCCTCGCACAATAAGGAGAAATTATGGCAGAAGAAAAACAGTATTCTGAACTCGAAAATAAAGTCATGGCCGCCATGGAAGACGTTATCGATCCCGAACTGGGCATTGATATGCTGAACCTCGGCCTCATCTATGACGTTGACGTTGACGATGCCGGCAAGTGTATTCTCACAATGACCTTGACGACGATGGGGTGTCCGTTGGGTGACCTGTTAAACGACCAGATTACGCAGGCAGTGGTAGCGATTGACGGCATCACTGAATGTGACATCGAATTGGTTTGGGAGCCAGCTTGGAGCATGGACCGGATGAGCCGGTTTGCGAAAGTGGCTTTAGGTATTCACGGCTAGCAGGCAGTTCAAAGCTGCGCTAGTTGTTCTTTAATGAAGAAAACAATTCATCATGCTTTCCAAAGAATTGGAAAAGTGATGGATTTTTTTAATTCTTATTCAAAAAAAGTCTCCCGACAGTTTGGTCACCCAATCGAAAAATGATAACTGCGAAAAATATTTTCAGCAGGAAGTTAGTTTGGCCTATAGTTTTTCTGAAATAAATAATTCGCATAAAACCGGCATGGGAAGCGGTTTCTCCACCATTATTTTTCACATATACGGCGTTTAGTTAGTTGGGCTACTTGTCAAAGACACAATCAAAATGAAAGTGCTTGCATTTTGAAGAGGAGGGGATATAATAGCTTTTAGGTTAGTTGATTTTCTAAACCAACTAAAGAAACAGTTTTTTATTTTTAGTGTTGTGTGGGTAACGGTTAAGGGTCGTAACCAGTTATTTTAATCGGTGCGAAACGTCGATGTGAAGTAAGTTGGGTGATGTTTTGCATTCATTTGTAAGCGGTTACGATTCTTACCCCGCCTTAGCCGTTGCTTGTTGGAACTTATTTGATAGGAGGATTTTGTCGCATGAGTAATACGTCTGCAAAGAGACACATGCCCGTCGGTTTCATTTACTTCTTTGGGGCCCTCGGTGGTTTACTATTCGGTTACGATACAGGTGTTATTTCAGGGGCCATGTTGTTCATCGGTCACGAACTCAACATCCAAAACGGCTCGTTTGAATACGGGTTCATTACCGCTTCTGTACTATTGGGTGCCATTTTAGGTGCCGCAATCATCGGGCCAATGTCTGATAAGTATGGTCGTCGGAAATTGCTTTTGACTTCTGCAATTATTTTCTTCATTGGTGCAATGGGTTCTGCCTTTTCACCAGAGTACGTTTCTCTGGTTAGTTTCCGTGTCGTTCTTGGGATTGCCGTTGGTGGTGCTTCATCACTGATTCCAACGTACTTGGCCGAACTTGCACCTACTGACAAACGTGGTGGGATCGGGTCACTGTTCCAATTGATGGTTATGACCGGTATCCTATTTGCTTACATTGGTAATGAATGGTTATCACCAGATGGCCTGTTCAACCTAGCTGAATCCATTGGCTGGCGTTGGATGTTAGGGCTGGCAGCTGTGCCAGCCGCACTGCTCTTCATCGGTGGGTTGTTCCTGCCTGAATCACCACGGTTCCTGGTTAAGCGTGGCGACGAAGCTGAAGCGCTGAACGTTTTGAATCAATTCTCTGATAACGAAAAATTAGCTAAGGAAGAATTGGAAGATATCAAAGTTCAAGCTGCTATTCCTTCTGGCGGTTTCCACGAACTCTTTGGCCCAATGGCACGTCCAGTATTGGTCATGGCCTTAGGGTTAGCCATTTTCCAACAAGTCATGGGTTGTAACACTGTGTTGTACTACGCCCCAACTATTTTCATCTCAGCCGGGTTTAGTACCCACTTTGCTCTTCAATCACACATTATCATCGGGATCTTTAACGTGATTGTCACCGCTATTGCCGTTTCCATTATGGATAAGATCGACCGTAAGAAGATGCTGATCGGTGGTGCCATTGGGATGGGTGTCTGCTTGTTCTTGATGTCAGCTGCTATGATCCTCTTACACGCCGGTAATGGTAACTTAGGTTCATGGATCTGTGTTATTGCCTTGACCCTTTACATTGCTTTCTTCTCCGCTACTTGGGGTCCTGTTATGTGGGTCATGATTGGTGAAGCCTTCCCACTGAACATTCGTGGGTTAGGGAACTCATTTGGTGCCTGCATCAACTGGTTTGCCAACTTCTGTGTTTCAGAAACCTTTACACCATTACTTGTTGCTTTCACCCCAGCCGGTGTTGCCAACCCTGAAGGACAAGGGATCGCCCGCTTGTTCATCGTCTATGGTGTCCTCTGTTTCGTGGCTATCTGGTTCGTTGTCAAGAAGACCATCGAAACTCGGAACCGTTCTCTCGAATCCATCGAAGCTGCCTTGCGTTCACAATCTCATGCGCAAGGGAACACTGAAGTAGGGGAACCTTAGAGCGTGTCAGAATGCGTTTCGACTAGCGAACAGTCGGACGCTACCTGTTCTTAATCAACTTGCATGAATCATGTATATAAACAAACGCACAGTTCTCTTGAACTGTGCGTTTTTGTTTGTGGTATGGTCCGTTGCATTACGATATTTGCTGAAGATGGCCGTTGCATTGCGCGATTTGGCACGTTACCGTAGTGGCTCGCG
>NZ_AYYR01000124.1:5746-42791 GCF_001435975.1 Secundilactobacillus collinoides DSM 20515 = JCM 1123
CACTAAATGGCCCAAAGACGGCCATTTAGTGACATCGACACCATAACTCCGTGCCAAATCGCTCCATTCCACTGACTGTCCGCCTGCCTCTTCAATTAGGTTAAGTATTGAAGGCCTGTTAAAACTAGTTCGAAGATTATCCGCCCTTGACTGCTTATTACCGAATGACATTAAGCTTTTTTGTTTGGCTGTCGGGGCGTGATGGATGTTTTGTATTGCCACTGATCAACGGCCAATACGAGTTTGCTTTCGTACATTTGTCTCAGGTGTTTGCTGAGGCTGGCCGTTACATTGCACGATTTGGCACTCCGCTATAGTGGCTCGCGACGAAGCTAATTCGATTGTCGCTGTGCGCCACTCGAATGGATCTCCATCGTCTCACATGTCACTAAATGGCCCGAAGACGGCCATTTAGTGACATAGACACCATAACTCCGTACCAAATCGCTCCATTCCACTGACTGTCCGCCTGCTTCTTCAATTAGGTTAAGTATCGAATACCAGTCAAAACTCGTTTGAAGATTATCCGCCCTTGACTGCAATAGAGCCACAACAGAGGTGACGCTTGACGTGATGAAACACTAAATGACTACATTTGCTAGGTTTGAACCTTGTGCGTTGTTGCGGCGTTGAAACATTTTCCGACAAATGCATATCACGAAAATTAACAGTATTAAAAATATCCCAGAAGATGCTGCGCAGTTACATGTTCGAGGGTTGGTTACCACAGTGGCAGAGATAACGCAGTCGAGGGCGGATAATCTGCAAACCGGGGCTAATGCTAATTCGATATTTAGCCGATGAAATTGAGGCATGCAATGTGAGTGGTGTGGAGTGAAGCTGGTGCGGGGTTGGTGTGTCGATGGTTGTTAGCGAGGGTCTTTTCCTCGCTTACAACCATGGGAGACGGAGGAGATCCTTGAATTTCTGAAAAGAAATTCAATAGCTCCGGAGCGACCCACACCTACCCCGCACCAGCTTCACGGAACACCACGGAAGTCTGGGGCAAATACCCATCAATACCAGCTTCACGGAAACACCACGGAAGTCTGGGAGAAATACCAATCAACACTAGCTTCGCGGAACACTACTGGAGTTCAGAGCAACGCACATCTCTCAAAGCCAGCTCAAGTAGCACCTCCGCAAGCTCAAACAAAAACCAAGTACCCACAAGTCATTTTGCGAGGTACTTGGTTTTTGTTTTGTGTGTGAAGTGTGCGTGATAGAAAAGATGCTTAACCAACATCTTTCTGGTTCGTCTCATCGCCAAAAATCCAAACTACGATGCCGGCGAACAAGGCAATGGCACTGATGGTCCAAAAAATCATATTTGTGCCGGACACTTTAAGCATCCAGGCGACAACGATTGGCATAGCAACTGTAAACAGCTTAGCAATCCCATTTGCGATACCTGCACCGCGGAACCGGAAGACGGTTGGGAACAGTTCGGCAACGTAGACAGCAACCACACTGGCCATCAAAACGTAGAAGCAGGCGGTCAAAATAAAACCAACTGCGACCACGCCAGCCATTGTGTCCTGACGAGCGTAGAAAATGCCAAAAATTGCGGTAAAAATGAATGCGGGGACAATTGTTTTCTTCCGACCGATTCGATCAACGAGATAGGCACCAATTGCACAACCAGTAGGGGCACCCAATTCCATTAGTGTGGACAGCCCCAATGAACCGGAAACGTTGATGCCGCGTTTAACGAGCAAAGTCGGGACCCAGGAGGTAAAGGTGTATTGGCAAATGATTGTTGCGGAGACGGCAACGATTGCCACGAAGAGACTGATGCCCAACCGATGATGGACACGTTCCTTTTTTTCAGTAGTTGGATTTGAAAAATCGTCACTGCCGTTTACTTCAAGTTGCTGGACGATTGTTTCAGCTTCATCTTCGCGATGATGGGCCATCAACCAGCGTGGTGATTCGGGAATGTTGCGGCGCATGTACCAAAGGATAGCGGCAACGATGCCAATGCCGGCAAACATTACCCGCCAGCCAAAACGAGGGATGATTACGTAGCAGAGCAGCATCGTGATTGGGGCACCAGCGTTGGCAACCAGCGACACGATGGCACACCACTTGCCGCGTCGATGAATTGGGGCAAATTCGTTGACCATGGAATAACCAGTCACGATTTCGGAACCCAAACCGATGCTGGCCATCATCCGGCAGACAATCAAAATGGTCATGTTTGGCGCAAACGCTGCGAGAAAAGTAAACCCGCCAAAGAGCAGTAAATTAATTTGGTAAGCCACGCGTCGGCCTTTAATATCACCGATAAATCCAGCAATGAGCGATCCAATGAACAGACCAAGGAAACCACTTGAGAGAAAATAAGAATTTTGGGCTAGCGTCGACCAGCCGGCTTTTAGTGTTGTACTGGCGACGGCACTTGCAAGGTAAACGTCCATGGCGTCAAGAAACATACCGCCTGCGACTAATCCGAAGACCTTGTAAAACAGTGGGGATTCATGGGTTCGGTCAATTCGACTTTGTAGAGAAATATTCATATTTGATTCCATATGTAGGCCTTCTTTTATTAATAGTTAGTGCTATGTGTGTGATGTGACTTAAACCAACGATCTCCTTTGTTTATTTTCAATTCAAATCATAAAAAAAACACTCCATTAAATGGGGTGTTGGTTAGGCCCCATTCTCTAACGTAAATAGGGCTCGACAAATTGTCAGAGTCCTGCATTAGACTAATAAGACTTGTAAGTTTGAGACTACAGATGGGTTAAGCGTGATGGATGTTGATGTACTTGTCATGATGTAGCCTCCTCATAAATTGAATAGATTCAATATAACATTCATTATTAGAGAATTCAATACATTTTCTAATTAAATTTTAATTTATACATTTAGGCAGATTGGCAAATTCCATGAAATAGCACGTCACCTTGGTGCTTTTGCTTTTTGGCCAAATACAATTGGCTACGTACTTTGTGACGGGTTCAAACGGTAGTTGAAGCGTGCAATGTCATCATTGTCATTTCGTCGATTAGCAGCGTTTGACTTTGATTTGTCTTCCCAAGACGACACGCACTGGATTAGCATTGGGATAATCTACGACTAAGGAATCAGCTCTAGACAATTCCATGCGGCGTTTAGCGCCCTGCAATAGGCGACCGCGAAAGGCGACTATGAGCACGGTCTGCCATGGAAATGTTCAAGAAGATACACACAACATCAAAACGACAGGGCTACCAGGATTTCGGAGTAAACGCAGTCGAGGGCGGATAATCTGCAAACCAGGGCTAATACTGATTTGATATTTAGCAGATGAATTAGAGTCGTCCAATGTGAGTGGTGTGGAGTGAAGCTGGTGCGGGGTTGGTGTGTCGATGGTTGTTAGCGAGGGTCTTTTCCTCGCTTACAACCATGGGAGACGGAGGAGATCCTTGAATTTCTGAAAAGAAATTCAATAGCTCCGGAGCGACCCACACCTACCCCGCACCAGCTTCACGGAACGCCATGGAAGTCCAAAGCAACGCATACCCATCAATACCAGCTTCACGGGAACGCGACAGAAATCCAGGGCAAAATAAAAATCCCCTCACAAAGACAGCAAGGGGACAACTCAGTTATTCAGCTTTTTTAGTATTATTCCGCTGCATCATTTTCGCTTGGTCAACGAGTGGACAACCAACCACTTCGCAGTCGTGACAGCCGCCGGAGTGGTTCTTCTTGAAGAAACGCAAATACGTGATGTAAACGACGCCGCCAAGAATGATGGCAGCCAAGATGATTGTTGACATAGGCAGGAACGACCTTTCTTAAGCAGGGATGACAATTAAATTAATTCAGTGTCAGTTGGAATTGACCGCTTTCACGTTTGATAAAGACGCCGTAGATCATGAGTGCCAGGGCAATGATGCCGATGATCAATCCGACCGGGGCAATCGTGTGCGTGAAGACCAATGAACTTTGATAAATAACAACGGCGACCATGTAGGCCACTATGGTTTGATAACCAACAGCGCGCCAGGTCCAACCGGTGTCGCCAAATTCCTTGTACATTGTCCCAATAGAGGCAAAACATGGGGCACAGAGCAGGTTAAACGCAAGGAAGGCGTATCCGGCCATCGGGGTGTAATACCCGCGCAGAATGGACGAGAAGGCGGCACTGCTGCTGCCGGCGCCAAATGTGATGTGTAAGGTACCGACGCAGTTTTCCTTGGCAATCAAACCAGCAAGAACGGCAACGGTAGCGTGCCAGTCGCCAAACCCAAGTGGCGCAAAGACTGGTGCAATCAGGGAACCAAGCGTCCGCAAGATGCTGTGGTTCTGGTCAACCATTTGCAGGCGCCAGTTGAAGCTGGACAGGAACCAGATAGCAACACAGGACAGGAAGATGATGGTCCCAGCCTTGATGATGAAGGCCTTTGCTCGCAGCCAAACGCTTTGTACCAGATTGCTGAACTTCGGAAAATGGTAGGCGGGCAGTTCCATAACAAATGGGGCTGGTGCACCCTTGAATAATTTCGTTTTCTTCAGGAATACGCCGGAGCCGACAACCGCCAAGATACCAATAAAGTAAGCGGAGGGGGCGACCCAGGTGTTGTTTGGGAAGAAGGTGCCGCTGACCAGGGCAATCACCGTCAGTTTTGCCGAACAGGGCATGAACGTGGTAAGCATGATGGTCATTCGGCGGTCCTTTTCGCTTTCAATCGTTCGGGTTGCCATGATGCCGGGCACGCCGCAGCCGGTGGCAATCAGCATCGGAATGAAGGACTTGCCGGACAGGTTGAAACGGTGGAAGATGCGGTCCATGACGAACGCGATTCGAGCCATGTAGCCGCAGTCTTCAAGGATGCCCAAACACAGGAACAACATCATGATTTGCGGCAGGAAGCCGAGCACAGAGCCGATCCCGTTGATAATCCCGTCGACCACGAGACTTTTGAGCCAGGGGGCGATATGTAAATAGGTGAGGGCGGACGTGGCGGCGTTTGGAATCCATTTACCAAACAGGACGTCGTTCATCCAGTCGCTGCCGATGGTGCCGACCGTTTGAATCGAGAGGTAGTAGACTACCCACATGACCAAAACGAAGATCGGTAATGCCAGAAAACGATTTGTGACCACTTTGTCCACTTTGTCGCTCATGGATTCCGTAAAGTCGTTGCTGTCGACCACGCACATGTTGATGACCCGCGCAATGAAGTCGTACCGGGCGTTGACCACGATACTGTCACTGAGGTCGTCGAAGATTTTCTCAGTGTCTTGAATGATCCCGTTGATCTCTTGTTTCTGGGCATCGTTCAGGTCAATGGCATTGTTGATGTCTTCATCGCGTTCAAATAGCTTGATGGCAAACCACCGTTGCTGCGGTTCAGGCACCAGGTCCTTGATCTGAGCGGTGATCATGTCGATGGCGGATTCAAGGCGCGAATCGTACTTTGGATAAGTATAGTTAATGGGGTGGTCCTTAGCCGTTTTCACCTGGTTGATCAATTTGTCGATATGTTGTTTTCGTAAGGCACTGATGCTGACGACGGGAACGCCCAGCATATAGGATAGTTTCTTTAAATTGATGGAACGATTGCCCTGCTTTTTCAGGAGGTCCATCATGTTCAAACTGATGATTAGTGGGGTGCCGGTTTCCATGACTTGCAGGGTCAGGTAGAGGTTCCGTTCCAAATTGGTCGCATCGACCACGTCAATGACTTGGTCGGGGTGCGACTGCAACAGGTAGTTTCGCGTGATGATTTCTTCGGAACTATAAGGAGACAGAGAGTAGATGCCAGGTAGGTCTTGAACGTTATAGCTGTCATCGTGCTTAAGTTTGCCGCTTTTCCGGTCGATCGTGACCCCGGGCCAGTTACCGACGTGCTGATTGGTTCCCGTTAGAATGTTAAATAGCGTGGTCTTTCCGCTGTTGGGGTTACCGATGAGAGCCAAATCAGTCATGGTCATATCGGTATCCATCTGCATATCCATTTCCATCGTTACACCTCCTCTAATAAGACGTAGCTCGCATCCTGTTTACGCATGCTGAGCTTGTAACCGCGGACGACTAGTTCAATCGGGTCGCCAAGCGGTGCGATTTGGTTGATCTTGACCATGGTGTTGTTCGTCAGCCCCATGTCCATGAGCCGGCGACGTAATGCGCGATCACCCACCATTTTACGGACGATACCGGAGTCGCCAACGGTTAAATCAGCTAATAATTTTAGTTTGGCGGGATCGGATTCATTCACACCGCGCACCACGATTCGTGACGCAATGTCAGCACTGATGGCGAGTCGCTGCCCCTGAAAAAAGATCACCAAGCCGGATGATTCAGCTGACACGGACACCACGGTCACGGCCTTACCCGCAATCATGCCCATTTCAGCCAAGTGGCGTACAAGCTTCTTGTCGCCCAACACCTGGATGATGATGTATTTGCCACGGTTCTTTAATTCGGACAGTGCTTCCATCGTATATACCTCCAGTAATTAACGTCTATCAATTAAAATATGATTAGTATTCAAATAATTAATATCTATTATATTCCATTTCGCCCATTTTTGACACTAGGGAATTGCCCTAAATATAGTGGAATGGAATATATTTAACAACCGGTATAATAACCTTTTCAATGACTTAAAAGTGCGGTATGTTAACCATAGATATTTAATTGGCATAGTTTTTTATTTCTAATATTGCTGAATCATATAAACAATTGTGATATGAAATATTGACTCTGGTGGCAATAGTCTCATCACTCTCAATTCCTCGTTATCCAACGAATAAAAGATGTCAGCTGTTGGAATAGTCGGTGCGTAGTTCTCCCTACTAGCCTTGAACCGCCATGATTTGGTAAAATATAGGTGGTTAAAAAACGACTATTCATGACGAATTTATATCTCAAACAACACTAAAAAAATAAAAATGGAATGGTGACTAAAATGAATGTTGATCGATTTATTGATGCCCGGAAAGCCTTAGGCATGTCCCAGGCCGAATTATGCGAGGGCATCTGTACCCAAGCCACACTAAGCAAATTTGAATCATCTGGTCGCGCACCAGCTGTGCGGATCCTTGTTCAACTTTGCGCGCGACTGGGTTTAAAACTGGACGATGTGTTTCCTATCAATCAGTCGGCTGAATTGGAAGTTCATCACATCCTTGACGTTGCGGAATTCAAACTGATCACAAGTGAATACGACAGTGCCATGGCCGATTTGGACGGGGTATCGTTTGACCATCTTTCAGACGATGGGAAGATGCAGTACTACTTTATCAAGGGCTACCTGACCGCGCTGACGGACCAGCCGATTTCCGATTCCCTCTATTACTTCAACATGATCCTCAACGACCTCGATAACGAACACCGCACCATTTATTCGCAACTTGCGTATACTGGCAGCGGCGTCGCCTACAGCCACAACAATGAAAACGAGAAGGCTGAATTTTACTTCCAAAAGGTGTTTAACGACCTGCAAAAACTGCTTCTCAACAACAACAAAGCCATCTGGCGGGCGCTCAACATGATTTACTACACCGCCGAATATTACAACCGCATCGCCGACTACACCACCAGTGATAGCTTGTTGACATACGGCTACAACGTTTGCTCTGAAAAACGGGTAACGTACTATGTCGCTCGGATCAGCTTTCTGAAAGCTAAAAACGCTCAGGCGGAACACGCCGATGCTGAAGAAATTCAAGAAGACCTTAACGATGCCCGGGCCTTCGCTCGGTTGAACCACAATGCTAATTTGCTTGAAGAGATTGAAGCTTTTCAGTGACATACTGGTTTTGTGAAATACGGCTAGCACATTTGCTTCGGGTATTTGCTGGGGCTGGTCGTTGCATTGCGCGCTTTGGCACTCCGTTATAGTGGCTCGCGATGAAGGAGATCCACTCGAGAGCTGCGCAGCAGAAACCGAGTTAGCTCATTCGCGAGCCACTGCAGCGTCGTGCTAATTTGCAGAATGCAACGGACTTACCACGCAAATCTTGAACATTAACATTAACAGCAGGGACAGCTTGAACGGCAGTCACCTGTTTTTTTGTTGCAGAAATGATTGTGCAAAATTAGTTGTGATAATTTCGACCTTTCGCGGCCAAAAACGAGTCAGATTACGGTATACTGATTGGTAGAGTCTTCAGTACATATTGTTTAGGAAAGGCTTCATCAGCACAACTGTGTTGGTTCAAAAAAACTAGGAGTCAAAATGACTGCGGCGGACGGTCTTGTGAGAGGGACCGGCCGCACAGTGCGTTTTGCGAGAGTAAAAGGGGTGCACCATGGTCCACAAACTTTGGCGCCAGTATCCACAGGTGCAAAAAGAATTAACACAATTACAACCGTACCTATTAAAAGCAATCAAGCTGCCGAATCAGCGCATTCACGTGAAAATTACCCAACTGCTGTCAGCTGGGGGTAAGCTGCTGCGGCCGGGATTCTTCTATTTATTTAGCGAGTTTGGTGATCATCGGGATGAAACGCAATTGCGCGCCGGGGCCGCAGCACTGGAGCTGTTACACGTGGCCACGCTGATTCACGATGACGTGATCGACCGTTCACCATTGCGACGCGGTGTTGCTACGATTCAAACGGATTACGGCCAGCGTAATGCGATTTACGCGGGCGATTATTTATTTACGGTCTATTTTAATGAAGTGTTGAAGGCTTCATCGAACCACGATGTTTTGCAGTTGCAGATTGACAGCATGCAAGCCATTTTAACTGGTGAGCTGGATCAAATGAACCTCAACTATCGGTTAGACGTGTCGGAGGAAGAATACTTCAACGAAATCAAGGGCAAGACCGCCGAGTTGTTTAAACTCAGTTGTCACCAGGGGACAACGTTGGCTGGTGCGTCACAGGAGGTCGTTGATCTGAGTGGCCAGATTGGGCTCACGATTGGTCAGGCGTATCAGATTATTGACGATATTTTGGACTACGATGGTGACTCAACGCGGACCAAAAAACCGGTTTTGGAGGACCTGAAATCGGGCGTTTACTCACTGCCGCTGATTTTGGCACTGCAACAGGCACCGAAGGCTTTCAAGGCACTGTTAGCGAAGAAGCAGGACATGACCGATGATGACGTCCGTGAGGTGCAGCGACTGGTGATTGAAAACCACGGCGTTGAGTTGGCAAAGGATCGAGCAGCGGATTACACAAACCGCGCACTGAAACTGATTGGCCAATTGCCGGATCAGCCGGTTAGACAGAATATTGAGCAGCTGACACGGTGGTTGTTGACTAGAAACCAGTAGCTGCTAGCGCGTGTAGCTATTAATTAAGGTGCGAAATTCAGTTTGGCTGAGCTGTTTTTTGGATAAAAAAAACGCATTTTTGAATCAGTCCAAACGGAACCAGACACAAGAACAAGCATATTGAAAGATCAGTGTTATTGCACCGACCTTTTTTTGTCCTCTCACAATGATTACTTACTTATTCATAAGGGGGGGCGTCCAATGGCTTGCATCAAAAGGCAGCATTTATTTCTAGTTTTCGAGGGTTTTTGTTATTGAATCTTAGTTTAACCAGCCTTAGTTTTAATGTTCACAGCGTGCCCAACATATTTAAGGTATATGTGTTGGAAGTTTAATGAAAGGGCTTTATAATGGTCTCAGAAGCTCTAATTGATGTTTTAGTTAATTAGAGCGATTTATTATTATAAGTAACTATAGGTTATTAATTAAAGTAGGTAATGATAAAGGATTAGAACTGGGGTTTCTGATATTGGGTAGTTAATAGCCTTGATAACTGCCAATGTCAACCAGTTATTATTTAAATTGGGGGACTAGGCAATATGACGACAAAATTAAAGGAAAAATCGCGGACAAAGCTCATCCGTGATGAAGGACAACGGCGAACACACTACAAAATGTACAAGGCAGGAAAGCACTGGGCATACGTTGGCATTTCGATTTTTACATTTGGCGTCGGGGTTTTAATAAGCAACACGACCATTTATGCGGCAGCAACGACCTCGAATTCAGGCGCCGATACAAGTGCGACGTCGACCAGTGAGGCTTTACAGGATCAAAAGTCAGTGACGCTTGCCGAAGCAACAGCGGCAAGCTCTGATACGGCAAGTGCGACTGCAGATAGCACCGGTACGACCGATGCATCTGATAGCAGCGATGAAGATAGCACTACCGACAATGGTACTGTGGCTTCTCCGGTAACAAACGAGACGAAAACTAACACTAACAGTAATGATTCAACTTTGAGCGGCAATGAAGTGACCGGATCCTCTTCTGAGTCACAAACTAATGCGCCCACAGACACACCGGCATCTAGTGCGGTTGAGAAAAATGGTTCGACAACACCCTCAACCGATACACAAAACAACGGCGAAACAACGTTGCTAAAAACAGACACCGATAATCCCGGTTCTGAAAGTACAGAAAACGAAAGTACAGAAAACGAAAGTACAGAAAACAAAAGTACAGAAAACGAAAGTACAGAAAACAAAAGTGCACAAAACGAAAACGAACAGGCCGAGAGCACGGAAACTGATGACACCAGTTCGAACGCAACTATTTTGGCAGCCTCTGGTTCAGTTTCCGATGAAACTACTGGGACTTTGCGGACCAATTCAGATAGCGAAGCCGGGCAAGTCGCTAGTATTTTAGCGGAACTCCCAACTGGAACTAGCGCGCAAACATTGGCTGATGGCACTATTTCGTTTTCACTGCCGGCGGGCATTTCTGCGGATACGCTGACACAGGCGAAAACGATTTTAGCCGGCAGCGACCTTAAAAAGATACAGATCACTGCAGTTCAGGCGGAAACGGTAAGCGATTCTACGGTGACTCAAACCGTTGCGATGACACTGAATCAGGCAATTCTGGCGAACTATACACCGACTATGAGTGCTGCTGATTTCTTGAAAATGGATATTGAAAATTATTCCGATGCCACGGGTACGAATGGCTCTTATTCTTGGTTGAACTGGAACAATACTGCAATCTCGACTTATTTTGCGGATGACAGAGCAACTGAAAAGGCTGCTTTTATTAGCGATTTGACTAAGATGGCATCCGATGATAATTTTAGCAACTATTTTACAGTTACCGATGATGGTACGAATGCGGGCGGTTACAGTTATGCGTTAACTGCTGCAGGCGTTGCTGCGTTGAACAGTTCGCTGGCAACGACAACAAATAATGCCTATCAGGTTTCGTTTGCGAGTGGCGCGAACACTGGGAATCTTTATATTCAGTTTCAGATGACGATTACACCAGTATCAAAAGTATATGATGGTGATCCAGTGACGGATGATCTAAATAGTTTGGTAACAAAAATGCGTTATTATAATCCTAATGAGACAGAGAAGACAGTAATGTCGAATTATACGTTACCTATGCCATTTTTTCAGCTTGGTGATTTTACGGGTACTACAGGAGATGCCGCCGTGGGCACATATACACGGGCTTTGGCCAGGGGAAATGACATTGGCCTCGACTATATTAATCTTAAATTCATAGATGAATTGTCAGACGCTATCAACCCCAAACCGGATTTTAGTTATGTAAAAGCGACTTACACGATTACCAAACGGGCAGCAACAGTAACACCAGTCATCACGGCTGTTTCGACCTCAGGTGTCCCAACCGTGTCCCTTTCTTATACGGTGAGCGATGCCTCAACTTTAACAGCCAATGCCGTTCTGCCAACGGCTATTACGCTATCAGCAGATGACTACACAGTATCCAATGCCAATAACGTCATGACAGTCACACTTACGGATGATGGAATTACGGCAATCAATACTGCCAATCCGAATTACAATATCACTGCGGTTACGGGCACTGCAGCCACTGCGACTACGACGATTCAATATGTCGATGAAGACGAGAACAATATCGTTTTGTCTCAAGCAACTAAAACGTTGACGGGTTTAGCAAGCGATACCTCGACTGCGACCTACACGCCTTCGATGGCGTGGGATACGGGCGGCCTATACAAACTCGCAGACGACCAGGCAACGACAATTCAATATCAGCCTGGGAAAACCCAAACGCTACAAATCAAGGTTGCCCACTACACTGAACAGGTGACAGTCAGTGTGACGGACACTAATGGCAATCAGCTAAGAGCTGATCAGATTGTTACTTTAAACCCGGCTTCTGACGTTGATGGGATATCAACGATCAATGTCAGTGTTGACGGGTATTCAACTTCGCAATTGAGCTCTGCCACAATCACCTACGCCGGTAATGAACACAACAAATCTGGCAATGGTAAAGCAACGTTCACGGTTGATAAAAACGCAAAAACTATCGATATGGTTGTGACGGATCTTAATGGCACGCAAACTTATGAGTATGAGATGTCGGGTGTCACACCCGATTATTTGACTCAAATCATTGGCGGCGCTGGTAATCTGCTTGATTTTGGAACTGCATCAACTATTGGCCAGTATGCCGAAACGAATTTCTTGTCTTATGCCTCAATTAACGTCACCTACTTTGCTAAAGCGAGCGCACAGGTGACTTACGTTGACGATGATACTAAAGATGCGGCTGGCAATAGCCTGTTGTTAAGCAGCTTAACGCAGACGGTCACGGGCTATGACGATGGGCCGGCACAGACTGTTGCCTTGGCGATTCCTGATGGTTACGTCTTGGCCGATACCCAAGGCAACAATATTGATGTTGTTGATAATGTGGCATACTACACGGGGACATTGATCAGTACGGGAGATTCCGATAACGGGATCGTTCATTTAAAACATGCAACTACGGCCTATGACACACCGAAAAGTGATGCAGATATTCCAGCTGATATCACTAATAAATCAGATGTCGAAAAAACGATAACGCGGACGATCACGTATACGCTAGCAGATGGCAGTTTAGCAGCGGCGACCCATACCGATGCTGTCACCTATGCACGTTCGTTTACCTATGATGACATTACGGACACGGCTGTTTCCTTTGGAGATTGGGAAGTCGTCGATGGCCATGCCTATTTTAAACAAATTACTACGCCCGATGTTGCTGGCTATACTGCAAACGAAACGCAAATTGCTGCGACAACGGTCACAGCTGACACAGCATCGGCTACGATTGCAGTTACCTATACACCGAATACGGACACGGCCGTCAATATCACCTTTTTCGATGATACAGATAATTTAGCACTGCCTAGTGCCAATGATTTTTCATTGTATGGGACAACGGCAACCACATTGGACCATGAGGCAGTCACATTGCCAGTAAATTATATCTTAGCAAGTATACAATCTGACTCGAAGATCAGTGCAAACAATGGGGTGGCTTATTACTCTGGCGTTGTCAGTGCCGGCTCTGCAGATGATGCAGTTGTCCATCTGGTTCATCAAACAGCTGACATTGATCCGACTACGGTGCAAGATATTCCAAGTGCAATTCAAAATCTCAGCGCGGTTGAAAAAACAGTGACTCGAACGATTGACTATGTAACAACAGATGGCAGTCAGGCGCCAGCTGCAAAAACGGATACAGTAACGTTTGTCGCTTCGTTTACCTACGACTACGTCACTAATCTGGCGTCAAATATTTCAGCGTTTAAAGTATTGGGTACTGATGACACCTCAGTTGATTTAAGCGCATTCCCAACACCAACGATGCCCGGGTACACCGCTGATGTACTACAGATTTCGGCAGCTGGAATCACTGCCGATTCGGATAGTACGAATCAAACAGTGACCTACACACCAAACACGGATACAACAGCAACGGTCAGCTTTTATGACGCCACATCTAAGGCACCGCTAGCTAGCGGTAATAATGTTGTGTTATCGGGAACCACGGGGCAACAGGTTGCCACCAACAATGTCATTACCATTCCAACAGGTTATGTCCTTGATGCCGACACGCTTTCTAATAACGTTACGTTGGATGATGGGGTCGTCACATACACTGGTAAATTAAGTGCAGATAACAGTGATGATGCCGTTATCTATCTGAACCATGCGACTGTCAATTACGACCCAACTCAAGGTGACGCAATTCCAGCCGGGTTGATGAATGTAACGGATGTTGAAAAAACAACCACAAGAACGATTACCTATACGTTTTCAAACGGTGTGGCAGCCGGCGCAACGCACACAGATACCGTGACGTACGCGAGAGCATTTACCTATGACGAAGTTACCAAAACGGCCACTGCGACAGGTGACTGGCAAGTGATTTCCGGTACCGCTGATTTTCTTGCAGTCTATAGTCCGTTGGGTGCTGGGTACCATTTGCAAGATTCAAATCAGAGTATTATTTCAGAAGAAACAATTGGGTCGGATGCCGACGCTAAAAATGAAACAATTGACGTCATCTACGAGCCTAATACGGATACACCGGCAACCATCACCTTCTTTGATGACACAACTGGTCAGGCACTGGCTGAGGAGACGTCTCTTACAAGTAGAGGGACAACTGGAGAACAGGCATCTGTCACGATCGTGATTCCGCAAAATTTTGCGCTTGGTACGCAAACGGACAGCAATATCAAGGTTATCGATGGTGTCCCGACCTATGTTGGCACGTATAGCACGAACACAAGTGACGATGCGACAGTCCATTTAATCCACGCCACGACTTCAATCGCTGTGACAGATTCGTTGCCGACCGATTTGCAAAACACGAATGACGTTTCTAAAACTGTCACGCGAACAATTATTTACACATTGGCGGATGGTACAACTATGGCACCCGCCAAAACAGATAGTGCAACACTGCGACGATCATTCACCTATGACCTGGTCACAAAGACTGCAAGTGAGTTTGGTGAGTGGACTGTCACGTCTGGTGAGGTGACGTTTGATGAAGTAACTTCCCCAGAAGTGGCGGGCTATTCGTTGTCTGATGCGAATCAAGCGACCATCAGCAGTGAAACAATCACCGGCGATAGCGTCAGTGGCACAATCAATGTTAGTTACGTGCCGAATAACGATACAACGGCTATAATCAGTTTTTACGATGATACGACAGACAATTATTTACCAAAAGATGACAATTTGACAGTCACTGGCACCACGGGCACTAGTGGCACGATCGACCAGACGGCTTCAGATACGATAAACATTCCAACCGGTTATCAGATTGTGGACAGTTCAGCCAATACGAATGTGTTGATCAGTAACGGCGTCGCAACCTACACGGGTGCCTTGAGTGCTGATGAGACTGATAATGCCGTTTTGCATCTGACGCATATGACAGTTCCGCAAGCGGCACCGGAAAATACGACTGACCTGCCGACCAATTTGACGAATCCCACTGATGTGATTCGCACGATCACCCGAACAATTACCTATTCGTTGCAAAATGGCACTACTGCGGCCCCAACACGGACGGACACGTTGACTTTTTCACGGTCATACGATCTTGATGAAGTGACGAACACTGCCGTCAACCTCGGTGCTTGGGTACTTGTGGACTCGAACGCTACCCAATTTGGTGATGTTATCAGTCCAACCATTGCTGGTTACACGCTCACTGATGCAAGTCAGGCAACGGTGGCAGGGAATTCTGCAGTAACAGCTGATACAGCAGATAGTACTGTCAATGTGTCGTATACAGCTGATGTCCACACTCCGATTACAATTAGTTTCTTTGACGATGACAGTGATGTTGCGTTGACAACAAAGACAACTATTACCGGGACAACGGATAATATCGCCATCCTTGCAGGCATTAAGATTCCGGATGATTACAACTATGCAGCAACGCAAACTAGTTCCTACGTATCACTTGCGGCTGATGGCAGCGTGACCTATCAGGGGAGTTATTTCGCCAATGGTGGCGGGGATGCAGTGATCCATTTAACACATCAATCGGTTGTTGTGGATCCAACATCGACGGATGGCACCTTACCGGACGCGTTGACCAATGTGGCTGACGTAAAATCAACGGTTACCCAAACAATCAACTACCAAAATGCATCCGGTCAAACCATGGCCGATTCAAACACTCAAAGTGTCACTTTTGAACGCAGTTTCACCTACGATTTAGTGACGCATACCGCAAGTGAATTTGGTGATTGGACAGCTATCAAGGGTACTGCAAACTTTACAGCGGTGGATAGTCCGAACATCGCTGGCTATACCGCAGCAACAACAAGTGTTAGTGAAGTCACCGTTGTTGCTGGTACGCCTGACGTTGATATCACCGTTTACTACCTTGGCAATACGGATACGAAGGCCACGATCAGTTTCTATGATGAGACGTCAAAGGTTGCATTACCCAACAATTTTGACATTACAAAAGTAGGGACAACCGACCAGGGGGCTAACGATACAAGCATTACCATCCCAACGGGGTATAAGCTTGTCCCTGGTCAAAACGGCACAAAACTTTCCGTTTCTGCGGATGGAACGACTGCAACATACACGGGCACTATGGCAGCTGATGGTTCGGATGATTTAGTCGTCTATCTTGTCCACGATGATCAACAGATTCAGGTGACAAGTCTTAATGATTTGCCAACGGATTTAGCAAATCCAGAGACTGTCGAAAAAACAGTGACCAGAACGATCACTTACACTACCCCCAACACAGTGACTACGCCTGAGACGCAAGTCGATTCAATCACGTTTATCGCACCGTCGTTCACATACGATCCAATCACAAAACTGGCCAGTGATATTAGTGATATTGGCAGTTGGTTTGCGATTGGTAACGCTGAATTTTCTGCGGTTACCGTGCCAACATTAACGGGATATACGCCAACAATTACGAATCTGACTAATTCAGATACTGCGTTGAATCAGATTCCAGCCATTTCGGTAACTGCGGGTACTGATAATCTCAATTATGAGGTGTCCTACCAGGCTGATTCTCAAACAGCAACTGTCAGCTTCTACGATGATACTGAAGGAAAGACTTTGGCCGACAGTTACAATATTGAAAAGTCGGGTAAGACGGGTGAGACCGCAACTGACGCGTCAATTACGATTCCGGCTGGATACACGTTGTCGACTAAGCAAACGGGTCCAAATATTAGCCCGCTGGCTGGTGGCGGGGTCGTATACTCAGGTACACTGAGCCCGAATGGCAGTGATGACGCCGTGGTCCACTTAATTCATTTCACACAACAGTTTACCCCGAAAAGCAACACTGATATTCCGACTGGTATTACGAATTTAACTGACGTTGAACGGACGATTACGAGAACGATAACTTATACATTGCCGAGTGGTCTTTCAGCAGCGCCAACGGTGACCCAAACGCTGTCCTATCTTCGTGATTTCACTTACGACTATGTAACCAATACTGCAAGTAACCTGGGTACCTGGCGGGAAGTCGACAATGCAACGGGCTTTGATTCAGTTGGTAGTCCTAGTGTTTCAGGATATTCGCTTGCGGATGCCAACCAGACAATGATTAACACAGTAACGGTGAGTGACCCGACAACGGTGGCATCGGCTCATCAAACAATCAGTGTTGATTATGTTGCAGATACGGTTTCAGCTACGATCCGTTTTTATGACGATACGGATGATGTGTTCCTGCCAACTGACCAAAACCAAATTCTCGAAGGGCAAACGGCGCAGGTTGGACAAGCAGACACAATAAACGTGCCTGCAGGTTACCAACTGGATACAACGCACCTCGACAATAATATTGAGGCGGATGGCGCATACTCCGGCACCTTCAGTCCGGATAACAGTGATGATGCCATTGTGTATCTTGTTCATAAAACTGAATCTTTCGAGGCCAATCAGACGCTTCCGATAGGGTTAGTCAACAAAGATGACGTTGAAAAAACGTTCACTAGAGTTATCACCTATACGTTGCCCGATGGTACTGAAGCCGCAGCACCGCATTCCGATACGGTCACTTTTACCCGTTCGTTTACGTATGATGAAGTCACAAACGAGGCTTTTGATTATGGTGATTGGGTTGATTCAAATGGTTCAGCAACGGCAACTCTTGATGCTGTGACACCGCCGACAATTAATGGCTATGTCCTTGCGGCGAACTCGCCAGTTGCCTCATTGCAGACGATCCAGGCTGATTCGTTCGGTGACGCGCAATATATCGAAACAATTGCCGTTATCTATGATGCGACAACACAAACGGCGACAATCACTTTCTATGATGATACGACCGGTACGCAATTGACGAACGAAACGACCACGACCGGTGATATGGGCACCAAAGGATCCTCAATTATTTCAATTCCAAGTGGGTATACTCTGGCCGCTTTTCAGCCAAATTCAAACGTCACGGTTCAAGCCGGTGTTGTGCGTTACACGGGGACCTTCAGTACCAGCAAGCTTGATGACGCGGTCGTTCATTTAGTTCACCAAACAATATCCGTCGATCCACTGGCAGTTAATGCCTTACCGGCGGACTTGATTAACACAAACGATGTCAAAAGAACTGTTACGCAAACGATCAACTATGCCTTAAATGATTCTGGTACCAGTACCGTTTTAGCTCCGGCCGATACTCAAAGCGTCACGTTTTTCCGCTCATTTACGTATGATTTGGTCACGCACCTGGCAGCCGCCACGGGTGAATGGGCAGCAATTTCCGGCGCCGATAGCAGCTTCACGTCAGTGACAAGTCCAGTTCTTCCAGGCTATACGCTAAATGATGCCGCTCAAAGCACGATTGCCGGCAGCAGCGTAACTGCTGAGGCAGACAACAATGTCATCACGGTGCGCTATAATGCCAATCAGAACACGCCGTTAACGGTCACTTATTACGATGACACCAGTAAAATCGCACTGGCTGGGAACTTTGATTCCATTGCCACCGGGACGACAGGGACACAAACGACAATCACTGATTTTGTTATTCCGGCTGGCTACTTAGTGGCCGAGGGGCAATCGGATTCGCATATAACGAAAAGTTCAAATACGACATTCACGTACAAGGGTGTTTTCAGTGGCGAAGACAGCGGCAACGCTGTGGTTCATCTGATTCACAACACCTACACGGTTGATCCGAATGGTGATTTGACGACCTTACCAACGGGATTGATCAACCAGAGTGAGGTCCAAAAAACAGTGACGCGGACAATTGCCTATGTATTACCAAATGGTACGCCAGCGGCAACGACTCACACTGATTCAGCCACGTTCACACGGTCGTTTACGTATGATGCTGTAACCGGCATTGCAAGTCAGTTTGGTGAGTGGGAACCAGCTGGTGGGATAGTCTTTGAAAACGTTGATGACCCGACAATTAGCGGCTATTCGGTTAAAAAGGATACTGATGGCACGTCTGGTACCACGCAAACTGTCACGGTGAAAAGTGACACTCAAAATTGGTCGGTCCTGGTGACCTATCAGGCAGATCCGGCGAGTGCGACGGTTTATTTCTTTGATGATACGACTGGCCAAGAATTATCTGACACGGTAACGTTGAATGGCGTTACTGGTGAGACACCTGACGGCAATACAATTGCACTGCCCACGGGCTTATCAGGATATCTGTTTGCAGACAATTCAGCGCAAACAAACCCGGATATTCAGATTAAAAATGGGCAGGCAATTTACAGCGGTGTACTGACAGCTGACGATAAAGATAATGCAGTCATTCATGTCGTGCACAATATTGGAACGATTCTGCCAGATCGAAGTGGGGACAATATCCCATCTGCAATGACTAACCTGAATGATGTGCGCCAAACCGTGACGCGGACAATTGCCTACGAGACAGTTACTGGTGTGGCTGCACCTGCTGTAAAGACCGATAGTGTAACATTCCAGGCCGAATCATTTGATTATGATTATGCTACGAACAAAGCAATTAACATTAAGGGACTTACGGCACTGGCTGACGATTCTGCAGACTGGACAACGAAAGACAATGGGCAGAGCGTTACCTTCAATACGGTAACCAATCCAACAGTTGCAGGTTATTACGCCACACCGGCGCAGGCTGATGCGGTTACCGACGTGACCGCCGACTCCGCAGATATCGTCCAGCTTATTCGTTATAATCAGCCCTACACCATTGATCGAGATGGCGGCAAGACAGTGTTTACGTTGGATCAAAATGGGGACATTACTGATGTGACTAAGACTTGGCCTGATGGTGATCAGACGCAGATTTCTATTGACCAAACCAGTGGTGACCTGACTGTGACCGAGACGCCGTCTGGGCAAGTCTCACTTACACCGGTGACACTGACGAATGACGGCAGTCAAAATAGCGTATCCGTTGGCAATACAACGGTGGTCAGCCAACAACCAATGGGGTTTGCACTGACACATGATTCTGAGGCCAGTCAGGCAACCGGTATTGTTGGCGAAATAGTCACGACAGCACCAGGCAGTTCAGCTGGAACAATCACATACACGAAGCCGACGGTCACCGCTGCCGATGGTAGTATAACTAACGTTGTCGTTGATGGCGAAGGCAAAGTGACCACCATTGATAAGACGTGGGCGGATGGTGACAAGACCCACCTCGTAATCGATAAAAGCGGGAACATTATCTTTACAGAGACGCCTGCTGATGGTGAGGCACCGATTACGAAAGCGATTCAATGGCATAAGTCGGATGCCACTTACCGGACAGCTGTAGATAGTACCGAAGATGGCATCGTTTTGACACATACGAGCAACAACTCGAGTGTCGTTGCTCGCGAAAATATCTCAGTAGAAGGCGCGGTGACACAGCTGCCAACAACGGGTAACAATACTGGAATCAGTGGCGGGAATGGGTCAGCAACTGATGGTCTTGGCACGACCGGCAGCTCGACTGGAACAAAAAGCCCAACCACAAACGCTGGCAGTCAGACGGCATCAGACAAAAAGCCAATCAATAACAAGCCAACCAATAAAAAGCCAGGCGAACAGACCTCAGGCAATGTGAAGCAAGGGACCAATAAGAAGACGCAACGGCAAAAGACCCCCGATGCCAAAACAGGTACGTCTCGTAACGGTCAACCGTTGTCCCTAACGTATCAGACGGGCAACCCAGACTATCAAGCATCAAACACAACTGGTGTAAAGGCAACATTGCAGGGAAAAACGATTCAGAAAACTGAGCGGTCGAAACCAAAATCAAAGACCACGTTACCGCAAACATCTGAATCAACCTCAAGCAAGACCGGTGCCTTAGGGTTGCTTGGTACCATCCTTGGGTTCTTTGGCCTCGCTGCGGGGGCGCGTCGGAAAAAAAGAGAGTAGCGAATGAAACTAGCCGCCTTGCTTGTGGCAGTCGTTTCGGCAATATCGCCAAGAAAACTAATCAGTAGGGAGGCTCACGATTCTTAAGACAATCAATTAACCACTAACAAGATCAGCAAAAAACCGGAACCCGCCACTATCGGCAGATTCCGGTTTTTACTATCTCAAATTAATACAAATCGTAAGGCAAGTTCAGCAGCTTAGCTAACTGAACCAAATCATCGCGGTAGTCGCCATAAACTAAGGCAAAGTGGGATTCGTAGCCATGGCTCACGAACTGGTCAACCAGTCCGGTGACGTCTTGGCTCATCTTGATTCGGCCAGAGGCACCGTTGAATTGTGGTTCAACGTCTTCTGCTTCACCACTGGTAATGGCTAATGAGTAGCCGTCCTTGGCGTTCCAGTGGACCCGCAGCATGGTCACGTGACCTGGTTTTAAGACCATGTCAGGGCTGACGGCCATTTTACGGTTCGGGTGCACGCTGGCCTTAACACCGTACTTTGGGTTGGCCAGTGAGAAGGCACCATAATCGTGCCAAGTGGTGATGGAGTTGTCTTCGGGATCCATGCTTGAAAGGTCGCCGAGGAAAATGGCATCGCGGTTCGGGGTCAGCTGTTGCAGGATGTACATCGATAACGCACCGTGAATATCACATTCCATTGCGGTTGGCAGTTGTTCGTCACACAGTTGTGACCAAACAGCACCTGGCGCACTGTGATACTTGTCGAAGAAGTCTGGCCAGCAACGAGATGCTAATGCGCCGAGCTTGTCTTTTTCTTGGTAACGACGCATCAGGGTGGCGAACTTCACGTAACGGGTGGTTTCGTCAGCCTTGGTGTCCAACCCATCGAAGTGGGCGTCGGCGTACGCTAATTGGTCATCGTAATCATCACCGGTGACCTTTTCGGCAGCAGCAAACGCGTCATCGATGTTGTAGTGTTTCAAAGTTGTCCCAAACGTCTGGGAAAGTTCATCGGCGTTGGCGTCTGAGAAGAAGAAGCCAGGAGGATACGTCCCAACGACACCAATGTTTAAGGCAGCCAGATCTGATTTGACCTGAGCAGCTTCAACGAACACCTTGATCTTATCTTGAACAGCGGCTTCGTCAGGGTTGCCGTAGATGTGTTCAAACGGGTGGTGCTGGCTGGCAAGGTAGTTGCCGGAGCTCATGATCCCGGTCAGGGCGTTGAAACGCAACCAGCCGTGAACACTTGGTTCGCGTGGCGCCAATAGTAAGATTGGTGTGGTTGGGTAGTAGCGGTGGACCAGCTGAATGAATTCAGCATCGGTAAAGGTGGTGTTTTGGAAAATGATACCGCTGATTGCTTGGTCGTTGATGCTGCCAAGGTAGCTGCTCAGTTCGGTAGGGTCACCGAGGGCATCCTTGGGACCAAGCACGTCATACTTGGCGAGTTCCTTCTGAGTCGTTTCCATAATGGCTTCAGCTGATTTGGCGTCGAACTTACGACGGACAACGGGTAAATATAAAATTTGGGACATGTGTTCACACTCGCTTTCTAGAATTTAGGCGTATTCAAAATTGAAATGCGTTAGATGGCTTCATTGCCGTTTTCTTGAACCGGATTGATGGTGGTGTTGGTACCGGATAACCCAACAAATGCACCGTTGTTTACCATCCGCAAGTTCTCGGGATGGGTCAGCAGCCACTTGTTACGCTGGAACAGCAGCTCATCGGGCTTGCGTTTTGATTCCAACGGGCTGTTGGTGCCATCGGTCAAAACAACCAGGCACTTGAACCCTGCGGAATCAACGGCACACGGTGCAAAGTGCATCGTGGTTGGGTAAACTTCAATGGCCGTTCCAGCTGGAATGAAGAAGGCGTGGGCTTCGGTGGATTTCAACCGCTTGTTGACCAGGGCCTGGCGTTCCGCGAAGAACAGAACGAAGTCGGTAGCGGCGAGGTTCAGTTCGGAACAGTTGTGAAACTCAAACGCGTTGAGTTTGTTGCTGTGGCCGTTACAGTAGCCGATTTCGATGGGTTGTTCGCCGTAGAAATCACGCGCAATCTGTTGGCGCTGCTTGTCGTTTAAGAATTGCGGATCGTTGCGCACGTACTGGTTGCCAGTGGCGGGGATCACCGTTGAAGTCTCTAGGGTGTTGGCCAGGTTGGCTTGGTAGGGCAGGTCAATCACTTGACCAAATTGAGAAAATTCTGGGTCGGTGACGGTCTTGATCGTCACGTCAGGGTTAGTTTGTTGCAGTTCAGATAATATTGTCATTGGCTACTCCGTTTTCGTGTTGTCCCAAGCGTCTTGGAAAGTCTTTAAACCTAAGTCAGTGTATGGGTTAGTGAAGCTGGTTTCGTAGACGGAAAGTGCACAGGTGACGATGTCGGCACCGTAAATGGCAGCTTGCTCCAACTGCTTAGCAGTCCGGATAGCGGCCACGATGATTTCCGTATCGAAGTTGTAGGTCTTGTAGATGTCAACGATATCCTTCACGTATGACAGGCCATCGTCGCCGTAATCTTCACGCCAGCCGACGAATGGTGACACGTACTTGGCGTGTAACTTACCGGGCATGATCGATTGGGCAGCGGAGAAGACCAGGGTCATGTTGGTACGGATGCCCTGTGCTTCCAAACGACGGGCAGCGATAATGCCTTGCTTGTTGGTTGGAATCTTGATGACAAAGTTTTTTGAAATGGCGCTGATATCCTTTGCGTAAGCAACCATGTCATCGGCGTTGTCCAAGTGCGGGTTGATTTCCACAGAAACGGGGAAGTCTGGCTTGTCAGCCACGTAATCCGCGATGTCTTGGATGGCTTTTTTGAACGGCTTGCCGCTGTTCATAATGTGCTTTGGGTTGGTGGTCACACCGTCAAAGCCGTATTGCTCGTAAGCAATTTTAATTTCGTCTAACTTGGCACTATCTAAAAAGTATTTCATGAGTGAAGATCCTTCTTTCAATTTTTAGAAACAGTGATAACAACATTAATTTGATTCGTCCGTAGTGGGTTCGATCCGTTCTGATCCGCGACGTTCCAGCAGGTCCTTGACGATGCCGCTGTACTTCTTTTCGGTTAAGGAGTAAGCCCAATACATCAAAACGATGGTGGCCAATGAAAGGACGGCGGAGTAGATGAACATCAATCCCCGAATCCCCAAGAGAGCCGTTGCAGTTTGAGTCTTGCCGGGTACGTAACCAACCCAGGCAAGCACGATTCCGGGTAGGAACCCGGCAATCGCTTGAGACAATTTACGGAAATAGGTGAAGAAAGAGTAAACCATACCTTCAGAACGAATCCCAGTCTGCCATTCGCCATATTCCACACAGTCGGAAACGAGGGCCCAGTTCAAGGCACTGGTAAACCCGTCACCAAGGTAGGCGACACTGGTAAAGAAGACGAGCAGGAAGGTGTTGTTAGCAAAGAAGAACCCGAGAATATCGGCTACTGCCCAAATGACACAGCCAAGCATGTAGACGTACTTCTTATCAAATCGTTTCGTCAAAATCGGGGTCAGCAGCACGGAAACGAACACCATGCCGATACTGAAGAACCCAAGCCATGATTCGGCGGTCATATCTTTAAGGATGTACTTACAATAGTAGACTTGAACGGTCAGCTTCAAGTTAAAGGCTGAGAAGGTAAACAAGTTAACGATACTCAGAGTGACAAGTGGTTTGTTTTTCAGCAGGGCTCTGAAGGATTTACGAAGGTCTTTCTTGTTGACCTTCTGCGGAGCAGGTGCTGAATAGTTTTCCTTGATGTTGGCGTAGGAGAACCACTGCGCGAGGACCCCACAGACGGCGAAAATAACGACCGCCACGGTGTAACCGGTTTGTTCATTGGAGACCGTTTCAACAATTGGCATAAATCCAATCGTTGCCAGCATCAGACCAAGGTTGGAACCGGCTTGCCGCCAGGACGCTAATTCGGAACGTTCCTGACTATTTCGCGTCATCGTTGGAATCATCGACCCGAACGGCACGTTTGAAATACTGTAACAGGTCCCGAAAATCATGTAGGCGATGTAGGCCCAGATCAATTTCCCGGTCACGGAGAAGTTTGGCGTACTGAAGTTTGCAATCAGCAGCAGCGCCAGCGGAATCGCAGCCCATAGCAGAAACGGCCGGAACTTCCCACGTTTACTAATGTTGGTTCGGTTATCGATCCAGGTTCCCACTGACATATCAGCGAAAGCATCCCAGATCTTTGCCACCAGGAACACAGTCCCGGCAGCGGCACTTGGCAGGCCCACGACGTCGGTGAAGTAGTTCAACAGGTACAATTGCCCCATATCAAACAGGAAGTTGTTCCCCATATCACCAATCGCGTACCCGATCTTATTGCGCAGCGTCACCACACGTGGCGCTGTATCAGCCGTTGTCGCGGCATTTGTTTCTGTAGAATCCATATACTTGCAGCCTTCTTTCAAATTGTGTTGATACTTTTTTGATGAGGCAACAATCTTGGATTCTTGCTTCATCAAAGCCATTCGACTTTTTCGAATGGCGATGTATCTTTTTTTGGTGCTTGAGTTGCTTGAGTTGCTTGTTTTGCTGGAGTTGCTTGTTTTGCTGGAGCTTTCCGTTGCATTGCGTGATTTGGCACTCCACCGTAGTGGCTCGCGATGAAGCTAATTAATTTTCCCACCTTCGGCGTTAAAATTAATGGATCTCCATCGTCTCGCATGTTACTAAATGGCCAGCTCCACTACTACATTGCGGAAACGTGCTCCGCAAGCCAACTCCCGGAGTGTAAGGCAGCTATGCCAGAAATTCAGAACCGGAATTTCCGACATAGCTGTCTTACACTCCGGGAGTTAACCGGCTTGCTCCGCACTCTGGCGTCATCGACACCACAACTCCGCGCCAAATTGCGCCATTCCACTTACTTTGTAGATGCTTTATTCGAAAGCCAAGTATTGAAATGTTATTAATCCCAGTTCGAAGATTATCCGCCCTTGACTGCGAATTCTCGTCAAGAGTACTAACGCTTTGTTGTCTGCAATGATAAGGAGCAAAAGATTGCTTTTTCGAAATGCAGGTATAAGAAAACTGATTTCGGCTTCGACATTTATGCCAAAAGAACAATGGATTACTGTTCTGATGCAAAATTATATTTTCTTCATCTTATTGCCAAGACTGCAACAACTAGCGTTTGGAACAAATCATTCAAGTAGTATAAGTGCTACCGGTCAAGATCGTGATGACCACAGAGGGACATCGCCGTGACCAGCTTCCGACGACTGCCAGTTACCGCAAACGGTGAGGCGTCATCGGGATAACGGCGTTTACGCAGTCGAGGGCGGATGCGCCTCGGACCGGGGCTAATTATGGTTCGATACTTCAGTGACGAATGAGCGTTGTGCAAGGTGAGTGGCGTGGCGTGAATCTGGCTGGTCGGCGTGGTGTCAATGGTTGTTAGCGAGGGTCCTTTCCTCGGTTACAACCATGGGAGCCGGAGGAGATCCACTTAATTGACCGTCTTGACGGGCAATTAAGTTAGCTCCGGAGCGACCCACTACGCCGATCAGCCAGATTCACAGAACAGAACGGCCTTAACAGCAAATCAATTACCTAAGGGTTCTGCTGTACAACCATTTATGTTCACAGAACGCCAACAAACATTAACCCTTAGCAATCATTTTCTTGTTAGCAAACTCATACAACGCCTGGTCGCTCATTTCGCGGCCGTAACCGGATGATTTGACACCGCCGAATGGCAGTTCAGGGTAGCCGTTGGATGGCTGATTGAGGAAGATTTGACCGGTGATCATTTGGTCGGCAACGCGTTTGGCTTCGTCGAGGTCCTTGGAGTAGACCGCGCCGGCAAGACCGTACTGGGTGTCGTTGGCGATTTTGATGGCGTCTTCGGTGTCCTTGGCGATGTGAATCTGGCCAACGGGGCCGAAAAATTCAGCGTCGTACATTGGGTTGTCGGGCTTTAGGTTGCCCAGCAGCATTGGTTTGAAGAAGAACCCGTCCCGAGACTTTTGTGCCCCGCCGTCAACCAGGATCTCAGCGCCGTGTTCAACAGCTGTGTCGACCTGCAGCTGCAGCTGGTCGCGGGCGCGTTCGGAAGACATCGGGCCGATGGTAGTTTTTTCGTCCGTTGGGTCGCCCATGACTTGTTGTTCAAAGGTGGCCTTCATTTTGGTCACAAACTCGTCAGCGATGGCTTCCGTCACGATGTAGCGCTTAGCCGACGTGCAGACCTGACCAGCGTTGCGCAACCGTGAGATGGCACCGTCCGCAACCGCCTGGTCGACGTCGGCATCCGGCAGTACAACAAACGCATCGTTGCCGCCGAGTTCCAAAGTCGTTTTGGTGAGGGCTTGGGCTGCTTCACTGGCAACGATACGGCCAGCTTGCGTCGACCCAGTCAGGGCAACACCTTGGACACGGTCGTCAGCGATGATGGCTGCGGCCTGTTCGTTGGTTAGAAACAGGTTTTGGAAACCGCCGTGTGCGTGCATGGCACTGTAGACCGTTTTTTCAAACTGGTCGGCACAACCGGCAACGATGGCGGCGTGCTTTAAAATGACGGGGTTTCCCATCAGAAAGTTTGGCGCGAACACCCGCATGACTTGGGTGTAAGGGAAGTTCCAAGGTTCGATAGCGAACACGATCCCGGTCGATTCGTATTGCATTACCGCCTGTTTGTCGCCCAAGTAGGTGTAGGGCTTTGGTTGCAGGGCAGCCGGGCCGTTATCGGCGTAGTACTGGGCAATGTTGCCGGCAGCGTTGGCCTCAGCCAGTGCTTCGGCGTGTCGTTTACCCATGTTTTCCGTTGCGGTCTTGGCTAAAACTTCCGCGTTATCGTGGAAGGCTTTGGCAATCTGTCCCAGTTGCTGGGCACGTTCGTCAAACGTGTGTCGACGCTGGAAGGAGTAGTACTTGTCGGCGCGGTCTAACGCGTCGCTGATGTCTTCGGTACTGTTGACCGGGTAAGCTGCAATTTCCTTACCGGTATAGGGGTTTACGATCTTAAAATTCATTAGTGCTTTGCTCCAATCTTTTCAAATAATGACGCAAATGCTGAGTCTGCCCGGTAGAAAACGGGCATCTGACCCAGTGGTGCTTGCACTTCAACGGTGTCGCCGCCGGTAAAGTGTTCGCCGGTCCAGAGGTGGACCCAGTTGTCCTTTGGCAGGTACGTTGACCAGGCTTGTTTACCCGGACGGTATACCGGCGCGACTAACAGGTCGCGGCCAAACAGGTATTCATACTGGATGTCGTAGGTGCCATCGTCGTCTGGATAGTGCATGAACAGCGGCCGTTGTGCCGGCAAGCCCTGGTTGACGGCTTCCGCCACGACCGTTTTCCGGTACGGGGTCAGAGCCTTAAACGTCTGGGTCGCGTAGGCGAGATGCACCGAGGCATCGTAATCGTCGTAGACCTGGAAGTTCTGGTCCGGCCGGTTACCCTCGTGCGTCCGCATGACCGGCGTGAAGGCGGCCATTTCCGCCCAGCGCATGAACAACTCACGCGAGCGGATGTTGCCGTACAAACTGGTGTAGCCGCCAATGTCGCTGTGACTGATACTGTTCCCAGTCAGCCCAGCGGACAGGGCAGCCGGAATCGTGGCAGCTAAGCCGTCATCCAAACTCCAGTTGACACTCTGGTCGCCCGCCCACAGCACAGGCGCATACTTTTGACTGCCGGTCCCGCCAGCGCGCATGAAGTACATGATCTCGTCCTGCAAACCGGATTCCTTGACCGCTTCGTAGTTGCACTGCGCCCACAGCACCGGCCACTTGTTATGCATGACCATTGGATCGGAGTGGTCGTACAGCACGACATCGGTCGGCAGGTACTCGCCAAAGTCGGCCATCCAGCCCTTCATGCCGGTGCTGATCAGGCGCTTCTTGATGAGCTCCTTGTACCAGGTAAAGGCGTCCGGATTTGTAAAGTCGACCACGCCGCAAAGAAATTCGCCGAAATCAACAAGGTAGATTTCACCATCTTTGTTTTTAGCGAAGTAACCCAAGTCCTTCACGTCAGCGAACAGTTGCGTGTCGTTTGCGATGTAGGGGTTGATGTAGCCTAAGAATTCGATGCCCTGGTCCTGCCAGTGCTTAATCGAGGTCGTCAGGTTCGGGTAGAGCTTATCGTCCGCCTTCCAATCCCAGTAGAGCCGTTTGCCGAAACTGGTCATGCGAATGCCTTCCCAGTCTTGCGCCCAGATGCCGGATAGCGCAACATCGTTTTCCTTGAGCTGGTCAGCAATCTCCGACACACGCTTGGTGCCACCCTGAACGCCGAGAATCAGACCATTGTTGGTCCAGTCTGGCAAACCGGTGGTACGTCCCACGAGCCCGGTCAATTTTGTTATCAATTCCGAGAAAGTCGAGGCTGTGTCAAACGTTAACGACAGCGGCAAGCCCCAGAACTGCAGCTCGTGGAAGTCGTCGTTTCGAAAGTCGAAGTCGGCGTAATCGTAACTGGCAACGTGGCAGTAGTACATACGAGTAGAAATAAACGTTGGTGCCGGGTAGTTTGTGGTGTAGTAATCGCCGCCAGAGTGCGTCTGGTCGGCTTGGAACGTGGTCAGCGTGTGCTTGTTGCGGCCAACGCCGGGTTCCGACGTCCACAGTGGAAAGTGGCGGCCGCGCAGGTCAAGGTGTGAAAGCTGTTCGCCACAGCCGTAAACGTGTTCGTGCTGGTCTGCCGTTAAGCGGATCCAAAAGCGGTTCCAGCCAGCCTTTAAGAGCTTTGGCTTGATCACCAGCCGGTCGCTGGCATCCAAGAAGCAGGTAAGTTCAAGGTAAGCTTCCCCCTGAAATCCCAGTGTTAGTATTATTTCGTTTTCATTAATAGCGTGGTTCGAGAGCGTCAGCGGCAGTTTAGCTTGCATGTTGTCGCTGATTTCAAAGTTCCCTTGGTACATGGCAACATCCGCGTCGCCGCGACCGATAAAAGCAATCGGCGATGCAGCGGTTCCCCGCAACAACGGCAGGTCGTGGTAAAAAAGGGTGTTGTCAGCAAAGGTGAGTGGTGCTTGTTGAGAAATCGGAATCATTGGACACCTCCATGGTTACTTTTGTTTCGTGACTATAAGTTTTTTGTGAATTTGAGGTCAGTAATTTGTTAAAGTGAATCGATGGTTAGTAATATAACGATTAGAGGTTAAATGGAACTTAAAAGTAAGAGTGCGGAGCAAAACGGTTTGGGGGCGGAGCGTAAGGTAAAGTGGTCGAAAAGCCCTGAACTTGGGCTTTTTGACCGCTTTGCCTTACGCAGTAGCCCCCAGTTTTGCGGAGCACGTTTCAGCAATACAGCCAAAAAGAAACCGCCAACAACCTTAATATACCAATCTTCCAAGCAACCGGTGATTCAAAAACTAAATAAACACGATACAAAAAACATATCACCCCATAATTCAATAATAATTCCAAATTACACCCGCATAAAAGCCCTAAAAATAGCTCAATACCACCTCTTTTTAAGACAAAAATCCACCATTTTAACGTTAATAAATTTCTAAAGGTAACGCATGAATCTATCGAATTTGCCGATATGTCTCTAAAAAGGACAATTAGGAATAATTGAATGATATTATTTTAATTTCTTATACAAGTAATAGAACTGCATGGGATTTTCCTCGATTTGTATCCAATAGGAAGCGCATTTGACGGCACACGGCTGAGATTTATTAAAGGACAAGTCATACATTTAGTGTCGAGCAGTGCACACCGAATTGATAATTAGAGACGAAAATGATGATGAAGGCCATTACTGTTCAGTCAACTTTGAAGACTTTGCGCCAGCTGATGATGGGCGTCTTGGTTCAAATGGGCCATTTTCGGCTACTGGTGCTGGCAGTTATCATTAATGCCGAGAGAGTCACTGAATACAGAAGATAAAGCAGTTGAGGGCGGATTTTCTACAAACTGGTTTTGACGCTTTTTCGATATTTACCAAAATAAAAAGCCTCATATTAAGTGGAATGTCGTGCCAAACTGCAGAATGCGACGACAGCAGCCCCTGAATCGCCGACCTTTATTCACGACACGTAAGACACAAAAACAACCCACTTACCCCAAAATTCGAACCACTTGCGTGCAATCCATTGCTAACCCCGCAAAGTTAGGGTTTAATAAGAGCCATGGAGGGGAAACGCGCATGACAAAGGTCCGGATTGAAATCGATGATAGCCTGACAGACAAAGAAATTGTGATCCGTACGCCGGTTTACGATGCCGATGTCAAACGACTGTCACAACAGCTCCAATTTGCCGATAAGGCCCCAGCCGCAACTGCGGTTTTTTAAGGGCGACACGGAGTATTATTTGGACGTGAACGACATTCTGTTCTTTGAAACGGAAGATCGGCAAATTAACGCCCATACGGTGGATGACATTTTTGAAATCCATCACCGGCTGTACGAGCTGGAAGATTTATTGCCGGCAAATTTCATGCGGATTTCCAAGTCAGCGATATTAAATACAACGAAGATTTTCGCGCTGACTCACTCGATTTCAAACAGCCTGGTGGCGTTTCAACATTCCAGAAAACAGGTTTACGTATCACGCAAATACTACAAGCTATTAAAAGAACGTTTGGAGGAACGACGATGAAACGATTACGGAATAAGAACTGGTTTTGGGGGACGTTTTTCATCCTCGGGGCCATCCTGCTGGGTGCCAGCCAGTTAAATTTAATTTCCTATCATTTTAGTTTTTGGAGTATTCTGGCCACGCTATTTTTGGCCGGGACATTCATTGAGAGTGTCATCATGAGATCAATTGGCGGGACGCTGTTTTCACTGGCGTTTCTGGGCATCTTGTACGCCACACCGCTGGGAATCACGCAGCTGGTGCCCTGGACGATTTTAGGGATTGCGCTGTTGCTGACGGTCGGTCTGTCGATCATTTTTCACCCGCACCGGCGCTGGGTCGAGCGCCAACAGTGGGAGAGCTGGCATCATCATAGCCACCCTTATCACCACCATGGCGGCCGCGGTGTTCAGGGCAGAGAGGTCGATGAAGAAACGATTTCGGATGATCAGACTGAAGTGAACATTGATAGCCGCATGAGCAGCTCGGTCCGTTACATTCAGTCGAATAACTTGCAGCGGGTGAACATCTACGCATACGCGACAGGGCTGAAGGTCTATTTTGATAAAACGATTGTTGATGGTGAACTGACCGTGAATATTGACGCCCATTTGAGCGGGGTCGACCTGTATTTCCCCCACACTTGGCAAGTGGTTAATAATATAGAAGCGTTTCTTGGCGGGGTTAGTCAGGAAGCAGATATAACTGACAGTCCGGTTAAGGTTTATTTGAACGGTGACGCGGCTTTGTCTGGTGTTAATGTTCATTATCTGTAACACAAAAAACGCTCATCATTATGATGGGCGTTTTTTTGTGGTATTTAGAGCCATAACAGGCGGTGGGCTTGAATGGTACTGGTTAGTCTTTTCAGCGTGCAAAAGAATTGAAATCACAATCGAGCACGTTTGCAGATTATCAGTAGTGCGAATACCTGCCGTACAACCTATGTTCGACTGTCGCAGTACGAAACCAAAGTTATTTTGCATCAATCGACTTGGCAGGCTTTTTATTTTCATCAGTTGCGATGTCCTGTTGCAACTTCGCCGACAGCGCTAAATCGGCGCTGTCCCGCCGTTGCCGAATAGCGATAAAGGTATCGCACACAAGGAAAATGACAATGCCGATCAATACCAGTTGCAGATTGCCATTTTTCATTAAGCGCACCCACAGTTTTAAGCGCCGGACCTTTACGGTAATGGTGCCTAACCCCTGTTTCGGTACAGTGTAGCGGGATTGCTGATTTTTGGCTAGACGGTAGCCGAATGGTGGCTTCAATTTAAACGAATGGCCGGTTTCCACGGCTGCTTTCTTCGTGCGCACAAGGGTGCCGTTGCGCAGAAAGGCGATTGTGATTATCTGTGAGGCGGGATGAACCCAGCGCGTGACGGTTTGGCCGGGCGCACTGGTGAATTTGTAGGATTCGCGATTCGTATCATCAGTCGTATAGCCCGTCGTTGATCCGTTACTGATGTCGTAGGTTTGGCCGACCCGACCGTTGATGGGTTCGCGGCCGACAATTTTACCCGTTTTTTTGACCCGGTATAAAATGGTTGCGGAAGTGGTCACCCCTACGTCTTTAACGCTGACTGTCACGATTTGATTGGCAGCCGTTGTAAACGTATAGGTCTGAGGATTGTTGGCGAGCGTTTTGTAGCCATTGACAGACACATGGCTGAGGGAACAGGTGGTTCCGGCCGTACCGCTAATGGTTTCCGTGCCGACCTGTTTGCCGTTTGAGTTGACGTAACGAATGGTGGCTGTTTCGGGGGCGGCGGCTTTGGCTGTGATTGGCTTGATGAGGCTTGTCCAGCCATGGTACGCCAGCGTCAGCACATGTTGTGTTTGCCAAGTAATGCCATTTTTATTCAAGGGCACCTTAGCGGGGTGCAACCCGTTATCCACCGTAACCGTCTTTAACCCGTAATAGGCGGCCATCCAGACGTTGAACCACTGTTTGGACGGCTTGCCGGGGCTCACGTAAGTTTGCGTCAGGTAAGCGTTGTGGCTGTCATTGACCGGCTGCATGCCCGGCACGGCGGCGTGGGCGATGTTGTGTTTGGCAGCGCGGCGGCAGATTGTATCCCCGGCTTTCCAGTACGTGTACGACGTGTGCAGCGAGCTGACGGCGGCGTTGTACCCCGGAATACCGGCAAACAACATCACGCCCGCCACCAGGGTCGGTGTGAGGCGATCCAATAGGGACCACCGCCGCAACCCTGCGTGGTCGGCCAGCAGTATCAAAATGGCGGTAATGAAGTAAATGTTGGGACCAAAAAAGACCCGGCTGACAATTTCCGGTGACACGATCAGCACCGCAATACCTAAGAGGCCGCCAATAAAGTAGAAGAGTGCTGAAAAATAGTCGCGGTTGTCTGCCCATTTAAAGGTGTGACCGTACGCGTGATGGTGCCAGTACATGTACGCTAAGAATAGGGCGGTAAACAAGATGAGTGCGCCCGAGTATTTCATGGTAAACGACACGATGTTGCCCAACTCAAATTGGGAACCCCGCTTAGTGATCTGTTTGCTGCCGGAAGTGACCACCGTGTAAAAACTGCAGGCACCGGCCAGGCCGCCCGCCCATTTCCAAGCCAGTTGGCCCTTCGACCGCGACCAGTCGTAGACGGTGAGCGATAACGCGACAAAGAGGGTCAGCGGCGCGGTGTTTTCGTTGGTACCGCCAGCTAAAAATCCGAGAATCAGCATGCCTGCAAACATAAGTCGCGGATGTTTGGCGTGGTAATTGAACCGGTACGGCAGCAAATAGCTGAGATAAACCAGTACCACCCAGAGGTAGTTGAAACCACCGGACAGCCAGAGAATTGATGTCCCATAGTCGGGTAGGCACCACCACATCAGCGCGAAAGTGAGTGCAAAATAACTCACACGCAGCTTTTTCAAACTGCCAAAAACGTGAATATCAATAAGCAGTCCAACAAGCACGAAAACAATCGAATTGGCAACGTTGTACGCCGATTTTGGCAACTGCATAAACAACTGCACACCGGTATGGGCGACAAACCGGCCGTTGTTGATTCGGGTATGAATCTGAATTGATTGCACTAACTGACTGAGACTGTGAATACCGCTGAGATGGCGCGTTGGCCACTCGCCGCGATAAAAGAAGTGGTAAAGATAATCGTCGGCAGCGTACCCCGTAAAATCGTTAAGCTGTTTAAATAATAGGTACACAAAAAAGGCAATGATTGCAAATCCGCTAGCAGTTAAGATGCTCCTCAACACCTTGACTGAGGTTTGTTTGGTCATGGTATAACTCCCCTGAACAATTAATCGTTTTATAATAAAAACATGTTATGTAAATTGTATCATGGCGACTATACGTGTGACCGTATTGATTTTAAAAAATTGGTTTGACCCGATCAGTGATGAGGGCCGTAGTTGGCAGTCTCTCATATGGCTGGAAACGGTCGTTTGGTGCATGTTAAGGGGTGATAAACCGAAAACGCGAAAGCACAAGTTCAGTCCGCTTAGCCGTAATAGCGGCTTTTTCCCGGCTTCTTTTTTGGCTTTAAGTCAGCACTATGCGGGTCAAAGCCAGCATCGATAGATCAAAACTTTACCGTGCAAAAGTCGGGAAAAACGTGGGTGACTGGATTTGTGAGCATTTGCAAAGCCACCCGACCTATGATTAAATTACAGTAGCAAAACATTGGGGGTATTCCATGGGCGATATATTAACCGTGCACGATCTCAACAAGAGTTTTGGCTCCAAGCACGTGCTGCACGACGTCGATTTCAAGGTCGGCGAAGGCCGCATTGTGGGCTTGATCGGGCCGAACGGTGCCGGTAAATCGACAATCATGAAGACAATATTAGGACTCATTAACTACGAGTCAGGGGTCATTCAGGTCGCTGGCCAGACGGTCACCCCAACCAGCCACGCGGCGCTAGCGAACGTCGGTGCGCTGATTGAGTATCCTGGACTTTACCCGTACTTAACAGGGTGGGACCACCTAGACTTATTTGCCAACGGCGACCACCAGTTAATTCATATCCAGCGCATTATTTCGAAATTAAACATGGACGATTTTATTAAACGACTGGCCCGCGGCTACTCGGTCGGGATGAAACAAAAACTCGGCGTGGCGATGGCACTGGTCAACGAACCCAGTCTGGTCATTTTGGATGAACCGATGAACGGGCTTGACCCGCAGTCCATTAAAGATCTGCGTGATCTCATTATTGAAGAGTCGCAAAAGGGGACAAGTTTTCTGATTTCCTCTCATATCTTAAGCGAGTTGGAAAAGCTGGCTCAGGACGTCCTGATTCTCGACAAGGGGAAAATCGTCAGTTCAACAACTATGCACCAGTTGCTCGTTTCCCAAGGGCGCAACACCATTTTCCTGCAAACGAGCGATGATCCAAAGGCGCGTGAATTACTGCAGGCGGCTTCGTTTGAACTGGATAAGGGACCGCAAGTCCGGATTACTGACCAGGCGGATGATACGCTCGCAAAAGCCTTGCGGACGCTCATTGATGCTGGCCTTGATGTCAACGACATGCAGCGTGAGGAAGGGACTTTGGAAAGTTCCCTGCTGGACCTGTTGGCGAAAGATCGGGTGGATGACTAATGGGCATATTAATTCGACAAGAGTTATTTAAACTATCTCGCAAGCACAGTACCTGGATCAGCACGGCACTGATGATTCTGATGCAGATCGGCTTCGCCATTATTGCGAAGACCAACGCGCAAATGGTCAGTCCTGAATCAGCGTTTCAGTCCACGTTCTTTGCGAACCCGCTGATTCTCTACTTCATGATCGCGGCCTGTGCCACCATCATCACCATGGAGTTCCAGTACGGCACGATTCGGGCGCTGATTTACCGGAAATACAGCCGGGGCCAAGTGCTCGTCAGCAAATGGATCTGCATGTTCATCTACAGCGTCTACTGGTATGCGCTGAGCTTTGTCGTTTCACTGGTGCTGCGCGAATTCATGTTCAAACACGTGATCAATCTGCACGCCCACACCGATGGCATCAGCGTCTTTCGCTACACCATCATGGTGGACGGCGGTAAATTCGTCACCCTGTGGCTGTTACTGAGCCTGGTATTCCTTCTGGCAAACGTCTTCCGCAACTCAGCAGCCGCTGTGTCTGTCGGCATTATCGGCTACTTCGCGGCCAACCTGGTCATGCAACTGCTCGTCGTGCTTATTCAACAGTACGACTGGATCAAATGGAACCCGCTGACCATGATGCTTTATCCCAGTCTGCTCTCAGACCGGGACACCTACACAAAACTCCTGAACCTCACTAATACGCAGATGTTCTTTGGTAATATTTTTTACATTGCGCTGTTTCTTTGGATCGGGTACTACTTCTTTAAAAAACGCAATATTTAGATGTTATTTTGGGCTCTTTGTCAACTGGTATTGGTGGAGAGTTTTGAAACGCATTTGACCTT
>NZ_AYYR01000023.1 GCF_001435975.1 Secundilactobacillus collinoides DSM 20515 = JCM 1123
ACAATAAAAAACTGGCATTGGCGTGACCACCAATACCAGAAATTTTACAGCCATTTATTTGGATGATAAACTTTAACACCTATAGCGATAGGTGTTTTTATTTTGCCTAAAAATTAAGGAGGAACACCAATGTTAATTTATTATGCAGCTGTTAATCAGGATACTGGACAAGTTACAGGAGTTCCACAAGATAGTGCTGGCGATGGACTACACATCTGTTTGGTTCCAGAAACATCTAAAGAATATTTTCTCCGGTGGCCAACGGTTTTTGCGGTTAAGGACGATGCTGGTCATCTTCAAGGCGCACCATGGTGTCCGGATCTAAGTATTGATTATTTACGGAATACTATCGATCAGCAGGCAGTTAAATTGGATGCATCTACTGCTATGGTTGATAACCTAAAAACACAACTAACAAGTCAAACCAAATTAACTAATAGCGCCATTATGGAGCTGTCTATGTACGTGACCGTACCGGCCGCCAACACTGGAACGGCTGATCAAGCGGCCACAACTACCACGCCAAACATATCAACTGCGGCTACTACACCCACGGATGATACTGCTGATACGAACACCACTGACACTACGAATGGGGGTGCAAACTAATGAAATTTCCTGCAATCTCACGTATTTGGGCAAGCGCAGTGGAATCCAGATCGATCACCATTGATGATGTGCCAGCCCTCTTCAAGGCTGATGCTCAACAGTACATTATGACTGATTCTGCGACCACCGATACTAAGGCTACCGTGGGGGCTTCCACATCTGTTAATTAAGTTGACGTTTTGTAAGAATACTTTTGTGAAAGAAGGGATAGTTTGAACGATGCAGACCATAAATTGCTCATGCAACATGACACTGAACTATCAGATCACGAACGTCGAATCAATGATCTGAGCGACAAAATGACAGATACGCTGAATCGAGTAGATGAAAGTAACAAGTATCTGCGTGAGCAGAACAATCGAATTCTTGAAGCTGTTATTCGAGGTAACGAAAAAAGTGACACTCATAAGGCAGAGCTTGAAACGATTAATCGGCAAAATATATGGAAAGTATTGTTAATCACGATTAGTTCAAGCTCGCTTTTGTATTTAATCATTCAACAAATTTTTCATTCAATTCATTAGGAGGAATCATTTATGGTAGTTAATCAAACAATTGTAGCTTATGCACTTTTAATTTTGGACAAGAAATTCACACTGGACTTGGTACCGGCTCAATTTAAAGACGATGTGGGTTATTTAGTAACGTATTTTTCGAATGGCTTAGCCACTAGCACTCAATCAGTTACTGAGAACACCGTCACTCCAGCATCAACCGATACCGCCATCGCTAAAACGTATTCTAACGCTGTTTCAAGCATGGCAGCCGCACCCACCAAAACAGAAACAACCCCGGCCGTAAACCAAGGTGGTGTAGTTAATACGCAACCTATCGTGGAATCAGACGACAAGGAAGCTACTATTGATTTAGTAAAGGGAACAAAGGGGGCAGTCTAATGAACTGGACTAAGATTATTTCAGACGCACTCAATTGGCTGATTGGTGGCGGTGGCACTTTGACCCTGGCCGTCATTCTGAAAAACTGGCCGAAGATTATTGGCGCCTTGGAAAACTTTGCTGACCAAACGAAGACGAACAAGGATAATCAAGTGGTTGACCGTATCAAGTCCATGGCACAGACGTTAGTCACTGCGATCCAGCCATTGGCATTGCCCGGCGCCGACCAAAAGAAGCTGGCTTCACAACGCCTAGTCGAACTTGCTAAGGACTTTAACGTCGATCTAGACAGTGACAAGGCCAACGACTACATCGAGGAGGCCTACCAGCTTAATTACGGCGCTGTTAAAGCCACTACAGCTGAAGCAACGCAACTGACATCAAAAGACGCTGTAAAAGCTGTTCAACAGGCGGCAGCCAACTTTGACGTGATGAATCCACCAGCCATTAAACTAGCCGATGGTGATGCAGTTAAAATTGGTAATAAGACATACACCCTCAACGCCGATAACGGCATCTTCTTAACTGCAAAGGAGGGGTAACAATGGCTTCATACTTCATTGATGTATCAGGTTATCAGCCTGATACACTGGCGTACTTTCAAGATAAGAAGGCCCGCGGTGCTAAGGGTGTTGTCGTTAAGACCTCCCAGGGTGGATATGGTGGTACACCGTACATCAATCCACAGGGCAAGGCACAAATAGCTAACGCGAAGAAAGCTGGCCTGAAGGTGGCACTGTATCATTACGGCACCTTTAACTCCCTCAAATACGGGAGCGGTGATCCAGCTACCGAAGCTCATTTGATGGCCGACGTGGCCAAAGCGTGGGGTTGCGGTTACGATACCGTCATGGTGCTTGACGCCGAAGACAGTTCACTACGGACAAAGGCCAGTGCTGATGCTGCCCTTTTCTATAACGAGCTTAAACGGCGCGGATACTCACACTTTGACATCTACGGTCCCGGTAGCTGGTTCTGGGCCGGACGTTTGAAGATTGGCACAAGCTACGGTCTTGACGGCTGGCCTGCTGCGTATAACAATTCTGGTTCCGGTGTGAGCGGTGCTAAGGCATGGCAATACACCGACAACTGGAAAGGCTTAGGTGTGGATGGCTCACTGGATTATAGCGGACAGTACACAACTGGATCTACTAGTACAGTCAAAGCCAAGCCTAAGACTTATACCAAGGACAACGTGCATGACTACTACTTCACGTACAATTCTGGTCGGATCATTACCAAGACGACTATCTACCAGCATAGGACTACCAAACTCTCCAGTAAGTCGAACAGAGGTCTTAAAATCAAAGCTGGCACTCCGGTGGATATTGCCAAAGTACATTTCGACAGTAAAGGTATTGTGCCATTTTTTGAGTTAGCCAACGGCTGCTACATCACTGCTAATCGCGACATGGTGATCAACGCCTTCTATGAATCACCTCTGAAAGCTATTAAAGTGATCAAAGCGACCTACTTATATAAAGATTTACAACGAACTAAGGTAGTTAAAAGATCTGGATTCAAGTCTAACAAGTGGCCGAAGAACACGCAGTTCACTGTCGATAAAGCCATAGCATACAATGGCAAATGGTTACTTAAATTGAGCAACGGGTACTACTGTACCGGATACAAACTTTACGTAAAGAAGATTGCTTGATATAATTGAATTACAAATTTATCTCGAAGCCTCCGGACCTGTAATGGGTCGGGAGGTTTTTTTGATGAATGCTTAAATTACTCTTCTATAAATTAATTGATATACCAACTTAAATATGATTGGACAAACTAAAATCGGCCACTAGCCTAACAATTGTTAGCAGTCAAACTATAGTAACTAAGAAATTGCAGAAGGGAGCTTTATAATCCATTCCAATTTAATAGCTAAAAGGTGTTTTAGTAATTGTAAAATGAGTATGTAAAATATAAGTTACACGGAAGCCACAAAAATGTACTTGATTAAGAAAAAGGGGGCGAAGATAACACAGCATACAAGCGATACCGCAAAAGGAAATTACAAGCTTGTCACTTTAAATTTATTGAATTAAAAAGTTGCTAACTATAATTGTTACTGTCTCGTGAAGGTATAAAGTCAATAGAACAATTTATTGAATCTTAAATAGAGTGCATAAAATTGATTGCTAGTAAAGGTGAACACCAGGTTATCAATCAACGAATTGATAATATTGAAGAAGATGTTAGTGAACTCAAGCAAAAATAGTGTTATACTTGAGGCACCTTGAAAGTTAATCATTGGACACAAAAAAGGGGCACTCATCTCATTGCGAGGTGGGTGGCCCTTTTTTATTTTCTTATATACTCCAGCATTATGGACTGGTACATTAGCACCTCGTCAACGTAGTGATCGTATGCTTCTTCGATGGTAGTAAATTCTTCATCGTAGACTAGGTGTCCGTCCTCATACGATTTTACATATACGTCATGCATGGCAATCATCGACGAGTAATCGCCATACACCATGTAATACATCTCAAACATAATTCATCCCTCCTACATAACATAATAGGTATAAGTAATGTGTTATAAATCAGAACTTGATTGGTTAGACGCAGTTTTAGTGGTTAGATATGTGGTTAGATAAAGAGTTAGATTATTATGAGCTATTTAATCTGATAAAAAATAAAAAGTCCATAATAGCACCGCTTTAGGTAACCATCATGGACTATTGGGTTTCTACTAAGGAGAGTACAGGATTTGAACCTGCGCGCCGGTATTAGCCGGTTCGCCGGATTTCGAGTCCGGTGCATTACCACTCTGCCAACTCTCCATTAATCAACAGCACTAAATAATTATACCAAAGCTGAGAAAACTTGCAAGGGCTTTAGCTATCATTTTGGGGAGAGATCAATTGATTTTGACAGGATCAGCGGCAACGATAATTTTTTGATGATTTTACAATTTCGGTTCATTCACAGCCCATTGTGGTGTCTGCCCACGTAGGACTTGTTCGATCATCTTCACAGCACCCATTGCCATACGCTGGTTGGATTCAACGGTGTTCGATCCTACGTGTGGAGTGACAAACACATTATCCAATGCCAGCAGCGGATTATCAGCTGTGATTGGCTCGTGCTGATAAACGTCTAAAGCGGCGCCTGCGAGCTTTTTGGACTTTAAGGCATCCACTAAGGCACCTTCATCCACAATGGCACCACGGGCTAAATTTATCAGCGAGGCGGTCGGCTTCATAAGTGCAAGGGTTTGGGCATTGACGATTTCTTTAGTTTCTGGAACAGCAGCCAGATGCAGTGAGACAAAGTCGGCCGTCTTAAACAGGGTGTCCCAGTCAACGTATTCGCCGTAATCCGTCTCATAGTGGGTCCGGTTATAGATCAGAATTTTAACGCCAAAGCTGCTTAAGATTTTCGCAACGGCTTGACCGATATGGCCGAAGCCAACGATGCCGACTGTTGCGCCGATGAGGTCATGGCCCATGATATGATAGCCGCCAGTCCAGTCACCAGCGCGAAGCTTCTTTGAAATGGGATCAAACTTCCGGGCCAGCAGCATGATGTCCAAAACAGCTGCTTCCGCAACGCTCACTGCGTTAGCACCAGGCGTGTTGGTCACCCATATGCCTTTCTTGGCAGCAAAATTCACGTCGATGTTGTCGTAACCAACACCGCGGCGGGCCAGAACTTTTAGGTTTGGCATTTTATCATACATGCTGTTTGGAATCTTATTGCTGATCATCATGACTGCGGCAGCATCTGGCGCAGTTGCCAAGATGTTTTCTTCGTCAGGATTGTCAACGGTGAGGACTTCAAATCCTTGTTTTGTTAAGTAGTGCTCGGTCAGTTCGTCAGCCACGGCTGGCATAATTATTTTTTCGGTCATATCGCGCATCCTTTTGTTTTATTTATCGTCTTTCCAACCAGTAAGGGCACAATTAAACAATTCGTGACTGGCGGATAGGAGATATGCAAATTAGAGTCAAAATGAGATTAGTTATTGCCACTATTATAATAACTAAAATAGGCTTAAAACAAGCTTAAAACAAGCTTAAATCGTGCGCTTCTGGTACTAAAACCAAGACAACCCGCAATTGTCTAAATTGATACTCAGGAACGCGCTGTATTAATAAAAAAAGACACTTGAAATTCATAATGAACCGGTCTAAAATGGCAGAATAACTTGAGTACAATGAGACTCATGTTAGGTAAATAAATGGTTGAGTGTCTTTGCCGGTGTGGTGGGGCACTCTTTTTGTCGCCTGAGGTCCATTTATGTGCGAGGCCGTAACTGGTGAAGCGTGTGAGATTATTTACAGCCCTGATTTCAAAGTGATCTAACATTGTCCCAACACCAAAATGATTTAAAAAAAGAAAAAAACTAAAATAAAATAAATTTTCGATTGTCGGGGAGTAAATCCCGCCACATCAGCATTTCACTTACAATTTAAAAGTAAAAAGGCCACATAACCATCATGATAGCGCTTTAAAAGTCGAAAATTATCGTACAAATTGTTTACAAATAAATTTATTGGGTGTATTGTTAACAGCATACTTTCCAGTACGAATGTACTTATTCTCAACTACCAAAAGAAGTCGATCCCGGGTTTCCGGGATGGGCTTTTTTTGTGCAGAGAGGGGCGCAAGTTGTTTGAAGGGCGGAGCCGCTAGTCTTGGGAAGCTCGTTTCAACTAGGCTGCCGGGGCGATCATCGCAAGCACCACTAAGGTGAAAAAAACTAAAAATCCGAGTCTGATCCTTGGCTCAGAGCCCTTTATTTGGTCACACATTGCCTTTCCGGACCAACCTCAAATAAGTTATCAAGTATGCGAGAATTGAAGGCTCGCCGGCAAACGATAAGAATAGTGTGTATAACCTAAAAACGCCGACCGCTCAAAAAAACACCCAACAATAATCCAAGAAAGAATTATTGCTGGGCGCTTTATTGGGCCGAAAAAGGCCGTTAAATTTTTTCCGTCAGGCTAGCTAGCATGTGGCATTGAACTTTGGTTAGACGTCAGCCGTTCATAGACGTAGCTAATATCATTTTTGTGATAGACGCCATAAATTTCACCAACTTTAGTGAAAGCCATTTTGTTGATCAGATGCTGCATGGCTTGATTGTCAGCATGGGTATCGATCCGAAGACTGTCGATTTCAGGGTGATTCTCTTCGACGTGGCTGATCACACTTTCAAATAATTGCGTGGCGTAGCCCTTGCCACCATGGTTGGAATGAATGGCAACCCGGTGAATCACGAGGTAATTGTCATTGTGATTGAGCCAATCACCCGTCATGGTGTCGTATGAGTGATCAGGGGCCGTGACGATGGCAATGGCGCCTACCGTTTCATTATCATCTGAATTTGCGAGGTAGGCAAACCCGTGGTTAATATCATATGTGATCTGGTCGGTAGAAGGGTAGTCACCCTGCCATTGATCGACGCCTTTTTCAGCGAGTTGATCGCGGCCGTCACTTAGAATCGCCAAAATGGTGTCTAAATCAGCGAGCGTTGCTTTTGTTAATTTCATCTATTAACACTCCTTTTGCAAAGAAATCACAACGTTTAATGTAACTGATAATGACTTGAATTACCAGCATTAATGTTTAACCCTGATAGTATTTTCATAAATAAAACATTTTTGCTGAAACGTTTTAATGAACGGCTTCACGCTAGCAACCAGATTCATGGTCAATGAACGCTTACTCAGAGCATTTACGTTGCGATTTGACAGAAATTTAGTGATAATAATGGTATAGGATGACGTTCGGGAAAGACACACACAAGACCTATTTGACACTGAAAGGAGTCGCGTATGTATCAAGATATTTTAGTGCCCTTAGACGGCAGTGTAAACGCCGATGAAGCATTACAAGAAGCCATTCAGCTTAGCCGCTATTTCGGCTCGCAAATCACGTTATTAACCGTGGTCAACAACAGTAATTGGCTGGCAGCTTCCGGCAGTATCACTTATGATTTTACGAAGGATTATCGGGAAAGAGCGGAAAAATTATTAGCGCAGGGAAGTGAAATCGCAGAAAAAGCCGGCATTCAAACAGAATCGGTCATTGAGACGGGGATTCCAAAGAATGTGGTTGTCTCATTTGCAAAAGAGCACGCAATCGATCTGATTGTTATCGGTAAATCGGGGGCAGATGCCATCAACCGCATGTTGATTGGGTCAACTACTGCCTATGTTGTCCGGAATGCGTCGGTGCGCGTTCTCGTTGTTAATGATGATGATACTTCTGAATAAATAACGACACAGGGGTGTGACTGCAAACATCCTGACCATATCAAGACAGACCCATCTGAAAATGCCAAAGGCGTTTTTAGATGGGTCTGCTTCGTACCAGAAATGGACAAAACTATTTCGCTGTAAAATTCGATTTAAAAATATAGCCGCAGGAAGGGCAGTGGTTCATCCCATGATAAATGGTCATTGGACGGCGACACTGAGGGCAACTGCCACGGACACCGCGGGCAATCTTTTTAAATGTGGGTTTCTTTGGCTCATCAGCATGAGTCGTTTTTTCTTCGGTCATGGTTAAGGCCTCCCTCACGTTTAGTATACGCTTTTATGCGTGTTTACGATAATAATTGCGTATCAATGACGACATAGACGACTGGTTATCAATAAAAAAAACCAGCATATGAATGCTGGTTCAATAGCAACTTGTATAACGCAACTTCTTAGTGGCAATCCTTGCGGGCTGCAGAAAGTTCAGTCAGCGCTTGAATCACTTGTTGCTGTTTTTCGTAATCGAGCTTAGTAAAGGCATCGATAAAGGTACTGTACGTTGTTTCAAAATTAGTGTCTGCCATTTGATAAAACCTCCTGATCAGCCGAGGAGCAATTGATGCGCCACTTTAATCTGTGGCGTTTGGCCTTGATGGTCGGCGACGATTTGTAAAATATCGGCCTTAGAAGGGACCTTAAGGACGTGTTCGTCCTCGCTCGTGGCGAAGTTTACATTGCACAGCAGATATTTTTCGGCATCCATTGCGTCATCAATATCGCGAATGAGGTTGAGGGCCGGTTTGCCTGACATAAAGAACGACGCCGGTGCGGCAAATCGTTGGTAGGACACGTTGCCAAACTGGGTGATGCTTTTATGTTCTTCGGGATCGGCAAGAATGACTTTATAATTGATAGTGACCGTTTCACGGGTGACTCGATTATTAAAGTTGATAGTGTACTGATTCAACGCGATTCCTCCCCAGCGATGAGCGATACGAGACTAAAGCGTTTTGACGAATTTCTTGTCAGTTAGAGCAGAAATGACTTCTTGTAGTTGCGCATCGTCGCCCTCAACGCTGATTTCAATATCAGCGTCAGCAGGAACGCCGAGACTCATGACGCCAAGACTGCTGTTCGCAATTGTGGTGGTCCCGTTATACTTGAGCATAATCTTAAAGGTAAAGGTTGATAATTCATTGGTAAGTTGGTTAACAGTGTCGCCAGTTAGACCACCGTTAGCAATGACACGTACTTTTGTACTTTTCAAATTGAACACCTCAACATTCTCAAATTGGATGTGTAATCGCTACACACTACGTTAAATTTAACATAATGACGCTTTCATAGACAAGTAATTTGGACGAAAGTATAACACTTGTTTAATTTACGATGGCGTCAAATCCATTGTATGCTACAACAAGCCCAAGCCAAAACGCACCGGCAAAAACGAGTAAAATTGCGCCAATAATGCCAAGGGCGCGCATCCATTTTTGCAACGTTGGGCGTTCGCAAAAATGAGCGCCAACCAATCCGGCAATAATCACCAATCCGGCAAACAAAATATTATAAGTGTTTGAAGTTAGAAGTCTCACAGGACACATCCTCACTTTACGTGTTAAAGTTATTTTAGCATGGTTCACGCACATTACAAGTGTGGTTTAAAGGGGGGTGCCAAATGCGCTTTTCGGATTTAACACCAATTGAGTTAAGTGTATTATCACAATCATCTGTATATAGCAATTCACAACCCAGACCGCGTATACACGACCGACAGCTTGACTGGCGACGACTTTATACACTCATAAATGATAATTCTGAACAGTTGCTGGAAGTTAAAGCTGGTCTGGCAGAGGACTGGGTACGCACCCATGGCACTGTTTGGGATGTGAAACAGGGCTTTCATCGACGGCCCAACGATACCTATGACTATGATGACACAGTGTTTTGGGGCTATTCTTCATGGGCGACCCCCGCAATCGTGGTTACGTTTGCCGATGAACGCGAAGCCGCGTTTGCGCTCTACACCCATGGAAAGGATTATAATTATCACTACTTAGGTTACGGACAACTAGATTAAAGGAGTACTCAAGATGCAAGTAGGAATTGACAAGATCGGCTTTTACGCACCCAGTCAGTATTTAGATTTGACTGAGTTAGCACAGGCTCGAGGCGAAGATCCAAACAAGTATTTGATCGGCATCGGTCAGAGTGAACAAGTTGTGATTCCAGTGACGCAGGATGTTGTGACTATGGCGGCCAGTGCGGCAAGTCAGGTGATCACGGACGATAATCGCGAGAAAATTGCGATGGTGATTTTTGGGACGGAATCAGGCATTGATCACTCAAAGTCAGCTGCGATGTATTTAAAACGGCTGCTGCATCTTCCAGATCAGATTCGTGCCATTGAAGTTAAACAGGCGTGCTATGGAGCCACTTTCGGGGTCCAAACGGCTAAGGATTACGTTAAGGCAAATCCAGAAAAACAGGTGTTGGTGATTGGTGCTGACATTGCCCGTTATGGGTTGAATACCCCTGGCGAGGTGACGCAGGGCGGCGGTGCCGTGGCAATGACGATTGCTGCAGCTCCGCAAATTTTGGCTCTGGATGACGCGACAAGTTTTCGTTCTGAGGATATCATGGACTTTTGGCGGCCTTTGTATCGAACCGAGGCACTGGTTGACGGCCGATATTCAGAAAATATCTACGTAGATTTCTTTCAGGCCGTTTTTCACGATTATTGCAAAACGACAGGCCGAACGATTGCTGATTTTGCCGCGCTGACCTACCATCTGCCATTTACAAAAATGGGATTGAAGGGGTTACGGTCAGTTTTGCCTGAGGCTAGCGACACTCAGCAAACGCGATTGAAGGCTAACTTTGAAGCTAGTCGGGTCTACAATCGTCGCGTCGGCAACTTGTACACTGGGTCACTCTATTTGAGCTTAATGTCATTGCTGGCGAACGCTGCGTTAGCGACTGGAGATCGCATCGGGCTGTTTAGCTACGGGTCAGGTGCTGAAGGCGAATTTTATAGTGGCACCTTGGTGCAATCGACACCAGCACTTGCTGCCAAGCAACAGTTCGATGCCTACTTTAAAAAGCGAACAAAATTGTCAGTTGCCGAGTATGAAAGTTGCTTCAAGCGGCAATTGCCAAACCATGACGTTCTGCTTGACACAAAGGCGGATGATGCACGGTTTGTATTAACTGGCATCAAACATGATCAGCGGCAATATGTTGATCGGAGCCACACTGAATAATGTAAGATACAAAAAGGCTCGAGCCATCGCAATGATGACCCGGGTCTTTTATAGTTCCTTATTGAATGTGGTCCCGATAAACACCGATCACTTTACCCAAAATCGTGACAGTGTCTAAAATAATGGGTGCCATGGTGTCATTGGCTGGTTGTAAACGGTAATAATTGTCTTCCTTGTAAAATCGTTTGCAAGTGGCTTCGTTGTCCTCAGTCATGGCAATCACGATGTCGCCATTGTCAGCGCTGTGCTGCTTTTTGACAATGACTTTATCGCCGTTCAAGATGGCGTCATTGATCATACTTTCGCCACGGATGGTCAGCATGAATAAGTCGCTTGCTTCATCCTCAAGTTCGTCAGGAATTGGAAAGTAATCTACGGCTTCCTGAACCGCTAAGATCGGCTGACCGGCAGTGACGGTTCCCAAAACGGGAATTTTAGTGGGTGTCAATTGAATACCTAACGCGTCAATGCCATTGTCAGTGACTTCCAGAGCCCGAGGTTTTGTCGGATCCTTAATCAGGTACCCCTTTTTAGTTAGCCGAGCAATGTGGCCGTGAACGGTGGACGTAGAACTGAGACCGACTGCTTCGCCGATTTCACGAACAGTCGGCGGATAGCCGTGTTCCTGTGTCTGATCATAAATATATTGCAAAATGGAGAGTTGTTTTGTCTCGGAAGATTTTGTCATGGATTTACCTCGAAAGTTCGTTGTTTTATTGGGTTTATTGTACCATGATTTCTTGTGAACTTCAAACAAACGTTCGGTTAACAGCATTTGTACATGATTAGTGGTCATTTCAATTGTTAATTGAGTCGAAAGCTGGTAAAATGTTTAACTGCGTGTAAGGAGTGATCATATGGCAGATGATGAAATGAAAAAATTAATTCCTCGAATCAATGAATTAGCCAAAAAGGCTAAAGAGGACGGCTTAAGTGAAGTCGAAGAGCTCGAGCGTAAGAAACTACGAAAACGTTATTTAGAAAAGTTCCGTGAGAGTTTTAAGAGTCAAATCGAAATGGTTCGTGTTTTCGATAAAGCAGGAAAAGAAGTCACCCCTAAAAAGGTTCAAAAAATTCAACGCAAGAAGGGCCTGCGTGACTAATTTTTGAGATATTTCCAGAACCGCTTTTCATTTCAAGCGGAATTGTGTAATATTGTTTAAGGAAGTTTTAAAAAAGGAGGCACATCCGCTTGTCAACTGGTATTTGGATATTGATCGTTGCAATCGCACTGATTGTTGGTCTTGCCGGCGGGTTCTTCGGTGCACGTCGCTACATGGAGAAGTACATCAAAGAAAACCCACCGTTTAACGAAGATCAACTTCGGACGATGATGATGCAGATGGGACAACGCCCATCTGAAAAGAAACTGCGTCAGATGATGAACAGCATGAAACAACAAGACACGAGCAAAAAATAAGTCGATAATTGAGTCAGGACCGAAATCGGTCCTGACTCTTTATTTTGAGCATTGGGACGTTGAAGCCTGACGCAAACAAGTCGTGTTCGCAACCCAGGAGGTCTCAGCTAATTATTCCACGTTGAATCATTAACCGAGGCTTCCTATTTGGTTTGGTCACGCGTGCGGGTAACAACTTTAAGAACAAACGGCCGTTAAGGTGTCGTTTAAGTCTCCTGTGACGGACTGTGATACGCTAGACCTATTTGATATTTAAGTATTGGAAAGAGATGTGAAGAAGGTACCATGGGAATTTTTCGAAAACTGGGCTGGTATTTTAAACGGGAACGGCGCACTTATCTGATTGGTGTGCTGGGCTTATTACTGACCGCTTTATTTGCCATCATCCCACCACGGCTGATCGGGATGGTCGTGGATGCGATTCATGACCACAGTTTAACTGGTCAGCGACTGGCCTTATTTTTAACGATACTTGTCGTTGCGGCAATCGGTCAATACGTGACCCGGTACATGTGGCGCACCGCTATTTGGGGGGCAGCAGCTGAGCTGGAAAGGTTGTTGCGGACCCGATTATTCAAGCATTACATGATTATGGATCAAGCGTTTTATCAGCGTTATCGGACAGGTGATCTGATGGCTCGGGCAACGAATGATCTGCAAGCTATTCAACGGGTTGCCGGTGGTGGGATTTTGCAATTTGCGGATTCCATTATTACTGGTGGCACAACGCTGATCGCCATGATGACACTGGTGAATTGGCGGTTGACGCTGATTGCCGTACTGCCGTTTCCGTTACTTGCAGTGATGGCTTTTTATCTTGGTCAAAAAATGAACATCGCGTTTCGTGATTCGCAGGCAGCTTTTTCTCGGCTGAACAACAAGGCACAGGAAAGCATCACCGGAATCAAGGTCATCAAAAGTTTGGGACAAGAGCGCGAAGATATGGCTGATTTTAACCAGCAGGTCGATGAAACCATTAACGTGAATTGGCGAGTTAATCGCCTGGATGCGATGTTTGATCCATTAACAACGTTGATCATTGCGCTGGCCTATGTCGCCACAATCATTATCGGCGGGTCACTCGTTGTTCACGGAACGATCACGATTGGGAATCTGGTCACCTTTATCACGTATTTGGCCATGATGGTTTGGCCGATTTTTGCCGTTGGCATGCTGTTCAACACGCTTGAACGCGGGAACGCCAGTTATGACCGGGTCATGCATTTGCTGAACGAAAAACCGGAAGTGAGCCTTGGTAACAGTGGCCGCAGTGCTGCGCCAGAAGGTGATCTGAATTTTGCGATTCAACAATTTCAGTATCCTGGTGATGATCAACCGAGTTTACATGACGTGACATTTTCGGTGAAACAGGGTCAGACGCTGGGAATTGTCGGCCGGGTCGGGTCCGGGAAATCAACAATTATGCGGTTGATCCTCAGGCAGTTTGAACACTACCAAGGCCGGATTCGAATGGCTGGCGATGATATTCGAGATTACCAGTTGGATGCCTATCTGCCAGCAATCGGGTACGTGCCCCAGGATAGTTTCTTGTTTTCTGATTCAGTTCGTGAAAACATCGCGTTTGCGCGACCGGATGCAACGATGGCTGAGGTGGAAGCCGTGGCTGAAAAGAGCGACCTTGCCCACCAGATCAGCCAGTTTCCGGATGGATATGAGACGCAGGTCGGTGAAGATGGTATTTCGCTGTCCGGTGGTCAACGGCAGCGGTTGGCAATTGCCCGGGCTCTGATGATCGATCCGGAATTATTGATTTTAGATGATGCTTTATCAGCTGTCGATGCCGAAACGGAGAGTCAGATTTTGGGACAGCTTCGGGCAGACCGTCAACACAAAACAACGATTATTGCGGCCCACAGGTTGAGTTCGGTAATGCACGCAGATGAGATCATTGTGATGGACGGCGGGCACATTGTTGAGCGCGGCGATCACGCGTCGCTGATGGCTGGCAATGGCTGGTACCGGCAGATGTTTGACCGGCAAGCTTTGCAACTCAAGGTTAGGGGGGAAGAGTGATGAAGGAAACAAAACACGAATCAGCATGGGCGAAATCACTGCCCGTCAAGGACCAGTTTCGAATTGTCGGCAAGCTGATCGGGTTCGCGAAACCGTACTGGCGGCACTTCATTGCTGCCATCGTTTTGGCGGCGGCTGTCAGCGTTGTCAACATCTATCTCCCGACAATCATTCGAATCTACATGGATACTTACCTCAAGGTTGGCAAAGCGCATTACGGTATTATGTGGTTCTTTGCTGGTTTATATTTATTTGCGATGATCGTCAAAGCCGTCATGCAGTTCGGCCAAGACTTTTTGTACAGCATGGGTGCCGAGTACATGCTGGAAAATGTTCGGCGGCGGATATTTGCTAAACTGCACCGCTTAGGCATGCGGTATTTTGATCAGGTGCCAAGCGGGTCGATTGTCTCTCGGCTGACGAACGATACGATGTCGTTTTCAACGTTTTGGCAGTTGTTCAGCAGTTTGATCGTGGCGGCTTTCTCAGTCGTGTCCTGCGCGGTCGCGATGTTTATGTTAAACAAAACGGTGGCCCTGTGGCTGCTGGTCTTCATGCCGCTTCTCTTGATCGTTATCTGGTACTACCAGCGCTATAGCTCACGAGTTTATCGACGGATGCGGGAACGGTTAAGTGAACTTAATGCACGACTTGCGGAGGCCATTACCGGTGTCAGCACCATTCAGCAGTTCAGACAGGGCAAGCGGATGAGCAACGAATTCAGTCACACCAACAACGCTTATTTTGACACCCGAAAAGCCATGATTCGTATCAACGCCCTGTTGTTAAGTCCCATCATTAATCTGTTTTATGCGTTAGGGGTCGTCGTTGTTCTGGGATTATTTGGTGTCAAGGGCCTCAACGGTTACGTCCCAGCGGGGATGATCTACGCCTTTATTACGTACGTGGATAATTTTTATAATCCTATGACTTCGATGATGGATAATTTGAGTGATTTCCAAGATGGGGTTGTTTCGGGCTCACGTGTCATTAAACTGTTAAACGATAAAACGGCTGCCCCCGCCCAAACTCCGCAACCTGACAGGACGATAACGGATGGTAAGATCGAGTTTCGCCACGTGACCTTTGCCTACGATGGTGAAAATCCTGTTTTGAACGACGTTTCCTTTACTGCCGAACCGGGGCAGACCGTTGCCTTGGTTGGTGAGACTGGGAGCGGAAAAACGTCAACCATTAACGTTTTGATGCGTTTTTACGAGTATCAATCAGGTGATGTACTGATCGATGGTCATAGTATCCGGGAATACGAAATAAAAGAATTGCGGCAAAAAATGGGACTGGTCCTGCAGGAACCGTTTCTTTTTTATGGCACGGTAGCGTCAAACATCCGAATGTTTAACGAGTCGCTTTCAGACCAACAGGTTCGAGCGGCTGCGCGGTTTGTGAATGCTGACACCTTTATCGAAAACCTGCCACGCGGGTATGACTCCCGGGTGATAGAGCGCGGCAGCGGCTACTCTAGTGGGCAGCGACAATTGATTTCGTTTGCCCGCACGGTCGCCACTGATCCAAAGATTTTGATTCTGGATGAAGCGACTGCCAATATTGATACGGAAACGGAGCAAACGATTCAAAACAGCCTGAATCAAATGCGTGCCGGTAGAACAACCATTGCGATTGCCCACCGCCTGTCAACGATTCAAAATGCTGATTTGATTTTGGTCCTGTCGAAGGGCCGCATTGTTGAACGCGGTACAAACGATGAACTGATGCAGCAGCATGGCGTTTATTACGATATGATCCAGTTGCAGAATACGGCGCATTTGGATTAGAGAGCGCGGAGCAAGGCGCTTAAGGGGCGGAGCCTAACGGACTCTGAGCCAAAAAGTCCGGGTCTGACTTTTTGGCTCAGAGTCCGTTAGGCAGGAGCCCCTTGCCTTGCGGAGCGCGTTTAGTCTCGAGGACAGAGATGAGCTGTATATAAAGGGTCTCTATTAGAAGTGCAGGATACCTGAGATAATATGATTACCATCTCAACTCAGCACTTCTTGTTTTTTTGCCAATCACATAAGCTGATACCCTTACCAAAACAACTCAGAAATGCTAATCAAACATCGTTCCTTTAGTGTCAGAAAAAGCGGTGGTGTCACTAACATGTGTATATTACAAAAAGCTCAGCGTACGATTATACGCTGAGCTTTTTTGTGGGCACTGAGAATTAGCAAACCAAGTAAAACTTCTGGTTGACTGTTAGTCGAAGAGGCGGGCGGACTACTGTACCAAAACGTATTTCAACAAGACCGGGCGTCCCCTTGAAGCACGTTTATTTTTCCGTTACATCCTCATAGTGAAAATTCGGATCGATTTCCTTATCCAACTTATCGAAAGCGGATTGCATTTGTTTTTCCACCTGTGCCAAACCGCCATCGTTTAGTTTCAGCTTCGGATCTACGTAGAACGGATCACCGAAGGACACGGTAACGGGTTTGCGGCTGAAGAGCGACTTGAAGGTTAACGGGCCTTGATACACAGTCGGCACGATTGGCACCTTCGACAGCTTAGCAATCACGGCCACACCGCCCTTAAGTTCCTGTGAATGGCGGGTACCTGACGGAAACATGACCAGTGACAGATCGTCATTTCGCAGCATTTTGACCGGGGTCTTGATTGCTGATGGACCAGGATGTTCACGATCGACAGGAAAAGCGTTGGCGTGGTTCAAAATAAACCTGAGAATTGGGTTTTTGAACAGTTCGATTTTGGCCATAAAGCTGAATTTTTTCGGGCTGGCAGCCAGTGCGTAGTAGATCGGGTCAAACCAGGTCCGGTGGGGGCCGACCAGAATGTAGTTACCCTCTGGCAGGCGGTCCATATTGATGAAACGGTTGTTGCCGTTGACAACAAAAAGAATGATTCTAACAAGAACACGTAAAAACGAGTAGAACATTGTGAAACCTCACTAACTTTAATGTTGTATAATGATAGCCTATATTATAATGATAATAGCGACAAACATCAATGAAATGGGTGATAATTTGGGGGATGTCAAACTCTTGGCTGACGAACGCGTCGATCAGCTGTACAGTCAAGATATTCAAATCATACAGAGCAGCCAGGTCTTTTCGTTCTCTCTGGATGCCGTACTGTTGGCTAACTTTGCAAAGGCACCAGCGAGTCCGAAGGGAAAACTGGTGGATCTGTGTGCAGGCAACGGCGCGGTGGGCTTGTTTATGGCGCCGCGAACGCGCGGAAAGATTGCCATGGTCGAACTTCAGCCGCGGTTGGCGGATATGGCGCAACGTTCAGTCGTGCTAAATGACCTAGCCGACAAGGTGACAGTGTATAACCAGGACCTCGCTATCATCACTGAACAGATTCCTAAGGACAGCATCGATGTGGTAACTTGCAACCCGCCGTATTTTTCAGATCTGCCGGATAGCAAGAAGAATCCAAACAATTACTTGGCCATCGCACGCCACGAGATTGCGACAACACTCAATACTGTTCTGGCAACTACCAGCGATCTTCTAAAGATGAACGGGAAGGCCTATTTTGTGCACCGACCAGATCGATTAGTAGAATTATTGGCGCTGATGACGGCCAATCGATTAGCGGCCAAGCGGCTCCAATTCGTTTATCCAAAGGCGGGACGTGATGCCAATATTGTCTTGGTTGAAGCCATCAAGGATGGTAAGGCGACGGGCTTGAAGATATTGCCGCCCATCATGACCTATGATGATCATGGTGATCATGGTGAGTACTCGCCAATCATTCACAAGATGCTTTACGGGGAGTCGACGACCAATGAGTGACACTTATTATTTCTACGTGCTACTATGCGCAGACAACACGTTATACGGCGGGTTTACCAATGATGTTGCCCAACGGTTCCATCAGCATGAGATCGGTAAAGGCGCTAAGTATACCAGAGTGAAAAGCCGACACCCGCTGAAACTGATCTATTCACAAACATTTGACTCGAAGTCCGCGGCCCTCAAGGCAGAGTATGCGTTTAAGCATCAACCGCGCTCGCAAAAACTTGCATTTTTGGCACAACACGGAGTGACAGTAGAGTGAAAGCGGTTTCTTGTGAAGTAATTCATATATTTCTATAAAAACGATTATCAAAGGTTTTAAAACGTGATAGAATGATAACAGATTCTTTGAATGGAGGAAACAATTGTGAAAATTATTGCATATGGTATGCGTGACGATGAAATGCCTTACTTGGAACAATGGTCAAAAGACAACAACATCGAGGTTAAGGCCGTTAAAGAATTGTTGGACGAAAACACTGTTGACTTAGCTAACGGCTACGATGGTGCGGTTGTCTATCAACAAAAGCCTTACACCGCTGAAGTATTGGACAAATTGGCTAGCTTCGGTATCAAGTCACTATCATTGCGTAACGTTGGTGTTGATAACATTGATGCAGACGCTATCAAGCGTGACGGCATCAAGGTTACCAACGTCCCAGCATACTCACCAAACGCCATTGCTGAATTAACAGCAACGCAATTGATGCGTTTGATTCGTCGGACCAACACGTTCGATCGTAAAATCGCTAATGGTGACCTTCGCTGGGCACCAGACATTGCTGACGAACTGGATCAAATGACTGTCGGTGTCATTGCCACTGGTCGTATCGGCCGTAAAGCAATCAACATTTACAGAGGCTTTGGTGCCAAGATCGTTGCTTACGATATCTACCATAATCCAGAACTGGAAAAAGAAGGTATCTACGTTGACACCTTGGATGAATTATATGCTAAGGCCGACGTTATTTCCTTGCACTCACCAGCAACTAAGGAAAACGAACATATGTTGGACGATGAAGCATTCAGCAAGATGAAGGATGGCGTTTACATCTTGAACCCTGCTCGTGGTGCCCTGATCGATACCGACGCTTTGATTCGTGCCTTGGATTCTGGTAAGGTCGGCGCTGCTGCCTTGGATGTTTACGAAGACGAAGTTGGTATTTTCAACACTGACTTTGGTTCATTCGATGCTATTCCAGACGAACGTCTTAAGAATTTGCTGAAGCGCGAAAACGTTTTGGTTACCCCACATATTGCTTTCTACACCAAGACCGCTGCTAAGAACATGACACAATTTGCCTTGACTAGCAACGTCAACTTGATTTCTAAGGGTACTGACGAAAGCGAAGTTAAATTTTAATTTAACCTCACCTATAAAGTGAAATAAACGAAGAGGTTCTCGACAATAATGTTGAGAACCTCTTTTTTCATCGCCAAATTAAAAAATACATCAAAAAAAGACCAACCCGAATTCAGGTTGGCCTTAAATGTCTAATATGTCGCTACGGACATGGCTTCCAACAAGTCAGCCAGTTCTTCAGTGGTCTCGACGGTTTGGTCAGGGATGAAGTTTGCGCCACGCAGTTCGGCGTGGCGGTGGTTAAACCAGAAGGCTTGCCAGCCAGCTTGCTTAGCCCCAATCATATCCGTATTGTAATTATCACCAATATAGACTGCTTCGTTTGCCTGCAGATCCAACATGCGATTAAAGTAGGTGAAAATCCGCGCATCGGGTTTTTGTAACCCGACTTCATCGGAAATCAACATCTTATCGCGGTCAATCCAGTGGTGCAGGTCTAACTGGAGTGCCTTTTTTGATTGTAGATCAGTCTCGCCGTTTGTAATCACGCCGAGCTGATAGTGCTCTTTCAATGATGATAGACAGCGCCGAATATCGGCAAATAAATCGATATGGGTCAATTCTTGTCGGTAGTGTTCCCAAAAGCTTTCGCTATGGTCGCTCGTAAACGCTGGTAGTCCTAATTCATCTAGGACTGGGTCAACCTGACGAGCAAAAGTCGCTGTGTCGGTTGCCTGAATTGCTTGGTCAGTTGCTACTTTAAACGCGCGATACAACCGTTGAACCATCACCTCTGATAGGTGGAGATCCTTATGGGTTGCTTCGACTGCTCGTTTGAAGGGCTTTAGCTGGTCATACAGGGTATCATCAAGATCAAAAACAACGGCTTTGATCATGGTTGGTTCCTCCTCACGCAGTTCTGCGACATCCATTGTAACATAATCGTAACACTTTACAAAATTAATTTTGGAATTCGTGTCAATTTGGCTTGCGATAGCGCTAAAAAACAGGTATACTAATTACCGGCTAATTGCCACAATTCACACCTCGCGCAATACGCTGGGCGGTGCTCTTCGGAGTTCCCGGTGTAAATGAACGTGGGGGAGGATATAAACTAATTTAATGGAGGCTATATTTCATGGCTGTTATCACAATGAAACAATTGCTTGAAGCTGGGGTCCACTTTGGTCACCAGACGCGTCGTTGGAACCCAAAGATGAAGGAATACATCTTCACTGAACGTAACGGGATCTACATCATTGACTTACAAAAGACGGTTAAGTTGATCGATGCTGCTTACAACTTCGTTAAGGACGAAGCATCTAAGGGTGCTGTTGTTCTGTTCGTTGGGACTAAGAAGCAAGCGCAAGACTCAATCGCTGAAGAAGCAACCCGTGCTGGTCAATACTACGTTAACCACCGTTGGTTAGGTGGGACTTTGACCAACTGGAACACCATCCAAACTCGGATCAAGCGTCTTAAAGATTTGAAGAAGATGGCTGAAGATGGGACCTTTGATCGTCTTCCTAAGAAGGAAGTTTCCTTACTGAAGAAGCAAACTGACAAGTTGGAACGTTTCTTGGGCGGTATCGAAGATATGCCTAAGCTGCCTGACGTTATGTTTGTTGTTGATCCTCGCAAGGAACAAATTGCCGTTAAGGAAGCTCAAAAGTTGAACATTCCTATCGTTGCCATGGTTGATACCAACACTGACCCAGACGATATCGATGTTATCATTCCTTCTAACGATGACGCTATTCGTGCCGTTCGTTTGATCACCAGCAAGATGGCTGACGCTATCATCGAAGGTCGTCAAGGCGAAGACGAAGCAGCCCAAGCAGGCGACACTGACATGCAAGATGTTGTTGACGCTGTTGAAGGCGACAACGCTTCAAACGAAAACGCCGCAAAATAATTTTTTACACTTACCATTAAGTTAAAAACAATATCAGTACTAGGCTGGCTGAAAAATGTGGACCCACGCGGCCTGATATTTTCTGTCAGCCTTTTATTGTGTTGAAGATTACTGAAACAGTACTCAATAAGGAGGCCAATTAAATGGCAAGCATTACTGCAAAATTAGTTAAAGAATTACGTGACAAGACCAGCGTTGGTATGATGGACGCTAAGAAGGCCTTGGTTGCTACTGATAGCGACATGGAAAAGGCTGTTGATTTCCTACGTGAAAAGGGTATCGCTAAAGCCGAAAAGAAGAGCGGCAACGTTGCTGCTAACGGTTTAGCACACATTACTGTTGATGGTAACGTGGCTGCTATCACTGAACTCAACTCAGAAACCGACTTCGTTGCAACTAACGACCGGTTTATCAACTTGGTGAACACAATCACTGACCTGATTGCTGCTAACAAGCCAGCTGATCTTGATGCTGCCATGGCTTTGAAGAACGACAAAGGCCAATCAATCAACGATTTGATTGTTGAACAAACTCAAGTGACATCAGAAAAGACGACTTTGCGTCGGTTTACTGTTCTTGAAAAGCCCGATGGTGATGTCTTTGGCGCCTACCTGCACAATGGTGGCCAAATCGCTGCCTTGGTAGAACTTGAGGGTGCTGATGAATCAGTGGCTAAGAACGTCGCAATGCACGTTGCTGCCGTTAATCCTGAATTCGTTTCACGTGACGAGATTCCCGCAGAACGGTTGGATCACGAACGCGAAGTCTTGAAGAAGGAAGCCTTGAACGAAGGCAAACCTGAAAAGATTGTTGAAAAGATGGTTGAAGGCCGTCTCCGTAAGTTCTTGTCAGAAATCAGTTTAGCTGACCAAGAATTTGTTATGGATTCTGACCAAACTGTTAGCCAGTATGTGGCTTCAAAGGGCGGCAAACTGAAAAAGTTTGTCCGTTACGAAGTTGGTGAAGGTATCGAAAAGAAGGTTGAAAACTTCGAAGACGAAGTGAACAGCCAAATTAACGGTTAATCTGTACATTAAAGGGGGACTGGGGAATGGTAGATTTCCCAGTCTCTTTTCGTGTGGCTAGAAATTTTGAAGAGGGTTGCACGGACCACTGGTTTCGTTGTAGCCTACAATTGAGGGTTCGTAGTCACTCGTTATACAATTCAAGCGATTGACGGTACCAAAAAGTGTTCTTTCGTGAAATATAATCGTGGGCAGCTTACCGTTCTCAAACAACGTCGATGACTTATTTGCCGATGATTGAAAAACACAAGTGTTAAAAAAGCACAAATACGTCAAGCTTTTATGTAGTTTAACCGGATTACCGGTATCGAATTGTTGTCAATTATGATAAAATCAATCACAGACAAGCTAATAGGAGGATCATAATGACGGACTTAAAGTATAAGCGCATCATACTTAAACTGAGTGGTGAAGCCTTAGCAGGTGACCAAGGGTTTGGGATTCACCCACCGGTTATCAAAACGGTTGCTAAAGAAGTGAAGGATGTCTATGAACTCGGTCTTCAGATCGGCATCGTTGTCGGTGGCGGTAACATGTGGCGTGGCGAATCTGGTGCCCAAATGGGAATGGAACGTGCCCAAGCGGATTACATCGGGATGCTAGCTACCATCATGAACGCCCTGGCGTTACAGGATAATTTGGAGTCGTTGGACGTGCCTACGCGGGTCCAGACCTCAATCGAGATGAGAGAAATTGCTGAACCTTACATTCGTCGTAAGGCAATTCGGCATCTTGAAAAAAACCGGGTCGTTATTTTTGCGGGTGGTACTGGTAGCCCGTACTTCTCAACTGATACGACCGCTGCATTGCGGGCAGCTGAAATCAACGCTGACGCTATTTTGATGGCTAAGAACGGTGTTGATGGGGTCTACTCTGCCGATCCTAACATTGACGCAAGCGCCGTAAAGTATGATCATTTGACCCAAATGGACATTATCAACAAAGGTCTGCACGTTATGGATTCTACTGCCAGCACGTTGTCAATGGACAACGATATTCCGCTGGAAGTCTTTAACTTAAACAAGCCAGGTAACATTAAAAAAGTCGTTTTAGGTGAACAAATCGGTACAACTGTAAGGGGGAAATAATTTTGGCTGAACCAATTATTGATGAAGCAAAACAAAAGATGAAGAAGGCTGAAGAAGCGCTTAGCCGCGAATTCGGTACGATCCGAGCTGGTCGCGCTAACGCTAGTTTATTGAGCCGTGTTACGGTTGACTATTACGGTGTCGAAACACCAATCAATCAGGTGGCTTCCATTACCACCCCAGAACCTCGGGTGATCATGGTCACCCCATTTGATAAGTCTTCATTGCAAGATGTCGAAAAGGGTATCATGGAATCTGACTTGGGCATCACACCCGCTAATGACGGGACTGCGATCCGGTTAGTTGTGCCGCAACTGACTGAAGAACGTCGTCAAGAACTTGCTAAGCAGGTTCGTGCCGTTGCTGAAACCGGCAAAGTTGCCGTTCGTAACGTTCGGCGCGAAGCGATGGACGCTGTTAAAAAGGGTCATAAAAATGGTGATTTCACCGACGATGATCTTCACAATTTGGAAAAGAAAGTTCAAAATGTGACTGACGATGCCATTAAGGGTATTGATAAACTGACTGAAGAAAAAGAAACGGAAATCATTTCTGGTTAATCCGGAATCGAAAAAGGAAGGGATTATTAAATGGCACAAGACGATGAAGCTGTTGAATTAACGCCAGGCACCCCCGAGTTTGAAAAAATGGTTTTTAAGTTGAACCAAGAGGTCAACGCAGAAAACTTAGCAATCTTGAACTACGATGGTAACGAATTACAAGAAATCGAAAAGGGCGTTTATGCACAACCCGCCTATGTTGCCGATGACTTTAACTTATTCTTTATCGTCACTCAATTGATTGAGGACGACTGGATCGTTGCCTTCTCTCAAGCAACGATTGAAAATGAGAGTGATATTACGGATTTAAGTGAACCCATTCCAACTGGTAAAGGGTTAAACATGTTGGGTAACCAAAGTCCTGATGATGCGAACAAGCTGTTACAATACTTCAATACATTATCAGACGCCAATCGCGGCGAATGGCGATTACTTCAGTAAGCTTATTTTAAATTCTGTTAAATATCATCGTTCAGGCAGAGTTGGAATAGTCGCCAACTCTGTTTTTTGGTATGATAAGCTTTTGGAAGTCAATATGGAGGTGCCACTGTGTTTTCATGGTTAAAAAAAGATACGGTGCCCAGTTCACCAGATGAGTTGGTACTGGACCCCGATAACATTCCTGCGCACATTGCCATCATTATGGATGGCAACGGCCGTTGGGCCCAAAAACGTCATTTGCCAAGAGTTGCCGGACACAAACAGGGCATGAACACCGTCAAAACGATTGCCATCGCCGCCAGCGACCTTGGGGTTAAGGTGTTGACGCTGTACGCATTTTCGACTGAAAATTGGAAGCGTCCGGAAGACGAAGTTAACTACTTGATGAAATTGCCGGTAGACTTTTTTGATACATTTGTCCCTGATTTAATCAAAAATAACGTTCGGGTCAACGTGATGGGCTACATTGACAAACTGCCTAAGCAAACACAAAAGGCTGTTTATGATGCAATGGATGATACGAAAGACTGTACTGGCATGGTACTGAACTTTGCGTTGAACTACGGTAGTCGGGCTGAAATCACCACAGCAGTGACAGAGATTGCTAAGGAGGTCGCGGCTGGCAAATTAGATCCGGATGCGATCACCGACGATATGATCGGCCAACATCTCATGACCGCAAACCTTGGCGAGTATGCCGATCCTGACCTGATTATTCGGACCTCAGGTGAAGAGCGGATATCGAACTTTTTACTGTGGCAAATTGCTTACAGCGAGTTTGTTTTCATGACACCGCACTGGCCAGAATTTACACCAGAACTGCTGCAAGAGGCAGTCTACACGTACCAGCACCGGAAACGCCGGTTTGGCGGGTTAAAAAATAAGTAATTTGGGAAAAAGGGGTTAGTATTTATGAGACAACGGGTGATCACAGCCGTGGTTGCGCTGATCATATTTATCCCAATCATTATTGCGGGCGGCATTTGGGTGGATATTGCCGCTGCAGTTTTGGGATTGATTGCGCTCTCTGAGCTGTTAGTAATGCGGAATAAATTAATTGTGTCATGGGAAGCACTTCTCTCGGGATTGGCCGTGTTAGTGGTCATCCTGCCAGATTTTTGGCAACAGTTAATTTCTAAAAACATTGAGACTTCATTTATCGTATATTTTCTTGTGGTGTTAATGTTAATGTACACTGTTTTTTCAAGAAACCGGTTCTCGTTTGACGATGCGGCTGTCCTGACATTGGGTGTGCTGTACATTGGTTTCGGGTTCCACTTCTTTATTGAGGCTCGGGCCGTCAGTTTTACAATGCTGCTGTTTGCGCTTCTGATTGTTTGGATCACGGATTCCGGGGCTTACATGATTGGTCGGAAACTGGGCCGTCATAAATTGGCACCAAACATCAGCCCAAACAAGACCTGGGAAGGGTCGATCGGGGGTACCGTGGTTGCAGTGATTATTGTCGGTATCTATTGCTACTTCTATCCAGTCGGTAATTTCAGCTTCCCGGTAACTTTACTGCTGATTTTGGTCTTATCGATTATTGGTCAAATTGGCGACCTTGTTGAGTCCGCCTTGAAACGCTACTACGGTGTTAAGGACTCCGGTAAAATATTGCCCGGTCACGGTGGTATTCTTGACCGATTCGACAGTTTGCTGCTTGTATTACCAGCATTACATCTGCTGGCGTTTATTTAACATTAGGCACCCAAAACTAACACGGAAGGATCGACGCTTGTGCTAACGACCATCATTACATTTATTATCGTCTTTGGTGTCATCGTGTTCATCCATGAATTTGGTCATTTTTACTTTGCAAAGCGGGCGGGCATTCTGGTGCGTGAATTTTCCATTGGGATGGGCCCTAAGCTGTTCAATTATCGTACCGCTGAAACCACGTATACGATCCGACTCCTACCGGTCGGCGGGTACGTTCGGATGGCGGGCGGTGAAGATGACGAAGATGAACTGAAGCCGGGGACGCCGGTCAGCCTGTTTGTGGGTGACCAGGACAAAGTAACCCGGATCAACACCAGTAAAAAGACCACCCTGTTCAACGGGATTCCAATGCAGGTGACTGCCACAGATCTGGAGAATGAACTTTGGATCGAAGGCTACGAAAACGGCGATGAATCAGAAACAAAGCGTTACGCAGTTGCTCACGACGCCACCATTATTGAATCTGACGGCACAGAAGTGCGCATTGCACCAACTGATGTCCAATTTCAATCGGCAAGTCTTGGCCACCGGTTAATGACTAATTTTGCCGGGCCGATGAACAACTTTATTCTGGCGATTATCGTGTACACCATTCTCACCTTCGTGGTGGGTGGGGTGACCACAAATAACAACCGGATCGACCCGACGTCAACGGGGGTAACCGTTGCCCGTGATGCCGGCATTAAAAACGGCGATTACATCACCGCAGTCAATGGCAAGAAAGTCACGACCTGGGATGGGCTTGCCACCCAGATTCAAAAGCGGGCTAATAAAAAGACAACGCTGACCATTAAGCGAAACGACGCGACTAAGCGGGTGACACTGACACCGAAAGCTGAGACGGTCGAAAAGAAGACCGTGGGGCAAATCGGTATCACGCAGTATCATAATCACGCAATCGGCGCGATGCTAGTATCCGGTTTTACCCAGACTTGGGATATGACAAAACGGCTGATCGGTGCCATTTGGTCAATGGTCTCCGGGCACTTTAGTCTCAACGATTTAGGCGGACCCGTTGCCATCTTTGCGACAACGTCCACTGCTGCGTCTGAAGGGATCGCCGGTGTGCTGAACTTCTTGGCATTCCTGTCACTGAACTTGGGAATTGTCAATTTACTGCCGATTCCAGCGTTGGATGGTGGTAAAATATTATTGAATGTCATCGAAGGAATTCGACGTAAACCATTGCCAGAAAGTGTCGAAACAGGCATTACACTGGTGGGGGTTGTCTTTCTAGTGATCTTAATGGTGCTAGTTACGTGGAACGATATCGAACGTTACTTTATTAGGTAAATAACTAAACTAAAGGGGTTTTCTCTGATATGAAACAGTCAAAAATGCTTATTCCGACCTTGAAAGAGGTACCAAGCGACGCTGAGGCCTTAAGCCATCAAATGATGCTGCGGGCCGGTTATGTGCGTCAAGTGACGGCTGGGATGTATGCTTATCTGCCGCTGGCCTTTCGGGCCTTGACCAACATCGAAAACATTATTCGTGAAGAAATGGAAAAAATTGATGCGGTTGAAATGGTGGTGCCGACAGTATTGCCAGCGTCTCTTTGGAAGGAATCTGGTCGTTACGACACATACGGACCAACCCTGTTTAAGTTCAAGAATCGTCACGACACTGACTTTATCTTGGGCCCGACCCACGAAGAAACGTTTACAACGCTGATTCGTGATAACATCAAGTCCTACAAGAAACTGCCGCTGGTTTTGTACCAAATTCAAGCCAAATATCGTGATGAAGAACGTCCGCGTTACGGTCTGTTACGTGGCCGTGAATTCATTATGAAGGATGCCTATTCCTTCTCAACGAACTACGATGATCTGGATAAGGTCTATCGGCAAATGGAATCAGCCTACCGTAACGTTTTTGACCGGATCGGTTTAAACTACCGGACGATCATTGGTGATGCGGGTGCCATGGGTGGTAAAGATTCGAAGGAATTTTCCGCCATTGCACCGATTGGTGAAGACACCATCGTGTACTCTGATTCTTCAGATTACGCAGCTAATCTGGAAATGGCAACGAGTTTGTACATTCCAAAGAAGTCACACGCTGCCCAACAGGATCTTGAAAAGGTTGAGACAGGCGATGCTAAGACCATCGACCAAGTTGCTGAAAAACTTGAAATCGACCAATCACAACTGATCAAGAGCCTGTTGTACATTGCCGATGACAAGCCAGTTTTAGCTTTGCTTCGCGGCGACCATGAACTGAACGAAACCAAGTTGAAAAACTATTTGTCAGCTGATTTCTTGGCTCCAGCAAGCAACGAAGACGCAGAAAAGTACCTCGGTGCTTCCTTTGGCAACGTGGGTCCCGTTGGCGTGAGTGAAGAGGTCACTATTTTAGCTGACCAGTACGTCCAAGACATGGTTAACGCCGTAGTCGGAGCTAACGAGACCGGTTTTCATTATCGGAATGCTAATCTGGAACGTGATTTCCGGGTCGACAAATTTGTTGATCTTCGCACCGTACAAGAGGGCGATGTGTCACCAGACGGTTCCGGCGTGCTGAAGTTTACCCGAGGTATCGAAATCGGCCACATCTTTAAGCTGGGCACCCGTTATTCTGAATCGTTGGGGGCAAACGTCCTGGATGAGAATGGTCGCAGCGTTCCGGTTATTATGGGTTCGTACGGTATTGGTGTCAGTCGGTTGCTCTCAGCTATCACTGAACAAACAGCTGATGAAAATGGGCTGGTATGGCCGCGTGCCATTTCACCATTTGATTTGCACATCATTCCAGTTAACGCTAAAAATGACGAACAAATGACGGTTGCTACTGAGCTTGAAACGCGTTTGCAAAAAGCCGGCTATAAAGTCTTATTGGATGACCGGAAGGAACGGGCCGGCGTGAAATTTGCTGACTCTGATTTAATGGGCTTGCCTGTCCGGATCACCGTTGGGAAAAAAGCTGCTGACGGGATCGTCGAAATTAAGCTCCGTAAAACCGGTGAAACCATTGAAGTCAAGACTGACGAAGTTGAAAATTCAGTTGGTATTCTGCTTAAAGAAACGGATAACCCAGAAGAAGAATAGGACGGGTTGAAACGCATTTAGGAAGCCGTTTTTGTATTTTGGTGATATAGGCTGGGCTATGCTGCCCTTCCGAAAATCATCAATTGTCTTTTAAAATACGTTTCAACGTTGGTAGCTAAATCACGCTACTAAGAACAAAATATGTGTTAAACTTATAATCGTTTATGACGGTAAAAAAGGCCCGAAAACAAAACACCCTGTTTTGTCTCCGGGCTTTCTTTATCAGTAATTGGCAATTGAGAAGGAGGAATTGATATGGCGTTGAATCATCAGCAGTTGTTTGACAAGTTGTTGCAACAGCTGCAGTTAAACGATGAAGCGAATCAGCCATATTTTGCGGGGGCTCAACTCGAAAAATTAACGATTCACGAAAAATCAAAACGGTGGCACTTTGACTTCAAGCTGCCCCAAATTTTACCCTTTGAAACATTCTTGACGTTTCAAAGCCAATTAAACACCGCGTTTAAACAAATTGCGCTGGTTGATTTTAGTATCCAAACTGATCAGCAGGAACTTAACGACCGCTTGCTGGGTGATTATTGGGAATGGGTGGTGCAACATAGTGGTTTACATTCACCGCTCGTTCAGGAACTGTGTCACAAACAGGTGCCCACAATGAACGACGGCCGAGTGATTTTTATGGCCGAAAATGAAGTGGTTAAAAATTTCCTTGTTAATCAGGCGTTAGGACCAATCGAGACGCAGTATCAACAATACGGGTTTCCACAGTTCTCCATTCACACGATGGTGGACGAAACGGCTTCCCAGCAAAAAATTCAGGAATTTAAACAGCAACGGGCCCAGTCGGATGCCGAACTGGCACAAAAAGCGGTGGCTGCAATTAAAAAGGCCAATGAAAAACGTGAAAAGAACGCCAGTGAAAACATTGCTGAAGGGCCAACGGTCATCGGCCGGAAAATTAAACCTGATGAAGACGCAACTAAGCTGATCGATATTCAGGAAGAAGAAAAATCTGTTATCGTTCAGGGTTACGTATTCAGTAAAGAGGTTCGGGAACTCCGGTCTGGCCGAAAATTGATGATTTTGGAGATCACCGACTACACGTCATCGATCGCCATCAAAAAATTCTCCCGTGATGAGAGTGATGAGGCTCAGTTTAACGGCTTAAATGAGGGCGACTGGATCCGGGTCCGCGGTGGTGTCCAAGAAGACAACTTTATGCGTGGCCTGGTAATGAACGCTTATGACATTAATCAGGTGAAGGTGCCAAGTCGGCAGGATACAGCACCAGCTGATGAAAAGCGGGTCGAACTGCATTTGCACACTTCAATGAGTACGATGGATGCGACTAATCCAATCACCGACTATGTCAATCAAGCCAAAAAATGGGGGCAAAAGGCAATTGCCATTACCGACCACGCTGGTGTTCAGGGGTTCCCTGAAGCTTATCATGCTAGTGAGGCAACCGGTGTAAAAATGATCTATGGGGTAGAAGCTAACCTCGTTGACGATGGTGTCCCAATCGGTTACAACAGTGACCACCGGCCGTTAAAGGGTGCCACCTATGTTGTTTTTGACGTTGAAACCACAGGGTTGTCTGCCATCTACGACAAAGTCATTGAACTTTCCGCTGTTAAAATGCAGGGGAAAGAGGTCATTGACCAGTTTGAGGAATTTATCGATCCCGGTTTTCATTTGTCTGATTTCACCACTGATCTGACCAGTATCACGGACGACATGGTGCACGGATCAAAGTCAGAAAAAGAAGTCTTTGAACTGTTCCGTGAATTTTACGGTGACGCCATTATCGTTGGCCATAACGTCACCTTCGATATCGGGTTCATGAACGCCGGCTATGCATGCTACGACATGCCGCCGGTGACGAATCCAATCATCGACACACTGACCCTAGCACGATTCCTGTACCCGAATTTGAAGGGGTACCGGTTAAACACGCTGGCCAAAAAATTCCACGTTGTCCTGGAACACCATCACCGGGCCGTAGATGATGCCGAGTCGACCGGTCATTTAAATTATTTGTTCTTAACGGATGCTGAGGACCGGTATGGCATTCAGTACCACGATCAGTTAAACGAACACATGAGTGAAAATGATGCGTATAAGCACGCCCGGCCGTCACATGCCATTGTGTTGGCACAAACTCAGGCCGGATTGAAAAACATGTTCCGACTGGTCTCTATGTCTAACGTCGCTTACTTCTACAGGGTGCCGCGGATTCCTCGCAGTCAACTGGAGAAGTATCGGGAGGGGCTGTTGATCGGTTCCGCTTGCGATTCCGGTGAAGTGTTTACTGCGATGATGCAAAAAGGTTATGCGGAGGCTAAGGAAAAGGCCAAGTTTTACGATTATCTGGAAGTGCAGCCCAAAGCGGCCTATCAACCACTGATTGATAGCGGCCTGATTCAAAATCGCACGAACTTGGAAGAGATTTTAGGCAACATGGTCAAACTGGGTGATGAGCTTGGTAAACCAGTTGTCGTTACGGGTGACGTGCACTATCTGAATCCCGAAGACGGTATTTACCGGCATATTCTGATCAATTCCCAAGGCGGGGCTAACCCGCTGAACCGGCAAAAATTGCCAGACGTGCATTTTCGAACGACAAATGAAATGCTGGATGACTATCAATTCCTAGGGGAAGAGAAAGCAAAGGAAATTGTTGTAACGAACTCCAACAAGATTGCCGATGAAATTCAAGACGTTCACCCGTTGAAGGATAAGTTATACACACCACGAATGGAAGGCGCGGAAGACGAAATTCAACGCCGGACCATGAACACCGCCCATGAATGGTATGGTAAAGATCTGCCTGAACTCGTGCAGCACCGGCTTGACCGGGAGTTGAAGAGTATTATCGGGAACGGGTTTTCCGTTATTTACCTGATTGCCCAACGACTGGTGGCCAAGAGTAACAAGGACGGGTATCTGGTTGGTTCCCGTGGGTCTGTCGGCTCTAGTCTGGTAGCAACGCTGACTGGAATCACGGAAATTAATCCGTTGCCGCCGCACTACCGGTGTCCAAACTGTCAGCACTCCGAGTTCTTTACTAAAGGCGAGTACAGCTCCGGGTTTGATTTGCCAGAAAAGAACTGCCCGGAATGCGGGACGTTAATGATCGGCGACGGTCATGATATTCCTTTTGAAACGTTCCTGGGCTTTACTGGAAACAAGGTGCCTGATATTGATTTGAACTTCTCTGGGGACTACCAGCCGATTGCCCACAACTACACGAAGGTGTTGTTCGGTGAAAAAAACGTGTACCGGGCCGGAACCATTGGCACGGTGGCTGATAAAACAGCTTACGGTTACGTTAAAGCCTATGAGCGCGATACGGAGCAGCATTTGCGCGGTGCTGAAATCGACCGGCTAGCTAAGGGTGCCACTGGGGTCAAACGGACCACTGGCCAACATCCGGCCGGCATCATCGTTGTCCCGGATTACATGGACATCTATGACTTTACACCGATTCAGTATCCAGCTGATGACCAAGATGCAGCTTGGCAAACGACCCATTTCGATTTCCATTCGATTCATGACAACATTTTGAAGATTGATATTCTGGGCCATGATGACCCGACGATGGTGCGGATGCTGCAAGATTTAAGCGGTGTTGATCCGTACACGATCCCAATGGATGATCCGGGAGTCATGTCGCTGTTTTCAGGGACGGAAGCGCTTGGTGTAACACCGGAACAAATTCAATCAAAAACGGGGACGTTCGGTGTGCCTGAATTCGGGACCCGGTTCGTCCGGGGTATGCTCGAAGCGACCCACCCGAAAAACTTCTCCGACCTCCTGCAAATTTCTGGGTTGTCCCATGGGACCGATGTGTGGTTAGGAAACGCTGAAGAACTGATCAAAAATGGCACTGCCACCATCGCCAACGTGATCGGGTGTCGTGATAACATCATGACCGACTTGATCCACTGGGGCATGGATTCCGAAATTGCCTTCCAAATTATGGAACACGTGCGGAAGGGACGTGGGATTCCCGACGAGTGGCAGGATAAGATGAAGGAAGCCAACGTGCCTGATTGGTACATTGATTCCTGTTTAAAGATCAAGTACATGTTCCCACGGGCCCATGCGGCTGCTTACGATTTGATGGCGCTGCGGGTCGCTTACTTTAAGGTCTACTTCCCACTGGTTTACTACTCCGCTTACTTCTCAGTGCGGGCAGATGACTTTGACGTTGTCGCCATGTCGCGGGGAAAGGAATCCGTCAAAGCACGGATGAAGGAGATCAACGACCAGGGAATGGATGCCAGCACAAAGGATAAAAATTTGCTGACAGTTCTGGAACTGGCCAACGAAATGCTTGAACGCGGGTTCAAATTTAAGATGATCGACATTGAAAAATCTGAAGCCAACCAGTGGCTGATTGACGGTGACACATTGATTGCACCATTCAACTCAGCTCCAGGCCTTGGTTTGAACGTGGCAAAGCAAATCGTTGCAGCCCGGGAAGACAAACCGTTCCTGTCAAAGGAAGACTTAGCTAAGCGCGGTAAGGTCTCAAAGACCTTGATCGACTTCATGACCGAAAACGGCGTTCTTGAAGGATTACCGGATGAGAATCAGTTGAGTTTGTTTGACATGATGTAGAGTGCGGAGCAAGGCGGTTAAGGGCTCGGCTCCTGTCAAGGAGACAATCAAATAATTAGATAGATTATGCACATTTTTGAACGGTATGGCTCCGATATTCATTCGGGGTCATGCCGTTTAATGTTAACTGTAAGCGCTCGTAATTGTACCATCTCATAAATTCATTGATCTGCTGGAATAATTCATCTTTTGAAAGAGTTTTTTTGAAAGCGAAGAACTCGTCTTTCATGTGACTCCAGAAAGCTTCCATCGGGCTATTATCGCCTGGTGTTCCAGCCCGTGACATACTGTGTTTAATACCAGTACCGGCGAGGAGTGTGTTGTATTCGCCAGAGGTGTACGCGGCTCCCTGGTCACTGTGTAAAATTTTGGGTTTTTGTCCATTGGTCACTTTGAGTGCTAGTTGCAGCGTATCGGTTACTAGCGCCGACGTCTCAGTATCAGCGATTTGCCAGGCGATAATACTGTGATCATGTAAGTCTTTAATGGCGCTTAAGCGGAGCTTGTATTGGCTTTTTGAGCCGTATCGAAGTTCAGTACAATCAGTTACCCAGACTTGGTTACTTTGTCCGGAATTAAAGTGATGCCCAGTGTCCTTGTCATACAATAAATTGGCTAAAATTTGATCCTTATGTTCAGCGTGGCGATCATGCTTCTTTTTCCGGATTGAGGCTTCAATGCCGTTCTCTTTCATCAGCCTACGAACCTTATTGTGACCGGCATGATATTTTGTCTTGGTATTAATGTACATGGTCAGTGACTCAACACCGTAGATGTAGTCATGTTCTTCTTCAAGTTTGAACATATAGTCCACGATGGCTTCATTATCAATCGTACGCTTACTACGAACCCCGTTGGCCCATTTATAATAGCTTGATCGAGGGACTTTAGTATATTTGCAGAGCAGACCGATTGTATATGTGTTTCCGGTTGCTTCATTGATCTCTAAAAGGAGTTCCTTAATGGTTTGAAATTTTATTTTTTGTGGGCATTCCTTCTCTCTAATTCCTGGATTTTTAAAATAACGGCCTTCTCGGTCGCCATGTTTTCTAGTTGGGCTTTTAGACGCTTGTTTTCAAGGATAAGTTTCTCTTTCTCGCTAAGTTGTCCATGATCCTCTTTAGCCTTGCCTCGACGGTCTTCAAGAGCTTCTTGGCCACCTTGTTTGAATTTTTTTACCCAGGAATATACCTGACCTTGAGAAACGTTGAATTTTTGAATAGCAGTAGTGTAATCCATCTGGTGTGCGATAATCCACTGGGCGATCTCGATTCGTTCTAATTGGGTTGTTTTTCGACCATCTTTCATGATGACTTTCCTCCTAGTGGTGTCTAATGATTTACCACTAGTATACAGGGCGACCCAACGAGATATAACCGCTATGTTAGGAATTTGATATTCTTTAGCTAACTGATCATAAGAGGTGTAACCGGCAAGGTACTTTTGTGTGACTTCTTCCTTAAGTTCAACCGGATACTGATGATGGGTATCTTTTTGCTTTAAGCCTTCGATACCATCCTTCTGATAGTTTTCTACCCAACGCTTCATGTTACTATGTCTAATTCCAAACCGCGTTTCAATAGAGGTGACAGTCATTCCTTGTTCTACCAGCTGAACATACTTCAGCTTCTCTTCAACGCTGTACCGGATGCTTTTCCCATTCAAGCAACAACCTCTTTTCTAAGTCCATCCTTGTTTTAATTATTTGGATGTCTACTCAAACAGGAGTATAGCCTAAGGGGCGGAGCAGAAGCGACTCTGGGCAGAAAAGTCCGATCCTGACTTTTTTGCCCAGAGTCGCTTCTGCAGGAGCCCCTTGCCTTGCGGAGCACGTTTCAGCAATGAGGCCTGAGCGACTACGTATCAGCAATGAAGCCTAAGCAAACAAAACGACTTGCATAAAAAAATGCCGACGGAAGTGCTTGACCAAGTAATCCACTGTTTGCTGGGAGCACGTTTCAACAATGTCGCCCAAACAGGCAGAACGACTAGTACAAAAAAAGTCGCCAGAACTGCTTGACCTAGCAATCCGCTGTTTGTGGAAATGCCGTTTGGCAAACGTTACCTAAAAACAATGCCAATCTCTAAATTAATAGACGCGCTGTATGTGAGACACAACTCACACGCAGCGCGTCTATTTTTGCATGAAGAAGCGTGGCATTGCCTCGCAGACCAGCAGAAAAACAAAAGAAAAATGTCAAAAAATATTAAAAATTCCCAAATATTAGCCAATAATGCGCTTTTTTTTAGGTAATAACGGTTGCGATTTTTGAACAAAAACGGTCATCAACAAGAACAAAAATCGCGAAGCAACGCCGAGTTAACAGCAAGCAATTGCGTTTTTATACAATTTGTGCTAGACTATTTATTGTAGATATTTCGGAAAGGAGTGAGCAGCAATGCTCACTCTTTTTAATGGAAAAATGGACACGGAGGTAAAAGATTGGATAATAACGTCGTAGACATTGTCACTAACCTGGCAACGCCAATCGTTGATGCTCACAAGTTTGAGTTGGTTGACGTTGAATTTGTGCAGGAAGCAAAAAGTTGGTATTTACGGCTCTATATTGATAAGCCTGGTGGTATCACCATTAATGAGTGTGCACTGGTTAGCGATGAAGTGGGCGAAAAACTGGATGAACTTGATCCGGATCCAATTCCCCAAGCATACTTTTTAGAAGTATCTTCACCGGGTGCAGAACGGCCCCTGAAGAAGGAACAAGATTATGAACGGGCACTGAACCACTACATCCATGTGTCCTTGTACCAAAAGCTTGACGGTGAAAAGGCCTATGAAGGTACCATGACTGACCTGACGCCGGATGAGCTCACGTTAAAAGTGAATTTGAAGGGCCGTATCAAAACCCTGACCATTCCGCGTGAAAAAATTGCGAAAGCCAGACTGGCAATTAAGTTTTAAGTTTTTAAAGGAGACTACTAATAATGAGTAAAGAATTATTAGGTGCCCTAGATACATTAGAGACAGAAAAGGGTATCAAAAAAGAAATCGTGATCGATGCGTTAGAGGCTGCTTTGACCTCTGCTTACAAGCGGAACTACGGCCAAGCACAAAACGTTGACGTTGAATTTGACCAAAAGAAGGGTGACGTTCACGTTTACGCAGTGAAAAAGGTCGTTGACCAAGTTTATGATTCACGCTTGGAAGTGAGCCTTGATGACGCCATGACGATCAGCCGCGGTTATGAAATGGGCGATGACATCAAGTTCGAAGTGACCCCAAAGAACTTTGGCCGAATTGCTGCTCAGACTGCTAAGCAGGTCATCATGCAACGGGTTCGTGAAGCTGAACGGTCATTAATTTTTGACCAATACAGCCAGTACGAAAACGAAGTCATCACTGGTGAAGTTGAACGTCAAGACAATCGTTTTGTCTACGTTAACTTAGGCAACGTTGAGGCCGTCATGGGTCGTCAAGACCAGATGCCTAACGAGGCTTACCAGATGCATGATCACATTAAAGTTTTTGTGACCCGTGTTGAAAACGCCGCTAAGGGGCCACAGGTCTTCGTCAGTCGGACCGCCCCAGGCTTACTGAAGCGTCTGTTTGAACAAGAAATTCCGGAAATCTACGATGGTACCGTCGAAATCATGTCCATTGCGCGCGAAGCCGGCGACCGGGCTAAAGTCGCTGTTCGCTCTAACAACCCAGACGTTGACCCAGTTGGAACCAGTGTTGGCCCCCGTGGACAACGGGTTCAGGCAATCGTTTCCGAACTCGGTGGCGAAAACATGGATATCGTTGAATGGACGGACGATGAAGCAGCGTTCATTGCGAACGCTTTGAATCCAGCCGAAGTGATCGACGTGATCTTTGACGAAAACAACGAACGGGCCTGCACCGTCATCGTGCCGGACTACCAGCTGTCATTAGCCATTGGTAAGCGGGGCCAAAATGCCCGTCTGGCTGCTAAATTGACCGGCTTTAAGATCGACATCAAGTCTGAATCTGAAGCGGAAGAATTTTTGGCTCAACACAAGGCTGCGGCTGAAGCCCAAGCGGCCGATGCTGACGCTGATGATTCTGCGCAAGATGCTGTTGAAGACGATACGGTGGTCGAATCTGAAGAAGTGACAGAAGAAACTGAAATCATTTCAGACGACACAGACGAAGCGACTGACTCAGCCGATGATGATGCCACTGACACTACTGACGACACTGATGATTCGGCTGCTGGCGATGACGCCGATGACACCGCTGACGGCGACGATGGTAATGACGATTCCGAGACCCTTTAAGGAGGCATGTAACAGTGAAAAAACGAAAGATCCCAATGCGTAAAGACATTGTGACTGGCGAAATGGCTCCCAAAAAGGAATTGGTCCGGATCGTCCGGGACAAAGAAAATAACGTCGCGGTTGACCCAACGGGGAAAATGTCCGGTCGTGGTGCTTACATCACCCTAGATGTTGACGTCGCCAAAAAGGCCAAAAAGGACCGCACGTTTGACAAAGTCTTTGAAACTAAAGTCGATGATACCTTCTACGATGATTTGATTTCGTACGTGGATCACCAACAGGCACGGAGAGAATTATTTGACAATGGAAAAGCCTAATGCCTTTCTGCAATTACTGGGATTGGCACGACGGGCAAGACAGCTGGAGACTGGTGAAGATTTCGTTTTAAAAGCGATTCGCAACAACAGTATCCAGCTGGTGATCATTGCCAGCGATACCGGCCAGACAAGTGCCAAAAAGCTTCGGGATAAGGCGTCTTACTACCACATTCCGTTGATCGACCGGTATACTAAAAGTGACCTTAGCCAAGCAACGGGGATGTCCCGTACGGCTTACGGCGTGAAAGATCCTGGTTTTGCTAGAAAGTTAAGTACACTAGTAAACGAATAAAGGAGCGTGAAGATATGGGCAAAAAGCGAATTTATGAATTAGCAAAAGAGCTTAATGTCTCGAGTAAGGCGATTGTTGATACCGCCCAGAAAAAAGGGTTTGCTGTGAAGAATCATATGTCATCGTTGGGTGATAATGAAGAGCGGCAACTAAGGGCGGCGTTCAGTAAACCTAAACCTGCTTCGGCCTCCAAGTCACCCGCACAAGCGCAAAATGCAAGTCACTCGCACTCTGAAGGCGCATCTCACCAATCGAGTGCTCATTCTAAGGATAATGGTAATAATAATCATAATATGACAACTAACAATAATCGAAACACCTCAAACAACGGTGGTAACGGCAGCAGTGCAAACCGTCAGCATCGCGATGAAACCCATCAAAACCGTCAGAACACGACTCACAGTTCTAACAATCAGCACAGCAATAACAATGGCCAACGCAGCACAACTGGTACGCAACACGCCAGCACGCAGCGTTCAAACAATAGCCAGGGCCGGAGCAATACTACGCGGTCAAACAACAGCAACAGTCAACGCTCAAATAACGGTGGCCAACGCGCAAACAATGGCCAGCGTTCGAACAATAACGGCGGTCAACGCAGCAACAACAATAATCGTTCAAACAATAGTCAAAACCGGTCAAGCAACGGTCAAAATCGTTCAAACAACTCTCAAAACCGGTCAAACAATTCTCAAAATCGTAACAACAGTAACCGGTCAAACGGCGGATCTTCAGAAAACCGTAGCGGTTCAGGACGTTTCGGCGGTAGTTTGAACAATAACAACAGTCGCGGCGGGCGTAACGGTAACAGCCGGAACAACCGCAACAACAATAACCGGCGCCGTAACAATAACAAGAAGTACAACAAGAAGAACCAACGGATCAAAGAAGTAAATCATCCAAAGGGCGCACCAGAACGGAAGGACAAAGCATTACCTGAAGTACTGAACTACAGTGTCGGAATGAACGCCCAAGACCTTGGGAAAATCTTGCACCGGGAACCCGCTGAAATCGTTAAGAAATTGTTTATGCTTGGCGTTATGACTAACCAAAACCAGTCATTGGACAAGGATACGATTGAGATTTTGGCAGCTGAGTACGGGATTGAAGCCCAAGAAAAGGTTGAAGTCGATGTTTCTGATATCGACAAGTTCTTTGCAGAAGAGGAACAAAACACCGACCATCTTGAAAACCGGCCACCCGTTGTCACTATCATGGGTCACGTTGACCATGGGAAGACGACGTTGCTGGATCACTTGCGTCATTCGCACATTACAGCTGGTGAAGCCGGTGGGATCACGCAAGCTATCGGGGCCTACCAACTGAAACACAACGGTAAGACCATTACCTTCTTGGACACACCAGGACACGCGGCCTTCACTGAAATGCGGGCTCGTGGTGCTGACATCACCGACATTACCGTTTTGGTTGTTGCAGCTGATGATGGTGTCATGCCGCAAACGATTGAAGCCATCAACCATGCTAAGGCTGCCAAAACACCAATTATCGTGGCCGTTAACAAGATCGATAAGCCGGGTGCCAACCCGAACCACGTTATCGAACAACTCACTGAATACGGCTTGATCCCTGAAGACTGGGGTGGCGACACTATCTTTGTTCAGATCTCAGCTAAGTTTGGGACGAACATCGATGAATTGCTGGACATGATCTTGCTCCAGTCTGAAGTGATGGAATTACAAGCCAATCCTGAACAAAACGCTGCCGGTTCAGTTATCGAAGCACGTTTGGATAAGGGACTTGGCGCCGTTGCTACGCTGCTGGTTCAACAAGGGACCATGCACGTGGGTGATCCTGTCGTTGTTGGGAACACCTTTGGCCGTGTCCGGACCATGCAAAACGAACGTGGTAAGGATATTAAAAAGGCAAGTCCATCAACACCAGTTGAAATTACCGGGTTGAGTGACGTGCCAGAAGCCGGTGACCGGTTCGTGGTCTTTGATGATGAAAAGACTGCCCGGGCTGCTGGTGAAGAGCGTGCTAAGAACGCTTTGATGGAAGAACGGAAGTCTAAGAATCGTGTCACCCTTGATAACCTCTTTGATACCATGAAAGAAGGGGAAATGAAGGAAGTTGACGTCATCATCAAGGCTGACGTTCAGGGTTCTGTTGAAGCCTTAGCAAACAGTTTGAACAAGATCGAAGTTGAGGGCGTTCGCGTGAATATCATTCACACCTCGGTTGGGGCCATTAACGAAAGTGATGTGACCTTAGCTGAAGCAAGTAACGCCATCATTATTGGGTTTAACGTCCGGCCAACGCCGCAGGCTAAGTCCCAAGCTGACCAGGACCAAGTGGACATTCGGCTTCACCGTGTCATTTACAATGCCATTGATGAAATTGAACATGCCATGAAGGGTAAGTTGGAACCAACGTATGAAGAAGAAGTGATCGGTCAAGTTGAAGTCCGTGAGATCTTCAAGGCTTCTAAGATTGGGACCATTGCCGGTGGGATGGTTACCGACGGCCACGTTTCAAGCGACGCTGATGTCCGTTTGATTCGTGACGGCGTGGTTATCTATGAAGGCAAACTCGGCAGTCTGAAACGCTTTAAGGACGATGTGAAGGATGTTCAGCAGGGTCACGAACTTGGGCTGACCATCGAAAACTACAACGACATCAAAGTCGGCGACGTTGTCGAAGCATACGTCATGAAAGAAGTGCCGATCGAATAATTGAGATCGACAATTAATATAGGGTGGTGAAACTATGGCACATTATCGAATTGGTCGACTAGAACAAGAAATTCAACGGGAAGTCAACGACATTTTACTGAAGCGGGTCCGGGATCCTCGGGTTCAGGGTATTACCGTTACGGGCGTTGTTGTGACGGGTGACCTGCAACAGGCAACGATTTACTACAGTATCTTATCTGATCTGGCATCTGACGGTGAAAAGGCAGACGCCGGCTTGAAAAAGGCTACTGGTCTGATTCGCAGTGAATTGGGCGCTCGGCTAAACATTTTCAAGACCCCAGAACTATTCTTCGAACGCGACGAATCAGTTCAATACGGGAGTCATATTGACCAACTACTGAATCAATTACACCGCGACGATCCAAAACTGTAATCTATTTTGGAACCTTGCAATTTAAAAAGACACTTTACGGTGATTCCACGATGGAATCGGTGTGAAGTGTCTTTTTGCGTGCGGTTAATGCCGATTAGCTGCGGCTCGCCTGGTTGACTAAGGCACTAATGACGTTGGCGTTTTATGAATGGGCAAGTCGATATCAGCAACATTTCCGTCAAATTAAGCTCTTGGACATCCCAACAGGCATTGTTAAATCAAATTAAGCGTCATCCCGTTATCGAGAGGCGGTTATGATATAATGCATTATGTGTGTAAATTAAACACCAGTTGTTTCAAAAGACTGTTAAATGACATGTAGAATGGAGCATTAAGTTGCGATGAACGGAATTATCCCACTGTATAAAGAACGCGGCATGACCAGTCACGACTGTGTCAATCGGCTGCGTAAAATTTTACACCAAAAAAAGGTTGGTCACTCTGGGACCCTTGACCCGAGCGTTGACGGCGTGTTGCCCATTTGTGTCGGCAGTGCAACGAAGGTCGTTGACTACCTGCTGACCCATCGCAAGGTATACCGTGGCAGCGTGACCCTTGGATTCTCAACGGAAACGGAAGACTTGGATGGCGCCAAAGTGGCCCGGAAGGTTCTCACTGAACCCGTTACCGATGAGACCATTGACGCTGTTTTACAAACCTTGACGGGTGATCTGCAGCAGACCCCGCCAATGTATTCTGCCGTGAAAGTGAACGGCCGGAAGCTCTACGAATATGCTCGTAAACACCAGACCGTTGAACGACCGGTACGGACGATTCATGTCACCCGGTTTGACCGGCTAGCACCAAGTACGTTTGATACTGATGCGGGCACGCAGACGTTCACGTTTGAAGTGGAATGTTCGAAGGGTACCTACGTCCGGACACTCGCTGTTCAAGCGGGGGAAGCTCTGGGTATTCCATCAGTGATGTCGACGCTGACGCGGATCGAAAGCGGCGGGTTTAAGCTTGACGAGACCCTTAGTCTGGATCAGATTCAAGACGCCGTTGACCGCGATGACCTAAGCTTCCTGCAACCGCTGGACCGCGCCCTGGATGACTATCCTGAAATCACGCTGACAACGCCGTTGTGGCGCGGTGTGCAAAATGGGGTCTGGTTGTTACAGCGCGAAGTGAATAGCGATGCGCCAATCGTTGCCTTAAGATATGATAACGAAATCAAAGCCTTGTACAAATTAGTTGACCATAAGTACAAGCCGCTTAAAATGTTTAGTACGAAGTAGAGAAAGTCGAGATGATCAAACGATGCAAGTCATTCAGATCCACCACCCAATGTCGCCGGAAACCCCAGTTAAAAAGCCCATTGTTTTAGCCATGGGCTTTTTTGATGGTGTTCATCTGGGACACCAGGCCGTCATTAAACGGGCAAAAGAGATTGCAGAAGCCCGCGGATTACCATTGGCCGTATTGACGTATGACCACCATCCCAAGCTGGTATACGCCAAATTAGGGCCGGATGAGAACAAATATCTCACAACAACAGCGCGTAAAATGGCCCTGTTTGAAAAATTAGGGGTGGATATCGTTTACATGGTCAACTTTACCAGTCAGTTTGCCGCGTTGAAACCACAAGCTTTCGTGGACCAGTACCTGATGGCCTTCGATGTTCAAGTCGTTGTTGCGGGGTTTGATCACACGTATGGTCCAAAGGACGTTGCCACCATGGCAAAACTCCCAGACTATGCAAAGGGCCGGTTTGAAATTGTCACTGTCGGTGAACAGGAGAGCGATGATAAAAAAATCAGCTCGAGTCGCATTCGTCGTAACATTACAGCCGGTGATATTAAGACGGTGACCAGCCTTTTAGGGTACCATTATCAAACGACTGGACCGGTCGTCCACGGTGAAGCCCGTGGCCGAACGATCGGGTTTCCAACGGCCAACGTCAGCCATAGTGTACAGGATTGGCTGCCAGCGGTTGGCGTCTATGTCACGCGAATCAAGATTGGGGATACCTGGTATCCATCAGTCACCTCGGCCGGTCGCAATGTCACCTTTGGGGAAGGCCGGCCAGTAACGGTGGAAGTGTTCATCATTGACTTTAACGAAGCCGTTTATGGTGAAATCGCCACTGTGGAATGGTGTTATCGATTGCGCGGTGAGAAAAAATTTGATTCGGTCCATGATCTGGTGGCTCAAATGACCACCGATACCGAGCATGCACGGCAGTATCTGGCAAATGGTTTTCATAAATTAGCACTCGACTAAATTAATTGCTAAAAATCACTGTCTAATGCTTGACTTAAAAAACACCATTTGATACATTATATATGTGTCTTAGCACTTGGGTTAGATGAGTGCTAAAAAGAGGTGATGATCACGTTAACGGACAGACAGAAGATGATTTTAAAGGCGATCGTTCGCGACTATACCAGCAGCGGTGTCCCGGTTGGGTCAAAAGCCTTAGCGGCACAGTTGCCCATGCATGTGAGCTCAGCGACCGTGCGTAACGAGATGGCTGCGCTGGAAGAGTTAGGGTTGATCAACAAGACCCACTCCTCGTCCGGTCGAATTCCATCTGTTAAGGGTTATCGCTACTACGTGGATCATTTGGTCCAACCAGACCCAGTGAAGGCAAATGATATTGATATCATTAAGTCCTCACTGGATGGCCAGTTTCTGAAGATCGATGAGATCATTGAGACCTCAGCCCAGATCCTATCAAATCTGACCTCCTACACGGCGTTTACGTTGAAACCAGAACTTCAGGACAGCAAGTTAAGCGGTTTTCGGCTTGTGCCGCTGGGTAAACGGCAAGTCATGGCGGTGCTCGTCACCGACAACGGCGATGCTGAGACCCAGACGTTTAACTTGGCGCCCGGGGTCACTGGTGAACAGCTTGAGGCTGTGGTTCGGTTGATCAATGACCAGTTGGTAGGCAAGTCCTTGCGGGAAGTCCTGCAGGAACTGCAAACCAAGATTCCCCAGGAAGTTACCAAGTATCTGCAGAGTCCAGAAGGGTTCTTGAAGATTTTTGGAGATGTGCTGACTCAGGCGGCGCAAGAACGTTACTACGTTGGCGGCCGGCTGAATCTGCTGAACTTCTCGGATAGCAGCGACGTTGACGAACTGAAGTCGCTTTATACGTTAATGGACAGAACCGATGACATGGCCGATGTTTTGGGCCGACCGAGCGATCACATTCAGGTGAAGATTGGCAGTGAAATGACCAATGCGATCCTAAGAGATTACAGTTTGATCACGGCAACGTACGAAGTTGGCGACCACGGTAAAGGCGTGATTGCCTTACTGGGGCCGACCCGGATGCCGTACTCGCGGATGATTGGACTGGTCGGAACGTTCAGGCAGGAGCTTGCCAAACGGTTGACCGACTATTATCGTTATTTTGATCAGTAATTTGTGTCATTAATTTGATAAGTAGTAAAGGGGTGTTATGAGTGGCTAAAGACGAAGCAAACAATCCAGCAGATTCAGCTCAGGCTGACGAGACTGATGCAACCAAGGCCGACCAGACAAAGGCGGCTGAGACCAAGCAGGATCCAAAGTCTGATACAACTGAACCCGCATCAGATGATCAAGCAGCAAAGGCTGATGATCAGGATGCCAAGACTGTTGATCCGCTTCAAGAGGCCCAGCGTAAAATTGCCGATCTGCAAAAGCAAGTTGCTGATTTAAATGATCGTAATTTACGTTCACAGGCCGAGATTCAAAATATTCAAGCACGTAATAAGAAGGACCAGGCAGCGCTCATCAAGTACGATGGCCAACAACTGGCGCACGATGTGTTACCCGCTTTGGATAACTTGGAACGTGCCTTGCAAACGCAGGTCGAAGGCGAACAAGGCGAGTCATTGAAAAAGGGAATTGAAATGGTTCAAAAACATTTACTGGATGCGTTGACTAAAAACGGTGTAACCGAAATCAAAGCAGACGGTGAAAAATTTGATCCGAACATCCATCAGGCGGTGCAAACTGTTCCAGCTGAAGACGATGACCATAAAGATCACGTTGTTCAGGTCCTGCAAAAGGGCTATCAGCTCAAAGACCGGGTTTTACGTCCGGCGATGGTTGTTGTTTCACAATAAAGTTTTGAACTAAATTATAAATAAGAAGGTATTGCATAAATGGCAAGTAATAAAATTATCGGTATCGATTTAGGAACGACGAACTCTGCAGTGGCTGTTCTTGAAGGTAGCGAACCAAAGATCATTCCAAACCCAGAAGGCGGTCGGACGACACCTTCAGTTGTCGCATTTAAAGACGGCAAGCCACAGGTTGGTGAAGTTGCCAAGCGGCAAGCCATCACTAACCCAAACACGGTTTCATCAATCAAGAGTCACATGGGCGAAGCCGGCTACAAGGTTAGCATCGAAGGCAAGGACTACACCCCACAAGAAATCTCAGCATTCATCCTGCAATATATCAAGGGCTTTGCTGAAGACTATATCGGTGACACGGTGACCCAAGCGGTTATCACGGTTCCAGCCTACTTTGACGATTCACAACGTCAAGCAACTAAGGATGCCGGTAAGATTGCTGGCTTAGACGTTAAGCGGATCATCAACGAACCAACTGCTTCTTCACTGGCATACGGCTTGGATAAGCAGGATGCTGATGAAAAGATTTTGGTTTATGACCTTGGTGGTGGGACATTTGATGTTTCCGTCCTTGATTTAGGTGACGGCGTGTTCGACGTGCTGTCTACTAACGGGGATACTCACCTTGGTGGTGACGACTTCGATAAGAAAATCATGGATTGGCTGATTGCCCAATTCAAGCAAGCAAACGGCATCGGCTTGTCACAAGACAAGATGGCTATGCAACGCTTGAAGGAAGCTGCTGAAAAGGCTAAGAAAGACTTATCAGGCGTTACTGAAGCTTCAATTAGCCTGCCATTTATTTCTGCCGGCGACAACGGCCCACTGCATTTGGAAGAGACATTGACCCGTGCAAAGTTCAACGAACTCACTTCTGACTTAGTTGAAAAGACACGTGTCCCTGTTGAAAATGCCTTGAAGGACGCTGATTTGTCAGCAGGCGACATTGACGTCGTTATCTTAAACGGTGGGTCAACTCGGATCCCAGCCGTTCAAGAAGCTGTTAAGAAGTGGACTGGTAAGGAACCAAGTCATTCAATCAACCCTGACGAAGCCGTTGCTTTAGGGGCCGCCGTTCAAGGTGGTGTTCTGACCGGTGATGTTAAGGACGTTGTTTTACTTGATGTTACGCCATTGTCATTAGGTATCGAAACCATGGGCGGTGTGTTCACCAAACTGATCGACCGGAACACCACGATTCCTACTAGCAAGTCACAAGTCTTCAGTACTGCTGCTGACAACCAACCAGCCGTTGATATTCATGTGCTGCAAGGTGAACGGCCAATGGCTGCTGACAACAAGACTTTGGGCAACTTCCAATTGACTGACATTCCTGCTGCGCCTCGTGGCGTTCCTCAAATCGAAGTTACGTTTGATATTGACCGTAACGGGATCGTTAACGTTTCCGCTAAGGACAAGGGAACCGGCAAGGAACAAAAGATCACCATCAAGAGTTCCGGCGGTTTATCGGACGACGAAATCGACAAGATGATGAAGGAAGCCCAAGAAAACGAAGAAGCCGACAAGCAGCGTAAGGAAGAAGCTGACTTGAAGAACGAAGTCGACCAACTCTTGTTCACTGTTGACAAGACCTTAGACGAAGTCAAGGGTAAGGTTTCTGACGACGAAATTCAAAAGGCTAAGGACGCGCGTGATGCCCTTAAGAAGGCCCAAGAAGATAACAACGTTGAAGAAATGAAGACGAAGAAGGACGACTTGAACAAGATTGTTCAAGACCTTTCCGTTAAATTATATCAACAAGCCCAACAAGAACAGGGTTCCGCTGACGGTGCTGCTGGTGCCGATGGCGCAAATGCCGGTGAAAAGACTGACGATTCATCCAAGTCTGATGACAAGGGTGACGGCAAGACCTTTGACGGTGACTTCTCAGAAGTTAACGATGACGACAAGAAGTAGTCTCGTTTAAACAAGCTGGCAAAAAGCCAAGGCTCTGGTGGGCTTTGGCTTTTTGTTTCATTGCGAATTATGTTATCCCTAGTTGGCCTAACACTGAGAATATGGTATATTTAGGTGTTATGAAATGACTCGAACGGATAACAACAAATCAAGAATGAAACGCGTAATTGGAGGTTAATTAATGGCTGACAAGGATTATTATGAAACACTCGGGGTCAGCAGAGATGCGTCCCAAGATGAGATCAAGAAAGCCTACCGGAAATTATCAAAGAAGTACCATCCTGATATCAATAAGGCACCAGGTGCTGAAGAGAAATTCAAGGAAATTACCGAGGCTTATGAAGTCCTCAGTAATGACCAGAAGAAAGCGAACTACGACCAATACGGTTCGGCAGACGGCCCTACTGGATTTGGCGGCGGTGGCGCTGGTGGTGCTGGCGGCGGCTTTGGTGATTTCGGTGGCTTCGGCGGCGGTGCCGGTGGCGGCTTCGAAGACATCTTCAGCCAATTCTTTGGCGGTGGCGGCGGTGGCCGTTCACAAAACCCCAACGCGCCACAGGCAGGTCGTGACCTGCAGTACCAAATGAACCTGAAGTTTGAAGAGGCCATCTTCGGTAAGAAGACGAAGATCAAGTATAGTCGTGAAGCCCAATGCCACACCTGTGGCGGGTCTGGCGCAAAGCCTGGAACTCACCCAGAAACGTGTCAAAACTGTGGTGGCTCCGGCTACGTGGTCAGTGAAACTAACACGCCATTGGGTCGGATGCGGAGTCAACAAGTCTGCCCAGTGTGCCACGGGACAGGTCAGGAAATCAAAGAAAAATGCCCAACTTGTGGCGGTTCAGGCCGTGAAGAAGAACGGCATGAAGTGGAAGTCAACGTCCCAGCCGGCGTTGACGATGGCCAACAAATGCGGTTGCAGGGTCAGGGGGAAGCCGGCACAAATGGCGGCCCTTATGGTGATCTGTTTATCGTGTTTGAAGTGGCGCCATCTAAGGTCTACACCCGAGATGGAGCAGATATTTACTTGAACAAGGACATTAGTTTTGTTCAAGCGGCTTTAGGCGACGAGATCAATGTGCAGACCGTGCACGGCGACGTTAAGATGAAGGTGCCTTCTGGCACGCAAACAGGGTCGATCTTCCGTCTGAAGGGCAAGGGTGCGCCGCGGCTTCGTGGCAACGGTAACGGTGATGAACGTGTAACGGTTCGCATCGTGACACCAAAGAACCTCAATAAAAATCAAAAAGTAGCGCTGCAAGCCTTTGCTGAAGCCGGCGGTGATAAGCCGGTATCAGGTAAGAAGGGCAATTTCTTCGATAAGATGAGGGATGCGTTTGATAATTAAGAGTGTGGAAGAAGGCGTTTAGGAGGCGGAGCATAAGTAACTTTCGGCATCAAATCCCGGGTTTGGATTTGGTGTCGGAAGTTGCTTATGCAGGAGCCTCCTGCCTTCTGGAACACGTTTCCGCTACAGATGGGGCAACCGCCGAGGCCAAAACCACAGTGCAAAAAAAGCTGTGATTAGTTTGGATTTGGTGTCGGAAGTTGCTTATGCAGGAGCCTCCTGCCTTCTGGAACACGTTTCCGCTATAGATGGGGCAACAGCCGAGGTCAAAACCACAGCGTAACAATAACGCTGTGATTATCCAAACCAACGCCTACCCTCAGCACACTGATTATCGAATTTTCCAAAAATTGTCTCAGTTAAATAGTGAAACGACCATTAAGGCCATAGTAGAGACTCCATTTCATTTTATTGAAATGGGGTCTCTCTTGTATTACTGAAAATCGTTGGAACGGTTGCATAAGAGGACACGTCTGTCACTTGCCGGCCACTTTCTTCAAGATTCATCAACATTTAGTTACCTATTTGAGATTCATAGGCCAGTATAGATAACCAAGCAGCAACGCGCACCACAAAACTAAGACTTGCGTAACCTCTCCAAAATGTTTGTCTAACCCCCCTCCAAGTTGGTATAATAGACTGATTAACGAAACGAGCTTAACTGAGAAAGTAGGGACTTAATAAATATGGATCTTGAACAAATGAAGGAGCACCAACAGTACATCCGGAACTTTTCCATCGTGGCCCACATTGATCACGGTAAATCAACGCTGGCGGACCGGATTTTGGAACTGACGGATACTGTTGCGAAGCGCGACATGCAAGATCAACTGCTGGATAACATGGATCTTGAGCGGGAACGCGGCATTACGATCAAACTTAACGCCGTGGAATTGCAGTATCAAGCAAAAGATGGGCACACCTATGAGTTTCACCTCATTGACACACCAGGACACGTGGACTTCTCTTACGAGGTCTCACGAAGCCTAGCAGCCTGTGAAGGCGCCGTCCTGGTGGTTGATGCTGCTCAGGGTGTGGAAGCACAAACGTTGGCCAACGTTTATTTGGCCTTGGATGACGACCTTGAGATTTTGCCAGTCATCAATAAAATTGATTTGCCGTCAGCAGACCCGGAGCGGGTTCGTCAAGAAATTGAGGATGTTATCGGGATCGATGCGTCTGAAGCTGTGTTGGCAAGTGCCAAGCAGGGTATCGGCATTCAAGACCTGCTGGAACAGATCGTGCATAAGGTACCGGCACCAAGCGGCGATTTGACCGCGCCATTGCGTGCACTGGTCTTTGATTCAATTTATGATGATTACCGTGGCGTTGTGCTGAGTGTCCGTGTGTTCGAAGGGACGGTTAAACCCGGAGATAAGATCAAACTGATGAACAGCGGTTCAGAATACGAAGTCACTGAAGTTGGGGTGAACTCACCAAAGCCGCTGAAGCGAGACATGCTGATGGCGGGCGAAGTTGGGTACATCACGGCCAGCATCAAGGATATTACTGATACGCGTGTGGGTGATACGGTCACTGGCGCAGCAAACCCTGCCAAGGAAGCTTTACCGGGTTACCGTGAGATGGCGCCCATGGTTTATGCTGGGCTTTACCCAACGGACAACGCAAAGTATGGCGATTTGCGAGAAGCATTGGAAAAATTAAAATTAAACGATGCGGCTTTGGAATTCGAACCAGAAACGTCACAGGCGCTGGGTTTTGGTTTCCGGGCCGGGTTCTTAGGCATGCTGCACATGGATGTTGTGCAGGAACGTTTGGAACGCGAATTTGACTTGGATCTGATCACCACTGCGCCATCGGTGACCTACCATGCTAATTTGACGGATGGGACGCAAAAAGAAGTTGAAAACCCGTCCGAAATGCCGGAAGTGTCGTCCATTAAAAATATCGAAGAACCTTACGTGAAGGCCACTATCATGACACCGAACGACTATGTCGGTCCAGTCATGGAACTGTGCCAACGCCGCCGGGGACAATTTATCACCATGGAATACTTGGATGATTATCGGGTCAACGTCATTTATGAAATGCCGCTGTCAGAAATTATTTTTGATTTCTTCGATAAGTTGAAATCCAGTACAAAAGGGTACGCTTCGCTGGATTACGAACTGGATGATTACCAACAAAGCGACTTGGTCAAGATCGATATTCTACTGAACGGCGACAAGGTCGATGCGCTGAGTTTTATTTCTCACAGAACTTTTGCTGAGAAACGGGGCCGGGACATTGTCACAAAACTAAAGGGAATCATCCCACGCCAAAACTTTGAAATTCCAATTCAAGCCGCGATCGGCGCCAAAATCATTGCTCGGACGAACATTCGTGCCTACCGGAAAGATGTTACCGCCAAGATCCATACCGGTGATCCGGACCGCCGTGCGAAGTTGCTGGATAAGCAAAAACGTGGTAAGGAACGGATGAAGTCGGTCGGAACGGTGGATGTGCCCCAGGAGGCGTTCATGGCTGTTCTGCAAACTGACGAAGAAGAAAATGGCGGTAAGTAATTTTTTACCTGTAACGAATGAGCACTTTAACGCAAAAAACACCTCAATAGTCGATTGGCTATGGGGTGTTTTTTGAGTATCATTTCAATTCTGTCGGTTTTGCGAACACGGGTGCTATAGGGCCTAGTGCTTAATTTAATGCGATGGGGTGGTAATTAAGCTGTCGCTCAAACGGCATCGTTAATGTTCTAACTAGGCGTTCGTTAACAGTCTTTTCCCATATATTTCCTTCCTAGTAGAAACTGCGATAACCAATGAAAGATGCTAAAATAGCACTCAGTTACAAGAATCGTAAACAAAAAAAGCAATCGAGAACAAATTCTCAATCGCTTTTGCAGTATTGACAGGTGTTATTAAACTTTTGTTTATTTCAAAACCAAGAAACGCTTGCGTTCGCGTTCAGTAGTCAACACAGGGAAAGTGAGCAAAAAAATGTACGGCTAGCGAACAGTGATTGGCACCAAATAGCCCACTCGTTACCTCTCCAGTGGTGATGCGAGGAATTTACTGAGTCATTGAGGTTGTTTTGAAGTCACTTGAGGGTAACTGCGCACGTTTAATTGGGAAACGTGCACAACAGGCATTTATGGCGTCTGGTCACTAGACTGATCATCAGACGGTTACAAGCGGAACCGATGTTTGGAAAACCACGAGACGCATCGCAACCAGTGATGGACGCACCGGTGATTCGCTCAAACCCTATTAGTGGGTTGGCGGCGACAGGTCATAAGCGAGTGGTGGTTTCAATGTGAACAACCGCTTGCAGCTACTGGTGATCAGTAACGCGTGTCACCGGGTCGGGGACAGAGTCGTCACTATGGGTTGGTCAGGTAAATCTGGTCGGCGCGGGGAGTGTGCGCAATCAGTCATGACCAGTGACAATGCTGTATCGTGACCACGGTTGATTCTTGGTGATGACACCACCTCCTTAATGGTGACAAATGAGTTACTGGTGAATACTAACGCTGATTTTTGGCCGTGCAGATTTCTTAACGGCAGCTGACAAATGCTTTTGCGGTACCGTTTGTGACTTTGCGGCATCTTCGGCGTCTAACAGGGTGGTCAACGTTTTCAGGTAGTTGCGCAGACCGTCGCGTGTTTCCGGATGACGCAAGCCAAACGCAATGTTGGTTTCCAGCCAACCGAGTTTGTTACCAACGTCGTAACGCTGCCCTTCAAAGCGGTGGGCGAAAACGCGCTGAGTTTGATTTAACCGGTCGATGGCATCGGTGAGCTGTAATTCGTTTCCCTTACCGATGGGGGTCTTTTCTAACGCGGTAAAGATCTCTGGTGTAAACAGATAACGGCCAATGATCGCCAGGTCTGATGGTGCATTTTCTGGTTGCGGTTTTTCTACGAACTGTTTGACTTGATAGAGGTCATCATTAACAGCAGTCAGGGGGTCGATGACACCGTACTTAGCCGTTTCTTCGTGGGGGACCTGCATCACGCCAAGTGTTGAGGCGCCGGTCTGCTGATAACTCATGATCAGCTGCTGGGTCAACGATGTCCGACCTTCGTTGAGGTCATCTCCCTGCATGACCATGAAGGGTTCGTTGCCGATGAAGTCTTTAGCGGTCAATACGGCATCACCCAGCCCGCGTGGATGCGACTGACGGATGAAGTAAAGGTTCATATCGGTGGTCTGCTGAACCAGTTCTAACATCTCTTCCTTATGGTTGGCGGAAAGGGCATCTTCCAATTCAGGATTGGCGTCAAAGTGGTCTTCAATCGACCGCTTATTCTTACCGATTACGATTACGATGTCCTCAATGCCAGCCTGGCGAGCTTCTTCCACGATGAATTGAATCGTTGGTTTGTCGACAATGGGTAACATTTCTTTCGCTAAGGCTTTGGTAGCAGGTAAGAAGCGGGTACCGAGTCCGGCAGCGGGAATAATTGCTTTGCGTACTTTTTTCATAAAAAACACTCCTATCTTAATGTCACGGTTATGGGGTTGATCGTGCACCGCTGAAATTGTGCAGTTCCGGTGATGGTTTAAGTGAACCATTGGGAAATGATACATTGTGGTCTGCGCCGGTCGTTACCGGTTATTGACGATGCATTTATTTTAGGGCAGGCGGCGGCCTGTAAAAAGCGAGGTTATCTAAACTGAAAATGAGTTTTTTTCATTGATGGTAGTCTTAATTACAACGGATACCGAAATAACAGGGTTCCAAAATGAAAAAATTTCAGAAAAGTTGGCGTTAGTGGGCATCATTTTTTTAAAATTGCGTTGACCCGATACAGAACTGGCTAAATGAATCACCACGTGCTATTCTAAGCATAATTGGAGGTGGCACTATGCCAGAATTAACAATGACACAAGTGAGCCAGCAGTTTGACATTTCAGCTCACACCTTGCGTTATTACGACAATAATCACCTGATTCCGGGTGTGATTCGCAACGCCCGCGGCCGGCGGGTTTTTACCGAAGATGCTCAGGGCTGGTTACGTTACATCCTTGCGTTTCGAAGTGTTGGGATGTCGATCAAGGAAATTCGACACTACGTTGACTTAACCAGTCAGGGGACAGACACCATAGATGAACGGTTGACGATGCTGGTTCATCAACAATCCGAAATTGATAAGCAGATTACCGATTTAAACGACAAAAAGAAATTGCTGCAGTGGAAGATTGATAATTACAGCGCAACGAAGGCTGAACTTACAAAGAAAACGAGTCTGAAAAACGAAGCAGCGCCATACCAGAATTGGGTATAGCGCTGCTTCTTTCACACGCAGTATATTGGGCCTAAAAATTACCCGTTGATTCTGTAAGTGCTGCGTTGTCGGCATCACTTTTTGCAAGTGCATCGGCGTGCGCTTTAGCGGATGCCTGAGCGTCCTTACCAAGCAACAGGTGGGTTGGCGCTTGCGGCATCTTAACTAGCGTCTCGATAGCTGCTGCAACCTTTTTTGGTTCACTGACGTAGCGGGGGTGCGTGTTATCATCAGGGGCATCCCAACCGTCGTGCACCAGTTTGATCCACTGCCCGACAGTTTCGGCGTATATGTCAGATGGTACGGCGGACATTGACTTGCCACCCCAATCTGTGCGCATGCCGCCGGGTTCCACAGTGGTGACCTGAATATTAAACGGCTTGACCTCTGACGCTACGACTTCAGTGAGTCCGTTGACCGCGAATTTAGCGCTTTGATAAGCACTCAGTCCGGGCCCGCCAACACGACCGCCGATGGAACTAATGTTGATGATGCGGCCAGCCCGCTGTTGACGCATGATGGGCAGCACAGCGCGAATGGTAAATAATGTGCCGTAAAAATCAGTATCCATTTGTGCTTTGAAATCTTCGGTGCGCATTTCCTCGGTCGCCGCCATCTGTGCGAACCCGGCGTTGTTGACTAGGACATCAATACTGCCAAAATGCTGGTAACCCGTTTGAATGACAGACGTGACTGCCTTTTCATCGGTCACGTCTAATTGCAACGGCAACAGGTGATCGCCGTACTGGGCGGTGGGATCCGCTAAGGAATCCGTATGGCGAGCGGTTGCAATTACGCTTGCACCAGAAGCCAGCGCCATTTCAGTGATTGCGCGCCCTAGACCTCGAGCACTGCCTGTAATAAACCAAATCTTTGTCATATCAAAGAACCTCCTGAATTTTGATTACGAGAGGTAGTATAGCTTATTAGAGTTGCTCTAAGTAAAGCAAAAACGGTTATTTATTTTAAAATTATTAATAAAAAAACCGCGACAATTGTCGCGGTTCATAACTGCTTATTTTGTTAAGAAACCCATCATCACATTGCTGTGATCGTTTTCGGCGGTGTCAGCTTGTGTTTCACCAAAGTCTTCGTAGTGGGGTGCGTTGACCAAGCCCTTTGAAGCTACTGGGTGTAAACGGATGTCCAAGCGGCTTAATTCCTGGTCCAATTCCTGCTTCAAATCTTGTAAGTTAGCGTAGTGGGCGGCAGCGTCGTCAGCACTAACGGGTTGCTTCAGTAAGCTTTTTGCGACGGCTAATTGTTCGTTGTAAGTTAATGTATCCTTTAAAGTCATGTTTGAATCCCCCTGATTACTATTATGATGAGCTTATTATAGCAGAGAAGTTTCAAAAAGATAGTCTTTTCTGAAAATATGAGCAAAAAAGCCCAATTTACATACCAATTTTCAATTATTTTAAGGCCACAAAAAGACAGATGTTCATTAAGCGACACTATTCAGTAGATTTAACGGTTCGTTTCAAATGCCAGTTTTGCAAATGATTTTCATTATCTATGAAAATTTTAAATGGTTTCAATTCAGTAGTGAACAGGCTATACTACGGGTGAACAGTGGCTATTAATTTAAAAGTCAGTTTTCGACAGCAAGTAATTGCGTCAATTTTTGCTCAAAAAGCGGCGTCCAAATTGTTTGGTAACCCAGCTGAGTTGGGTGCGCATCGTCAAACATGGCCATTGGACTGGCTGCCGTTAAAGATTTGACCACTGGATCGGCCCACAGGTCAAGAATGGTAAAGTGCCACTTTGCCTGTAAGATGTATAATTGCGCCACCAGCGCAGCGTAATCTACATCCGTTTTTCGTAAACAAGTATAGAAGATGATAGGTGCCTTAAAATGGTCACGAACATAACTGCAGATAAATTCGATGGCGCCGAGGGTGGTGTTTCGGTCAAAACCAGACTGTTGATCATCGGCTGTGATGGTGCCCAGAGCCTTATTTTGTCGGCCGTCGTTAGTGGATAACTGGACAACAAACGCATCGTACTGACTGGTCAGCGGGAAATCACTCACGAGCCGGCTGACGTAGGTCTTTGGTTCACTGCCGGCCAACGTGGTTCCGCTAATTGCGGATTTAGTTGTGATAACACCGTCTTCGGCGCTAAGGTAGTCTGCAAACGATTTGCCGTGGGCCGCGGCACCATAGGTGATCGATGAGCCAAGGTAGCCGACGTGTTTGCCAAACAGCGGCGAAGCGGGATTGAGTGTTACTTGGTCTGGACTATACTGTGGGGCGTTTCCCAACACGACCGCTTTTAGCGGACGCGGCGCAAAGTGTGCTGCTATGAGCCCCGCACTGGCGAGAGCCATACCTTTGATTAGTGGGTGAGTTGTCATTATCAAGACCTCTTTTGATTAATTTAGATCAAGTGTACTGCTAAATCTGGTAAGACTGTGTAAAAAAGACTAAATTGTACAAAAACCATGCAATCAAGTAGGCGCAACGTATCACACAATGTTATAATGCCCCTTGTAGAAAATAGACAGGAGTGAATTGAATGTCGTTTGGCGAAGAAACAAATCCCGGATTTGTAAAACGATTAAGAGACTTAGATATTTCAATGGGTATTAGTGAAACAAGCCGGGTGACCGAAGCCAGTACCACCCAGATTCGGTACTGGGAAAAACGCGGCTTGATCGAATCCGTTAGCCACGGCAAAGGTCAAAATAAGCGCTATAATCTGATAAATATCTCAACAATTCTGTACCTTAAAATGATGCTGGATAATGGTTACACCTTAAATAAGGCTGCAGAAATGGCTAAGGAACGGCTCGCAAATGTCGATATTATTCGGTTGTTTATCAGCAACCGGGTCAACAGCATCGCGCATGATGGTGATAGTACGATTTTGAACCTCGGTCCGCTGGAAAATGACAAGAAGTTTGACGTTATTGCGGATGTTAGCAACGACGATGTTGTTTTGAACAAGGAACCAAACGGTCAATAATAAATGCGATGAACGTCAGTCAGCTAAATGTTGGACTGACGTTTTTGTGTTACCAAATGGTTTTTATGCCCATCAATATCAGCAGGATGCCCATTATTGGTTTGAGTTTACCCCCAGCATTCTTAGAACCGCCAACAAAGCGGCTCATCACGTATGGGGCAATCGCGGCACCGATCAGTGCGCCGATCATGAGGCCGAGGCCAGCGTGCCAGTCGACTTGTCCGCCAGCGGTGTGGAAGATTGCGCCAACGATGGTCATCCCGACCAACACGTACGACGAGGTCGCAACGGCATTGACCATGTTCAGGCCGAGGATCAATAACCCGGCGAGGATGGGACCGCCGCCGCTGAGACCGGCAACCCCCACCATCAACCCGCTTAGGATGCCAAAGCTGCTGGCTTTAAGTCGACCGTGCGCCTGCAACTGAGTCGACCCCGTTTGTTTATTGCGCATGATGTTAAGTCCCAGTAAGACTAAGATAATGCCCACGACCCAGGTGTAGATTGATTCAGGGATATAGGGCGACAGTAATGATCCAACCACCACTGCGGGCAGTGCCGCGATCAACATTTGATTGCCTAGTTTGAAATTAATTGCCCGTTGCCGATAGTAGCCCAATGAGCCTAGAATAAGGGAAGGCAGCGCGGTGACCAGCGAGGTAGCGGTAGCGGCTGCAGGTGCGAGATGAAATACCGCAGTTAACACACCTAAATAAATGGCAGCACCGCCACCACCCATTGAAATGACGACAAACCCGACAATCAGGCCAATAAGTAAGAGTGATACAATCTCCAAGATAGAACTTCCTTTCAAACGAATAGGTCGGTACGGCCTATTCGGCGCCGTAGCAAGCCACCTTGACACAAACAAGGTGGCTATCAAACGACAATTAAATTTTGTTTTACGTTACAATATGTTATTATAGTTTACAACATGTAAATTGCAAGCAAAAAATATCGAGGTGATCCACATGTCACGCCAAATTTTATCAAAAGATCGCATTATTCAGGCTGCCGTTGCCATTATTGAAGCGGGTGGCACACCCACCTTTTCCACCATTTCCCGGCGGCTTGGAAGTCGTTCTCAGGCCCTGTATCCGTATTTCGCAAATCAAACCGAATTAAGTTTTGCGATTTTTGACTGGGTCGCCAGACAGTTGAATGATCAGATAAAAACAGAACTGTTTGGGTTAAGCGGTCGGGAGGGCCTCATTGCGCTGGCTGTTGCGATGCGGCGGGAAGGGCTGGCCCACGTGCGGCTGACTCAGTATCTACTCAGCATTCCGCGGGACACAGCGAATGCGGATATGCAACAGGGCACGGACTTGTTTCGCGACTTGCTGGACGGTATGATCCGGCCTGTTTTTCAGCACTCACGGGTGCGGCTGATTGCCGCGCGTTGGTTACGTGACCTCATCGTCGGCGATGTGGTCAACATTGGTGCGGGGTGGTTTATTGATCAGGAAATTTCTGCAGATGACAGCTTCGAATTAGCCCTGACAGCTAGTTTGGACAGGCTTACACTGGAAGACCAGCAAGACACACAGGACGTTTAAGAGCTTCAGTCCGTTGAGCTGGCCTGATAAGACCACTTTATCGGCAAAATAAAGCCCCATCTAACCTGCCGACTTGGCAGGTTAGATGGGGCTTTTAATACCTTTTGATTATCTGGCGCAGTTTGATGCTGACGCCGGTTTCAACGCTTAGTAGGTTACCGCACTCACAGGTGCCATTTCGGGTGCCTGGTCACGTAGGACAATAATCTGATCATTCTTAGCGAGCGCTTCGGAAATCACGCCGTTGATGGCATCGTATTCCTCACGTTCGGTGGGTTCAATGTGGTGTTGCGCATTGATGACCAGTTGTTGAATACGATTTTCCATCAAAGCGGTACGAATCTGGGCCATCTCAGTCAGCAGACGGTGGGTATCCAAGCCGGCTACATCACGGGACGTGGCGTCCTTTTCGTGGTCGGTAATGGTCTTACCAGCCAGTGAACCTAATTCCTTTGGCGACAGGTCAGTCACCGAACGACGGATGCTGATATCAGCCAAGTTCAAACGATTGCCTGCCACTTGGGTAAACAGGGTCAGGTTTTGCGGTAACCCCATTAACACGATCGGCCGGTTGTCTAACTTAGGATCAGCGGCTAAGAAATCAACGATGATCCGGTAATAACGCTCTTGGTCAATATCCTTTTCACGACTCGTTTCATTGTGGCCATGGTATTGGCTTTGACCAGGTGTAGCTTTGTAATTTAAGCTGCCGCCGCGTTTCTCCGTGCCTAACGCATCGGTCAAATTACCTGGTGAATCCGGCAATTTCAGAGTAGTTAATTGCTGTTCTTCTAAACTGTATACGCTGAAGTCGGTTTGCTCCAGCTGCAACAGGTAGTAGTCCTGGTTTGGGGCTTCTTTTAAAATCGATAACAGGTCGGGACCACCCGCAACACTCAGATGGACGGTCTGGACACTGTTTCGCGGCAGGTAAAGAATTTCGTCACCATCTAAGTTGGCGAAAATGCTGAGTCCGCGGTAGGGCAACCCCTGATCAAACAGGTGGTTGATCTGTGCTACGATCTCATCACCTGGAATTTCAGTCGAGACCGTGGTCAGATTATGGATCTCCTGCAGCGCATTCTTTAATTTCAACTGCTCGGTTTCTTGATAATTGAGTTTATCAAGGTTCACACTCAAAGTTAGTACAGAAGCTTCAGGTCGTTTCAAAGTTGCGAGTTCTTTTAGCGTCACCATTTTTGCCATACACATGCACTCCTTTTTATGTCGTTAACTAGATTATACCCGTTAATTGTGACGAGAGTGTGAAGATTTGTCGAAAACGATTTCATTATTGCTAAATTAGGGTTTATGGTGAAATTTAATGGTCAGCAGAAGCCAAACAATTGCGGCCAAAGACAGACCGACCACAAAGAGCCAAGCATCGTGCAGACCGGCCAGAGGTAACTTGACGTTCATCCCGTAAAAGCCAGTCACGATGGTGGGCACGGCCATCGTCAGCGACCAGATGGTCAGAAACCGCATCGTGTCATTCAAGTTATTATTAATGATAGAATCAAACGTGTTGATGATCCGATCCACCACTTGCGACTCGTTTTCAATCATTCGCCGTACCTGATCAGCTTCAATGGCAACATCTTCCAGCTGATCGCGTTCATAGCTTGAGTTATTGACGCCAAAGTAGGTCCGGGGGATGCGGACAAATAGGTCGCTGTTAGATTCTACTCCGCTAAAGAAGAACGTAAGCGTTTGACCGAGATTTGACAAATCGACAAGCATGTTGTTTTTGGGGTCGCGATTCAGCTGTTTATCCAGTTGATTCCGTTGTTTTGTGACCTGCTTGATGATGGGAATATAGCTGTCGATGAAAGCGAACAGTGCCTCCAGAATAAAACTGGCGGGGGTGGTCACTTCGTCGTCCACGAACGCTTTCTCCAGGGCTTCATCGATAAAGTCCAAGTTACTGTCATTAAAGGTGAAAATGCGGCCCCGATGAATCAAAAAGCCAACGGGACGGGCGATATAGCGCATTTTTTCACCCTTTAACCGGTACGGTACAAGGGCAATCAGCAGCTGCTGGTTGTTTTCTGGATCGTAAACGTAATTAGCACTTTCATCTTTATCAGTCACGTAAGTAATGATATCGTCGGTGATGCCGTAATCATCCATCAGCTGCTGCTGTTCTGGCACGGTGATGGCTGATGTGGCGATCCATTCAAAATTACCGAGTTGTTTTGCGGGTTTGATCACAATTTAGATCCTCCTAGGGCCTTATTTTTATCAGGCTGTTGTTGAGCCGGCCCGAAGACCTGCTTATTATTTAAATACGAAAAAGGGGCTACAACTTCTTCTTAGGCATATACCTCACCGTCATGGCACTGGCTGAAAACGAGTGTTATTGACAAAAAAACGGGCGGTTTTAAAGAAATTTCCGCTTATTTAATGATAATTTCATCTTAGTTGAAAACGAGTGATTATTCAATAAAGACAGGCTAAACAAAATAGTTGACAAATGGGCATTTTTTCACTAACATGTTAATTTTAGAACTACTTAAAACTGTCTTTTATTTTATGAAGACTTTTGTTGGATATGGTATTATTATACTTAGAAGATAGTGCTTACATTTTAATCGTTGGGAGGTGGTTACCGTGCTAAATAGAACTAAACAGTACTTAAAAGACCGTAACTATCATTATCAAAAGTCCTATATCAGACCGCTGATGACGCCGGAATCTGTTTACGTGTTTAAGTTTGGTCGCGAGGCATTAAATAATCGGGTAATCATTCGATACAGTCACACATGGACTGGTCGTCAACGGATTAATGAGATTGATCTGCGCTTGCACAAGCAAAAGCACCCCCGCATTTTCCGCACTGAAAGTGAATTATTAGATTACCTTGAATCACGACTACCTCAGCGTGAAAAGAAGGAAGCCGACAAAGAAGAGCGGCGCGAGCATCAAAACGAGCAAACAGACGCATCCAAGTGAGGGTGCGTTTTTTTGTAGCGTGCAAAAATCAGGTCAGCGCCTTTCCCCGTGAAGCACTATCAGTCTCATGAACATGGCCGGCAGCAAAGGCATGCTTTTAACAAAGCATCATAAAGGCCACAAGCACTCATAGCAAAACGGGCATGAAACGGTTCACAAGAAGCCTCGGATTCAGTATCTGGAGCCAGACACCCAAGGTTCCAAATCCCAGTACCCATTGCCATTTAAACGCGTCAGGAGATGACCAACAATCAGTCCAGAACTAACCCAATTTTTTAAATCTGCACCAACCCCAGAGCTCGCAAAACAACTTCTCGGCTGTCGTATTCGCTATGAAACACCAGCGGGCGAACTGTCTGGGTTCATCGTTGAGACCGAGGCCTACGTCGGGCCGAAGGATGCGGCAGCTCACGCATTTGCTGGCCGGCGCACCCACCGCAATGAAGCCCTCTATGGCGAACCCGGCACGATTTACATGTTTCAGTCGCGTCAGTATGTTTTGCTGAATTTCATTACCCAAGCGGCGGAGGTGCCTGAAGGTATTTTAATTCGCGGGGTGCAGCCTGAAAACGGGCTTGACCTCATGTACCAGAATCGCGCGGTAAAGGGGCCGTCACTCACAAATGGTCCCGGTAAACTGACTCAGGCATTTGGGATGACCTTAGCTCTAAATCAAAAGGGATTAAACGAGGATGCCTTATCGTTAGAATTGCCCGCGGCTGCATACCCGAAACAAATTGCGACCAGTGCCCGGATTGGCGTTCCCAACAAGGGCGAGTGGACGGATGCACCGTTGCGCTATTTTGTGGCCGGAAACCCCTATGTTTCAAAAATAACGAAAAAAACGATTGATACAGAAACGCTTGGCTGGCGGGTTGATCCCGCAGAAAGGAATTAAGACTTATGGATTGGACCGAACTCTCCGTTACAACGACTAGCGAGGCTGTGGAAGCTGTCTCGAACATTTTGATGACCCACGGCGCCACCGGCGTGCAGATCGATGACGTTAAGGATTTTGACAAACTGCGCGACGGCAATTGGGAACAGGAAGGCAAGATCATCAATGTTGATGAAATACCTCACCAAACGACCGGTGCGAAGGTCAGCGCCTACTTCCCAGAAACTATTTTTGTGCCCGAAATCGTGCCCGAAATTACCCAGCAGGTACAAGGACTTACCAAGTTTGGATTGGCGGTAGAACCAGCAAAAGTAGAAACGACCGCAGTTGATGAAACAAACTGGGCAACGGCTTGGAAGAAGTATTATCATCCCGTTCAGGTCACGCGTTTTCTTACGGTTGTCCCTAGTTGGGAGAAGTATGAGCCAGAATCTAAAGATGAGCGCTTGATCGTGCTTGACCCAGGAATGGCGTTTGGGACGGGTACTCACCCAACCACCAGATTATCACTGGAAGCCTTGGAAATGGTTATTCACGGCGGTGAACGGCTGATTGATGTCGGCACGGGTTCTGGTGTTTTGAGTATTGCCGCAAAACAGCTCGGTGTCGGTGATGTGCGCGCGTATGATCTGGATCAGGTAGCCGTAGATTCCGCGCAGAAAAACCTCGATTTGAACCCGGTCGCAAAGGATGTTCAAGTTGCTGCCAATAACCTGCTGACCGGTATTTCAGGCGAAGCTGACATCATTGTTGCCAATATTTTAGCTGAGATCATCATGCCGCTGATTCCGCAAGCGTGGAATCTGCTGCCAGTGCATGGTTACTTTGTGACTTCCGGTATCATTGCTGAGAAGGCCGATGATGTGCTTGTCGCCCAACGGCATCAAGGGTTTAAAATCGTCCAAACATTGAAGATGGGTGACTGGTACGGTGTGATTGCTCAAAAGCCGGGGGCGGATGACTAATGCAACGGTATTTTATTGATGAGACCTTAAAAGTTGGAGAAACTTTTGAATTGGACACGACAGTCAGCAAGCATTGGCGCCAGGTACTCCGGGCCGAACCGGGTGCGCAGGCCGAGTTCGTTGACCAGGCTGAGCACTTGTTTCTGGGCCAGCTTGGTGAGGGTAACCACACGAAGATCCTTAAAACACTGCCTGCGACCGTTGAGTTACCGGTTGACGTCACAATCTTATCCGGTTTGCCGAAACAGGATAAAGCAGAATGGATCGTTCAAAAGGCGACCGAACTAGGCGCTCATAAGATTGTGTTTTTTGGCGGTGACTGGTCCGTAGCCCGCTGGCAGGATAACAAAGTGACCAAAAAATTGGCGCGTTTGCAAAAAATTGCGCACGGAGCTAGTGAGCAATCGCACCGGACACATGTGCCGGTCGTGCAGTTTTCACCATCTCTAAAGGCGGCCCTGCAGGCACTGGACTATGACAAACTGTTGGTGGCCTATGAAGAGGTAGCTAAGCAGGGGGAACAAGCCCAGCTCACTCAAACACTGTCAGAGATGAAGCCTGGTCAAAAGCTCGTGGCCGTTTTTGGACCAGAAGGCGGCATCTCGCCAGCTGAGATTGAAATCTTGAAGGCCAATGATGGCGTGATAGCTGGTTTGGGACCGCGAATCTTGCGAACCGAAACGGCGCCGCTGTATTTGCTGGCAGCGGCTTCCACGGTTTGGGAGCTGCAGGGGACATTATGATCGGTTGGATATGATTTCTATTGCGTTGTTGAAGCATTGACTTTGGTCGGTGCTTTTTTTGATTTTGGGGACGAGAGATTGTTTTCGATTTGGAGGCTTTCTTTTTGTGCTTTGTATAATGGGATAAAGCCTTGGGTTCAGTTGTGTGTTGATTTCATAGTGCTTTGACTTGTTTAGCAAGGATAGACCGCGTTCCATGCTCAAAACGCCTTATTTTATAATCTTACTTTTTCTAAAGGCCCGGTCTTCATAGGCGCTCTGCTAATTTGGCGTCGAAACGTGTTCCACAAGGCAAGGGGCTCCTGCGTAAGGGACTTCGACCCAAAAAGTCAGGCCCGGACTTTTCGGGTCAAAGACCCATATGCTCCGCCCTCAAAACGCCTTGCTTCACACTCTTACGACTCTGTTACTTTTTCCAAAGGCCCGGTCTTCATAGGTGCTCTGCTAATTTGGCGTCGAAACGTGTTCCGCAAGGCAAGGGGCTCCTGCGTAAGGGACTTCGACCCAAAAAGTCAGGCCCGGACTTTTCGGGTCAAAGACCCTTACGCTCCGCCCCTTAAACGCCTTGCTTCACACTCTGCAAATTCTTAATTTTTCCAGCATTGAACCGCCCAAACTTATAGCGTAGAATGAGTACTAATATTGTAACGAAACGGGCTGTTTCCTTCGGGGGTTTTCTTTGAAGTATCTGAATAAACCAGTTAAAATAGGGGATTGAGATCCTGTTTTATCGGATTTATTGGCTCGAACCGGCGCAACATACACTAAGATAAGAGAGTGGAAGTCTGATGGGAATGTTTTTAAAACGAATTGGTTGGCCTTACTGGGTAATTAGCCTGATTTTAGGGGTCGTTATCCCTTACTTGTTGGAAAAAATCATATCGTTAGGAGCAATGGTACATCTTGGCATTATCTTTGGCATCGTGTATCCAATACTAGCCGGCCTTATTGGCTGGTATGTCAAACGGCATGACGAGTCGGTGTGGGTGATTTGGATCTTACCAGTCATCTTCGCTGTGGGACTCTACTTTGTTGGTCCGCTTCATGCAACCTACTTTGCGCCAGTGTATCTCTGTGTTGCGTACCTGACTTACGGGTTAAGTGCAGCAAACTAATAGTTTTTAAGGGGAAATGCTTAAATGCCAAAAGAACAGACATGGACGGCAGATAGTGTGATTGCTGCCGTTTCTTCATATATGAATAAGGATCATGTCGCCATCGTTGAGCGTGCTTATCGCTTTGCTGCCGTGGCCCACCGTGATCAGCAACGGCAGTCGGGCGAAGCCTATATCATGCACCCGATTCAGGTCGCCGGTATTTTAGCGAACTTGAAAATGGGCCCAACCACCGTGGCTTCTGGGTTTCTTCACGATATTGTTGAGGATACCGGTGTCACGTTAGACGATGTGCGGGAGTTATTTGGTGACGATATCGCGATGATCGTTGACGGTGTCACCAAACTTGGAAAAATTAAATACAAATCAAACAAGGAACGATTGGCAGAAAATCACCGGAAATTACTGTTGGCGATGTCAAAGGACATTCGGGTGATGATCGTCAAACTAGCTGATAGGCTGCACAACATGCGCACATTACAGCATTTACGGCCAGATAAACAGCGTCGGATCGCTAACGAAACGCTGGAAATCTATGCGCCATTGGCCGACCGGTTAGGGATCAGTACGATTAAATGGGAACTGGAAGATATCTCCCTGCGTTACTTGAATCCGCAGCAGTATTATCGTATCGTGCATTTGATGAACTCACGGCGGGATCAACGGGAAGCCTACATTGCTGAAGCTATTGGCGACATTAAATCCGCCATCAGCGACCTTGATCTTGACACGGAAATTTATGGCCGGCCGAAGCATATTTATTCTATTTACCGGAAGATGCGCGACCAGCACAAGCAGTTTAGCCAGATCTATGATTTATTGGCAATTCGGGTGATTGTGCATACGATTAAGGATTGTTACGCTGTTTTAGGTGCCATTCATACGCAGTGGAAGCCAATGCCTGGCCGGTTTAAGGACTACATCGCAATGCCAAAGGCCAACATGTACCAGTCGCTGCATACCACGGTCATTGGTCCTGAAGGCCGCCCGTTGGAGGTTCAAATTCGAACTGAAGAAATGCATCGCGTGGCTGAATATGGGGTTGCGGCGCACTGGGCATACAAAGAAGGTATGACTGACAAAGTCGAGACCACAAACACCGGGAATAAACTCAATTGGTTCAAGGAAATTATTGAACTTCAGGAAGAAACTGATGACGCCTCCGATTTCATGGATAGTGTCAAGGGTGAACTGTTTGGTGACCACGTGTATGCCTTCACACCAAAGGGTGACGTGCTGGAACTGCCGAAGGGTGCCGGCCCGCTGGACATGGCCTATCAAATTCACACCGATATCGGGAACCACACAACTGGCGCGACCGTTAACGGTAAAATCGTGCCGCTGGATTACGAAGTTAAAAATGGCGACATTGTCGATATTAAAACGTCTGCGAACTCTGCGGGTCCTAATCGTGACTGGCTTAAACTGGTTTCGACACGTCGGGCACGGAATAAAATTAAACAATTTTTCCGGCAAAAAGACCGTGAACAAAACGTTTCTGATGGCCAAGATATTATTGCCCGTCAACTGCGCGAAAAGAAGTTTGATCCGCGAGAAATCATGACCAAAGAAAATTTGGCCAAGGTGGTTGGTCGTTTACATTACCAACACGTCGATGATTTATACGCAGCGGTTGGGTTTGGCGACTTGCAGCCCGTTGGGGTAGTGAACCGACTGACGGAAGACGTTCGTCACGAACGGGAAGAAGCTCGCCAACGGCAGGAAGAACGCGAACTGCTGGAGGAACACCAGTCGATCAAAAACGACACGCAGGAGACCGACACACAACGTAAACGGAAACAAAAGGCTTCCGAGGGCGTCATTATCGAGGGTGTTGATAACCTGCTGGTGCGGTTGAGTCACTGTTGTTCACCAGTACCAGGCGACCAGATCGTCGGCTATATCACAAAGGGCCGCGGTGTTTCCGTTCACCGCAAAGACTGTCCTAACGTGGCCCACGCTGAAGCAAATGGCGAGCGGTTGATTGATGTGCACTGGGAGAATCCGAATGAAACCACGTCAATGTATAACGCTGATTTGGAAGTTCAGGGATATAACCGGAACGGTCTGTTAAACGAAGTGCTGCGTATCGTGAACAACACGACTAAACAAGTAAACCTGGTTAACGGGAAGGTCGACCATAACAAGATGGTCATCATCTCCATTTCACTGGGAATACGGAATGTGGCGCAACTGCAGCGGCTCATTGATAACATCAAAAATGTTCAAGACGTTTACGTGGTGAAACGGCCGTTTAGATAAGCCTGTCACCATCGTTGGAGGGAAACTATAGTGCGAGTTGTATTACAGCGGGTAAGTTCAGCTTCAGTCAGTATTGATGAGAAACAGGTCGGCGCCATTAACCAGGGATATATGTTGCTGGTGGGCGCTGAAGACACCGATGGTGCTGAGGAGATCGATTACCTTGTTCGAAAAATCAGTCGGCTGCGTGTCTTTTCTGATGATGCGGGTAAGATGAACCTGTCCATTCAAGACATTCACGGATCAATTCTTTCTGTGTCACAGTTTACACTCTATGCCGACACTAAAAAGGGCAATCGCCCAAGTTTTGTGAAGGCGGGTAACCCAGATCACGCTGATAAGATCTACCAGCAGTTTAATACTCAGCTGAAGCAGGAAGGTATTCCTGTTGAGACGGGTGAGTTTGGTGCTGATATGCAGGTTAGTTTAGTGAATGATGGACCGGTTACGATTGTGTTTGATACGGATAATAAATAGCGGAACAGAGAGATCAATGGTTCTTTTCAAGTGCCTGACCCTGTGAAGCGGATATTGATAATGCAATACCGAAAAAACGGATAGCAGCGCACACAGGCTACTATCCGTTTTGTGCGTATTAAAAAGGAGAAAACCATGCAACGACATACATTTTTCTGGGATTTTGATGGGACCTTGTTCGACACGTATCCGATTATGGTTCAAGCGTTCATGCAGGCGCTATTGAAACAGCGCGTGTCGGAATATGAATTAGACGAAGTTGAAATATACGAAGTGATGCGCCAACACTCGCTGGGAACGGCGTTATCACAGTTCAGTGCGCAATTTTCAATCGATAAAGGTCAGTTAGAACGGGATTATCGTGCTATCGAGCCGACGATGATCGATGCAGCGCAACCGTTTGACGGCATGGTGGTACTGCTGCAAGCCATTCATGATGCTGGTGGTCTGCATCTTCTGCTGACACACCGCGACAAGAGTTCATTGAAACTGTTGGAAACGGCCGGGATCAAATCGCTGTTTGAGGATTTTGTGACAAAGGAGCAGCCCTTTGAACGGAAACCTAATCCTGGGTCGTTGAATTATCTGATTGAGAAAAACAACGTGGACCGTGCAACGGCCATCATGGTGGGCGACCGGACTTTAGATATTGATGCTGGCCATAACGCTGGCATCGCGGGCGCGTTATTTGATCCGCACCGGGTCATCAACGCGGCCGCCAGCCATCCAGAAATCGATGTGACGGATATTCAAGCCCTAAGCAAAGCATTATTGGCATAAACAAAAACGTTTGAGCATTTTTGCCCAAACGTTTTTTTGTTTAGTAGGCCCTAAGAATGCGGTCAACAGCGCCACCGTAAGTTTCGCCAAACAGGTTCAGGTGCGCCATCAAGTAGTACAGTTGATACCATGGCAACCGATCGTTAAACCCAGGCTTAACTGGGTAAACTTCGTTGTAGCCGGCATAGAAATCGGCATCAAAGCCGCCAAAAATCGTGGTCATCGCAAGGTCAAACTCCCGGTCACCGTACACCACATCTGGGTCGATCAACGCAGGCTTCCCATCGGCGGTAAACATGTAGTTGCCCGCCCATAAGTCACCGTGCAGCAAACTGGCTTCAGTCTTGTTTTGGTGATAAAAATCGAGAATAATGGTGCGCAGATGATCGAGATGGGTTTGCCGATCAGGAGACCATAACCCGTGCTCACTGGCTCGTTTGGCCAATACATCTAACCGTTGATAAACATAAAATTCACCCCAGTTGTCCTGCCAGGTGTTGATTTTAGGAAGTTTACCATCAACGTTGTGGGCAAACCCAAACTGGTCATTGTGCACCTGGTGAACGTGAGCAACGAGGTGGCCGAGATCACGCTGACTGCCGGAACCGCTCTCCAGCCAAGATAGGATCAAGTAAGCGTCGCCGTCGATTTGGCCGTTGGCAATCACTTGCGGTACCAGTGCTGCTTGACCCAGCAAGTTAAGCCCGTCGATCTCATGTTGATAAAAAACAGCCTCGCGATGCGGCTGGACGAGCAGAAAATAAGTGTCACTGCCCTTGGTGAGTCGGTAAGCCTCGTTAATGTCCCCGCCGGAAACGGGTGTGGCGGTATCCACCGGCGCAATGGGCAACTGTGCTAACCATGTGTTTGAAACCATAACTGAAGCGACCTTTCTTTTAGTGAGTGTTAATAATCAATTGTTTGCTTTTGCCTTAAAATAGGCGGCTAAGCCCTTGGTCACATCCTTGGCTACATGCTCTTGGTATTTCGCTGAGCGGATGTGTTTGAAATCCTTTGCGGTGTTGATATAACCCATTTCCAGTAGCAACGCAGGCCGCAGATTGTCGCGAATCACTTCGAAGTTGCCGAATTCGACACCACGATTGGTCAACGGCAATCCGGTCAGATGGCTGTTAATTGTCTTGGCTAATTTCAGGGACGTCGACTTGTGATAGTAGTACGTTGTAAAGCCGGAACCAAGATTATCCGATGGGGCGGAGTCAAAGTGAAAACTAATGAAGGCGTCCGCGTGGTTATCCGTGGCCAGTTCCGGTCGAGCACCCAGTGATACCGTTTGGTCGCCAGTGCGGGTCATAATCACGTGCGCGCCGCGGGCCTTCAGCAGTTTGCGAACTTTCTTAGCTAATCGCAGCGTATACGTTTTTTCATCGTGTTTTTGGTCGATCGACAGGGCACCGGAGTCGCTGCCGCCGTGACCTGGATCCAATACAATGGTTGCCTCAGATAAACTGGTGGCACTCTTGACCTTTGTGTTCTGATTGATCAGCCAGCTGGCTACCCAGCCGAAATGGTGGTCGTTGTAGCGGATACGGTACCAGTTATCCTTCTTTTTAACAACGTACACGGCTGAGCCCTTCTTTAGGGTGCCGGTGGCTTGATAGCTGATGCCGGGTCCTTTACGAACGTTGATGTTGCTCATGGGGACGGTGAGGCGATTTTTCCAAATGGTGGTCAAAATTGTCCCGCCGCCAATAATAAGAATTGCAATAACGACCACCATCGGCAGCCAATGTTTTCTGAGATAGTTCACGATACGTCCTCTATTCCTAACGTTGTTGCAGAACGGCTAGGCAGCCCGTCTGCGAATGTGTTGTGCGTTACCCCCGTGGGTGATGCTTATGTGAAGAAATTGTTTCACGATTTTGCATGATGGCACTGACCAGCCGAGATGTTTGGCTGGGCATTTTGCACCACGCAATAATTTTGGTGAGACATTATCCCTATATTATAGTGTACTTGTTACGAAATTAAAAATTAAGATAGCCTTGACTTTTATCTGTGAAATCGTTAATCTTAACCATAGTTAAATAAGATACACCGATGACGAAGACCAGTAGGCGGCTGCCAGCTTTCAGAAAGTATCCGGTTGATGAAAGGATACAGCAGTGTGACCGCTCAAGACACTTTCGAGGTGAATAATGCAGATTATTCGTGTCCAACGTTATGGATGAGTAAAATTAAGGTGGTACCGTGCCAAGCACCCTTGTGAAAACAAGGGTGCTTTTTAGTTTCATTCGCACATGAACCGATAATCAAGAAAGGAGTTTTATATGCGTTACCAACGACCAAAAGGAACCGCCGATACGTTGCCAGCTGACACGCGTCACTGGCAGTACGTGGAAGGCATCGCGCGCGACGTCTTTGCCAAGTATCGGTTTGAAGAGATCCGCACGCCGATGTTTGAAAACTTTGAAGTCTTTTCTCGTACCTCAGGGGATACTTCAGACATCGTGACAAAAGAAATGTATGACTTTAAAGATAAGGGTGACCGTCACATCACACTGCGGCCTGAAGGGACTGCCGGCGTGGTGCGAGCCTTTGTTGAAAATAAATTATACGGTCCCGAAACGCAAAAGCCCTACAAGGTCTATTACATGGGGCCAATGTTTCGTTACGAACGGCCGCAATCCGGCCGGCTGCGTGAATTCCATCAAATCGGGGTGGAAGCATTCGGCAGTGACGAACCGGCTCTTGACGTTGAAGTGATTGCAGTGGGTCGCGACCTGCTGAAGCATTTCGGCATCGATAATGTTCGGCTTGCGGTAAACACATTGGGTGATCAACAAACCCGTGACGACTACCGTAAGGCACTTGTGGCTTACTTGGAACCCCACTATGAGGAACTGAGTGACGACTCCAAGACCCGGCTTTACAAGAACCCACTGCGGGTCCTTGACAGCAAGGACGAACAGGATCAAAAGTTTGTTGAGGGCGCACCATCGATCCTCGACTATCTGACGCCGGAAGCACAAGCACATTTTGACGAGGTTCAAAATTTGTTGAAGGCATTGGACATTCCGTTTGAAATCGACCCGACAATGGTTCGAGGGTTGGATTACTACAACCACACGATTTTCGAATTTATGGTGAACTCAAAGGCGCTGGGTCATGGCTACACGACAATTTGTGCTGGCGGCCGGTATAATGGTCTGGTATCAGAATTGGGCGGCCCCGAAATGTCAGGTGTCGGCTTCGGGATGGGTGTTGAACGTCTCCTGTTATTGATGCAGGGCGAGGGCGTTGCATTTCCTGACCAGCACCCACTGGATGCCTACCTGGTAGGTATCGGTGAGGGCGCTAACGCTGCTACACTGCAAGTCGTTCAAGCCTTGCGAGGCCAAGACTTCGCAGCTGACCGCGACTATTTGGCACGTAAACCAAAGGCCCAGTTTAAAACGGCCGATAAGTTAAACGCCAAGTACACCCTGACGATTGGTGAAGAAGAATTAAAGACGAACACGATCCACGTGAAGAACATGGCTTCTGGTAATGAAGTCACGGTTCCGGTGGCCAACGTGACATCTGATTTTGCGGCAGTTATTGCCAATATTGACTAAGGAGAAATTTTTAATGAAGCGAACAACATACGCAGGACTCGTTGACGAGCAGTACCTCGACCAAGACGTTGTCCTCAAAGGTTGGGTACAAAAGCGCCGGGATCTCGGGGGATTGATCTTTATCGACCTCCGTGACCGGGAAGGTATCGTTCAACTTGTGTTCTCAGAAGAATATGACAAGGACGCGTTGGCCGTGGCTGACCAACTTCGTAACGAATACGTCATTGAAGTGAAGGGCCACGTTGTAAACCGGGCCGACCGCGAGATCAACCCGAAGATGAAGACCGGTAAAATTGAAGTACGGGTCACTGAAATTAACCTGTTAAACAAGGCGAAAAACCCGCCATTCTACATTCAAGATGACATTAACGTGTCTGATGAATTGCGGCTGAAGTACCGCTACTTGGACCTGCGTCGGCCTGAGATGCAACGCGGTCTGCTGATTCGTAACCGAATCACTCAGGCAGTCCACAGCTACTTCGATGAGAATGGTTTTATTGATATTGAAACGCCAGATCTGACTAAGTCAACGCCTGAAGGGGCTCGGGATTACCTGGTACCTTCACGGGTCTATCCAGGGCACTTCTACGCCTTGCCACAATCGCCGCAACTGTTCAAGCAGTTGCTGATGGGGGCCGGTTTTGACCGTTACTACCAAATCGCCCGTTGTTTCCGTGATGAAGATTTGCGTGGCGACCGTCAACCAGAATTTACCCAAATTGATATGGAAACATCCTTCCTCGATGCTGAAGAAATTCAAGATTTGACTGAAGGCTTGATTGCCCGTGTTATGAAGGAAACCCTCGGCATTGATGTCAAGCTGCCATTTGACCGTCTCGACTGGGACGACTCAATGGCCCGCTTTGGGACCGACCAACCGGATGTTCGTTTCGGTATGGAACTGAAGGACTTGGGCGACTTAGTCGATGACCTTGGCTTCAACGTCTTCAACAACGTGTTGAAGGATGGCGGCCAAGTTAAGGCGATTGCTGTTCCTGGCGGTGCTGACAAGTACTCCCGGAAAGATATCGACAAGTTCGTTGAACACATCGACCGTTTTGGCGCCAAGGGCTTGCCTTGGTTAAGGGTCACTGAAGATAACTTCACCGGGCCAATTGCCAAATTCTTTAAGGACAACGCCGACCTTTACCAAAAGATCACTGAACGCACTGGTGCCAAACCTGGCGACATGCTGCTGTTCGCTTGTGATTCAAAGCGGGTCGTTGCCCAAACGTTGGACTACTTGCGTCGGACCATTGCTAATGAACTTGGCTTGATCGACGAAAACAAGTTTGCGTTCCTCTGGGTCGTGAACTGGCCACTGTTCGACTACGATGTCGACTTGAAGCGCTGGGTTCCAGCGCACCATCCATTCACGATGCCAAAGCAGGGTGATGAGCACTACTTGGACGAAGGCGAAGATCCTCATCAAGCTTACGCCCAGTCATATGACATCATCTTAAACGGTTTGGAACTTGGCGGCGGATCGATCCGGATCCACACTCGTGAGCTTCAAATGAAGATGTTGAAAGCCCTTGGCTTTACTAAGGAACGGGCCGAAAATCAATTTGGTTACCTCCTGAATGCCTTGGACTACGGCTTCCCGCCTCATGGTGGTCTGGCCATCGGTCTCGACCGGTTCGCCCGGTTGCTGGCTAAGCGCGGCAACATTCGTGACGTCATTGCGTTCCCTAAGAACTCAAAGGCTGTCGAACCGCTGACCGAAGCGCCTACCACGGTTTCAGACAAGCAACTGCAAGATTTGAGCTTGTTTGTGACTAAGGAAGACGACGATAAAAAATAATATTCATATGAAGCACTGCCGTTGCGGCGGTGCTTTTTTAATGTCATCGAGTAGGTGATAGGAGGTCCGCTTTATTCTGCTATCAGAGAAATTTTGGATGTTGCAGTCCAGTTAAAACTGAGTATCGAATTTCATTGCTTCAAGCCTGGTCGACGTTGTGGGCGTGAGGCAATCGTCTATTTATACGTGGACGGGTTGGTGTCTCACTTCATTTTGCAGATCTACCGGTTTAATTCGCATCACGTGATTTGCCTGTGTGGTCAGACCTGCGACACACATAGCTTGTAAGCCAGTGACAACTGCGGTAAAATAAATGGCATTAAATTTCGAGGTGAAGTACATGAGTGAACATGAAGAAACAGCAATTTTTGCTGGGGGTTGTTTTTGGTGCATGGTTCAGCCCTTTGATACGTTGCCTGGTATCAAGCAGGTGATTTCCGGTTACACGGGCGGACACGTGGCCAACCCGACGTACGAACAGGTCAAGGCACACAAAACGGGTCATACCGAAGCCATCAAAATCGTTTATGATCCAACGGTGGTTTCCTATGCTAAATTGGTGGACATCTACTGGCAACAGACTGATCCAACCGATGCCATGGGCCAATTCCAAGACCGCGGCGACAACTACCGCCCAGTAATTTTTGTTCAAAATGAAACGGAACGTCGGATTGCTGAAGATTCTAAGGCCAAATTAGCAGCCAGCGGCCTGTTCGATAAGCCGATCGTGACGCAGATCGAAGACGTGAGACCGTTTTACGATGCAGAGCCTGAGCATCAGGAATTCTACAAGTTTCATCCAGAGCGGATGGCGGCCGAAGAAGCTGCTGGTCGGGCCGATTTTGTTAAGAAATACTGGGAAAATAACACTAAAATTAAGTAAACCATGAAAAAATGACAGTTGAATCGGTTTAAGCGATAAGTTATGGTAAGATTGTTGGAGCATAGATAGAGACAATAATCAAAGAGGGTTACTACATGGACGACGTACAGCGCCTAATTAAACGCCATCAATCAATTGGAAAGATTTCAACTGCTTTTATTTACGGTATTTTAGTGTCAGTGGCCATGAACTTTTTCTGGACACCGGGTCACATTTATTCTTCCGGGATCACTGGGCTGGCCCAGCTGGTCACGACCTTGTCTGAACGGCATTTGTCGTTTTCAATCTCAACGGCCATTGGGTTGTTTTTACTGAACGTGCCATTATTCATTCTGGCCTGGCGAAAAATCAGCCACCAGTTTGCAATGTACACGATGATCACAGTCTTTATGGCCAGTTTAATGATCAAAATGCTGCACCCAGTTCACTTAACCACGGACCCGATCGTCTGTGCGATTTTCGGTGGGGCGGTCAACGGGTTTGGGACTGGATTAGCACTCAGAAACGGTATTTCTACCGGGGGGCTTGATATTCTCGGTATCGTCATTCGTTGCAAAACGGGGCGCTCTATCGGGACGATCAACATGGCCTTTAACACACTGATCATTATCGCGGCTGGCTTTATGTACGGCTGGCCCTATGCGTTTTATTCCGCAATTGGGCTGGTGGTTAATGCGCGGGTCATGGACATGACGTATACGCGACAGCAGCTGATGCAGGTGATGATCATCACTGACCGGCCAAAAACCGTGATTGATTCCATACAAAACCACATTCGGCGGGGAATCACCATTGTGCACGATGCCGAAGGTGCGTACCATCACGATAACAAAACAATTTTATTTACCGTTATTTCACAGTATGAAATGAACGATTTGGAAGAAGCGATGAACGAGGCAGATAACAGTGCCTTCGTCAGTATCTCAGAGCTGTACAAGGTTCTGGGGCACTTCTACGAACCGAAACTATAGGATAAGACCGCAAAAAGCCTAGTGTGGAAAAATTCCACACTAGGCTTTTACTGTCGAACAGGGTAAAATGGGTGTAATGGTCTGGAACCAGAACTGCTGATTGACCTGCGTAGCCTTAAAAATCAGACAGCCAGTATAATTAATGCTATTAATGAGAGATAACTGGCAAAGGTTGTCGTCTGAGGTGGGATACAACAATGTGTAAGTGCGTCAGTTAATCACCAGGAAGATGTGTATGTGTTGTCATTCTAGCCAACTTCTCGGCTTTTGTGCCAAGTCCTAAAGTTTAAGCAATTCATAAGCATTAAATTCTGCTTAAAATTACGGTTAGCTTAAAGTGATGTGGTATAATACCAAGTTGTGCGTCGGAAGGGGCACGAGAATTCATAGAATTGGTGGTTGTCGTGAAAGCAATTTATATATGGTTAGTTCGTTTTGTGTCGATCCTGCACTATTTTTCCAGTTCCAAGACCAAGCGGGTTATTTATCTGATGAGTTTTGGCAATAATTTGCATTTTATCGCCAAACTAGCTGATGAGCTGCCTGACCGGGAACGGTTACTAGTGTTGTATCGGCCTTCAGCAGAGGTGGAAGCCACCGAATTAGCTGCGTTGGGCATTCAGGTGATGCCGTTTCAAGATAATCTTCACTTTGTCTTGGAGGGAATCCCGAAGTTAATGCAGGCAAAGCTGATTTTTTGCGATAACTACTATGCGTTTTTAGGCGGTATGGTACACCCGCGGCACGCAAAAATCGTGCAGCTGTGGCATGCCAATGGCGCTATAAAGCGTTTTGGCTGGGGCGACCCCAAAACCGTGCAGCGTTCAAAGACAGACCAGCGCCGGTTTCAACGGGTCTATAACCAGTTTGATGACTACGTCGTTGCATCACAGGCGATGGGCAAGGTGTTTGAAGAAAGCTACCGAGTGCCCGCAAGCCGCATGCAACTGCTTGGTTATCCAAGGTCTGACCGATTCTTTTCGGAGAACTGGCGGCAAACTGCAGTCCGGCGCGTCCAGCGTGTCGCACCGGATCTGTTGCAGCACCGGGTCATTTTGTATGCCCCAACATACCGGGAGAACATGCATTTTGAGCTGTCGAAGGACTTGAAAGAGGCCTTGATGGCGGATCCAGATGCTATCGTTGTTGTGAAGCTGCATCCCGTGTTACGAAAATACGAGCAGCAGTTTAGCCAGGCCTCGCACCACCAGATCCGGTTTTACCCGAATCTGTCCACGACGGACATATTGGCAGTTAGCGAAACGCTGATTACTGATTATTCGTCAATTGCCTTTGATTTTAGCTTACTGCATTCAGCCCACAGTTTATTATTTTACATGTCGGACTTAGAATCCTATGCGAAAAATCCGGGCATCCAGCCGCACTTCTTAAAGTGGTTGCCAGCGCAGCCCTTAAAGACGCCGACGGAACTTAGGCAAGCAATTATTGCTGATCAAGCTACTGATTATTCAGCGTTTAACCGTCATTGGAACACCTACAATGATGGTCAAGCCACTCAGCGGGTTGTGAAATATTACTGCGGCTATTTAGGAAAATAGTCGGTTTAAAGGAGTGTCATAACTTGAAAGAGGTTATCACCTTATTCAAAGAGCAGTTCAAGAACATGGGAATCGTGTTTCGAATCTCACGTTATGAGGATATGGCGAGCTACCAAAGTCATTATCTAGGATTAGTTTGGGAGTACCTGTACCCGTTGATCCAAATTTGTATTTACTGGTTAGTGTTCGGGGTCGGCTTGAAGCACGGCACGAGCAGCGGCGTAGATTACCTGCCTTGGATGGTTATTGGGATCACACCTTGGTTCTTCATGAACCGGGCAACTCTAGATGCTTCAAAGAGTATTTACCAACGGGTGAACATGGTTTCAAAAATGAAGTTCCCTGTATCGGTGCTGCCTTCCATCCGGATCATCTCTAACCTGAGTTCATTTTGGACCATGTTGGTGGTATCGATTTTCGTTGGTTTTCTGTACGGTGTCCGGCCAAACCTTTACTGGTTCCAGTCCATCTACTACTTCTTTGCGATGATGATGCTGATGCTGGCCTTTGGGATCTTCAACTCCGCCGTTTCGGTTCTGATTCGGGACTACCACATCCTGCTGCAATCTGTTATGCGGATACTGTTTTACCTGTCAGGCGTGCTGTTTAACTTTGAAACGGGCTCATTCCCACCAGTTATTGTTCGGATCATGCAAGTTAACCCATTCTTCTACGTGGTTTCCGGTTTCCGGGAAACGTTGTTTGGGCAAGGCTGGTTCTGGCAACGACCAACGCTGACACTGAGCTTCTGGTTCTTTGTCCTGTTCTTCCTGTTGGTCGGGTCACACCTGCACTACAAGTTCCGAGCACGGTTCGTTGATTTAATTTAGTGAGTATTTTAATTTAGGAGGAATCATGATGGCACTGTCTCGGGTAATTAACCAGATCGTTAAGGGACTCAAAATCGTGATTCGTTATGGACTCATCGTGATAAACGATGGGTTTATTTTGTTTTCACCCAAAAAAGATCTGTTAATGTTTGAAAGTTTTAACGGCAACGATATCAATGACAATCCGGCCGCCATTTATCATCAATTGGTGGCAACACACCCGGAACTAGCGAAAACGGCGTATTTTGGTGTGAAACCGCGGTACTACGCAAAACTGAAGGCGAAATATCCTCATATTTTGCTGGTTAAACGTTTTTCATTCAAGTGGGTCTGGCTAATGGCACACGCCCATTACTGGGTGTTTAATTCCCGGATGCCAAACTGGTGGCGCAAAAACCGCAAGACGATTTACATTCAAACCTGGCATGGGACGCCGCTGAAGCACTTAGGCGTCGACATTGAAAACGTGTCGATTCCGGGCACGACGACTGAGGATTATTACCAGCAGTTTACCCGGGAAGCCAGTCGCTGGGATTACCTGATTGCACCGAATGAGTATTCAAAAAAGATTTTCCGGTCAGCCTTTCAGTTCCATAACCAGTTCTTGGAAATCGGCTATCCGCGAAACGACGTGCTGTATCAAAATAACCGCCCAGATACGATTCGTGATCTGAAATCGCGACTTGTTGGCAATCCGGATGCCTCCGTGATCACTTACGCGCCAACGTGGCGTGACGATGACGCTATTAAGAAGGGACAGTACCATTTCCAATTGCCGTTTGACCTGCAGCGATTTTTGAACCAGGTTTCCGAGGACACAATTTTGGTGTTGCGCCCACACTATTTGGTTAAGGATAAAATCGATATTCACGGGTTCGAAGACCGGGTCAAGATTCTAGCTGATGAGGACATTGCAAACTTGTACCTCATCACCGATTTGATGATCACAGACTATTCGTCAGTAATGTTTGATTTTGCCAATCTGGAGCGACCAATGCTGTTCTATGCTTACGATTTGGAACATTACCGTGATCAATTGCGCGGCTTTTACTTTGATTACCAAGCTGAGATACCTGGTCCGCTAGCCACCAATGAAGATCAGCTGATGACTGACCTAGCAGCGTTTCAACGTGACGGTGGTTTTCAGGATCATCACACGGAGCTTTTGGGATTTAACCAGAAGTATTGCAGTTGGGAAAACGGCACTGCTTCAGCGCAGGTTGTTCAGGTTATCGAAAAGGGGTTGTAGGACATGACATTTTTGATTGGGTCACACGTTAGCATGAAGGGTAAAGACATGCTGCTGGGGTCGGCACAGGAAGCCGCCAGCTATGATGAAAATGTGTTTATGGTATACACTGGGGCACCGCAAAACACCCGTCGCAAACCGATCGACGAGTTGAATATTCCAGCTGGACACGCGTTTATGAAGGCACACGGCCTGCAGCAGATCGTGGTCCACGCACCGTACGTTGTGAACCTGGGTAATACGGTGAAACCAGAGAACTATCCGTTTGCGGTCGAGTTCTTGAAGGAAGAGGTCAAGCGGGCGGATGCGTTGGGTGCCACTCAAATCGTTTTGCACCCTGGTGCTCACGTTGGCGCGGGACCAGAACCGGCCATTGCACAAATTTCAAAGGGGTTAAACGAAATCATTACGGCAGACCAGCACGTTCACATCGCCATTGAGACCATGGCTGGTAAAGGGACCGAGGTCGGCATTACGTTTGAACAGATTGCTGAAATGATTGATCAGATCAAGTTGGATGATAAGGTGTCAGTCTGTTTTGATACTTGCCACACCAGTGATGCGGGTTACGATATTGCTGGCGACTTTGATGGTGTGTTAAAACACTTCGACAACGTTATTGGTCTGGAGCGGTTGCAGGTGATTCACTTGAACGATTCCAAGAACCCCCGTGACAGCCATAAGGACCGCCATGAACTGCTGGGAAATGGGACGATTGGGTTCGATGCGTTGAACGCTGTTGCCCATCATCCGCTACTGGAAAATGTTCCGAAAATCATGGAAACGCCATGGGTTGCCATTGACAAAAAGCACAAATTACCGCCTTATGCGTACGAAATTGCGATGTTAAAACACCAACAATTTAATCCGCAGCTTGAAGCAGACGTGCTTGCTGGGGTGCCGGTTGATGCGTATTTGAACAGATAATAGGGGTGTTGAAGTGTGCCACACCTTTTTCTAATAACAGTTCAGTAGTTGCGTTTCATCTGTGCTTTTTAGATCACTCCTTCCCGCAGGACAAAGACTTAAACAAAAGCGGCCTATTTTACAAAATTCAAATCAAGAATTTTGTAAAATAGGCCGCTTTTGTGGCTTTCATCAGTCGAGTTACAGCACGCGTTGTTATTAGATACATCTAGGAGGCAAGTCTCGCTAGGTCAGGGAATGGAAATGATTCCGCTCCATACCCGCCTGCTATAATTACTTTAATCCTTAATCGTATCCACTTCAGCCGGTTCCAGGTTCAAACTTTCAAGAATGAGGGTGGCGGTTTCTTCAATCGACTTATTGGCTACGTTGATCTCAAGACAACCGATTTTCCGGTAAATCGTATCTGCGTACTCGAGTTCAGCTTTGATCTTGGTGGTGTCTGAATAATCGCTTTCAGCTGGCAGCCCGTATGAAATCATACGCTGCTGACGAATCCGGCGCAGAACTTTTGGACTATTAGTTAAGCCAATAATCTTCTTCGGGTCGACCTTCCACAGATTGTCTGGCAGCTGCGACTTAGGCGACAGCGGTAAATTGGCTACCTTAATGCCACGGTTTGCCAGAAATAGTGACAGTGGTGTTTTCGAGGTCCGTGACACGCCTAAAATGACAATGTCCGCCTTTAAGAGGCCAGCGGGGTCCTTGCCGTCATCGTAAGCGACAGCGAATTCCATGGCGCTGATACGGTCAAAGTAGGTGTCGGTTAAACTGTGGTTCATGCTTGGAATTGCAGCTGGTTGAACGTGGCTGCGGTTGGAGAGCACCTGCATGGCAGGTTGAATGCAATCAAACGATTCGAGATTGTTCGCCTTAGTAAAATCTCGGACTTGTTCAGTCAGTGATTTCGTGACTAATGTATAATACAACACGGCATTCTTTTTCTTTGCCAAGTCTAAAATACCCTTTAGGATTGATTCCGTTTGGATAAATGGAAACCGCTGGTATTTCACGTTTAAATCAGGGAATTGCGCGACGGCTGTTTGGGCTACCGTCAGCGCAGTTTCACCGGATGAATCCGAAATGATAAAGATTTCAATGAGTTCATTTTCGGCCATTTTCGTTACCTCCTGATGTCAGATAGCTTTAAGTCTAGTTTAGCATAAAACCTTTCGAAAAAAGCGTTTGTTTTATTGACGATTCGCTTCGAGATATGTATAATTAAAAAGAACTGTTGAGGTGAACGTTATTTTCGTAATGCTCATTTTTTACAAGTTACTACTTGAGTCCGGAGGGAGGGAATTTACATGACAAAGACAGTCGTTCGCAAAAACGAGTCTCTTGACGATGCTCTTCGGCGCTTCAAACGAACCGTTTCAAAAAGCGGTACATTACAAGAATACCGTAAACGTGAGTTTTATGAAAAGCCAAGCGTTAAACGCAAATTAAAATCTGAAGCAGCACGGAAACGTAAGAACAAGCGTCGTTTCTAGTTGTTGAAAAGGTTCCTGTGTTTACGCGGGGCCTTTTTTTATGAAATTAACTCTGGGAGGAATACGAAATGTCATTAGAGACTACATTAAATGAAGACTTAAAGACCGCTATGAAGGCCCACGACAAGCTGGCACTGAACGTCATTCGGATGGTTAAAGCATCACTGACCAACGAACGCGTGAAGGAAGGCCATGATCTGACTGCCGACGATGAACTCACCGTGTTATCACGTGAGATCAAGCAGCGTAAAGAATCCCGCGAAGAATTTGCTGCCGCTAACCGTCAGGATCTCGTTGACGGCTTGGACAAGGAACTTGATTTTCTTGCTAAGTACGCACCAAAACAATTGAGCGATGACGAAGTAAAGCAGATCGTCACTGATACGATCAGTGAAGTCGGTGCTTCTTCCATGGCTGATTTTGGTAAGGTGATGGGTGCAGTTATGCCAAAGCTGAAGGGCAAGGCTGACGGTGCCATTGTCAACAAACACGTGAAGGCGCTGTTGAGCAAGTAAATTGATATTGAAGTCTGGGCAAGTATTGCCCAGGCTTTTTTGATTTGCTCGTACATAGTTAGCGAGACTGTGGCTGAATCAAAACGCCAATTACCTCAAATAGTGTTAATATAAGGCACAGTTGTCATATACAATTGATTGATAACATACGGTTCTATTACTTTGAGCTGTTTCGTTGCAATTAATCATAAAAGCGCTTACCCTAAAGAAAATTAAGTCCATTAGATGAGTCAATTATAGTTTGGAGGGGTCGACATGCTCGATGTAAAGAATTCAATTGAGCGGTTGTCATGGACGGTAGAACATCATTTTTTGCACATTCAGGCGCAACACGACTTTATGCGAGCCTGGGCAATTCAGTTTGAACTGGCCTACACGGATTTTCGGGTGATTCAAATGGCATTGCAGTTGTCTGGGGACGAACATCACGAGCTGCTGGCAAAGTTTTCAGCAGCCTATGAAAAGGTCTTTAATTATGAGTATGCGTTTGTTGCCGGCGGGTTGGAAGGTTTTAACGAAAAATATGGTCAGGAACTTGACCAGTATGAGCAAGCAGAGAAGGAGACACTGGCTTTGATCGATGAAATCAGTGCGATAGACAACTAACGCTTGGTTTAAGACAATAAACAGGACTACTGGTCGGTTGACTGGTAGCCCTGTTTTTTCTTGCATTTTATGAGTGCGATACGTTCCTGCTTTTCCGCAAAGATGAGCGTTCCGAGACGCTTGTCGCAACTTACACTGTTACGGGTAAGTGTGACAAGCTTTTTGCGTGCATTTGTCGTATAATATATAGAGCGAAAGACTATTCTAATACAAAGGAGTCAATGATATTTGGCTGACAATACACAAACCGAAAAAGAATTTATCCTCGCCAATCCTGAACGTGAAATTTCGTTATTAGGCGCGCAGGATCAATTCGTTTCATTACTTGAAGAAGGCCTCAACGTCACGGTTAATCCGTTTGGTACGACCATTAAGGTTGCTGGGGAACCCTTCCAAGTTGAAAAGGCAATTACCATTTTACAAAAAATGGATAAACTAGTTGAAGAGGGCATCCAAATCAACAGTGCCGATGTTGTGAGCGCCATGAAGATGGCTGATCGCGGTACGTTAGATTACTTCTTGGACCTGTACACTGAAACTTTAATTAAGGATGCCAAGGGTCGTCCGGTTCGGGTCAAGAACTACGGCCAACGCCAATACATTAACGCCATTAAGCACAACGACGTGACTTTTGGGGTCGGACCTGCCGGAACCGGGAAAACGTATCTGGCAGTTGTCATGGCCATCGCTGCTTTGAAACGCGGCGACGTCGAAAAAATCATTTTAACCCGGCCTGCTGTTGAAGCTGGGGAAAGCCTTGGGTTTTTGCCCGGAGATTTGAAAGATAAAGTTGATCCGTACCTGCGACCAATTTATGATGCGCTGTATGCAATTCTGGGTGCAGAGCATACGAACCGCCTGATGGAGCGGGGCGTGATCGAAATCGCGCCGCTGGCCTACATGCGTGGCCGGACGCTGGAGGGTGCATTCGTCATTTTGGATGAAGCCCAAAACACAACTAACGCACAGATGAAGATGTTTTTGACCCGGTTGGGCTTTGGCTCAAAGATGATCGTCAACGGTGACGTGACTCAAATCGACCTGCCGCGCAACTCTAAGAGCGGACTGGTACAAGCCACCAAGATTCTTCAGGACGTTAAACACATTGAATTCGTTGAGTTTACCGCTGATGACGTGGTTCGGCACCCAGTGGTTGCGGCCATCATCAACGCCTACGAGAAACTTGAAAGCAACTAGTCGTTTCGATAGGCGTACTAGGCAAAATTCATACAGAAAATATAAAAAAGCGAGCGTAAAATAAATGGATTTAGAGATTTACGATGAAACAAACGATGGGTTCCCAGAAGAAAAGGTGAAGCTGATCCGTGACGTCTTGGAGTATGCCGGCAAGTACATTAAGCTTGGCGAAAATACTGAGATGTCAGTGACTTTGGTGAATAACGATCGGATTCAAGAAATCAATAAAGAATACCGCGGTGTTGACCGGGCAACGGACGTTATTAGTTTTGCTATTGAGGATAGTGCCGAGGATGATGAATTTCCAATCGTCATGGATGATGAATTGAGTGAGGAGATTCCTGAAAACATCGGTGATATTTTCGTTTCTGTCGACAAAGTCGGCGAACAGGCTGATTTTTTGGAACATTCGTACAATCGTGAACTGGGTTTCTTAGTCGTGCACGGGTTCCTGCATTTGAACGGGTATGATCACATGAAACCGGAAGACGAAAAAGTGATGTTTAAACTACAGAGGGACATTCTGGACGCTTATGGGCTTAAACGATAAACAAGTTAAAAAAAACAAGTCGTTTTGGCAGTCATTCGGCCACGCATTTGATGGCGTGAAGAGTCTGGTGCTGACGGAGCGAAACTTTCGCAAGCACCTGGTATTTGCAATACTTGCCGTTGTGCTTGGCATCATTGTGCGCTTGACGATCAACGAATGGCTGTGGGTCACTTTGGCCATTTTTATGGTGGTTACTGCGGAAGTCCTCAATACCGTGGTGGAATCAATCGTTGATCTGGTTGTCGGTGAGCGCTACGAGGCGGCTGCGAAAAAGGCCAAAGATGTGGCAGCAGGCGGCGTCTTGTTGGCGGCGTTTTTTGCGGTCATTATCGGCTGTTTTGTTTATATTCCAGAACTACTCAAGTTTGTTTGATCAGCACAGGAGGAAAAATAATTGGATAATCCAAACTTTAAATCAGGGTTCGTTGCTATTGTCGGCCGGCCCAACGTGGGCAAGTCAACCTTATTGAACCGGGTGGTGGGTCAAAAGGTCGCCATCATGTCCGATAAGGCGCAAACCACGCGAAACAAAATTCAGGGTATTTATACCACTGATGAAGCACAAATCGTGTTCATCGATACGCCCGGAATCCACAAACCAAAGAGTGAGTTAGGCGACTTTATGGTGCAGTCTGCACTTTCCTCATTGAACGAAGTCGATGCCGTTTTGATGATGGTTAACGCCACACAAAAACGCGGCGCCGGTGATAACTTCATCATCGACCGATTGAAGAACGTGAAACAGCCGGTTTACTTGGTGATCAATAAAATTGACCAAGTGAAACCAGATGATTTGCTGACCATTATTTCACAGTACAAGGACGCTTTACCATGGCAGGAAGTTGTTCCAATTTCCGCGCTTGAAGGTAACAATGTCGTTGAAATGCTTGAGAAGATCATCGATACGTTGCCAAAGGGTCCGCAATACTACCCAGATGATCAGGTCACAGATCACCCAGAACGTTTCGTTGTCTCAGAACTGATTCGTGAAAAGATCCTGCAGTTAACGCGTCAGGAAATTCCGCATTCAGTAGCTGTGAATGTCGAAAAAATGAGTCGTCAAGATGAAAAGAAGGTTCACATTCAAGCAACGATTATCGTGGAACGGCCAACGCAAAAGGGAATTTTGATCGGCAAGGGCGGTTCGATGTTGAAAAAGATCGGGACACTTGCCCGCCAGGATATCGAACGGCTGTTGGGCGACAAGGTCTTTTTGGAGCTGTGGGTCAAAGTTGTGCCAGGCTGGAAAGACAAGAAGTCAGCACTTCAGGCTTATGGTTATAAGAAGAGTGATTATTAGTATTGCTCCTGTTTCATCGGATGTCTGCAGCGTTTATTTCCGCTGATGCGGGTTGATGACAGAAAATTAGGACGCCGCCGTTCACATTTTGATTGTAACAAGTAACGGCTGCGTTCTAATTGGGCGATAACGCACATTTTAAAGCGACCATCCGAAATTTGAGACAAATTCGGAGTTGTTTCAACGCCATTTTTTTAATACAAGAGGCGTGGCTGAGTCGCGTTTATTTTGTGGTCAAGAAATCCGAACCAGTTACAACAATCAACAAACAGAATCGGGTGACACAATGGCCGGCCAAATTATGGATTTTAACGGTATCGTTATGATGCAGAAGAACTATCGCGAACGCGATCTACTGGTGAAATTTTTTACCATGGAAGCGGGAAAACGGATGTTTTTTGTTCGGGGCGCAAAGAAGCGCGGGTTTAAAATGACGGCTGACCTGTTGCCCTTTACTTACGGCACCTACGTGGGTGATCTTCGGGATCCGGGACTGTCATACATTAACGCCGTCAAAGAAACTGCCCACTTTCAAAATATTAGTCAGGATATCGAAAAAAACGCCTATGCGACGTACATTATGTCGTTGCTGGATCGTGCGATTCCGGATAACGAGCTGCTTGGCGGCTGGTATAATCGGCTGTACCATGGTCTTTTGGCTATCGACCAGGGGCTGGATGCCGGTATTGTTGCCAATATATTTGAAGTGCAATTACTGGAATTGTTTGGCGTGGCGCCGAATTTGCGCAACTGTGTGATCTGCGGGCGGACGGACTTGCCATTTGACTACTCTGAGTCGTATGGCGGGCTGCTGTGTCAGGCACACTGGCACATGGATCCGAATCGGTTGAAACTTGATCAGCGGACAATCTTTTATCTGCGCCAATTTTCGGCCGTGGATTTGACTAAATTATCATCGATCAAAGTTCATCCTGAAACGAAACAGCATCTCAGAATGGCACTGGATATGATTTACAGCGATACGGTGGGGGTCTATCCCCGCAGCAAACGCTTTATCGATCAAATGAATAAATGGGCGGATAAACTGCCTAATCCAACAGATAAAAAGAACTAGGGCCAAATGACCTTAGTTCTTTTTATTTGGCATTCAAATTATTAGGCGTTCAAAAAATGGCCTTCACCACCAAGGTAGTGGGTAGTTTGATCGATGACCTGCTGGGCCACGTCATCCACGTAGTCCTGCGTCGTGTTCTGATTGCCTTGAACAATGTAAAAAATATGGGTGGTGGCCGCAGTTACTTTTGTTTTCTCAACTTGACGCGTTTCCAAGTGGCAGATGATCTCATTACTGTCATCGATGTAGCCGTACTCACCAGCCTTGACCGGTTCTGGTTCACCGTTACCGCCAATCGGCACGAACCGCTCTGTACCATCGGTTAAACGCAGGTTAATGTTGCCGTCCACGTGGTCGAGGTCGTGGGCACCCAACGCCAACTTTGATTGAATTGAGATTAAATTGTAGAGGTCGACCACTGGATTGATTGAAAACAGTTCGCCCCGTTTTAAAATGAGTTTCAGCAAAGTGGCCGGAGCCGGGGTGTTGTTGCGTTTTGGTAAATGCACCGCCTTGTGCAGATCCCAGAAGCCTTGAATGATCGGGTCAGTTTTGATTTGGTCGCGGTCCAGCGTTTTTAAAACGGTCGCAATCTGTGCTTGGATGTCAGTCTTCAGGGTTGCTGGATAGGCGCTGTTATCGACGCCGGTCAATTCAACGCCGCGAATGGTGACGCCCAGATCTAGTACTTGTTGATCAATGTTAAATGCCATAAATGGATACCTCTCTCTATAATTGATACTGAATGACACGAAAAAACGCGTGCGTCCTCGTCAAACTAGACAAGGGACGAACGCGTCGTGGTGCCACCCAATTTTACATTTACAAAATGCCTCAAACGGTACCCATGGGATACCAGGGAAGTTAACGGTTCCTACCGGCTGGACAGCGTGAACTATTCGGCAACATAGCAAAGATCATCTTCCTTACCGGTTGCCGTGTCCTTTTTCAGCGACCGGACTCTCTGGCTCAGCTTACAGTAAGTACTCTTCTTTGCGCTTTTATGAAATTGAAATTGGTTTAGTTATAGCATGTTGATTATGAGAAGTCAATGAGAAAACGAAAATGAACAAGGCAATCTACAAGCCTAACAGGTTTTCTGCATTTTTATGGGCAATCTTTTCGCGGATCGTATCAGTTAAACTGACATTTTTAATAAAATCGGTCTCCTGTTGCAAGGGCATAAAGGGATAATCGGATGAAAACATGACGTGATCCTCACCCACAACACTGAGAACATATTGCAACAGGTTTTGATAGTGAAAGCCTGAAATCGTGTAGTAAATGTTGTTTTGCAAATAGTACCCATATGGATGTTCCAGGTTCCCGCCGGATGTGTTATAGAGTCGTTCTAAAAAGAAGGGTAGCCCCTCACCTAAGTGACCGACAATCACCTTTAAATGCGGATGCATGTCAAAAACGCCGCCGGCAATCATGCGCAGAACGTGGGTTCCAGTTTCGATATGCCAGCCCCAACCGCCGGAGGTGAGCACCATTTTTGCGTAGGGGTCGGCAACATTGTAGTAGGTATTGATCACAGGTTGAGGAGGGATGGCGGGGTGGATATAGAGTGGACAGTTCAATTTTTCTGTCTTTTCAACTTAGATTCAAAAAACTATCGATTACCGAATTTGCCCGAATTGCCAAAGGGCACGTCGCCAATGGTTGTTTTATCGCAGGTTTGTGATTATACAACTGGCACGTTTCAGTCGATTGCGAAGCCAGTTTTTGTTAATTTAGAAAATATTTTCGACAAAAAAACTAATTCAATTGAAATTCATCAGCCTCAAAATAACCTGGATGTCAGCTTTGGTTTTAAGGGTGGCCATGTACATTTAAAGGCCGAAACGGAAGCCTATTCATGTAATTTAGAGATGAGCGGTGCTGACCGGGTCATGTGGATGACGGATAATGCTTTAAAAACAGATGGATTGATCCGTGAAGGTGTTGAGGGTGATCGCAGTTTTTATTATTCTCTACATGAGCTGCCCGTGACTGGTGCTTTGAATATTGAAGCTATTGAAAGTAGTGACGTACAGGTCTCAGGTGCGGGTTGGATCGATCGACAATGGGGCGATTTCTTGACCAGAAATTGGGAATGGACTTCATTTCGATTCGCTGATGGCGATCGCGTGAACACATATAATTTTGATAGTGGTTATCAAGTTGGCCTCCTGCAAACTTCTGACGGTAAAAACACGCCGTTTAATTCATTTAAAGTTGTCCAAAATAGTTATGCTAAATCCAAAAATAATGTTTGGTTCAGTTATGGTTGGGATTATCACATGCCGGTTAAAGATGGTGCGTATCATCTTGTGCCCTTGAGTCCAAAAAATGTTATTGCGCAGGGGGAAAATGAGGTCCTATTCGAGGGCTTAAGTCGTTTGCTTGATTCATACGGTAATCAAGTTGGTTGGGCCGTGACTGAAACCATGGATATTCGTAAAGTGCACAATGGACCATACGATAAATTTAATAACTTTTAAGAGCTTGCTTAAATGTTTGCTAGCCGATAATTCAAGCCTATTATCGCGTGGTTAATCTGAATGGATGATTAAGTGAGGAAGAATACTACTTTTCATCAGGTCGCTGTGCTCGTAAAATCAAGTTGAAAATGTCTTTTACCCCGCATTATTTTAAATAATGATAATAAATGGTGCTCAGAATTTAAACAAAGCAACGTATTTCCAATTCAATAGCTTGTTAATATACATCTCGCAAAATGACACATGCCACTTTGTGAGGCTTTTTTGTTTTCATGAATTCAATTTCAGTATCTCGCGTTTCGTCACACGATTAGAAATAAATGATTGTACTAAAGACTGCTATGACAGTCTTTTATGCAACTCGGTAAAAAAAGACAATTAAAATCCTTGACCTGAAGTCGACTCCAGGTTTTATGGTGTATCCATCAACAAATTAAGTTATCTTTTAGGGGGATGCACTATAATGAAGTCAATTAATTGGTCAACAGAATATTTACCAGGAACCACCGACAACTTTGTGTCAAATGAGGTGATCGCCAGTGGCATCACCCTAGATGGCGTTTGGGCAAACCTTGTGGACACCAGCAAGTGGGAGACGTATTACGACAACGCAGCCAACATCAAGTTGGATGATACGCAGGATACCAACCTGCACTTTGCTGAACACTTCCGGTTTGACACCTTCGGCTTTCCAATCGACGCTCAGGTCATGGAACTAGTTGCACCGACGGATGGTCAGGTTGCCCGGCTGGCATGGCATGGCTGGCAAAATGGTGACGCCGACACACAGTTTGACGTTTACCACGCCTTTGTGATTGAAAAGCTGGCAGACGGTCGGATCCGCTTGCTGACGCAGGAGTCACAAATCGGTAAACCGGCGGCTGAATTGGCAACCCAGAGTCCCAACCCAATGTTGAACGGACATCAAGCATGGTTAGATGGTCTGGTAAAGGCGTCCGATAAGGCCGAGAGGAGATAATATAAAATGGCAAAAACATGGTTAATTACGGGCACTTCAAGCGGGTTTGGTAAGGCATTAGCACAAATTGTTGCGCAGCACGATGGGACAAATTTGATCGCGGCCGCCCGTAAATTGTCGGATTTAGATTATTTGAACGCGTACGATCAAACAAAAATCGAAAAAGTGATCATTGATGTAACAAACAAGGAACAGATTGCTACGGCCGTTCAACAGGGACAGACGAAGTTCGGCACGGTTGATGTTTTGGTCAACAATGCGGGGTTAGGCTACTTTGGCACCGTTGAAGAATCAAACGAAGCGGATGTCCGCCAGTTGTTCGAAGTTAACGTATTTGGTCTCGCCAACGTCACGAAGGCCGTGTTACCAGTGATGCGCGCGCAAAAGAGCGGCTTGATCATTAACGTTTCTTCCGTACTAGGGATTACTTCGATTCCAACCTTTGGCTGGTATAGTGCAACCAAGTTTGCCGTGGAGGGTTACTCAAATGCCCTGCGTCAAGAAGTGAACGGCCTTGGTATCAACGTTATGCTGGCAGAACCAAGCGGTGCTCGGACCAAGTGGAATGCCGGTAAAACGGCGCCCGTGCAAATTGACGACTACAAGCAGTTTGCGGACATGATCAACGGCGCTGCCAGCGGAACTACTCAGGCACCTGGTGACCCAGTTCGCATCGCCCAGTTGATGTTTGACGTTGCAACGGGTGACGACCCAGTGCCGGCGCATTTGCCACTGGGTGAATTCGCTACTAACGGCATGAAACAGGAATTGACAAAGACGCTAGCTGATGTCGACAAGTATCACGACCTTTCTTTGAAGGCCGATTCACCAGCATAGAACACTGCAAAAGGGCCTGACCGCTTATTGGCCAGGTCTTTTAGCGACAGAAGGGATTATTACATGAAAACTGTGGCTGTAAACGAAAACCGGGACCTCGTGGATGTAGAAATCGCACGTCCGACGCCCCGACCTCATGATGTGTTAGTGCAGATCAAGGCCATTTCCATTAACCCAATTGACATTAAACGGATTCACCGGATCACACCGGATGACCCGCGGGTGTTGGGTTACGATGCACTAGGTGAAGTGGTAGCAACCGGCAGTGATGCGCACCAGTACCAGATCGGTGACGTGATCTTTTACGCCGGCGGGACTAACCGGAATGGGAGTTACGCGGATTACCAGCTGGTCGATGAGCGGCTGACGGCTTTGGCACCAACGAAAACGATGGTTGCTGAAGCAGCGGCGATGCCGTTGACTTGGTTGACTGCGTATGAGATTCTAGTGGATAAATTGGGGTATCAGCCAGCCCAAGGCGCGAACAAAAATGACACGATTCTGGTCATTAATGGGGCAGGCGGTGCTGGGTCCGTCCTGACGCAGTTTGCTAATTGGCTGGGATTGACGGTGATCGCCACAGCAAGCCCAAGGAACTTTGATTGGTTGCGCACACATGGCACAGTCGTCTGCATTGATTATCACGGGGACATCCAAGCACAACTCAATGATGCCGGTTACCAGAGTGTTGATGCCGTTGTTAACTTCTTTGATACTGCCGGGTATTTTGATATTGCCCGCGAGATTGTTCGGCCGTTTGGGCACCTCGTTAACGTGGCGCTGACACCTGAACCAATCGATATCATCAGGTTGCAGGCAAAATCGTTCAGTTTCGACTGGGAGCTGATGTTTACTAAATCCAGTTTAGGGTATGATATGGCGTCACAGGGCCAAGCGCTGGCACTCCTGAGTCGCCTGTTGGATAATGGTGATATCAAGACAACCCTCACAAAACGGGTTGTGGCGCCAATCAACGCAACAACGATAGGCCAGACACACGCCCTCTTAAAGGCCAACGCGGTCGTCGGCAAAATTGTGGTTGAAGTGCCAAAATAGGGAGGAATGACTATGAGTTACAGTATCGGCCAAGTGGCCGGCACCTTGGGCGTCAGCATTGATACGCTGCGCTACTATGATAAATCAGGGTTGCTGCCCTTCGTAAAACGCAGCGCCAATGGACGCCGACAGTTCACTGAAAACGATATCCACCTGATGCGCACGATTATTTGCCTGAAAAATGCCGGCGTTTCGGTCAGCGACATCGCTAAGTTCATTCAGCTGCGACTGATGGGCGACAGCACGCTCAAACAGCGGTATCACCTTCTGGAAGACCACGAAGATGATTTAAAACGGCAGATCAATGACCTGCAGGAAACCTTGAGTTATCTGAAATTCAAGAAATGGTACTACGAAACGGCGGTTGATGCGGGAACTGAAACGTTACACTTTGTGCCCGGATCAAACGAGGTTAAACCAGATCTAGATCAGGAATACATCGCGCATTTGAAGGATGATGATCCGGAAGAGCTTCAACGATTCTTAAACGTTCGCGATTATCGGAATAAAAATTAACGGAGGTGGTTGGATGCAAACGCTCACGATTGGTAACACAACGGTACCCATATTAGGCATGGGCACCTGGCGGCTCGGTGAAACACCGTCGCAGCGGCAAAATGAGATTGACGCATTGCGTTACGGCCTGGACCACGGGGTGACGGTTCTCGACACAGCCGAAATTTATGGTGAAGGCGCTTCGGAGACCTTGGTCGGCGAAGCCATTGACCAATACGCACGCGACCAAGTCTATTTGGTGTCGAAATTTGCGCCGTGGCACGCCTCATCAACTGCGATTAAAACTGCGTTGGAAGGCAGTCTTAAACGATTAGGGGTCGACTATCTCGACCTGTATCTGTACCATTGGCGCGGCGAAACGCCCTTGGCGGAAAGTTTTGCAACGCTGCAAGCACTCAAGCAAGAAGGGCTGATCCGCGCTTACGGTGTGTCCAACTTTAGTGCTGCAGATTTGGCGGAAACCGCTGCGGTACCAGGGGGCGAGGCCGTGGTTGCTGACGAATTGTACTATAATTTTGATAAACGCAGTCTGGAGTACAGTTTAAAACCAGATCTGATAAAAAAGGGTATTACAACGATTGGCTACTCACCATTTGGGTCAGGTGACGGCGGTCGGATCACCTTACCGCAATCGTTGGTTGATTTAGCCCACGATAAGGGGCTTACCCCGCACCAGTTAATGCTTGCGTGGACCCTGCGCGACGGCGATGTGCTCAGTATTCCTAAAGCAAGTACCGTGGCGCATATGAAGGCCAACATGGTGGTGATTGGGACGACCTTTAGTCAAGATGAGCTGCGGTTGATCGATCAAACTTACCCGCGGCCTACTGCTGATTCACCCTTTGAAATGATGTAACCGGTTATGAATAAAGGAACGTGATGAGTTGGAAACAGTCACATTAAACGGCGGTGTTCAGGCCCCGCTGATTGGATTCGGCACCTTTCAAATTTGGGATGACAAGGCTGCTGAACAAGCGGTTACCTTGGCCTTAGCCATGGGATACCGCCACATTGATACGGCCGCGGGCTACTTCAACGAAGCCGCGGTCGGCCGGGCAATCCGCAACAGTGCAGTGCCCCGCGACCAGATAATGGTGACCACCAAGCTGTGGCCTACCGATGCCAGTTATGAAGGCGCGAAGCGGGCGGTACAGCGCAGTTTAACGAAGCTTGCCTATATCGACCTCTATTTGATTCACCAGCCGTTTGGCGATTACTATGGTGTGTGGCGGGCGTTGGTCGACCTGCAGCAGCAGGGACTGGTCAGGTCGATCGGGGTCTCAAATTTCAATGGCAACCGGTTAGCGGATCTGTCGCTGTTTAGCGGGGTGACGCCGGCCGTTGATCAAATTCAATTGAATCCGTATCTGCAACAGCGGGTCACTCGAGACGAGGCAGAGCGGGACGGAACAGTGATCGCTGCCTGGAGCCCGCTGGCCCAGGGCAGTTCTGACCTGCTGCATGATCCACTATTGACGCGGATTGCCGAGACCCATGATGCCACGGTCGCACAGATTATTTTACGCTGGCAGACCCAGCAGGGCATCATGACCATTCCAAAGTCGACGCACCCGCAACGGATGCAGGAAAATTTAGCGTCACAGCAATTCACACTGTCCGCAGAAGACTTACAGGCAGTCGATGGCCTAAATCAGCAGCCGGTCTCACGCGATACGTCAGGTGATTTACTCCGACGAGTGTTAGCCATTGATCCCGAAATTCCAAGACAGTAAAAGCGGTCATCGTTGGCCGCTTTTTTGCGTTGACTGACTTGCTGACCCAGTCTCTGAGTCGCTACGGTAAGGGCGGGTTGTCAGCAGCGGGTGAACCGATTACAATTAAACCTAATCATTCAACGAAGGAGGTCCCGTTTCTATGTCAGAGACACCCACCGACGCGCGGTTTTTAAAAACCAAGCAGAAAATTATCACGGGTATGATTACGCTATTGCAGCATAAATCGTTTGACGATGTAACTGTGAAGGATATCTGCGACGTCTCACATGTTAGCCGCAGCGCATTTTACCTGCATTACGAAGACAAGTATGACCTCGTGAATCAGTATCAACACGAACTCATGAAGAGCGGCTCCTTATTGATCACGTTTCAGAATCAATTAGCCCAAGATGATCTATTCGCCACACTGCTGCAGTTATTAACAAACGAGGGCCAGCTGTTGGCCCTGTTAATCGGCAAAAATGGGGCTGCCGATATTCAAACCCAGATTAAACAAACGATGACTGAAGCTGCTAAGTCGTTTGTAATCGACCATTTCAAAATTCCGTACAGCAGCGCCAGTGAAAAACAATATCTTGCAGTGGCGCTCAGTAACGCTATTTTTGGGTTGATCCAAGAGTGGGTGGATGCTGGTCAAAAGGCGTCACCAGAAATGTTGAATCAAGTTGTTAAAAATCTATTTTTGTCGTGATTTAATGGTTGATTTGCGCCATGTGTCCAGTATCTGCGGTTAGGGATTGTCATTTTCCGTGAAGGATTTATACTGTGGTTTGTAATTGATGGACACAATGTTCATTAACAGTATAAAGGAGTGGTTAATATGACATTAAAAGGTAAGACAGCATTAGTGACCGGTGCAACCAGCGGAATCGGTGAAGCAATCGCACGGTTGTTTGCCAGCGAAGGCGCACAGGTGATCATTGGCGGAAGAAAGGACGAAATCGGGACGTCAATCGTGAAAGACATTCGGGATCAAGGTTTCGATGCCTCGTACGTTCATCTTGAAGTTACTGAACAGAACGACTGGAAAAAGGCGGTTCAGTTCGCTCAAGACACGTATGGTCAATTAAACATTCTAGTGAACAACGCCGGAACCAATGAAATTTGTGCCTACCCCAATATTGACCTGAAAGAATGGGAGAAGGTGATGGCCACGAACGTCACTGGACCAATGATGGGCATTGACCTTTGCGCGCCGCTGATGAAACAGTCCGGTGGCGGGTCCATTGTTAACATTTCGTCACTTGGCGGCATGTACGGGACACCGTCAACAGCCTATTCAACTTCGAAATGGGCAATTCGCGGTCTGTCCGCCAACGCAGCGTTCTCATTTTCAGATTGGGGCATTCGCAGCAACGTGATTGCGCCAGGATTCATTGGTGGCACGAATATGACCAAGGCTATTCTGGAAAAGACTGGTGGCCAGGATGTCATGGGTAAGATGACACTGCTTGGCCGTTCTGGTAAAACCAATGAGTTAGCTCAGGCTGCTTTGTTCTTAGCGAGTGATGCATCGTCCTATATCACTGGGCTGGATATTCCGGTTGACGGTGGGCTGTATACTGCTGGGTATTATGGGACTATGAAGGCTAATATGAAGATGTTTACGGGTGAAGAAAAAACGAAATAAAGTTAAAAAAGAGCTTGGGAAAGGCACACCTTTCCCAAGCTCTTTGACGTACAGAGAGCATTTACAATGTAGCTGATTGTGTCTGACAGAAGCAGCCACGAAAAGGCATTAGCGATCATGCCTTTTTATTTTGCTGACGTTCCCGCATTAATACTTCGTAAAACGCATCGACAACAGGCAGGTTAAGTGTATTTGCCTTGGCCATCAAATAAGTTGTTCGTGTAAACGCATGCTGGTTTAATTGCAGTGCCTGGTGGTAGCCGTCAAAATTGTGCAGCGCAATATCTGGCACGATTGCCCAGCCTAATCCGTGTCGGACAAATTCGACACAGGAGGTCAGATTATTCACGGTGATCGTTTGATGGGTTAAAACCGATAATTGGTGTTCCGTTAACCAATCATTCATCTCATCTTGAAAATGATAATCAGTTTTTCGTTGAATGAAGGGGAGTTCCTGAAGCTTGTCAGCGTCAGAAGATTTTTGGCAGATTAAATTAATTGCTTCAGTTGAAATGGGAATCTTTCGGAGTGGGCCTTTAAATTCGCCTCGAATAATGCCGACATCGATAGCATCGTTTGCTAATAAGCGTTGATAGATGGTTCGACTATAATCAATTGTAATGTTGAGCCGCACTTTGGGGTACTGTTTTTGAAACGCAACTAACAAAGCTGGTAATTCATATTGCGCATAATTAATGGAACATCCTAAATTGAGCGTTCCGCGAACCTCTAATTCATCAGTCGCCAAGGTTTCCTGCAAATCACTATTGAGTTTATTGATTTCAATCGCGGTTTGCAGTGTTGCTTCACCAGCTGGTGTGAATTGAACCCCTTGATTCGTTCTGGAAACAAGCTTTGCGTGTAGCCGGCGTTCTAATATCTGCAGTCGTTTGGACAGGGATGATTGATTGATGAACAATAATTCTGCCGCGTGCGTGATGCTGTGTGTTTTTTGAATGGCTAAAAGCATTTCAATATCTTTTTCGTCCAAGAAATGACACTCTCCTATTTGAGTCGTGATAATAAATGGCTTCGCCTGTATTATAACCTAATTAGGAATAATAATGATGAGAATCGATAATTTGCCATTCTTTTTGGGCATGATGAGAATGCTTTATTTACCTTTTACCGTTTAACTTCATCAGGCTATGATGAAGCCGTAAACGAATAAATTCGGGAGGTAACGACATGAAAATAAAGACTCAAGCGGTCGCTGGGACCTTAGAATCCAGTGACGCGCAAGTCATGATTTTACCTAATTCGAGCGGGTTAAAAATTACGCTGGACAGCAGTGTTTATGACCAGTATGGTAAGCATATTATTGCGTTAGCTGAACAAACGGCCAAGACATTACAGCTTGAGGATGCCACCGTGAAGATTGTGGATAAAGGCGCCTTAGACTGTACGATCAAAGCACGAATTGAAACCGCTTTTTATCGGGCAATAGACCAACAATCTGGGTTACCCTGGGAGGTGCTTTAGATGACAGTTATTAACCGGATACGGCGGTCCATGATTTTTTTGAATACGCAACGAGCCGCTTTAGTCAAAGATGCTTTCGTCTACAAACCTGACTGTGTCATTTTGGACTTAGAGGACGCAGTAGCCGCAGGTGAGAAAGATTCTGCTCGGATTCAGCTTTATCAAACACTAAAAAATGTGGATTATCAGGGCGTCGAAAGATGGGTTCGGGTCAATGCACTAGATTCAGATCTCATCAACGAAGATATCAGAGCAGCTGTTGCTGGCGGCATCGATGGTATTCGGTTGCCCAAAACAGAGACGGCCGCGGAAATTCAGGCAGTTGCAAAGAAAATTGAAGCGGCTGAAAAAGAATTCGGGAAAAAGGTTGGTTCCACCATGATGATGGCGGCCATAGAATCGCCATTGGGTATCATGAACGCCTATGAAATTGCGACTGCAGATAAGTCACGCATGATGGGTATCGCATTAAGTGCAGGTGATTTTACCAGAACGATGCATGCCAAACGCACCGTTGCCGGCACCGAATTATTTGTTGCCCGCTCGCAGTTATTAATGGCTGCTCGGGCTGCTGGAATCATGGCATTTGATACCGTTTATACCGATACTGATAATGAACCTGGTTTCAAAAAAGAATTACAGCTGATCAAAGACATGGGCTTTGATGGAAAATCCTGCATTAACCCAAAGCAGATTGGTGTCACGCATGAAGTCTTTAACCCGACTGTTCAAGAGATCGCGCATGCTGAACACATTTTAGAGGCTGTTCAAAATAGTAAGGATAACGGCGTTGGTGTGTTAACAGTGGATGGCAAAATGGTGGATATTGCATGGGTTGAAGGGTCGCAACGAACTCTGAAGCTTGCAAAGGCTGCCGGAATTTATAAGGGGGCACTCGTATGATCAATCAAGTGGGTCGGGATATTCCTGACGTGTATTTAAAAGATGGTGTTGAACCATTTCAGGGAATCTATTATCGTGACGACTATGAATATACAAAAGCCGCGCCGACAGTACATGCTTATGTGAAGCCAAATGGTGATAAACTGGTCGATTCAATTCATGATGTCCTTATTAAATCTGGTCTGAAAGATGGGATGACGATCTCATTTCACCACCACTTGCGGGATGGGGACTTCGTTGTCAACCTAGTCATGAAGGAAATTCATAAGCTTGGCATCAAGAATCTGACCGTGTGTGCGTCCAGTTTAGGAAGGGCGCACAATTATTTGGTACCCTGTATCGAAGACGGAACGGTGACTGGTATCTCAACCAGCGGCATTCGTGATGAAATTGGTGAAGTAATCTCTGCCGGGAAGCTAAAACATCCGGCAATCATTCGTTCACATGGTGGCCGCGCCCGAGCAATTGAGGATGGTTCGGTTAAAATTGACGTAGCTTTTATTGGCGCTTCAACTAGTGACGCATATGGGAATGCCAGCGGCAAAGGCGGTCAATCGGATACCGGTGTTTTATCATACGCTGATGGTGATGCCAAGTACGCTGACAAGGTCGTGATCATTACTGACAAAATCGTGGCTGCGCCTAATTTTCCAGCCAGTATTAAAGGCGTCGACGTTGATTACGTGGTCAAGGTTGACTCAATTGGTGATGCCAGCAAAATCGCCAGTGGTGCACTGCGGTTGACGAAGGACACGCGCGAGCTGAATATGGCCAAAGAAGTGGCAAAGTGTATGTATCATTCTGGCTATTTCAAAAACGGGTTTACTTTTCAAACAGGTGCTGGCGGCTCTTCGTTAGCCACGACGAGCTTTCTCAAAGCGTATATGGCCAAGGATAACATTAAATGCGGCTGGGCAATGGGTGGCATTACAGAACCAATCGTTAATTTGTTCAATGAAGGCTTCGTCAACAAGGTGTTGGATGATCAAGCGTTTGATTTAGCGGCTGTTGCTTCGGCACATACTAAGGGCCACTTTGAGATATCTGCATCGCAGTACGCTAACCCGTTTAACAAAGGCGCATTCGTTAACCAACTCAACTTCGTGATTTTAGGCGCACTGGAAGTTGATACTGCATTTAACGTTAACGTTGTCCAGGGGTCTAACGGTGTCCTTCGCGGGGCGCCGGGCGGTCATCCGGATACCGCGGCTGGTGCGGATGTTTCAATTATTGTTGCACCATTGATCCGAAGTCGGATGCCAACTGTCCGTGACCGGGTAACTTCCGTGACAACACCAGGTGAAAGCATTGATATCGTTGTGACTGATTATGGCGTTGCGGTAAATCCTAAGCGGCAAGATCTCTTGAAAGCCTTTGCGGACACAGACATTCCTTTAAAGACGATTGAAGAATTACGTGATTTAGCTTATCAATATGCAGGAAAACCGGAACCGGTCGAATTTGATGATCAGGTGGTCGCCTTAGTCGAATATCGTGATGGGACAATTATTGATGTGATTCGTAAACCAAAGCGCCTGAATTATTCTCAAAAGGCCTTGGACAAATTCTGAATGAGCAGTGTGCTGCCATTACAAGGAGGGTTCGAATGACACAATACGATCTCTATCAAGTCGACACTTTCACCAAAACAAAATTCACAGGCAATGCCACCAGTATTCTCACGGATGCAAGGGGCTTAACCGATGCGCAAATGTTGCAGATCACGAGGAAGTTAAACAATTCGGAAACTGCTTTCGTCATTCCAGGGAAGGATACGGAAGCTGATGTTACGGTTCGTTTTTTTACGCCCACAGGCGAAACGCCTGTCTGTGGTCACGCGACGATTGCGGTGGCCAATTTACTTGCACAGTTGCAGCAACTGACAACCGGTCAGTTCAAAATCAGGACGAAGGCGGGCATTATTCCGGTTACGATTGCGCTTGATGACGATGGGCAAACGCTCGCAACAATGACGCAAAATAAAATTGCCTTTGAAGCACGACTTACAGGCCAGACACTAGCAAATTTGTTTCAAGCGCTTCACGTGACGAAGGCGGATTTGATACCAGATTTGCCAATTCAAATCGTCAATACAGGCCACTCAAAGGTCATGGTGCCACTAGTCGAACTGGCAACTTTAAACCAGCTGAAACCAGATTTAGCATTATTAACTAAAATTAGCCAAGAGGTTGGTGCAAACGGATTTTATCCGTTTGTGGTCACCGCTAAACAGCCGGAATTTCACATTCATGGACGGATGTTCGCGCCGATTTCTGATAATGATGAGGATCCGGTAACGGGGAATGCTAATGGTGAATTGGGTGCTTATTTAGTGAAGTATGGTTTTTCTGAGAAGGGCACATCGTCATTTTTCTTTAAGGCTTATATGGGCAACGTACTGCACAGACCCGGTGTGGTTGAGGTTGCCGTTGAAAAGCAGGGCGACCGGCCAAGTGCAGTGAAAATAGCTGGAGGTATCGTACACGTTTTTCAGACTAAACTTGAGGTTTGAATTTTTAAATTGGGACACAAAAAACACCCAGTTTCCTTTTATTTGGAAGCTGGGTGTTTTTCTATCAGGCCGTTATTTCTGGTTTTCTTTTACATAAGTCGCGTAAGCATTGGCAGCCTTCATGGCTTCAACCACGTCTTCGGGTTCAACCTTAAACGGCATCTCCGACATGGTATCGCCATCGGCACAGGATTGTTTCCCGACGGCTAACAATTCCTCATCAGTGACATCAGGAATCTTTAAATCGGCAAAAGTGGTTGGCAGATCAAGTTTCAGGTAGAAGTTCAAGAACTTGTCAACACGTTCCTTTTCGGCACCTTCCAAGAAGAGTTGGGTCAGTGTTCCGAAGGCCACTTTTTGGCCGTGGGTCATGGTGTGGATCTCACCGTGAAGGGCTGTCAAACCATCGTGAATGGCGTGAGCAGCTGACAGGCCGCCGCTTTCAAAACCGACGCCGCTCATCAGGGTGTTCGCTTCAACAATTTTGTCCAAGGCTTTTGATGCGATGTGCCCCTGAACTGAGGTGTAGGCTTCGATTCCGTACTTGAACAGGGTCTCTTCACACTTTTCAGCGATGGCGTTACCAACCAGTGTTTGGTCGGCAGCGAGCATCGTTTGACCGGCGCCCTTTGCCACAGCTTGTGCTTCAACGTTGGTGGCTAACGCGTCAGCAATTCCCGAAGCCAATAGTGGGGCAGGTGCACCGGCAACGACCGTTGTGTCTACGAGAACCAAGTCGGGATTCTTCGTGTAGAACCGGTACTTTTCAAAAGCACCATCTGGGGTGTAGATAACGGACAACCGGGAGCATGGCGCATCGGTTGAAGCAAGGGTCGGCAAGATGGCAACGGCGATTCCAAGGTTGTCGGCAATTGCCTTGGCACTATCCAAGGTCTTCCCACCGCCAAGGCCAATAATGGTTTCGGCTCCAAATTCCTTGCCGATTCCGGTGACCCGGGTGATTTCCTCGTCGGATGCTTCACCGGCAAACGACACTTTTTTAACGTCAAACTTGTTGTCTTGTAAGTAGGCCAACAAATCTTTTCCGACGATGTTAAACACAATTTTATCCGTTAACAGAATTACCTTCGTGCCTAATTTTTTGATGTAGTCGGCACTGTCATACAACGCACCGGGACCTTGAACGTAAGTGGATGGACTAGCAAAAATTTTAACCATGATAAAGACCTCCTGTTTTTTATGTCTTAATTATGTGATAATTCAAACAATAAGGAAAGCGTTTTCAGAAACAAGCGTCATCTTGACCTCAAGTGTGACTATCAGACCGGTATTTGTTGCATTTCGGGTTCCTATAAATGTGCACATTTGTGCAAAAAAATAAACTGTCGCAAATGTGTGCAGTGTGATAGACTTGATATAACAGCATTTGATCGAAAATTATTTTGACGATAGGCTTTCATAATCAGCTGAAAAAATGATTGCTAAACAAACTTGATTCATTTTTGAACGCCATGATAGACTATGATTTTAAACCTGATTTATGTCATAACATGTGAAAATAATAACAACATTTCGATGCCGAATGTCGATAATTGGTATAGCTATGAAACGGGGTGGTGCAATGAATTCAGCCAGAAGAGAATTATTAGCAAAGGTGGCTTATCTCTACTACGTTGAAAACGAAACGCAGGCCCAGATTGCTAAAGACTTAGACATCTATCGCACAACAATCAGCCGATTGCTCAAGCAAGCGCGTGAACAACGCATCGTCACAATCGAGATCAACGATTTTAACGCGACTCTTTTTAAACTTGAAGCAGCATTGAAGGCTCGTTTCCACATTCGCGAAGCGGTCATCATCCCCGATAATCGGGAAGAAACGCCACAGCAAAAAGATCAGCGGCTGTCGCGAGCTGCTAGCCAATACCTCAAACAGATCATTAAGCCGCACAACACGGTCGGATTTGCCTGGGGGTCGGTGCTGTCTGGCATGATCGGTCAGCTGGAACAGTCGGCCCCGATCAAGACCGATGCAACGTTTGTGCCGTTGGTCGGTGGACCAAGCCCTTCGAATTCCCGCTACCATGTGAACGGTATCGTGTATGATGCCGCGCGGCAGTTTGGCGGTCATTCGCTGTTTGTGGACGCGGCAGCTGTTCAGGAGTCGCGATACGTGCGCGATGGGATTATCAGCTCACAGTACTTTCATGATATTCAAGACTGTTGGCAGAATCTTGACATTGCGTTTGTTGGTATCGGCGGGCCGCTGACGAATACGACAAGCCGCTGGCGGGACCTGTTGACAGCCGCGGATTGCCAGTTGTTACGAGAACGGCACGCTGTTGGCGACTGCTGTTGCACATTCTTTGATCGTTCTGGGAAAATTTTGAAGGGTGACTTATTGGACCGCACGATTGCGATCCCGTTGACTCAGCTGCAGACAGTGCCGCACAGCGTTGGTGTGGCGCGCTCATTGACCAAGGCACCCGCCATCAAAACGTTACTGGGGATGGGCATTTTGAATACGCTGATCACCGATGAAGAAACAGCCAAACGGGTCTTAGCACAATAATGTAAAGGAAGGCAATCATATGGAATTTTTACTAGATACAATTCACCTCGATGATATTTCAAAAGCCATCGCAACGTTACCCATCGCCGGTGTGACGTCGAATCCGTCCATCGTTAAAAAGGAGGGGCCGGTGCCGTTTTTCGAGCAGCTGCGGCAAGTCCGCCAACTGATTGGCCCTGACCGAACGCTGCACGCGCAGGTGGTTGGCCGGACCACTGATCAAATGGTGCGTGATGCGCATACGATCCTGGCAGAAGTTGACGACACTGTTTATATAAAGGTGCCAACAAACGAGGCCGGCCTCGCTGCGATGAAACAACTGAAATCAGAAGGTGTTCATTTGACAGCCACCGCCATTTACAGTGAGTTTCAGGGTCGCCTGGCCATCGCTGCCGGGGCCGATTATTTAGCACCTTATGTCAACCGAATGGTCAATATGAATGTTGATGCCTATGCGGTGATTGGCCGACTGGCTGACCAAATCGCCCGTGAGCACGCATCAACGAAGATTCTGGCTGCCAGTTTTCACACGGTTCAGCAGGTCAACGATGCGTTTGCGGCCGGAGCTCAAGCAGCCACTATGGGTGTGGATGTTTTACACACAGCGTTGACCAACCCAGCAATCAGCAATGCGGTCGACCAGTTTACCGAAGACTGGGAATCGCTGTATGGTGCTGGTGAAACCGTCACCTCACTATTAAAGTAGAGTGCGATCGGCAAACTCGATAAAGACTACGCGGAAACGGCCTATTTTATCAGATCTCAGATTGAGATTTTGTAAAATAGGCCGCTTCTGTGCTTGCCGTGGTGTGATACGGGTAAGAGAAAAGATGTTTAATGCGAGGGGAGAACAACACATCAAAGTACGCTTTTTAGCCCCGTTTATCGCTAATATGAGCGTTTGCCCCAGACTTTTACGGTCTTATAAAATAAGGTGTTTGTGAGTACCCAAAATGGACTATAGTTAATCTTAACAACAATAACCTAATGCGGAGGCACAACAATGAAATTATTTGACGCACATTTCCACGTCATTGATACCCGGTTCCACCTTGAAGCAAACAATGGCTTCATTCCCGATGCGTTTCCCTTTGCCAGTTATGAGAATCTGCTGACCAGCATGGCGCTTAAGGTCGATGGCGGCGCGATTATTTCCGGTTCATTTCAGGGGTACGATACCGGCTACTTACAGATTCTGAAAGAATTAACAGCGCAGTACCCAGACCGCAAGTACGTCGCGATTGCTAACGTAAAAACGACTGCCAGCGATGCTGATATTCTGGCTTTAGCGCAACGTGGTGTGGCTGGGGCACGATTCAATCTGTTTCGGGGCAACGGCGCCAGCGTGACGGCCATTGCTGACTTTGCGCAACGAGCCTATGAGGTGGCGGGGTGGACGATTGAACTGCAGGTTAACCCCCAGCAGTTAGCCGACATGGTACCCGTTTTGACACAAATTCCGCGGTTATCCATAGACCACGTGGGGATGCGCAAGGTGTCGATTCCAACGCTGTATGAGTTGGCTGATAAAGGCGTCAAAATTAAAGCATCTGGTTTCGGTCGCTTAGACTTTGATCCTTGGCCGGTACTGGTCAAGCTCAATGACATAAATCCAAAGGCACTGATGTTCGGCTCAGATATTCCCGGTACGCGGGTAGCCCATAAATTTGAGAAGGCTGATATTGCCCATTTTGACAGCTTGTTTGATGACACGGCGCAGCAGCGCATTCTTCACGACAACGCCTACGATTGGTACATCAATCAGAAGTAGGTTAGCGCCACAGATCGATCACACTGACCAGTAGGAGCAGCGCAACAACCAGGTTGACGCTACGGTGATGGTGATCATAAAACGTCTTCAAATAGTTGCCGATCAGCGTCCAGATCAGCGTGCCTAAAATCCCAATGGTGACCATGATAATGAGCTTGAACCACAGGCTGTATTGGGTGTTGGGGAAAACGGTCGCAAACCCGGTTAAGCCAGCAATGTAATACAGGTAAATTTTGATATTTGCGGCCTGGAGCAGGATGGCCGAGCAAATCGGATGGCGGAGACCGTCAGTAGTATTAATAGCACTGGCGGGCATGAGGCTGTGAATGGCAAGATAAACCAGATATAGCGACCCGATGACCTTGAGTACTGCTGTAAGTTGCGGATTATCAAAAACGGTTGCCGACAGTCCAGCCACCAAGAGGCCGACCAGCCAAAAGCCGATGAAACTGCCAAAATTAAACGATAAACCGCGTCGGAAGCCTTTGTTTTGACCTTCAGAAAGGGCCATGATCGTGTTTGGTCCCGGTGTGATAGCCATGATCCAATTAAAAGTTAAAAATGAGAGCATGTGTTCACCTGTCTTTCTTGTTGTATTTGCAACAAGAATATCACGTTCATGTTGTATATGCAACATCTATTTGGTATAATAGATCCATGACAGATGAAGAAAAAAATGGTAAACAAATTTGGCGGGACATCGGTTGGATCGCCCGCGAGGTCAATAGTACTGCTAATCGTGAATGGCGAGATGAACATTTAGGCGATAATCGGTTTATTTACGTAATCAGGGTGTTGGAACACCCGGGCATTGGCATGCAGGAGTTGGCAACGGCAATTGGCGTTGACCGGACCACCGCTTTTCGTGCCATTTCAAAGCTAGTCGCGGATGGGTATCTCGAAAAACGTGATCACCCGACGCAGAGCCGGTTGAAAGTGTTGTACCCAACGGCGAAGAGTGAGGGATTGAAGGACCGGTTGTTTCGGTTTGAGAGTGACACGTTTGACGCCTACTTAAGCAATCTTTCGGATACCGATGTTCAAACGTTGAAACAACTGTTGGAGCGGGTACGACTCACTCAACTGACGCAGGCTGATGATGAAAAAAATGTGAAGTAATAGTTGGTTTTAGTGGCAAAGAGCCAGTATTTTAGGATGATTTAAAGATAATATTGACTGTGGTTCAAACTTAAAAAAGACTAGATTGCCAGCAAACAGCAGCAATCTAGTCTTTTTATGAGTTATTTTGGGCATGAAAATGGTAATAAACGGTGTAGCTACAAGCAATGACGGTCATGATCGCCGTGGTCGTGACGATTTCGGGAAACGCGTCAAACCACAAACTTAAGGCATAGCCGATCAAAGTGGTCAGTGTGAACCAGACGCCCATGTGGTTATGGTTCAGAAAAGCTGCCTGATTGTAATGCTTAGCAACCCAGGTGCCGAACAGCAACAGACCAATGCCGATGTACAATGCCGTGACCGCAAAATTGAGGTTTGCTTCAGCATCAGCTACGAAGTGCAGGGACACCGTCACCAGGCTGAGCCCAAAGATGATTGGGTAATGCAAATATATCAATAGGTTACCAGTTTCACCAGTTCGTTTTGTTTCAATCAAATGATCAAACTGAACAATGTAAATGAAAAACAGTGCGGCGATAATCATAAAAACGCAAACGGACGTCCAGGAGAGCTCGATCTTAGTGAAAAACGTAGCGATGCCTACAATGGCCTCACCAAAGGTAATGATCGTCAACAGTGTGAGTCGTTCTAGCAGGTGGGAGAAAATGATTGGATGCTGGCGGGTATGGTGTCCTGTGAAGGCCGGTGCAATCCAGCTCACGAGGATTCCGACGAGTGCTAAAGGCAATCCATACCGTAACGGGAGGATGCCGGCGACTAACAATGTCACCGTTCGTAACAAAAGAATCGCGGCGAAATCAGCAGCGATGCGCCGGTCGACCGGTTCCCGCGTTCGGATGAAGACAATGAGGTACTGCAGCAGCAGGGTTAATGATAACAGTCCCGCAGCGATGAAAAAGGGGTGCAAGTCGGTATTGAGTGTTGCTGCAAACGCGTTGGACATGTAAAGCAGAATCATCATGTCAACGAAAGTAAAGCCGATATCGATCCAGGATGATTTTCCATAGCGGTTCGTGAAGACCGATTGGACCATCCAAGAGTTGATAAAAACAACAATCACAAACACGAAAATCAACAGGGTCGTTGAACTGAGTACGCCGTGGTGAAGATGGTGAATCAGGTCAGTTGCCTGCGCAATCATGTACGCAAAGACTAAGTCATAAAACAATTCGAACATGGAGACACGTTTACCTGTTGGCACTTCCATGGCACACCTTCTCTTTAAACAGCCTAAATTATCAGCATATTGCATGATACAAATAAAAAAGATTTCATGGTTAAGGCCAAATTGGTCCGCCAATTAAGCTATTTGTGGGTTTTAGATACGAATGATCTTAAAACAAGTGTAGCGAACCAGCCCGGTTATTTCAAAGAATGCGTCTTCACACTTTCTTGGTTAAAAAACGATGCAGGCATTGGTTCATGTGAAATTTCAGGGTGGTGTTAGTCCATTTGTATATAGCAAAAAGGCATCTTAACAGTTAAAATGTCAAGATGCCTTGCATAAAGAGTTTGTTAATCCGTCATTGGTTTTTCCCAGAAGCCACGGGTATCAACACCCGTCTCACTCGCTAGGGATTCAAGCCGGTGCATTTCTTCAAGCGAAAGCTTAAATTTGATGGCCCGTTGCTCATCAGCGATGTACTTAGCCTTGGTGACGCCAATAATCGGGATGGTGCCTTTTTGAATGGCCCAAGCCGTCGCAACATCAGCTGCTGATGCGCACTGTTTGGCACCAATTTCGGTGAGTGCAGCTGTCAATTTTTCGAGTTTTGGCAGTTGCGGATTATAGTTTTTGGCGCGCTGGCTGCCTTCTGGAAGCGGGTTGTCGACGTTGTACTTTCCCGTTAGAACGCCTTGCTCTAAAACCATGTAGGAGAAAAAATCGATGTCGTGTTGTAAACAGTAGTCCAAAATGCCCGCTTCCTCTGAGGAACGGTAGAGCAGACTGAAGTGGTTCTGGACGGCGCTGACCTGAATGCCAGCTTTACCCAGAATCTCGTTTGCTCGTTTGATTTGAGCCAGATTGTGGTTTGAGACACCGACCCGCTTGATATGGCCGCTCTTTACCAGCGGAATCAGCTGCGGTGTCCATTTTTCAACGTCGGTTGGGTTATGGATCCAGTACAGATCCACGTAATCCGTATGCAGCCGTTTGAGACTGCCCGCCAGCATGTCGCTCATGGCCGTTTCTGAATCAGCAGTCATACCCGGCGTAAACTTTGTCGACAACACATATTCCTGGCGCTTGTAACTTTGCAAGAGGTTGCCAAGAATTTTCTCAGAAGCACCGGTGCCGTAAGCGTAGGCAGTGTCCCAGAAAGTTAATCCGGAACGCATGGCAGCGTCCACCACAGGTCGCAGATTAACTTCAGTCTTCACATTACCTCCGAAGTAATCGTCACCACCGGCATCGCCCCAAGCCCAAGTACCTAATGCAATTTTTGGTGTTTGTTCAGTTGTCATTGACCTAACCTCCAAAAGGGATTTGTTACCCTTAGTTTAGCACTTTTAGAAATTGGCTAATAGCTGATGATTATGGCCTTGCAGGGCATTTGTGTTCAAAAAAAAGGGTCCTAAATTGTTGACTTCAAGTGTACTTGAAGTAATATGCTAATAGACAGCGATACGAGGAGGTGCGCACATGGCAGAAACAATATATAAAATTGGTGCGTTTAGTAAGAAGGTTGGCTTGCCAAACTCGACCCTGCGCTACTATGAAGACGAAGGGCTGATCAAGCCGCACTATGATGGTAACGGCCAGCGTTTTTACACGGATCAGGATATCAAGTGGATCGGTTTTATCCTGCATTTAAAGGGCACCGGGATGCGCATGGGTGAATTAAAAGACTATGTCACTTGGCGGGCTCAGGGTGATGCGACGATTCCGCAGCGGGTCGAACTACTGGACCGTGTTAAACGCAATGCGGAAGATGAGATCAAGGAACTTGAAGCTAACCTGGAGATCGTTCGGCATAAGATCGACTGGTATCAAGGAAAGCTGGATGCGTCAATCGATGAAGATGAGGACTTTGATCATTATTTGCAACGATTTCAATAGATAAATAACAGATGCAATATACATTTGTGCTATAAAATCGTGGCCACTTGAGGCGTAGTTTATATAATGCAGATCAATCATCGAATAAAAAGTTATAACTGCAGTGCCAGTGGGGTATTTAGTCTAAGCGCGCGGTTTCTAAATAAAAGCGTCCTCTATTAAAATCTAAATTCGACATTTGGATTTTAATAGAGGACATTTTTTATTCTGGAGAAAGTTCCCCGATTTAAAATTGAAGTGCAACACTTGATAACTAGACCAATTAGACTAG
>NZ_AYYR01000125.1 GCF_001435975.1 Secundilactobacillus collinoides DSM 20515 = JCM 1123
AAGCTAGTCTAATTGGTCTAGTTATCAAGTGTTGCACTTCAATTTTAAATCGGGGATTTTAACGCATCTTACTTAAAGGACGAAGAATTATGACGTTGCTACTGCAAACTGACCGCCTGCTGCTACGGCCATTTTTAGAATCTGATTTAGCTGATTACTATGAAATTGTTGGTAATCCTAATAGCGCCTTGGCCGCCGGTTTTCAAACAGCACGAACTCTCGAGGACGCCCAGTTTATGTTGCGACGGGCGATGTCAACGGAGATGGTCTATGCACTGGTTGAAAAACGCACCGAAAAAGTGATTGGCAGCATCGGCCTCTATGAAAAAATGGGCAAAGATGGCAGTCCAATCTACGATGAAAGTGAACTCGGGTACGTTTTGAACCAGGCGTTTTGGGGACGAGGCTACATGCCCGAAGCGGGGGCGGGCTTAATTGATTATGTCACCAAGGAGCGGCTGTTTCAAAAAATATGGGCGAGTTCGCTCAAAGAAAATGAACGCTCGCAACGTGTGTTGATCAAATTGGGTTTTGCTTTAGTTGACCAGTATCAGCATTCAGACCACGCCTTTTATCAACCGGGTCAGCTGGAACTGATTTACGCAAGGGTGCTTGATTAATGTTTGATGAGTAAATCAACTCACACCGAATACTGATTGCAAACGAGGTGCAATCGGTATAGTATGTATCTATCGAATAGAAGAGGCGCAGAACTTAGGAGTCGCCACGGTTAGGCAGATCAGTGCCCGTGAGCCGTGGTTAAAGGAAGTTTTGCCGAAGTGTGGTGACCCTGATCCGTTACCGTGCTGGGGTCAGTCTTAACAGGGCTGGCACTGTCGCTTACCGCGGAGAGCTTCCTACGATGATGACGATGAACCTATTAATCGGTCTTCTCGCGGGTAAACTGCGGGCGGGCCGTTTTTCTATTTGCAAAATGAAATTCCGGTTAAAACTAATGAGGTTTAACTGTTAGGAAAGTGAGAGGAATTTAGCATGGCAGATAATGAAAACGATCATCAGGTGAAACGGGAACTCAAAACCCGGCACCTTTCGATGATCGCGCTTGGCGGTAGTATTGGGACGGGGCTCTTTGTTGCGAGCGGGTCCGCAATTTCCACTGCCGGTCCAGGAGGGGCCCTGATTGCGTACGTCGCCATGGGGGCCATGGTGTACTTCCTGATGACGAGTCTTGGGGAAATGGCCACAAACATGCCTGTTTCCGGCTCGTTTGCCACGTACTCAACAAAGTATGTTGATCCCGCCCTCGGGTTTGCGATGGGCTGGAATTATTGGTTTAACTGGGCCATTACGCTGGCCGTTGATATTAGTACGGCAGCCCTGGTGATGAAATACTGGTTGCCAAACATTCCAAGCTGGATCTGGAGTGTGTCTGTATTGATCATCATTTTCTTGATCAACGCGTTAACGGTTAAAGCCTTTGGTGAAACGGAATACTGGATGGCCATGATCAAAGTCGTTACGGTTATCGTTTTCCTTGCCGTCGGGGTGTTGACGATTTTTGGTATCATGGGCGGCCACGCAACGGGTTTGGAAAACTTTACGTATAAGAAGGCACCATTTGTTGGTGGGATTCCAGCAACGTTAAGTGTGTTCGTTGTTGCCGGATTCTCCTTCCAAGGCACCGAATTAGTCGGCATTACGGCCGGCGAGTCAAAGACCCCTGAAAAGAGTATTCCAAAGGCCATCAACCAGGTCTTCTGGCGAATCTTGTTATTCTATATTTTTGCTATTTTTGTCATTGCATGTATTATTCCGTACACGAGTCCTGATCTTCTGGGCTCTTCCGCATCAGATATTGCAATCAGTCCATTTACATTGGTCTTTAAGCGAGCCGGTTTGGCAGCTGCGGCCAGTGTCATGAACGCGGTTATCTTGACGTCAGTAATGTCAGCCGCAAACTCTGGGATGTACGCTTCTTCACGGATGCTGTATTCACTGTCTTTGGACGGTTATGCACCGAAGTATTTTGAACACACAACAAAGCATGGGGTACCGCTTCGTGCACAGGTGGCAACGACCGTTGTCGGTGCGTTGACCTTCTTTGCCAGCATTGCGGGTCCTAAGGTTTACGTTTGGCTGGTTGCCGCTTCGGGGCTGACCGGATTCATTGCCTGGGTCGGGATCGCAATTTCTCACTTCCGTTTCCGGCGGGCGTTCGTCAAACAGGGTCACAAGGAGAGTGAACTGAAGTACCATGCCAAGTGGTTCCCAGTTGGGCCGCTCTTAGCACTGATCTTGTGTATTATCGTTATCGTGGGTCAAGACCCAAGTTCATTTGTCCATTTTGATTGGGAAAAGATCCTGGTTACCTACCTCAGTGTGCCGCTGTTCATCATTCTGTTCTTCTACTATAAAATTCGGCACCATACGAGGCTGATTCCGCTTGATGAAGTTGATGTTGAACCGCATAAGCGCGACGAAGCTTCGACTGAGGACACCACGGACTAATTATTATTTTGATTAAGACTGGGACGCATCCCGTTTACGTTTCCAGAAAACAAGCGTTTCTCAAAAAATTCAGTTGAATTTTTTGAGAAACGCTTGTTTTGATGAGATGCGCATTTGTCGGGATTATTGCTATTTCAGAGGATCAGGCAGCGGAAAAATGTCACTGGTTTCCGCCAGCTGAAGGGCAGCCAAAAGTGAGCGTCTTTTGCAGTGCGGGACTGCCGGCAATAGCGGCCTTTTTTCAGACTTCAATTGCGGGTTCACGCTGTCCAGCGAAAAATTAAACCCCAACATATTGCATTTAAAATTTCTGATGATACAATTGATTGTGCTGACTTTTGGAGTTAAAAGGAGAATTTAAAGCCATGATTGTACTTTCAGGAACAATTGGTGCCGGAAAGACAAGCCTCACAAATTTGCTTGCCGACCATTTAAACAAACCGGCGTTTTATGAATCAGTTGAAGATAATGAAATTTTGCCGCTGTTCTACCAAGACCCAAAGAAATACGGGTTCTTGTTGCAGATTTATTTCTTAAACAAGCGCTTGGACAGTATTAAACAGGCCTTCAAAGATGATGAGACGGTCCTTGATCGCTCGATCTTCGAAGATTCATTACTCTTTAAACTGAACGCTGACATGGGTCGGGCAACTCAGACTGAAGTGGACATCTATGACTCCCTTCTTCAAAACATGATGGAGGAACTGCCGCACGCAGTTCATAAAAAGAACCCGGATTTATTAATCCATATCAACATTTCGTTTGATACGATGCTTGACCGAATCAAGAAACGCGGCCGGTCATACGAGCAAGTCGCCCAGGATCCAAGTCTATATGACTACTACAAACAATTAGATGCGCGGTACGTTGACTGGTATGCGCACTACGACAAGTCGCCCAAGATGATGATCAATGGTGACGAATTGGATTTCGTTGAGGACAAGTCCGCACAGAAAAAAGTGCTGGATCTTGTGGATGAAAAGATGGCTTCACTGGCGCTTTAAGGATGGCCTCTTGTCTCCGGCTTGCGAAAAATGACAGAGTATCGTACTATAGTGACAGTAATAAAAACGCAGTGTGACTTCAGTAGGTTATCCAGAGAAACGGTGCAAGCTGAGAGCCGTTGACCGAACTTCCATCGCACGAAAGCGGACAGTTAATCCTGTACGGTGATCGCCGTTACCGATGAGAGTGTGCGGCAAAGGCTGCAAACTTGGGTGGTACCGCGAAGTCTTCGTCCCAATCTTTTGGGGGCGAAGGCTTTTTTTGACGGTACAATAACGAAGGGAGAAGTATTAATATGCTTGATTTAAAGTTGATCCGGACCGAAACAGATTTCGTAAAGGAAAAGTTAGCAACCCGTGGAGTTGACGCAAAAGAAATTGATGATCTGTTGGCACTGGATCAAAAACGCCGTGATCTGATCGTGAAGAGTGAGACCATGAAGGCCAACCGGAATACAGTCTCAGATGAAATTTCACAATTGAAGCGGAATAAGGAAGATGCCAGTGATAAGATTGCACAAATGAAGCAGGTCAGCGCCGATATCAAAGCGTTGGATGAACAGTTGACGGCCATCGCTGAAGACGTTTCAGATAAAACTTCACGCTTGCCAAATATTCCAAATGACGAAGTGCCTGTTGGGTTGACCGAAGAGGGCAGCGTCGAACTCCGGAAGTGGGGCGAAATGCCAACGTTTACTGACTTTAAGCCGAAATCACACTGGGAGATCGGTGAGAACTTAGGTATTCTTGATTTTGAACGCGGCGCAAAGGTTTCCGGCAGCCGTTTCTTATACTACGTGGGCCAGGGGGCGCGACTGGAACGCGCCATCTACAATTTCTTCCTCGATGAAAACGAAAAGGCTGGGTTTACTGAAGTACTGCCACCATACATGGTCAATAGCGAATCGATGTATGGGACTGGTCAATTTCCAAAGTTCAAAGAAGATGTTTATTCCTTAAAGGAAGCTGACGAAACGTTGATTCCGACTGCGGAAGTCCCACTGGTCAATTACTATCGTGACGAAGTGATCCCAACTGAAAAGTTGCCGGTCTACTTTACGGCACTGACCCCTGCTTTCCGTTCCGAAGCTGGGAGTGCTGGGCGTGATACCCGTGGGTTAATCCGTTTGCACCAATTCAACAAAGTTGAAATGGTGAAGTTTACAAAGCCGGAAGATTCATGGACCGAACTGGAATCACTGACAAAGCATGCCGAAGAACTGCTGCAAAAACTAGGCTTGGCATACCATGTGATCACCTTGACGACTAGCGACATGAGTTTCACAGCTGCTATGACCCATGATCTCGAAGTTTGGTTACCATTCCAAGATCGTTACCGTGAGATTTCCAGCTGTTCTAACACAACGGATTTCCAAGCACGACGGGCGCACATCCAGTACCGTGATGACAATGGTAAGTTGCAGTATGTCCACACGTTGAACGGTTCAGGGCTGGCTGTTGGCCGGACTGTCGCTGCCGTTTTGGAGAATTACCAAAACGCGGATGGCACTGTTAATATTCCAGAAGCCTTGCAACCATACATGGGCGGGCAGACTAAGATCACGAAAGAAGATTAGGCCAGATACTGCATATCCAGCCAGTCTAAATACATGTTTATGAGATAAACAAGAGAACTTATTCATCCTGTTTGGGTGGGTAAGTTCTTTTTGGTTTTTTGTAAATGAAACCGAGGTGAAAACGAGCCACCCTTACGCCCAATTAATTTGATTTAATTTGAAAAAGGGGTAGCTTTTTTAAAAAAAGGAGTGTATAGTAGTTCTTGCGGTTGATTAGCGGGACTTTTTTATATGCATAACTATTCAACCTTCTCAAAAAAAGATGTTGACATCAAATACTTGAGATGATAATATTAAATAGTTGTTTCGACGAGGTCGACAACAATTGTATCACGATATACTTCCCATTATCTTTATGGAGGATTAGCTCAGTTGGGAGAGCGTCTGCCTTACAAGCAGAGGGTCACAGGTTCGAGCCCTGTATCCTCCATTTGAGCCGTTAGCTCAGTTGGTAGAGCATCTGACTTTTAATCAGAGGGTCGACAGTTCGAGCCTGTCACGGCTCATTATCCAGGTACACCACGCGGGTGTGGCGGAACTGGCAGACGCGCTAGATTTAGGTTCTAGTGTCTTACGACGTGGGGGTTCGAGTCCCTTCACCCGCATTGAATTGAATAGCAAATTCACTTTCGCCGACTTAGCTCAGTTGGCAGAGCATCTCACTAGTAATGAGGAGGTCGGAGGTTCGAATCCTCTAGTCGGCATTGTGCGGAAGTAGTTCAGTGGTAGAACATCACCTTGCCATGGTGGGGGTCGCGGGTTCGAATCCCGTCTTCCGCTTTTAGAGCGTCATTTTCCTGCCGGGGTGGCGGAATTGGCAGACGCACAGGACTTAAAATCCTGCGGTCAGTGATGACCGTACCGGTTCGATCCCGGTCCTCGGCATTGTTTCACAATTTAATAGTTTGATTATGCACCCATAGCGCAATTGGATAGAGTGTCTGACTACGAATCAGAAGGTTGTAGGTTCGACTCCTACTGGGTGCATTTTGTTGTTTCTTAACAGCAATCGGGAAGTAGCTCAGCTTGGTAGAGCACCACGTTCGGGACGTGGGGGTCGCAAGTTCAAATCTTGTTTTCCCGATAGTGATTACCGCGTCTGGCTACCAGTCGGGCGCCTTTTTTATGGGTAATTACGGCGCTGAAGTCGGGGCAACATTAACTTAATATAATCACTTTCGCCGACTTAGCTCAGTTGGCAGAGCATCTCACTAGTAATGAGGAGGTCGGAGGTTCGAATCCTCTAGTCGGCATTGTGCGGAAGTAGTTCAGTGGTAGAACATCACCTTGCCATGGTGGGGGTCGCGGGTTCGAATCCCGTCTTCCGCTTCATTTGTTTCCAGGAACATATAAAAGTAAACGTCTCACCATGATTTGTCTTTTTAGGCATTTGTGGTGGGACGTTTTGTTTCGTATTTTTCCAGGTTCTTACTTTAATAGGAAGAAACAGCTTGCTATTGGTTCGATAAGGACAGACCGGGTTCCTGTATGCTTGCATTTATCAGTGTTAATCCGCTGACAAGTGTAAGCAGAAAGTTTGTTTGAATTTTCGGCTATCAAGACGATTTCTATGGTCATTCTTTACTGATAGTTAACGGCGATTAAAGTCGGGTCATGAGTTCAGCGGATCATGTAAGCGAGAAAAACGTGACAAAACTGGCTCATGGGATTGCTTATGGGCCTTTTGCCGTTTTATCTGGACTATGTATTTTTGGCTTTTAACACTATGGTCACCAAGCGCAGCCGAGGTCATTGCCCGGTATTCAATTAAATCTCGATTTTTCAGGAACGGGTTACATCATTTTTATTTGCGGCCTGCAACCGCAATATGGTCGGGATGGCAAAACTTTTCTTTATTGCCGCACAGATGAGGTCCACGCTTTAATCTTCAATCTCCAATCGCCAGCACAAGCAAATCAAATCCGGGCAAGAAAAAAATTTAAAGAAATCCCATTTAAATCGGTATTTTGCCCGTTTTATCGTTATAATTAAAGTATAATGCTTTGCTTTTTTACCAAAGATTCGTATAATGAAAGTCAACATTAGTCAAAGTAAATTGTTGAGTTGGTGAATGGAGGGAAGAAGCGTGCAAAATCAAAACATTTCCGATATTATCGAAAAGTATTTAAAACAGATCTTATCGGACACCGAGCACGTTGAAATTCGCCGATCTGAGGTTGCCAATCTCTTTAACGTCGTGCCTTCTCAGATTAATTACGTTATCAAGACGCGCTTCACATTATCTAACGGTTATTTGGTGGAAAGCAAACGCGGGGGTGGCGGCTACATCCGTATCGAAAAAGTGAATCTTTTGGATGATACAGATGTGCTCGACTCTTTGATTGAAACGATTGGTGATTCAATTGGTCAACGAGACGGTTATGCTGTAATACAGGGGCTTTATGAAAGTGATGTCATTGGTAGACGAGAAGCGAATATCATTTTGACGATTATTAGTAAAGACACTTTGAAAATGGATAACCGCGCACAAGAAAACGGCTTACGAGCACGGATTTTAGTTAGCATTTTGAAACATCTGCGCTACGAAAGCTAAGAAAGTGAGGAATTGATATGGACAATCTTTTTACCCCAAGTGCAAAGAGCGTATTGGCATTGGCACAGGAGCAAGCCAAGTATTTTAAGCACCAAGCGGTTGGTACTGAACACTTACTTTTAGCACTCACTATTGAGAAGAACGGGATCGCAAACAAGGTTTTACAACAGTTCTCCATTAGCGAAGACGATGTGCGCGAAGAAATTGAACGGTTTACAGGTTACGGGACCTTAGGCAACGTGGATAAGGACACTTATTTGCCATACTCGCCTAAGGCTAAGGATATGTTGTCGGTTGCTGGCGATGAAGCTAAACGGATTGGCTCAACCAAGATTGGTACTGAGCATATCTTGCTTGCGCTCTTAAGTGATGAAACCATTCTATCCTCACGTATTCTGATGAATTTAAATATTGACCTGGCACAAGCACGCAAAGTCATTATGCGTAAACTTGGCGTCAGTGAAACCCAAGAAAAACGACGCGGTGCACAACGCGGCCGTGCTAAACAACAGGGCGGGACACCTACTCTGGATTCACTTGCCCGTGATTTGACCCAACTGGCTCGCGACGATCAAATGGATCCAACAGTTGGCCGAAACAAAGAAGTGCGCCGTGTTATTCAGATTCTGTCACGGCGGACCAAGAACAACCCTGTCTTGATTGGTGAACCAGGTGTTGGTAAAACGGCCATTGCTGAAGGATTGGCACAACGGATCGTTGCTGGAAACGTGCCGGAAGATATGCAAAACAAGCGCCTGATGGCCCTTGATATGGGGTCACTGGTTGCCGGTACTAAGTATCGTGGTGAATTCGAAGACCGTTTGAAGAAGGTCATCGAAGAAATTTACAACGATGGGCAGGTTATCTTGTTTATCGATGAACTGCACACGTTGATTGGTGCCGGTGGGGCTGAAGGGGCCATTGATGCTTCGAACATCCTCAAACCTGCACTAGCACGTGGTGAACTGCAAACCATCGGGGCAACGACGCTGGATGAATACCAAAAGTACATTGAATCTGACGCAGCCTTGGAACGTCGATTTGCCACCGTGCAAGTTGATGAACCAACGGAAGACGAAACGATTGAAATCCTGAAGGGGCTTCGGTCTCGTTACGAAGATCACCACCACGCCAACATTACCGACGACGCTGTGGAACAGGCCGTTAAGCTTTCTTCTCGTTACATCACTGACCGGTTCTTACCAGATAAGGCCATCGATCTAATGGACGAAGCAGCTGCTAAGGTTCGTATCAGTCGGATGGACAAGCCATCTAAGCGATCAACTCAAGAAGCTAAACTTGAAGACCTTTCTGATCAGCGTGAAGCAGCTATCTTAGATCAGCGGTTTGAAGAAGCTGCCCAGTTGCGGACACAGGAACTGGATCTGCGTGAGAAGCTTGAAAAGAAAAATAAGAAGGCTGCTGAGGCTCAGGACACTGAGGGTGAAAATCGCTATGATCTGAACGTCACCGGCGAAGACGTCGCTGAGGTGGTCTCCGAATGGACAGGGGTACCAACTACCCAACTGCAACGGACTGAACAAGAACGGCTGATTAACCTGGAGAGTGTTTTGCACAAGCGGGTCATTGGCCAAGAAGAAGCTGTTTCAGCTGTTTCACGTGCCATTCGGCGTGCCCGTTCTGGACTCAAGGATCCAAACCGGCCAATTGGGTCGTTCATGTTCCTTGGCCCGACCGGTGTTGGGAAGACTGAACTCGCTAAGGCTTTGGCTGAAGCAATGTTTGGCTCCGAAGACAACATGATTCGTGTCGACATGTCTGAATACATGGAGAAGTACTCCACCAGTCGTTTGATTGGGTCTGCGCCAGGCTATGTCGGGTACGAAGAAGGGGGTCAACTGACTGAAAAGGTCCGTCAAAAGCCTTACTCAGTTGTTCTCTTTGATGAAGTTGAAAAAGCGCACCCGGATGTCTTTAACCTGTTACTGCAAGTGCTTGATGATGGTTACCTGACCGACTCAAAGGGTCGTAAAGTGGACTTCAGAAACACCATTATGATCATGACCTCTAACCTTGGTGCGACTACCCTGCGTGATGAAAAGACCGTTGGGTTCGGTGCCGAAGATATGTCTGACAACTACGATGCAATGGCAGCCACGATTCGTGAGACGTTGAAACAATCTTTCCGGCCAGAATTCTTGAACCGGATCGATGAAATTGTTATCTTCCACTCATTGAAGAAGGATGAGCTGCACCAGATTGTTAAGTTGATGGCAAAACAGGTCATTGACCGAATTGCTGACCAGGGTATTCGTGTTAAGATCACCCCGGCAGCGATTGATGTGATTGCCGATGCTGGGTTCGATCCGGAATACGGTGCGCGACCAATTCGGCGGGCACTGCAGACCGAGATTGAAGACCGGTTGAGCGAATCGTTGCTCTCAGGTGAAATCAAGGCAGGTAATCAAGTGACCCTTGGCGCACGCCAGGGCAAGATCACCATTAATGTCAAAGAAATTAAAGTTAAAGAAACCAAAGACACATCGGAACCTGTTGCCAGCAAGTAAGACAACTGATTAGTCTTTATGAAGGATGACATCATTGTTGGTGTCATCCTTTTTTAGATGGCAAATGGTGTTCGCCGTTTGGATTTGATAGCGCAATAAACAGAACAGAGAGGATTAACCTGATTTGACCAGTCGTTTAAAACATGGCAGATTTTATGTTTAAAAGACGGCAGCCCTAACAGTTTCTTTGGTCTTCTAAATCTTAAGGGTTGCACAAATGAAATCACTCAGCGTAAAATATAACGTAGTCATTCACCGCGTATGTCGTTTAATTGCATAAGAGAGAAGAACTGCACGCGCTTAACCAGAAAGGAACTTAACTTTGAAACGAGAAGTCCAATTAGAAAAAACGCACCGTGCGATTTTAGCAGAAGCACAACGTCTTTTCCTGACGAAGGGGTATCAAGACACCTCGACGCGTGACATTGCCAAGGCTGTCGGAATCACCCAACCGGCGCTGTACCACCACTTTGAGGATAAGGAAGTCATCTTTATTGAAGTGATCACTTCTGTGGGGGAGACGATACGGACACGGTTGAACGCTATTAATGAAAATGGCGCCGAACTTTCTGCTGAGGCGCACTTGATCAAAATGAGTCAAGTCTTAACGGATGTGCACCCGCGTGATGTGTTTACAATCATTCATTCGAGTTTTGCGTACTTGAAACCAGAAAACATGAAGAAGCTGGGGATGGTCTTTGGTCGGGATTACTTGGGACCGATTTCCGCCTATTTCAGCAACCCTAAAGTTAAACTGCGGGCGGGTATCACGCCACAGGAAGCTGGTGAGTTCTACATCACCAGTTTAAGTCCGCTCTTCAGCAAGTTTCATCGCATCGGCGGCAGGGAGTTGACGGACGAACAGCACGTGCAGCTGTTGATTGATCTGATTCTTCATGGGTTGACCGAGTAGGACAACTTGACATCACAAAATTAAATAGGTATACTGTTTGCAGTATGTTACTGTGAATTGAAATGAATCGGTGCGATCTATTGTCCGTAGCGGTTCTCATAAAAACCAAAAGTAAGAAAATCAATCTTTCTTTTGGATTTTTTTTGCCAAAAAATCAGTTTTTATTCGCATTTTTCAAAAATGTAATCAAACTGTAACAATTGGTTCAATTCGCTGAATAAAATGGAGAGGTGAACAACTTGGCAGGACACTTGGTTAAATTTGGCAAGCACCGGACCCGTCGAAGCTACGCACGAATCAAAGAAGTTTTGGATCTCCCTAACTTGATCGAAATCCAAAAGAATTCGTACCAGTGGTTTCTTGACGAAGGCCTCCGTGATATGTTCGATGACATTATGCCAATCGAAGATTTCCAAGGAAACCTTTCGTTAGAGTTCGTTGATTACCAACTACTTGAACCCAAATATACCGTTGATGAAGCTCGTGAACATGATGCAAACTACTCGGCACCACTACACGTTACGCTGCGGTTAACGAACCATGAATCAGGAGAAATTAAGTCACAGGATGTTTTCTTTGGCGATTTCCCTCTGATGACCGAACAAGGAACGTTTATTATCAATGGTGCTGAACGGGTTATTGTATCACAATTAGTCCGTTCCCCTGGTGTTTATTATAATGAAGAAACAGACAAGAATGGTCGGACCGTTTACGGTGCCACTGTCATTCCTAACCGAGGTGCTTGGTTAGAGTTTGAAACCGACGCTAAGGGCCTCTCATATGTCCGGATCGACCGGACCCGTAAGATTCCAATGACTGAACTTGTTCGGGCATTGGGCTTCGGTTCTGATGATGAAATCATTAAGATGTACGGTGATAATGACAGTCTGATGGCCACCTTGGAAAAGGATGTTCATAAGAATACTGATGATTCCCGTGTTGAAGAATCATTGAAGGATATTTACGAACGTCTACGTCCTGGTGAACCTAAGACGGCTGACTCATCTCGGAGTCTGTTGACCGCGCGTTTCTTTGATCCAAAACGCTATGATATGGCCCCTGTTGGTCGTTATAAAACTAATAAGAAGCTTGTTTTGAAGAACCGTCTGTTGGGCTTGACCTTAGCTGAAACTTTGGCTGATCCTGACACCGGTGAAGTTTTGGCTGCAAAGGGTACCGTCATCGACAAAGATGTTTTGAAGAACTTGACGCCATATTTGGATCGTGAAGACTTCAAGACGGTCACTTACACACCTTCTGATGAAGCCGTTGTGACTGATCCTGTTACGTTACAGATCATCAAGGTCCAAGCACCGGATGACCCAGAACGTGAATTACCAGTGATCGGTAACGGCCACATTGACTTAAAATACAAGCATATTCGCCCAGCCGATATCTTAGCTGCCGTTAACTACTTCTTCAACTTGCAAGAAGGCGTTGGCGTCACTGATGATATTGATCACTTGGGTAACCGTCGGATTCGTTCTGTTGGTGAACTTCTACAAAACCAATTCCGAATCGGATTATCACGGATGGAACGTGTTGTTCGTGAACGGATGTCGATCCAAGACGCCGCAACCGTAACACCGCAACAACTGATCAACATTCGACCGGTTGTCGCTTCCATCAAAGAATTCTTCGGGTCATCACAACTGTCACAATTCATGGACCAAACCAACCCACTGGGCGAATTAACGCATAAGCGTCGTTTGTCTGCCCTTGGACCTGGTGGTTTGACCCGTGACCGTGCCGGTTATGAAGTTCGTGACGTGCACTATACCCACTACGGTCGGATGTGCCCAATCGAAACGCCTGAAGGCCCTAACATTGGGTTGATCAACAGTTTGTCCTCTTACGCCCGCATCAACAAGTACGGCTTTATTGAAACGCCATACCGTCGTGTGAGCTGGGATACACACAAGGTTACCGATAAGATCGATTACCTGACTGCTGATGAAGAAGATAACTTCGTTGTTGCGCAAGCAAACTCACCATTGACTGATGACGGATCCTTCGTGAACGACGTGGTTATGGCGCGTGCAAAGTCAGAAAACATTGAAACTGGGATCGAAAACATTGATTACATGGATGTTTCGCCTAAGCAAGTTGTTTCTGTCGCTACGGCCTGCATTCCTTTCTTGGAAAACGATGATTCTAACCGTGCATTGATGGGTGCGAACATGATGCGTCAAGCCGTTCCTTTGTTGGATCCTCACTCACCACTTGTTGGGACTGGGATCGAATATAAGGCTGCCCATGACTCTGGTGTTGCTTTAATCAGCAAGCACGAGGGGACTGTGGAATACGTTGACGCTAACCAAATTCGGGTCCGTCGTGAAGACGGTGCTTTAGACACGTACAAGTTAATGAAGTTCCAACGTTCTAACGGTGGTAAGAACTACAACCAACGGCCAATCGTTAAAGTGGGCGACCACGTTGACAGCGATGAAATTTTAGCCGATGGGCCATCAATGGAAGATGGCGAATTAGCCTTAGGGCAAAACCCATTAGTTGCCTTCATGACTTGGCAAGGGTACAACTTCGAAGATGCGATCGCCATCAACGAACGACTGGTTAAAGATGATGTTTACACTTCCATTAATATTGAAGAATACGAATCAGAAGCTCGTGACACCAAGCTTGGACCGGAAGAAATGACCCGTGAAATTCCTAACGTCGGTGAAGACGCTTTGAAGAACTTGGATGAAGAAGGGATTATCCGTATCGGTGCAGAAGTGCACGACGGCAATATTCTGGTTGGTAAGGTGACGCCTAAGGGTGTTACTGAACTGTCAGCCGAGGAACGTCTACTCCATGCCATTTTTGGTGAAAAGGCCCGTGAAGTTCGGGATACTTCGCTGAAGGTGCCTCATGGCGGCGGCGGAATCATTCAAAACGTTCGTATCTTCACGCGTGAAAATGGTGACGAATTATCTCCTGGTGTTAACATGATGGTTCGGGTTTACATCGCTCAAAAGCGTAAGCTCCAAGTGGGTGATAAGATGGCCGGACGTCATGGGAATAAGGGGACCGTTTCCGTTGTTATTCCTCAAGAAGATATGCCATACATGCCAGATGGGACACCAATCGACATTATGTTGAGTCCAATGGGTGTGCCTTCCCGGATGAACATCGGGCAAGTGCTCGAAATTCACTTAGGGATGGCTGCTCGTAAACTCGGTATCCACGTTTCAACACCTGTCTTTGATGGGGCGCAAGACGAAGATATCTGGGCTGCTGTTAAGGAAGCCGGGATGGCTGATGATGCCAAGACCGTGCTCTACGATGGCCGGACCGGTGAACCATTTGACAAGCGGGTTGCTGTTGGTGTAATGCACTATATGAAATTGGCCCACATGGTTGACGATAAGATTCATGCACGTTCAATCGGACCATACTCATTAGTGACACAACAACCATTAGGTGGGAAAGCCCAATTTGGTGGCCAACGTTTTGGTGAAATGGAAGTTTGGGCCCTTGAAGCTTACGGTGCTGCTTACACTCTGCAAGAAATCTTGACTTACAAGTCAGATGACGTTGTGGGTCGTGTTAAGACGTACGAAGCCATTGTTAAGGGTGAACCAATTCCAAAGCCAGGTGTACCTGAATCATTCCGTGTGCTGGTCAAAGAACTCCAAGCACTTGGTCTTGATATGAAGGTTCTTGGTTCTGATAAACAAGAAATTGAACTGCGTGACATGGACGATGAAGACGATGATGTCGTTAACGTTGACGCCCTGAGCAAGTACGCAGAACAACAAAAAGAAGCACAGGCTAAGTCAGCGGATTCTGCAGCTGCTAAGACTGCCAAGACAACAGATGAAGCTAACTCAAACGCTAAAGATTAATAAAGGAGGTCGTCAGTCCTTTGGTCGATGTTAATAAATTCGAGAGTATGCAGATTGGTCTCGCATCTCCTGATAAAATTCGGAGCTGGTCATACGGTGAAGTTAAGAAGCCAGAAACCATTAACTACCGAACTTTGAAACCAGAAAAGGATGGGTTGTTCGATGAACGAATCTTCGGCCCAACTAAAGACTGGGAATGTGCCTGCGGGAAATACAAGCGGATCCGTTATAAGGGTGTTGTTTGTGACCGGTGTGGTGTTGAAGTTACCCGTTCTAAGGTTCGTCGTGAACGGATGGGTCACATTGAACTTGCTGCCCCTGTAACCCACATCTGGTACTTCAAAGGTATCCCAAGTCGGATGGGTCTTGTCCTCGACATGAGTCCACGATCACTTGAAGAAATTATCTACTTTGCTTCTTACGTTGTGCTCGAACCAGGTAACACACCGCTTGAAAAGAAGCAGTTACTTTCCGAACGTGAATACCGTGATAAGAAACAGGAATACGGCAACGGCTTTACAGCTGAGATGGGCGCTGAAGCCATCAAGAAGTTGTTACGCGACGTTGATCTTCAAAAAGAAGTTACCGAATTAAAGGAACAACTCAAGGAAGCTACCGGCCAAAAGCGGACCCGTGCGGTACGTCGTTTGGACATTCTTGAAGCTTTTGTTACTTCTGGTAACGCACCGGAGTGGATGGTTATGGATACCATTCCAGTTATTCCACCTGACTTACGGCCGATGGTTCAATTGGAAGGTGGCCGTTTCGCCACTTCTGACTTGAACGATCTGTATCGTCGGGTCATTAACCGTAACAACCGTCTCAAGCGGTTGTTAGATCTTCATGCGCCAGGTATCATTGTTCAAAACGAAAAGCGGATGCTTCAGGAAGCCGTTGATGCTTTGATCGATAACGGTCGTCGTGGCCGTCCGGTTGCTGGTCCTGGTAACCGTCCACTGAAGTCACTGTCACACATGTTGAAAGGTAAGCAAGGACGTTTCCGTCAAAACTTGCTTGGTAAGCGTGTTGACTACTCTGGTCGTTCAGTTATCGATGTTGGGCCATCTCTGCGGATGAACCAAATGGGTCTGCCAGTGCCAATGGCGATGGAATTATTCAAGCCATTTATCATGAAGGAACTGGTTAGCCGCGGATTAGCTTCAAACATTAAGAACGCTAAGCGTAAGATCGATCGTCAAGACGATGATGTTTACGATGTGTTAGGCGATGTGATCAAGGAACACCCAGTGCTCCTTAACCGGGCACCTACACTTCACCGTTTGGGAATCCAAGCCTTCGAACCCGTGTTAGTTTCTGGTAAAGCCATGCGTCTGCATCCGCTGGCCTGTGAAGCTTACAACGCCGATTTCGATGGTGACCAAATGGCCATCCATGTGCCGCTATCTGATGAAGCCCAAGCTGAAGCACGTTTGCTGATGCTCGCCGCTCACCATATTTTGGCACCTAAGGATGGGAAGCCCGTTGTGACGCCTTCTCAAGATATGGTTATCGGTAACTACTACCTGACCATGGAAGAAGCCGGTCGTGAAGGCGAAGGGATGATCTTCAAAGACATGAACGAAGCTGTTTTGGCTTACCGGAACGGATTAGTTCACTGGCACACTCGGGTTGGTTTACAGACCACCTCACTGCCAGACAAGCCTTTCACTGACGAACAACGTTCAAAGATTTTGGTGACGAGTGTTGGGAAGATTATCTTCAACAACATTTTGCCAAAGTCATTCCCATACTTGAATGAACCAACAAACACAAACTTGAACGGCTACGTGCCGGATAGTTACTTCCTCGAACCAGGGGAAGACATCAATGAACACTTGAAGAACGCTGAATTGGTTCTGCCATTCAAGAAGGGTTTCTTAAGTGATATCATTGCTGAAGTTTACAAGCAGTACAAAGTGACTGAAACGTCATTACTGCTTGACCGGATGAAGGACTTAGGGTACGACGAATCAACCCAGTCAGGTTTGACTGTCGGAATCGTCGACGTTACCGAAGTTCCTGAAAAACCGCAAATCATTGATGACGCCCACAAACAGGTGGCTACGGTCACTAAGCAGTTCCGTCGTGGTTTGATTACCGACCACGAACGTTACGAACGGGTCATTGGGATTTGGAACGATGCGAAGGATGATCTGCAAGATAAGCTGACCAACAACTTCGAACGTCAAAACCCAATCTTTATGATGAGTGATTCCGGTGCCCGTGGGAACATTTCAAACTTTACCCAACTTGCCGGCATGCGTGGTTTGATGGCTGCGCCTAATGGTGAAATTATGGAGCTGCCAATCACCGCTAACTTCCGTGAAGGTCTCTCTGTTTTGGAAATGTTTATTTCGACCCATGGTGCCCGTAAAGGGATGACCGATACCGCCTTGAAGACTGCCAACTCAGGTTACTTGACCCGTCGTTTGGTCGATGTTGCCCAAGACGTTATCGTTCGTGAAGAAGACTGTGGCACTGATCGTGGCCTGACCATTCGTGCAATTAAGAATGGTAACGAAATGATCGAACCACTGTACGACCGGATGTTGGGTCGTTACACGATGAAGACGGTTAAGAATCCTAAGACCGGCGAAGTTATCGTTGGTGCTAACAAGATGATCGATGAAACGATTGCCCAACGCATTATTGACGCTGGCATCGATGCCATCACTATTCGTTCTGTCTTTACTTGTAACACTGCCCACGGTGTCTGCGAACGTTGCTATGGCCGTAACATGGCCACTGGTGACCAAGTGGAAGTCGGTGAAGCAGTTGGGACCGTTGCCGCACAATCAATCGGTGAACCTGGTACGCAATTAACAATGCGTAACTTCCATACCGGTGGTGTTGCTGGGAACGATGATATTACCCAAGGGTTGCCTCGTGTTCAAGAAATCTTTGAATCTCGGAACCCTAAAGGTAAAGCTGAGATTACTGAAGTTACCGGGACTGTTGAGTCGATCGAAGAAAACCCAGCAGAACGGACGAAGGAAATCACTATCAAGGGTGAAGCAGATACCCGTTCATACACGCTGCCAATCACAGCTAAGCTCATGGTTGCTGAAGGCGACTTCATCCACCGTGGCGCTGCTTTGAACGATGGGTCTGTTGATCCTAAGGAACTGATCCGTGTTCGTGATGTGCTTTCAACCGAGAACTACCTGCTTTCAGAAGTTCAAAAGACTTACCGGATGCAAGGTGTGGCTGTCTTGGATAAGCATATCGAAATCATGGTTCGTCAAATGCTCCGGAAAGTTCGGATCATGGATCCAGGTGACACTGATGTCTTGCCTGGTACTTTGATGGATATCAAGGACTTCAAGGATCATAACTACGATACCCTGATCTCTGGTGGGATTCCTGCAACTGCTCGTCCAGTTATCTTAGGAATCACCAAGGCTGCCCTTGAAACCAACAGTTTCTTATCCGCCGCTTCATTCCAGGAAACTACTCGTGTCCTGACTGACGCTGCTATCCGTGGTAAGAACGATCCACTGATTGGTTTGAAGGAAAACGTTATTATTGGTAAGATCATTCCAGCTGGTACTGGGATGCCTGATTACCGTAAGATCAAGCCTAAAGAAGTTGGCGCAACTTCAACTGACGGCGTGTACTCCATAAATGAATTGGAGAAGCGTATGAAGGAAGAAGACGCTAAGTAAAATTTTAATCAAACCAATTAAAAACTGGTAAAAGGCGTTAAGTTCGATGATCCCGAATTCGGGTCGTCAGACTTAACGCCTTTTTTGTGAGATCATTGTCAACTGGTGTTGGTGGAAGAGAAAATGTATTTGATTTTAAGTCAAATGCGGTTTTGTGTTTTAAACAGTGTCTTGTGAACGCTTAAATTGGTTAAAGTACAACAATTCGTTATTCTAATCGAGCAATTAATAGTACCCGCTATTTCCACGTAATCAAAAATAGAGACTAACGTGTGCAAACTTTTGCTGTTTTTTGCAAAAATAGGATACAACATCAGTAAAATAAGATATTTTAATGATAATTGTTAACAATATAAACTATTTGTTTAAAAAATCGTCATTTATCTAGTGATTTGATGAATAAAAGAATACAATAGACATGTGTAAGAGAATATCAGTAATTTGCTGAGTTTTTGGAGAACACAGCGATGAGTGATATTATTATTGTGGGAAAATGAATTAGTGTTTAACAAATGTCTAATTGGGGAATTACTCATTGATCGAAAATTTAATAGCAGTACGTAGGTAGTGGGGAACTCTTGGGTCGTTTATAACGATCCGTCATTAGGCTTATATTCTGGGGGAAAAGCCATGAAAACAACAATTGAAAAAGCGTACCATAAGATGCTTCAAGCGACTTCGGAGGAAAAGTACCGGATTAAATTATACAAAGCAGGTCGTCTGTGGCTTGCTGCGGGGATGACGACACTGGCATTTGGACTAGTTAGTATGACCAGTCCAGTTCAAGTGAGCGCTGATGATACGACACCAACTACTGCGACAGAGAGTAGTGAGTCGTCTTCAAGTATTCACAATTCTCAAGTAGTATTGGACAATACTGGTTCGAATAACACCAGTTCTGAAGATACTACTGCTGATCAGTCGAGCAGTGACGCAACGTCTACACCGCTGTCTGACAGTTCAAGTGAAATGACTACCAGTGGGGCGAGCCACGTAACCAAATCAGAAACAAGCAACACCGACAGCGATAATGTATCCCTAAATAACGATTCAAAAACAACGACAGACACCACGAAAACAGCGGTTGTGGATTCATCAAGTTCTAATGCGATATCAGAGTCTTCTGATAGTCAGAATAGTGCTGAATCGATGACGGTTGGAGATGTGACGACTGGCGTTAAAAGTGATGCTGTGAATTCTGGAACTGATTCTCATGATCTTAGCTCAACTCAGACCGTTCATGATAGTGTGAACACGATTGCCAGTCACTCCGATAACCAACCATCTGTGGAACTCAACAACGATAATGTGTCGACAGCTGTTAATGAAACTGATCTTGGTGTTACTAGCGAGACGACGATTGAATCAATTAAAGCAATTGCTGCTCAAGAGTACGCTGAGACTGGTGTGGCACAGCTTGTGACGGCTCAGTTGCCCACTACAGAAAGCACGGCTACAACTTCTACAACATTCGGAGTGACGGATCCAACATACCCTAAGTCGGCTGTGGTTGTTCAAGATAATGCGAACTTTAAGGGAAAAACTGATTACTATCTCTTTTATGAATTGCATTTGCTAGAATCGTCAAACGGATGGGTCGGAGGTGATTATGTGGCCTTTTCTGCAGATCGCAGCGACCCGACGTCGATATTGGTAACCGTGTTGCCGAACACTAGGGATAAAATTCTCGCTCAGTATTTACTTTCTGCTACCATGACGGTTGATCCGACAACTGGTCTGACTATTTATGAGTCTGGTGACACCTTGAGTTTAGTGACTCCCAATAGTAATACAGCCTTTAACGTCGTCACGAATGTTAATGGTAGTTTAAATGGAGAAACGGGGTCGACTGGGAGTGGGCTGGGTGTATTTAGTGATGACTCTACGTTCTTACCACAGGTTGTTAATCAAACTACTTCATACACATCTTCTACTGATGGCCAAATATTGGCGGATTCTCAAGAACAGTCGGGATTAACAGGACAGGCATATACAACTGCTGCTCCAGCCGATATTACAGGGTATACGTTGAAAACTTCAGGGACGAGTACCCTGAATCAGGAGGGTGATTTATCACCTTTTGTTGAAGGTAGTACATTCAGTAAGATTGTTTACTTCAATTCTGATTATGATGCAGACACTGAGGAAGGCATTACTGAGGATACAATCAATTATATTTTCGTTGATACAACTGGTACCGACCTGCCCGCTGGAACCGCAGTTGTTTATTACACTTATGGGTCTAATATTACTTCGAACATTCCAGAGAGTTGGGTTGCTGCCTCCGAAGCCAGTAAGGCTGCAGCCGAGTTGGAAGTACAATTACTGACTGATTCGACAGATTCACAGTTGGCTTCAGTTAGTGATGCTGAGAAGGCTGCGGCCAGTTCAACTGAGTTAGCTGCGCCGGCGTCGTCTGTTGTTGAGGGCAACAGTACCTCAGACTCAGCTACAACATCGGTATCGCTTGGTACGACTCAATTAACGTTAATTCAAAATCCAGATTTAATTGGGAAAGTCACCTCAGGATTTTTGGTCAAAAATCCATATATTGTGCCTCAGACGACACAAATATCTTATCTTTATGACCCAGATCCGGAAACTGTGACGGTGAATTATATAGATGACGAAAATAATACGATTGCAAAGTCAACTACTTTTACTGGGACCTACAATACATCCGTCACTATCCCTGACGAAAATTTGGAATATATTCCAGGGTATGTTGCTGATGATGATAATCAAACAACATATAAAGCGACAGCGCTTGACGGCAGTGATTCGGTTACACTGAGATACAAAATTAATACCGAGGAAGTCGGGTATGTCCAATTCGTCACAGCCGATGGGAATGTTATTGGGACAACGCAGATTACGGGAACGTACGGCAAAAATGTCGATAGTGATACGATTAGTCTCGTGGAGAAGGACTTCTTAAACAATTATGACTATCAGTTGGTGAATGGCGCGACCACGAATTTGCTGACGGATAAATTTCAAGATAATCCTGATCAGAGTACGACTGTTAATTTATTCACCGTCGAAGTGGAACAGCCGACAAGCAATGTGACGTATACAGTTAATTTTGTGAATTACAATGGTCAAACCATTGAATCTCTTACACAACAGCATGGTGCCCCTGGTGACACCATTGACTTAACAGCGCCTGCAGGTTACGTCTGGACACCCGGTACTGAAGGACAAATAGATTTGAAGGATGTCCCAAATGGTGTCTACACAGTTACAATCACCACACCAAAAGGTGCAGAAACAAGCAGCAACCCACAGTCATACGAAGGCGGCGTAGATTCGTTAGTCGAAGCCCCGCGGATTGAACAGATCACCGTCATTTACAAGGACTATACGGGCAAGGAGATCGGGACTGCCACAGTGGCCGATAAGATTGGCGATGATCCGACCGCCAAGATAGCCGCCACAGTGCCGGCTGGATATGTCCTCGCGCCTGGAGAGACGGATATTGAGCAGCCGAAAGACCCAAGCCAGCCAATCACGGTAACTGTGACGACACCGAAAAGTGCTGAAACAGTTGGAAATCCGCAGTTTGCAAGTACGGTTGATAACCCAACCTCCGTCACTGAAATGAGTGTTTACGACAACGCAATGACAAATACCTCAACAGCAATCGGAAATGATTTAGTCCCAACCCACGCAGGAACGTCAACCGATGTTTTAAACACTACAAGTGAGGCGGAAACTTCTAGCCAAGTGGTAAAGACATTTAATGAAGTAACCCCTTCTACAAGTGCTTCCAAAACAAGCGCGCACACGAATGCTTTTGGTGGCGGTACCGAGAGCATTACTGAAGTGAGTGAAAGTCAAAATGAGTTCACGAAAGTGTCACACAACGAGGGCATACAAACTTTTGCGTCATCTTCAACGCTGAACAATAAAGAATCTCAATCTAATAATTCGGCAACAAAGGAACAAAGGACGTTGCCGCAAACCAATGAATCGCAAAATACAGTGTGGGTAGCGGGCCTCATTAGTTTAGCAACCGCAATGATTGGCCTGATTGGTCTTAAAAAGCGGAAACATGAAAATAACTAATTGAACAGCTAGTCCTATAAGAAAGCACATTCGACATAATGGAATGTGCTTTTTGTTTTGTCTCACAAAAGACACCATAAAATCCAATAATAACCAATTGCTAGGCAGGGCACAAATGGCAGCTGACGCCGTTGCCAGACTTTAAATGCCATAATGGCTAGGCCGCTACCTATTAACACAGCTTGGCAAGTAAGTGTTGGACCGGCTAGAACACCATAAAGTAGCATGAGATCAAGGTCCGCTTCGCCCAGCCACTTGTTGAACACCGGCCATCTTTGGTAGCATAACCATACAATAAAAATGAGTAAATGCCAGATGGTAAAGAGGTTGTTGACCATTAAAAAAGCAGAGATGGTGAATGCCGTTGCGCCCAGAAGGTAATTAGGTACTGCTAATTCCCGCCAGTCACATAAACTCATTATTAATAGAAGAAACCCAATCAAAAGTAATAGCAAATCAGTTGAAGGTTCCCGATAATACAGTGCAACACAACCTCCCGCAACCTCGGCGAAGAGGCCGGCGAGCGGGATTTTGTTTCGGCAATGCCGGCATTTTCCTTGTAACACTAAGTAGGATACCAGCGGCACGAGCTCAAACCATGCCAGTCGGTTGCCGCAATAATCACAGTGGGATGGTTCGGTTGTCAGCGTGGCAGCCCTTAGTCCGCGAATGGCAATCACCTGGCAAAACGAACCGATCACGCTCCCAATTGTGAATAACACCAAATATTTTGTCATCATATTGTCCTCCTGTGGATAACTACGTGGAAAACTCGGCAATAGTTTGCGTGTTACCCGTTGACATTGACCTTTCATGCGTGGTATTCTTTTAAAGGTGCTTTTTGTAGACCGGTTTCTGCTCAGGCAGACATGCTGACGGAAAACATAGCACGAAAATATGTCAGCATCAGGCTTTTCTTTTTACCCAAAAATGAACCGCCTGGATGTGTGGACTTAAATTAAGAAGAAGACTAAGGAAGGGAGGACTCTTAGATGCCTACAATTAACCAATTGGTTCGTAAAGGTCGTAAATCTAGAAGTTCTAAATCAAATGCCCCAGCTTTGAACTATGGGTATAACAGTTACAAGAAGAAGCAAGTTAACAACCCAGCACCTCAAAAACGTGGTGTTGCAACTCGTGTTGGTACCATGACGCCAAAGAAGCCTAACTCTGCTTTGCGTAAGTACGCGCGTGTTCGTTTGTCTAACTTAATTGAAGTTACAGCTTACATTCCTGGTATTGGCCATAACCTGCAAGAACATAGTGTTGTGCTTATCCGTGGGGGCCGTGTAAAGGATTTACCTGGGGTTCGTTATCACATTATCCGTGGTGCCCTGGATACTGCCGGTGTTGAAGACCGTCGTCAAGGTCGTTCAAAGTACGGTACCAAGAAGCCTAAGAACTAAAACGAATTTTAAGTTGAGCAAGGAGGATATTAAGTAATGCCAAGAAAAGGAAACGTACAAAAGCGTGAAGTCCTTCCTGATCCAATCTACAACTCAAAGATGGTTACACGTTTGATCAACCACTTGATGTTAGATGGTAAGCGAGGCACTGCATCACAGATTCTTTATGGTGCCTTTGATGTGATCAAGGAAGAAACAGGTAACGATCCTGTTGAAGTATTTGATGAAGCAATGAAGAACGTTATGCCAGTGTTGGAAGTTAAGGCTCGTCGTGTTGGTGGTTCTAACTACCAAGTACCAATCGAAGTTCGTCCCGATCGTCGGACTACTTTAGGTCTTCGCTGGATCGTTAACTATTCACGTTCTCGTGGTGAACACACGATGACTGAACGGTTAGCACGTGAAATCATGGATGCTGCTAACAATACCGGTGCATCAGTTAAGAAACGTGAAGACACGCACAGAATGGCCGATGCCAACCGTGCTTTTGCTCACTACCGCTGGTAATAAGCAAACAAGTTCTCTGTCAGCTGCTTGACGGTTGCGTAACCTGCGAGGGTCATTAACCCAAAAGAGTTGATAGTGAAAGTATGGGATGGCTAAAATAGACCTTATTTTTAGCCATCTCATTTTTTGTCGAGATAGAATACAGTTATTAAACTGAGAGGAGTTACAGATTAAACATGGCTAATACACGAGCTTTTCCACTTGAAAAGACGCGGAATATCGGGATCATGGCACATATTGATGCCGGTAAGACGACTACGACTGAGCGGATTCTGTATTACACTGGTAAAATTCACAAAATTGGTGAAACCCATGATGGTGCTTCACAAATGGACTGGATGGAACAAGAACAAGAACGTGGGATCACGATTACTTCTGCCGCTACTACTGCGGAATGGAAGAAGCATCGGATCAACATCATCGATACCCCAGGACACGTGGACTTCACTGTTGAAGTTGAACGTTCTCTTCGTGTGTTAGATGGTGCCATTGCGGTCTTGGATGCCCAAGCAGGGGTTGAACCTCAAACCGAAACTGTTTGGCGTCAAGCTTCAGACTACGATGTTCCCCGTATCGTGTTCGTTAACAAAATGGACAAGATCGGTGCCGACTTTGATTACTCTGTTCAGACTATCAAGGATCGTCTCCAAGCAAACGCACTTGCAGTTCAAATGCCAATTGGTGCTGAAGACAACTTCCAAGGGGTTATCGACTTGCTTGAAATGAAAGCCGATATCTACGATGAAGATGAATTAGGTTCTGAATGGGACACTGTTGACGTGCCTGACGAATACAAAGAAGAAGCTCAAAAGCGTCGTGACGCCATGATTGAAGAAATTGCTGACGTTGATGATGACATTATGGAAAAGTACCTTGAAGGCGAAGAAATCTCAATCGCTGAATTAAAGGCTGCTATCCGTAAAGCTACTTTGAACCTTGAATTATTCCCAGTTCTTGCCGGTTCTGCTTTCAAGAACAAGGGTGTTCAAATGTTGATGGATGCTACTGTTGACTACTTACCATCACCACTTGATGTTAAGCCATACAACGCTACGAACCCTGATACTGGTGAAAAGATTGAATTGCGTGCCAACGATGACGCAAGTTTTGCCGCTTTGGCCTTCAAGATTGCCACCGACCCATTCGTTGGTCGTTTGACATTTATCCGGGTATACCAAGGAACCCTGGAATCTGGTTCATACGTTTTGAACGCAACTAAGGGCAAACGTGAACGTGTTGGTCGTTTGCTGCAAATGCATTCAAATCACCGTCAAGAAATCCCAGAAGTCTTTTCTGGAGATATTGCCGCTGCTATTGGTTTGAAGAACACCACTACTGGTGACTCTTTGACCGATGTTGATCACCCACTTCACTTGGAATCAATGGAATTCCCTGACCCAGTTATTCAGGTTGCCGTTGAACCTAAGACCAAGGCTGACCAAGATAAGATGAACACTGCTTTACAAAAGCTTTCTGAAGAAGATCCTACTTTCAAGGCTGAAACGAACCCTGAAACTGGTGAAACTTTGATTGCTGGGATGGGTGAATTGCATTTGGACATCATCATCGACCGGATGAAGCGTGAATTCCACGTTGAAGCCACTGTTGGTGCCCCACAAGTTGCCTACCGTGAAGCCTTCACCAAGCAAACTTCTGCTCAAGGTAAGTTTGTTCGTCAATCTGGTGGTAAAGGACAATATGGTGATGTTTGGATCGAATTCACCCCTAACGAAGAAGGTAAGGGCTTTGAATTCGAAGACGCCATTGTTGGTGGGGTTGTTCCTCGTGAATACATCCCTTCAGTTGAACAAGGTTTGAAAGAATCATTGGCAAACGGTGTTCTTGCCGGTTACCCATTGATCGACTTAAAAGCCAAGTTATACGATGGTAGTTACCATGAAGTCGATTCTAGTGAAGCTGCCTTCAAGGTTGCTGCTTCTATCGCTTTACGTAACGCTGCTAAGACTGCCGCACCTGTTATCTTGGAACCAATCATGAAGGTTGAAATTGTTGTCCCTGAAGAATACATGGGTGACATCATGGGCCAAGTAACCGCTCGTCGTGGTCGTGTTGATGGTATGGAAGCACGTGGGAATGCACAATTGATCCACTCATTCGTACCATTGTCAGAAATGTTTGGTTATGCTACGACACTTCGTTCAGCATCACAAGGACGTGGTACTTTCACCATGACCTTTGATCACTACGAGGCTGTTCCTAAGTCTATCCAAGCAGAAATTATTAAGAAGAACGGCGGCACTCCTGCTGCTGAATAAGCTTGATGTTTTAAAAGCATCGTCCATCTGGGCGGTGTTTTTTTGTTCTAATTTTTTTGCATTAAACAGCGTGTTTGAGCCACAAAACGAAAGTCTTCGCGGTTAAGCAAAATGGGTCAGAATACAGCGTTTTTAGTGTGACTTCAAAATGACTCAAAATTGACTAGAGAGATGAATCAACGTTCCAAGGTGAGCAAGCCTTCACTTTTTACAGGACACATAACTTTGGTGAGTGAGAAGCTCTGGTAAGCTTTATAAGCAAGGTTCATTTGATGCGAAGTCGTTATAAAGAAAGTCTGCTAACGTTGATCTGAGGGGATTTTTTAGACTATAGAAGTGACATTTCGGAGATATTTCTACTATTATAATGTACTTGCAAAGAAGAAATGTTGGCACGACCCCCATAATGATTGGTAGCTAAAAGAGTCAAAATCGTTTACGGATTCTAAAAAAACAAATTATGACAAAGAATTTTGTCAAAAGGGGTGCAATCACGGCCGATTTCATGTATCATATACTGGTCTGTGAATGTTAAGTATCAAAATAGTGGCACAATGCATCGGTAAGTTTTGAAAAAAGCAACAGCCGTGGCGGAAGTTTCTTTGATGAATTTTGAAGAAACCCTTGTCATGACGGCATTTATTTAGTATTATAGACAATGTGCTGAATTCCAAGGGGCTTTTGCGGCCTTATTGTGGCTTCAGCACCGAAGAGCAATGATGTGGAAGGCTGCGACACACCCGGCCGCTTTGCCACGGGGTGTGGCGGTAATTTCTACGGAGTTAGTCTTATTTTCAAAATAGACGAAGGAGGGAATCCAATGGCAAAACAAAAAATTCGTATCCGTTTGAAGGCTTACGAGCACCGTATCCTAGATCAATCAGCAGAAAAGATCGTTGAAACTGCAAAGCGTACAGGCGCTGAAATTTCAGGTCCTATTCCGTTACCTACGGAACGCACAGTTTACACGGTGCTTCGTTCACCACATAAGTTCAAGAAGTCTCGTGAACAATTCGAAATGCGGACTCACAAACGGTTAATCGATATCGTAAACCCAACGCCAAAGACAGTTGACTCATTAATGAAGCTCGACTTGCCTTCAGGTGTGGACATCGAAATCAAATTATAATCATAAATCACAGCAAAATTAATACATTATATCGGAGGTGTACTCATGACCAGAAAAGGAATCTTAGGTAAAAAAGTCGGTATGACGCAAGTTTTCACTGAAAACGGTGAATTAATTCCAGTTACTGTAGTTGAAACCACTCCTAACGTTGTCTTACAAGTTAAGACCGTTGAGAACGATGGTTACGACGCTGTTCAATTGGGTTATGATGACAAGCGCGACGTTTTAAGCAACAAACCAGCTAAAGGTCATGCAGCAAAAGCAAATACGACTCCTAAGCGCTTCATTCGTGAAATCAGAGATGTTGAGCTAGGAGATTACAAGGTATCAGACGAAGTTAAGGCAGATATCTTTGAACCAGGTAATTATGTTGATGTTACCGGTACGACAAAGGGTCATGGTTACCAAGGTAACGTTCACAAGGATGGCCAATCACGTGGACCAGAAACCCATGGGTCTCGTTATCACCGTCGTCCAGGTTCATTGGGTGCCATCATTAACCGTGTCTTCCCAGGTAAGAAATTACCAGGACGCATGGGTAACAAGACGGTTACCATTTTGAACCTGCAAATCGTTAAAGCTGACACAGAAAACAATGTTTTGTTGATCAAAGGGAACGTTCCTGGCGCCAACAAGTCATTCGTTGAAATCAAGAGTGCCGTTCGCGCACCAAAGAAATAAGGAAGGAGGAAACGTAAATGACTAGTGTTACATTATATAAACAAGACGGTAGCCAAAACGGCGACGTTACTTTAAACGATGCCATCTTTGCTATCGAACCAAACGACAACGTTGTGTTTGATACTGTTTTGATGCAACGCGCTTCACTCCGTCAAGGTACTCATGCGGTTAAAAACCGTAGTGCAGTTCGCGGCGGTGGTAAGAAGCCATGGCGTCAAAAGGGTACTGGCCGTGCTCGTCAAGGTTCTATCCGTTCACCACAATGGGTTGGCGGTGGTACCGTATTCGGCCCAACACCTCGTTCATACAGTTATCACTTACCAAAGAAAGTTACGCGCTTAGCATTGAAGTCCGTACTTTCACAAAAAGTGCTTGATAACAACTTGGTTGCAGTTGACGCATTGAGCTTCGATGCACCTAAGACTAAAGACTTTGCAAGCGCATTGGCTAGTTTGAACGTTTCAACTAAAACATTAGTGGTACTTGAGGAAGGTAACGAAAAGGCTGCTTTAGCCGCTCGTAACTTAGATAACGTTACCGTTATTGATGCAAAGGGGATCAACGTCCTTGATGTCATCAACAGCGATAAGCTGGTTATTACTAAGTCCGCTCTTTCTCAGATCGAGGAGGTGCTCGCATAATGGAAGCACGTGATATCATTTTACGCCCAGTCATTACTGAAGCATCAACTGCCTTGTTGGATGACAAGCGCTATACGTTTGATGTGGATGTTCGTGCCACAAAGACTCAGGTTAAAAAAGCTGTCGAAGAAATCTTTGGCGTGAAGGTTGTTAAAGTTAACATCATGAACGTTAAGGGTAAGTTAAAGCGTCAGGGTCGTTACGAAGGTTACACTAAGAAGCGTCGTAAGGCTATCGTTACCCTGTCTGCTGATTCAGAAGAAATCAAGTTATTCGGCGAAGAATAACAATCTATTAAATAGGAGGGAATTCACGTGGCGATTAAAGTATATAAACCAACAAGCAATGGTCGGCGTAATATGACTAGTTTGGATTACAGTCAAGTAATCACTAAGACCACTCCAGAAAAGTCATTATTAGAATCTAAAAGCCATACCGCAGGACGTAACAATTACGGTCACAAGACCGTTCGTCACCGTGGTGGTGGTAACAAGACAAAGTATCGCGTGATCGACTTTAAGCGTAACAAGGATGACAAGTCCGCAACGGTTAAAGCTATCGAATATGATCCAAACCGTACTGCTAACATTGCATTGTTGGTATACGAGGATGGTATCAAAACCTACATTTTAGCACCTAAGGGTTTAAAGGTTGGCGACAAGGTTCAATCTGGCCCAGATGCTGATATCAAGGTAGGTAACGCCTTACCACTTCAAAACATCCCAGTTGGGACAACCATTCATAACATTGAATTAAAGCCAGGTAAGGGTGGCCAATTGGTCCGTTCAGCCGGTGCTTCAGCTCAATTGTTAGGTAAGGAAGGCAAGTACGCCTTAGTACGTTTGACTTCTGGTGAAGTTCGGATGATCTTGGCTGTTAACCGTGCCTCAATCGGTACTGTTGGTAACGAAGAACACGAACTGATCAACGTTGGTAAAGCTGGTCGTAACCGTTGGGTCGGCAAACGTCCACAATCTCGTGGGTCTGTTATGAACCCTAACGATCACCCTCATGGTGGTGGTGAAGGTAAAGCTCCTATCGGTCGTCCATCACCATTATCACCATGGGGTAAGAAGACTGCTGGTAAGAAGACACGTTCTACCAAAGCTCGTTCAAACAAGTTTATTGTTCGTCGTAAGGGCAGAAAGTAATCAACTTAGCGCATAAGTAATCTCACTCGTAAGGAGGGTAATCTAATGGGTCGTAGTTTAAAAAAAGGACCATTCGCAGATGCACATCTTTTGAAGAAGATCGATGCTCAAAAAGATCAAGATAAGAAGACTGTCATCAAGACATGGTCTCGTCGTTCAACAATTTTCCCAAGCTTCATCGGATATACGATTGCCGTTTATGACGGTCGTAAGAACGTTCCTGTATTTATCCAGGAAGATATGGTTGGTCACAAGTTAGGTGAATTTGTACCAACTCGTACTTTCCGTGGTCATTCAGGCGACGATAAGAAGACAGGAACTGCATAAGGAGGATTAACAAATGGCTGAACAAGTTACATCAGCAAAGGCAACTGCGAAAACAGTTCGTGTTGCCGCACGTAAGGTCCGCCTTGTCATTGATCTGATCAGAGGCAAAAGCGTGGCCGAAGCGATTGCTATCTTGAAGTTCACCCCTCGTGGTGCTTCACCAATCGTTGAAAAAGTATTGATGTCTGCTATTGCAAACGCTGAAAACAACTTCGATTTAGATCGTAGTGATTTGGTTGTAAGCGAAGCTTTCGTCAACGAAGGACCAACCCTTAAGCGGTTCCGTCCTCGTGCCAAAGGTTCTGCTTCACCAATCAACAAGCGGACAAGTCACATTACAGTAGTCGTATCTGAAAAATAGGAGGGATAGAGCGTGGGTCAAAAGATTAATCCTACCGGGTTACGTGTCGGAATCATTCGCGACTGGGAAGCCAAGTGGTATGCAGAAAAAGATTTTGCAGCTTACTTAGGTGAAGACCTTAAAATCCGGAAATATATCGAAAAACGCCTTGCCGATGCCTCAGTATCTACAGTTGAAATTGAACGTGCCGCTAACCGCGTTAACGTTTCAATTCATACTGCAAAGCCTGGTATGGTCATTGGTAAGGGTGGTTCTGAAGTTGAAAACTTGCGTAAGGAATTAAACAACCTTACTGGCAAGCGTGTACACATCAACATCATCGAAATCAAAAAGCCTGACTTAGACGCAAAATTAGTCGGCGAAAACATTGCCCGTCAACTTGAAGGCCGTGTTGCATTCCGTCGTGCTATGCGTCAATCAATGCAACGTACAATGCGTTCTGGCGCCAAGGGTATCAAAACCCAAGTTGCCGGTCGTTTGAACGGTGCTGATATGAGTCGTGTTGAAGCCTACTCAGATGGGACAGTGCCTTTGCACACATTGCGTGCAGACATTGACTACGCCTGGGTTGAAGCACACACAACTTACGGTTCATTAGGTGTTAAGACTTGGATCTATCGTGGTGAAGTTTTGCCAGACAAGCCTAACACTAACAGAAATACTAACAAAGGAGGGAAATAATCATGCTAGTACCTAAGCGGGTAAAGCACCGTCGTGAGCACCGTGGTAAGTTACGTGGTGCCGCTAAAGGCGGTAAGTCAGTTGCTTTTGGCGACTACGGTCTCCAAGCTTTGGATTCAAGTTGGATCAGTAACCGACAAATTGAAGCAGCTCGTGTTGCCATGACACGTTATATGAAACGTGGTGGGAAAGTTTGGATTAAAATTTTCCCTCACAAATCCTACACTGAAAAAGGTGTTGGGGTACGTATGGGTAATGGTAAAGGTGCACCTGCAGGTTGGGTTGCACCAGTTAAGCGCGAAAAGGTCTTGTTCGAAGTTGGTGGCGTTTCTGAAGAAGTTGCGCACGAAGCTTTACGTTTGGCATCTACTAAGCTGCCAATCCGGACTAAGGTCATCGCACGCGAGGAAGTAGGTGGCGAATCAAATGAAGGCTAACGAAATTAAAGCATTAACCACTGCTGAAATGCTCGAAAAAGAAAAAGGCTACAAGGATGAATTGTTCAACCTTCGTTTCCAATTGGCTACTGGTCAACTGGAGAACACTGCTCGATTGAAGCAGGTTCGCAAGGATATTGCACGCATCAAAACAGTTCTCCGTGAACAAGAATTAGAAAACAAGTAAGAATACGATAAAGGAGGTTTAATACATGGCTGAAGCACGTAATGCTCGTAAAACGTATCGTGGTCGTGTCGTTTCAGACAAGATGGACAAGACCATTACCGTAGCGGTTGAAACTACTAAGAATCATCCGGTTTATGGTAAGCGGATCAAGTACACTAAGAAGTACAAGGCACATGATGAAAACAACGAAGCCAAACAGGGTGATGTTGTAGAAATTATGGAGACTCGTCCATTATCAAAAACTGTTCGTTTCCGCTTACTCAATGTGGTTGAAAAGGCAGTTATTATCTAGTTTCGACATTTTATCGTATTCTGTTTTACTTACAGTGAAAGGAGGACACTAACGGTGATCCAACAAGAATCTCGTTTAAAAGTCGCTGATAACTCTGGTGCCCGTGAAATTTTAACTATTAAAGTCCTGGGCGGTTCAAAGCGTCGTTATGCAGGTATTGGTGACGTTATTGTTGCTACTGTTAAACAAGCAACACCAGGTGGCGTTGTCAAAAAAGGTGACGTTGTTAAAGCAGTTGTTGTTCGTACTACTTCTCGTGTTCGTCGGGCCGATGGTTCATACATCAAGTTTGATGAAAATGCTGCGGTCTTGATCCGTGACGACAAGAGTCCACAAGGTACTCATATTTTCGGACCTGTTGCGCGTGAATTGCGTGACAATGATTATATGAAGATTGTTTCTCTTGCACCAGAAGTGCTCTAATCGTTCGAAAATAAGGAGGTGCCAAACAGGATGTTCATTAAAACTGGTGATAAAGTTCGTGTGATCAGTGGTAAGGATAAGGGCAAGGAAGGTACTGTCAAGAAGACGCTTAGTGCTAAGAACCGTGTTGTCGTCGAAGGCGTTAACATGATCAAAAAGCACCAAAAAGCTTCACAGACCAACCCCCAAGGCGGCATTATTGATATTGAAGCACCTATTCAAGTATCAAACGTTATGCTGCTAGATCCTTCTACGAACCAACCTACCCGTGTTGGTTTCCGCGAAGAAGATGGCAAGAAGGTTCGTTTCGCTAAAAAGAGCGGCGAAACCATCGACAAATAGTCTACGGAAGGAGGCAAATTTTACTAATGGCAGATCGTTTAAAAGAAAGATATACTAAAGAAATTGTGCCATCAATGATTGAAAAGTTTAACTACTCTTCAATCATGCAAGCACCAAAGCTTGACAAGATCGTTTTGAACATGGGTGTCGGTGACGCCGTTTCAAACGCTAAAAACTTGGATGAAGCAGTTGAAGAATTAGGGTTGATTGCTGGTCAAAAACCATTGATTACCAAGGCTAAGAAATCAATCGCCGCTTTCCGTTTACGTGAAGGTAACGCAATCGGCGCTAAGGTCACACTTCGTGGCGACCGTATGTATGAATTCTTGGACAAGTTGATCAATGTTTCATTACCACGTGTTCGTGATTTCCATGGTATCAGCTCCCGTGCCTTTGATGGCCGTGGTAACTATACCCTTGGTGTTCGTGAACAATTGATCTTCCCAGAAATTGACTTTGATAATGTTAACCGTGTCCGTGGTTTGGATATCGTTCTCGTTACCACTGCTGAATCAGATGAAGAATCACGCGAGTTGTTAACACAACTTGGCATGCCATTTACTAAGTAAGGAGGTACTATTGTGGCTAAAAAATCATTAGTTGTTAAGAGTCAACGCCCAGCTAAGTACTCGACGCAAAATTATACCCGTTGCGAACGTTGTGGACGTCCACATTCAGTTTATCGGAAATTCCACTTATGCCGTCTTTGCTTACGGGAACTTGCTCACAAGGGCCAAATTCCTGGCATGAAGAAAGCTAGCTGGTAATATATCACTACAAAGGAGGATAAACGTTAATGTCCATGACTGACCCAATTGCAGACTTCCTAACTCGGATTCGTAACGCCAACATGGTTTATCACGAATCATTAGAAGTACCTGCATCTAAGATGAAGCGCGACATCGCTGAAATTTTGAAGCGTGAAGGTTTCATTCGCGACGTTGAATATATTGAAGACAACAAGCAAGGCATTATTCGTGTATTCCTGAAGTATGGCCGTGACAAACAACGTGTCATTTCAGGTTTAAAGCGGATTTCAAAGCCAGGTTTGCGTAGTTACGTTAAAGCCGATGCTGTTCCTAAGGTTCTTAATGGCTTAGGTATTGCTATTATCTCAACTTCTGACGGTGTTGTTACCGATAAAGAAGCTCGGGAAAAGAAAATCGGTGGCGAAGTTCTCGCCTACGTTTGGTAATTATTAAGTAAGTAAGGAGGTGCGCATTAAATGAGTCGTATTGGTTATAAGACAGTTACTATCCCTGATGGCGTTGATGTTAAACGCGACGGTAACGAAGTAACAGTAAAGGGTCCTAAAGGGACTATTACTCGGACCTTCTCACCAATCATCACGATGGATGTTAAGGATGGCGAAGTTAACTTTGATCGTCCTGATAGCAACAACAAGACCCGTGCTTTGCATGGTACTACTCGAGCTAACTTCAACAACATGGTTGAAGGTGTTACTAAAGGCTTTGGCAAGACCTTGAAGCTGGTCGGTGTTGGTTATCGTGCCCAATTAAAGGGTAAGTTGATCTTGAGCGTTGGTTATTCCAACCCTGTTGAAATGGACGTTCCTTCAAGCTTGAAGGTTGAAGTTCCTGACAACAACACCATCATCATTTCCGGTATCAGCAAGCAAGAAGTTGGTGACTTCGCAGCTGAAATCCGTGCCGTTCGTTCACCTGAACCATACAAGGGTAAAGGTATTCGTTACGAAAATGAACACATCAGCCTTAAAGAAGGTAAAACCGGTAAGTAATGCCGCCTAAGCGCATTAACAATAATTAAAGAGGTGACTATTTTGATTTCGAAACCAGATAAGAACAAGACACGCCAAAAGCGTCATTTACGTGTCCGTAACAAAATCTCTGGTACTGCTGAGTGCCCACGCTTAAATGTATTCCGTTCCAACAAGAACATCTACGCTCAAATTATTGATGACGTAGCGGGTGTGACGCTGGTCAGTGCCTCGACATTAGATAGTGAAGTAGCTGCAGGTAACAAGTCCGACCAAGCTAAAGCAGTTGGCGAATTAGTTGCTAAACGTGCTTCCGAAAAGAAAATTGTCAATGTTGTTTTTGATCGTGGCGGTTACTTATACCACGGACGGGTTCAAGCTTTAGCTGAAGCAGCTCGCGAAAACGGCTTAAACTTTTAAGAGAAGGAGGAATAACCACTAATGGCAAAGTTTATCGATCCTGAAAAGCTGGATCTTGAAGACAACGTTGTAGCAATCAACCGGATCACCAAAGTTGTAAAGGGTGGCCGTCGTCTTCGTTTTGCAGCACTTGTTGTAGTCGGTGATCATCACGGTCACGTTGGTTTTGGTACTGGTAAGGCACAAGAAGTCCCAGAAGCTATTCGTAAGGCCGTTGAAGCCGCAAATAAGAACTTAATTGAAGTTCCTATCGTTGGTACAACAATTCCTCATGAAGTTCTTGGTACGTTTGGCGGCGGCAAAATCATGCTGAAGCCTGCTACTGAAGGTTCTGGGGTTGCTGCCGGTGGTGCCGTTCGTGCCGTCATGGAATTGGCTGGTATTGACGATGTCACTAGTAAGCGTCTTGGTTCTGACACACCAATCAACTCAATTCGTGCCACTTTTGAAGGCTTAAAGGCTTTGAAGAAGGCAGAAACTGTAGCTGACTTACGTGGTGTCTCAGTTCAACACTTAGCTGAATAGGAGGATCTCAACATGGCTGATTTAAAAATCACTTTGATTCACAGTGCAGCTCACCGTTTGCCTAAGCAACGTAAAATTGTTAAGGCTTTGGGCTTGGGTCGCGTGAATAGCTCTGTTGTTCATCCTGACAACGACGCTACTCGTGGTGCACTTTTCCAAATTGCACACTTGATCAAAGTTGAAGAAGTTAAATAATAAAATTTAAAATAAGGAGGTGCCTTCTTTCATGAAGTTGAACGAATTACAAGCAGCTGAAGGTTCACGTGTCTTGCGTACTCGTAAAGGTCGCGGCCGTTCTGCTGGTAACGGTAAAACATCTGGTCGTGGTCAAAAGGGCCAAAAGGCTCGAAGCAAGACCCGTCTTGGTTTCGAAGGTGGCCAAATGCCACTGTACCGTCGGATTCCTAAACGCGGTTTTACCAACATCAACCGTAAGGAATACGCTCTGGTCAATTTATCTACCCTAAACGATCGTTTCGATGATGGTGCTGAGATCAACCCAGCTACTTTAGTTGAAGCCGGCATCGTTAAGAATGAAAAAGACGGTATCAAGATTCTTGGTAACGGCAAAATTTCAAAGAAGCTTACTGTTCAGGCTAACAAGTTTTCTGCTAGCGCAACGGCAGCTATCGAAGCAGCAGGCGGTAAAACCGAGGTGATTTAATGCTTTCTACCATGAAAAACGCGTTCAAAGTTAAAGATATTCGGAATAAGATTTTCTTTACACTGTTTGTTTTGGTAGTCTTTCGTATTGGGTCCTACATTACGGTGCCTGGGGTTAATGCAAAAGCCTTACAAAGCGTTGCGTCTTCTGGATTAGTTAGCATTTTAAACATGTTTAGCGGTGGCGGATTAACAAACTACTCCATCTTTGCGATGGGGGTTTCGCCATACATTACTGCTCAAATCGTGATCCAACTTCTACAAATGGACATTGTGCCACGATATGTAGAATGGAGTAAGCAAGGGGAAGTCGGTCGGCGAAAGCTGAACCAACATACGCGATATTTGACCATCATTTTGGCGTTTGTCCAATCTGTTGGGATTACCGCAGGATTCAACACACTAAGCAGTTTGAACTTGGTGAATAATCCGGGTCCTAAGACCTACATTATGATTGGGATTATTTTAACCGGCGGTACCATGCTTACCACTTGGATGGGTGATATGATTACTGACCACGGGTTAGGTAACGGGGTCTCAATGATCATCTTTGCTGGGATTATTGCTCGAATTCCAACTGGTATTTATCAAATGTACACGACTTATTTCGTGGATGTTTCAAAGTCAAGTTGGTGGAAGAGCGGGTTATTCTCGCTTGCCATTTTGATTCTTGTGTTAGTCATTGTTGTCTTTGTGACATGGGTTAACCAAGCTGATCGAAAGATTCCAATTCAATACACACGCCGAGTTTCAGGTGACCCTGATAGTAGTTATCTACCATTAAAGGTCAACGTTGCTGGTGTTATCCCAGTTATTTTCGCTAGTTCATTTATTGCAACGCCGCAAACCATTTTGATGGCGTTCTCTAATAACCATTCTGAAGATACTTGGTATCAAGTGTTGTCCAACATTTTCAGTATGCAGACAACTGGTGGGATCACCCTCTACACGATTTTAATTATTTTGTTCACGTTCTTCTATGCCTTTGTTCAGGTTAATCCTGAAAAGTTATCGGAGAACTTACAAAAACAGGGTAGTTACATTCCAGGAGTTTGGCCTGGACATGAAACCCAGGTTTACGTTTCTAACTTACTCATGCGTTTGAGTACAGTGGGTGCATTATTCTTAGGATTCGTTGCTTTGATTCCGTTAGTTGCCCAAAACGTTTGGAATCTGGATGAATCAATTGGACTTGGTGGTACTAGCTTACTTATCGTGGTTGGTGTCGCAATTCAAACGATTCAACAGATTGAAGGATTAATGATGAAACGACATTATGTCGGCTTCATCCAAGATCCACGTCCAGCTGAATGAGACAAGTAATGGTGTGGTGATTTGATCAGCACACCATTATGTCTTTATTGGCTGGTAGGTCGCAAGGAGGTAATGACATGTCAATGGATTTAATTTTAATGGGCTTGCCTGGCGCTGGTAAGGGAACACAAGCACAAAAAATTGTCGAAGAATTTCCGATTCCGCATATCTCAACTGGCGATATTTTCCGTGATGCCATGAAAAATGAAACCAAGATGGGACTTGAGGCAAAGAAATACATCGATAAGGGTGACTTAGTTCCGGATTCTGTAACAAACGGAATTGTCCGTGATCGTTTAGCTCAAGACGATGTTGCTAAAGGGTACATGCTGGATGGCTTTCCACGTACCATTGATCAAGCTCAAGCACTGGACACATTTGGTGCCGAACTTGATCGTGCGGTTGATGCCGTAATCAACATTCACGTTGAACCCGCTGTTCTGATTGAACGACTTTCTGGTCGCTACATTTGTCAAAACTGCGGCGCAACTTATCACAAGATCTACAACCCGACGAAGGTTCCTGGGACTTGTGATGTGTGCGGCGGTCATGACTTCTTCCAACGCGAAGACGACAAACCCGAAACAGTTAAGAATCGGCTTGAAGTGAACGTCAAGATGAACACGCCGCTTGTTGACTTCTATCAACAAAAAGGTGTGCTCCACACAGTTGATGGTGATCGTGATATCGATGCCGTTTACAAAGACATTCAGGCCATCTTGACAACATTGGCATAACCCAAAACCCTCTTAGATTGGATTTACTTGCTTCCAACGGTGCTGTATGGTAAACTAACTCAGGTTGGCCTCAGTTTTTTTGGGGCGAGATCCGGTCACGATGTCCATAGTCGAATATCTGTTCAGGGAGGTAGTTTCGTGGCAAAAGATGTCATCGAAGTTGAAGGAAAAGTAACCGAAACATTACCTAATGCAATGTTTCGCGTTGAACTAGAAAACGGTCATGAAATTTTGGCACACGTTTCGGGTAAAATTCGGATGCATTACATTCGGATTCTGCCTGGCGACCGTGTGACAGTTGAAATGTCACCGTATGATTTGACTAAGGGGCGGATTACGTATCGGTTCAAGTAACCGGTATGTGTTTTGTTCTGTACACAGTCATTTTTTAGGAGGTTAATTGCAATGAAAGTAAGACCATCTGTTAAAAAGATGTGTGACCACTGTAAAGTGATCAAGCGTAAGGGTCGGGTTATGGTTATTTGCTCTGCCAACCCTAAGCACAAACAACGTCAAGGTAAATAATTTAAAATAATTGGAGGTGCAACTAAATGGCTCGTATTGCCGGAGTTGACTTGCCACGTGACAAGCGTATTGTCATTGGCTTAACTTATATTTTCGGAATTGGTAACACTACTGCCCAAAAAATCATCGCTGATACCGGCGTTTCTCCAGACGTTCGCGTCCGCGATTTAACACCAGACGACGAAGATAAAATTCGTGCAGCCGTAGATAACTACAAAGTTGAAGGGGATCTTCGTCGTGAAGTAACGATGAACATCAAGAACCTTCAAGAAATCGGTTCATACCGTGGTATGCGTCACCGTCGTGGTTTGCCTGTTCGTGGCCAACACACGAAGAACAACGCCCGTACTCGTAAGGGTAAAGCCGTATCAATCGCCGGACGTAAGAAGTAATTAATTTATAAAAGGAGGTAATGACGTTTTATGGCAACTAGAAAAACTTCGCGCAAACGCCGCGTAAAGAAGAATATTGAGTCTGGTGTTGCTCACATTCACTCAACATTTAATAACACTTTAGTCATGATTACTGACATGCAAGGAAACGCTATTTCTTGGTCATCAGCTGGTTCTCTTGGTTTTAAAGGTAGTCGTAAGAGCACACCATTTGCTGCACAAATGGCTGCTGAAGCTGCTGCTAAAGCCTCAATGGAACATGGTATGAAGACTGTTGAAGTCGCTGTTAAAGGCCCAGGTTCTGGCCGTGAAGCCGCAATCCGTGCTTTACAAGCTACTGGTCTTGAAGTCTCAGCTATTCGAGACGTTACACCAGTTCCTCATAATGGTTCTCGTCCTCCGAAGCGCCGTCGTGTATAGTTCATCTCGGTTGAGTGGACACACGAGACTGAATGATGGGACTTATTATCATGGCACAACGCGTTTTGAAAGGGGTAAAAGATAAGAATGATCGAATTCGAAAAGCCTAACATTCACAAAATTGAAGAAAGCGACGATTATGGTAAGTTTGTCGTTGAACCGCTCGAACGGGGTTATGGAACAACGTTGGGTAATTCATTACGACGAATTTTACTCTCTTCGTTACCTGGTGCTGCTGTCACTAGTATTCAGATCGATGGCGTTTTACATGAATTCTCAACTATCGAGGGTGTTGTGGAAGACGTTACTCAGATCATTTTGAACACTAAGAAAATTTCATTAAAACTTGAAGGTCCTGACGACGAAATCGAATCGATGGAAATCGACGTTAAGGGTCCAGCTCAAGTTACAGCTGGTGACATCACTGCTGATAGTGATGTGACAGTTTTGAATCCTGACCTTTACATCGCAACTGTCGCAGAAGGTGCTACTTTCCATATGCGAATGACAGCAAATAAAGGTCGCGGCTATGTTTCAGCAGATCGGAACAAAGCCAAGGAAGACATGCCAATTGGCGTCCTGCCTATTGACTCTATTTATACCCCAATCGAACGTGTTAATTATCAGGTTGAAAACACGCGAGTTGGCCAAAGAGACGATTATGATAAGCTAACTTTGGATGTTTGGACTGATAGTTCAATTACGCCAAGTGAGTCAATCAGTTTGGCAGCCAAAATCTTGACGGAACATTTAGCTATGTTTGTTGACTTAACTGACGAAGCTAAGAACGCTGAGATCATGGTTGAAAAGGAAGAGACTCATAAAGAAAAGATGCTGGAAATGACAATTGAGGAACTGGACCTTTCTGTTCGTTCTTACAACTGTTTGAAGCGTGCTGGAATCAACACGGTTCAAGAATTGACCAACAAGACTGAAGCCGATATGATGAAGGTTCGTAATTTGGGCCGGAAGTCACTGGAAGAAGTTAAATCAAAACTTTCTGATCTTGGACTTTCACTTCGTAAAGAAGATTAATTTTAAAAAGGAGGGTATCTACTAATGAGTTACCGTAAATTGCAACGAACTAGTTCACAACGTCGTGCTTTGCTTCGCGATTTAACCACTGAATTATTGGTTCATGGCCAAATCAAGACTACTGAAGCGCGGGCCAAAGAAGTACGTTCAACTACCGACAAGATGATTACATTAGGTAAGCGCGGCGACTTGCACGCCCGTCGTCAAGCCGCAGCCTTTCTTCGCGATGTAGTTGCTGATGTTAAGGAAGATGGGGACAACGTCCAAATCTCTACTGCATTACAAAAACTATTCAGCGAAGTTGCACCTAAGTATGCTGACCGTAACGGTGGTTACACCCGTATTTTGAAGACCATGCCTCGTCGTGGGGATGGCGCTCAAATGGTCATTTTACAGTTGGTCGACTAGTAACACATTTTAATCAGTAATCGTGACCGAACAATCTATTGCGAGGTCGCAATAGAATCACACCTGACATAAGGTATAAAGCGTTATGATGATGACATGTTTCAAGTCTAGCTTGAATGCGGCATAGCCGTGCACCTTTTGTTGGGGTGATTTTTTTGTGCACAGATTGTCATTAATTGTGGACGGTTCAAAGCTGGCGGTGGTCTCTATGATCATGGCCAGTTTTTACATAGAAGAGGCGATTCCTAGTGCGGACAACAAATGAGTCATTTGTTCATGCAGATGGCTGGACTGCCTACGTTTAATGGGCTCTTTGTCAACTGGTATTGGTGGAGAGTTTTGAAACGTATTTGACTTTATGT
>NZ_AYYR01000126.1:0-1423 GCF_001435975.1 Secundilactobacillus collinoides DSM 20515 = JCM 1123
TCGTTAATAGCTTGGATATTTATGGCTCAAAAATTAAAGAAAGCTGATTATGCATAACATTGTTCTATCCCCATTTACCTGTATAATAGATTAAGTAAGAAGTTTTAAGGGTGGTGGCTGTCTTTTCCCTCGCGAGGTGAGGCCCATGGGAACATGGAATAATCTTCAGGAAGGTTTCACAGTCAATGAGCGTCTTCCAGACACTCTCGTTGATGTTGCTGTTTGGCACGTTTTTAATCGCGCTACTCAGCTATATCGACAAGCACCACAAATAAAAAAGCCGCCCTGCGTAACTTTGGCCAGTTACAGGGTAGCTTAATGCTGTCTTATTAACTTCGCCACCGCCTTTGAAGCGGCTTGCGTGGGAAGTCCTGTTTTCGGCGGGGCTTCCTTTTCTGTCTCCATTATAGCATGTCCCTTAAAAACTGGCTAACGTTTTAGACTTTGATCAAGTTCGGATTCGGGTTGTTTGATTTCCGGATTCTGTTCAGTAAATGCTTGTAGCTGCTTTTGCGTTCGCTCACTGATTTCTTCGTGTATCTCATGTAACTGGTTTTTAAATTGTGCTTTTTGTTGTGGCTTCGTTGTTTGCTGAGCTTGTTGTTGCAAGCTTTGGTAGGACTTATTAAGATCATGGGCTGATAGCTTTTTTAGATTATGCTCAGGCTCTTTTGGGGCTTCTTGTAAGCCTAATTGTTTGGTTAAGCCATCGCTAAGCTCAATCACTTTGTTGCTCACTTGCTGGATTTCACTTAAAGCACTATGGATCACAGCTGTATCTTTAGCCCAGGTAGCCACATAACCGAGTGAATAGTTACTGGTATCAACGCCAATATTTTGCATGGCAACATATGCGACCGCTTCGGCTTGGGTTTCTTGATAGGCTCGCGGCCGATCTTTAAAGGCTGATTTTAACCCATGTAACTGACTATGCGCATATTCGTGATATAACGTCTTTAGTTTCAAAGCATTGTCGGGCTCATCGCCACCAATGACGATTTCATTAGTGCTGGGTTGAAAATACCCCTTAGCCCCATTTAGCGTCGCTAAAGGCACTTCACTGATTTTAAGGTCGGGTTGCTGGTTTAAATAATCTTTGAACGCGTTATACAAGCTCGTCACGTTCTGATGATCGGCTAAATTTTCTGTGACAAAGTCTCTAGCGCTTAACACTGGTTCACCGCTAGTTTGTGACACATCAAAGACGGGGAGATAACGATAACCGACAATGGCCCGCTCATCGGTGGTATTCAAGACGCTTTTGCTCGGCTGGTGTTAACTTCTTAATAATCGGGGCCGCAATCCGAATCGCTTTTGCGCCCCGGTTGACGGTGCGGTTAAAAGCCGTCTGCCATTACTTAAAACCAGCGACTTGAGTGGCTTGAGGATTTTGCGCATAAATTAAATCAATGTTTCTGGCGCT
>NZ_AYYR01000126.1:1496-2253 GCF_001435975.1 Secundilactobacillus collinoides DSM 20515 = JCM 1123
ATGTTGGCAATGATCTTATTTGAATCGGGGTCGTGCCATAAAGGGCAACGTAACCGTCAGACAATTTTTGCCAGGCTACTTGATAATAAGCGCCGTTACCAGTGATTTCTTTTAAATACTTGTAGGTTCCTTTAGCTTGCAAAACGGGTAATTCACTGGCTAAAACTGCTAATTCGTTGTTCATTTTATGATCTCCTTTGCTTTGTTAATCTCACCCGTTGTTCAGGTTTACTTTTGGGATTGTAAAAGTGAACCTAAATGACGGGTTAACCAACCGGAACGTAGTGTCGAGCGGTAGGTAAGGTCTAATCGAAATCAAAACTTAATTTATGGCCGTCAAGCTTTAACTTGGCAGCAAACGACTTTCCTTTTTTGCTCTTGAAACCCTTTAATTTGCTGGTTTCCCCCTTGGTGACCAGCGCTTTAATTGCGGTCTTACCAAGCGTCTTGCTACTCCATTTCTTGGGTAGGGTAAAGTCCTCGCCTTGCTTGGGTTTCACAATGTAAAACTTTTGTTTATTTATGACAGTTACTTGTGGTGTTTCTAAGAACACCTCGGCAACTTTTTGTGCTTGCTGTTGGTGATTGATTTGTTGCTTAATGGCTGCATTGCCGGTTAATTGTGTGGGAACATCAGCGATTAACTTCGCCACAAACTTCTTAATTTGGCTCAAAAAATTATCCGGAGTGCGTTCTTCGGTACTGATTTGCTGTAACGCTTGCTCCCATTTAGCCGTCATCTCTGGACTAGTTAGCA
>NZ_AYYR01000127.1:0-29164 GCF_001435975.1 Secundilactobacillus collinoides DSM 20515 = JCM 1123
TAGACCAATTATAAGAATAGGCCATTAGTGTTGCACTTAACTTGACAATTGAGGATGGAAAAACTGTTTTTAAATTGGCAAGTAAAAACATTGACAGCGAAAATGAAACAAGTTAAGATAGTTAGCATGCTAATCGTACTTGAAAATCACTGTACGATTAGTCAACTTTTGCTCATATAATTAGCATACTAATTAATCTATTAAAAGGAGCTGCTGCTATGGTTAAAATATTAAAACGACTCAACCGCAAAGAGGTCGGGATGATTCTGATCAGTATCCTGTTCGTGGCTGCTCAAGTTGGTCTTGAACTGGCAATTCCTGGTTACATGACTAAAATTACGACCGCCCTTGAAACAAAGGGGACGACAGCCGCACAGATTCTTGAACCGGGCGGCACGATGTTATTGTATTCGATATTGAGCATGGCCTCGTCGGTGATTGTTGGGTATCTGGCCGCGCACGTTGCCGGCGGGTTTACTGCCCGTTTGCGACGGAGTGTCTTTAATCAGGTCTTGGATTATTCAACGGCAGACATTGGCAAGTTTTCAATTCCGTCACTGTTGACTCGGAGCACGAACGATATGACGCAACTGCAACAGTTTATTGCCATGGGGATGCAGGTCATCATCAAGGCACCAATCACCGTTGTCTGGGCAATAATGAAGATTGCCAACAAGGGCTGGCAATGGACGACAGCAACAGGGGTGGCAGTGCTGATCCTCATTCTCATGCTGACTGTGATCCTCACACTTGTTCAGCCGCGGTTCAAGATTGTTCAACGGTTGACTGACCGGCTGAACTTGATCACCCGTGAGAATTTAAACGGCATTCGGGTCGTCCATGCTTATAATGCTGAGAATTACCAGAATACTAAGTTTGGAAAGGCCAATAATGACCTGACGAACACCAACCTGTTTGCCAACCGGGTCTTAGCTCTGATGAACCCTGGAATGACATTGATTTCCAGCGGTCTGACACTAGCCGTGTACGCAATTGGTGCGGTGATTATTAATGAAGCGACTGGCGCAACGAAGCTGACCCTTTTTAGTAACATGATCGTTTTTTCATCCTATGCGATGCAGATCATTATGGCGTTCCTCTTGCTCTCCATTATCTTTGTCCTATTGCCGCGGGTGACCGTTTCAGCTGCTCGGATCAACGAAGTACTGGACGTGACGCCAAGCATTACTTACCCGGATATGGATAAGACAGCGCAGCAGGCACCGGGAACAATTGTGTTTGACGATGTCAGCTTTAAGTTTAACGGTGCTGAAGCTAACGCCATTCAACACCTCTCATTTAAGGCGAGACCTGGGGAAACGATTGCCCTGATCGGGGCTACCGGGAGCGGGAAGAGTACCGTTTTGAACTTGTTAGCTAGACGGTATGATCTGACAAGTGGCAGCATCACCATCGACGGGGTCAACGTGAACGCGTACACAGAAAAAACGTTAAACAACAAGATCGGCTACGCACCGCAAAAAGCAGTTCTGTTTAGCGGGACGGTACGGTCGAACATCGACTTTGGAACCAGCACCAATAAATCAGAACCGATGACGGATAACCAAATTCATGATGCGTTGGAAGCCGCCCAAGCCGCCGATTTCGTGATGACGTCGTCAGAGCAGTTAGACGCACCGGTTGCCCAGCACGGGGATAATTACTCTGGTGGGCAGAAACAGCGGTTGGCCATCGCACGGGCAGTTGCTCGCAAACCTGAAATTTTAATGTTTGACGATTCGTTTTCTGCGTTAGATTACGCAACGGACCGAAAACTGCGGCAAACGTTGCGTGAAAAGCATCGTGATGCGACTAAAATAATTGTTGCCCAACGAATCAGTACCGTTATGGATGCCGACCAGATCATCGTGTTAGATCAGGGTAAGGTCGCTGGTATTGGCACACACAAATCGCTGCTGGCGGATAATAAAGTCTATCAAGAAATCGCCTACTCACAACTATCAAAGGAGGAACTTGCCTAATGCAAACACAACAGGGAAACATAATTACGGGCATCAAAAGATACGGTCGACCGTACCTGATCGCCATGATTGCTGCCATCGTGTTTGCGATGTTGGGCAGTATCTCAACGATTATCGGTCCCAATCAACTGAGTAAGATTACGAACCTAGTTTCGGCCGGGCTACATGGCAGCATTGACCTGATGAAAATTGGTCATATCGTACTTATTCTGGGTATCATTTATGTCGTTGGGGCCGTCATGTCCTACACTCAAGGGTTTATCATGGCCAACGTTTCGCAGAATTTTACGCGTGACTTGCGGACAAAAATCAGCCGCAAAATCAACGTGCTGCCGTTGCGGTACTTTGATCAGCACGATGAAGGCGATACGTTAAGTCGGGTGACTAACGATTTGGATACGTTCGGCCAATCGCTGAACCAAAGTCTGGGGACGGTTGTTTCCTCCAGCGTTCTGATTGTTGGGACCATCATCATGATGAGTTTTACAAATTGGATGCTGAGCCTCACCGCCGTCGTTTCAGCCTTGCTGGGTATGTTTGGTACCATGGCTTTACTAAAGCATTCCCAGAAGTACTTCATGGCTCAACAAAACAAATTGGCTGCCGTTTCCGGGTACGTTGAGGAAGTCTACACCGGGCACGAAGTAGTTAAAACGTATAACAACGGGGATAACGTGCGACAGAAGTTTAAAGGGTTGAATGACAGCCTGTACGACAGCGTTTGGCGGTCACAGTTTATTTCTGGAATCATGCAACCGCTCATGACCTTTATTGGCAACTTTAGTTACGTGGCGGTCAGTGTTGTCGGCGCGCTGCTGGTATTAAATGGCACGATTTCGATTGGCACTGTTGTTGCCTTTATGGTCTACGTGCGTATTTTTACCCAGCCCCTGTCACAAATCACCCAGGCGTTTGCCGGCCTGCAATCGGCACAAGCCGCACTGCACCGGGTCTTTGAATTTTTGGATGAAGATGAAGAACCCGTGGTCAATTCACCAGAAAAATTGACGACACCAATTAAGGGTCAAATTGATTTTGACCACGTTGGCTTTGGTTACAACAAGGATGTGCCGATCATCAAAGACTTTACTGCTCATGTAAAACCAGGGCAAAAAGTCGCTATCGTTGGTCCGACAGGTTCAGGAAAAACGACGCTGATCAGTTTGCTGATGGGTTATTATGCCTACCAGCAGGGCAGTATTAAAATTGATGGCGTCCCAGTTGATCGGTTGACAAAGGAAACCATCCGTAACCAGTTTGATATGGTTCTGCAGGATACCTGGTTATTCGAAGATACCATCATGACAAATTTGAAATACAACCAGACAACGATTAGCGATGACCAGGTGTATACCGCGGCAAAGGCGGTGGGTATCGACCACTTCATCAAAACACTGCCGGACGGTTACGATACCGTTTTAGATGATTCGGTGACCCTCTCGGTTGGCCAAAAACAACTGATGACCATTGCGCGGGCATTGGTTCGTAACAAAGCCATGCTGATTTTGGACGAAGCCACAAGCTCTGTCGACACCCGGACCGAAGAACAGCTGCAACAGGCAATGGATGTTCTGACCAAGGGACGAACGTCACTGGTCATTGCGCACCGGTTATCAACGATTAAGAACGCTGACATGATCCTTGTCTTAAAGGACGGCGAGATCATTGAATCTGGAACCCACGACGTACTCATGACGCAGCGGGGATTCTATGCTAATCTTTACAATAGTCAGTTTGAAAAATTAACGGCGTAACCGCACACTTGCGTCACCGGTTATTAATCGTGGCAATACAAAGTGTTACGTTGCCATTGATTCTTGGTTGGCCGATTTTACTTGGCTGCCAGTTGAATCGAATCATTAGCGACAATAATCAGCATTATTTTTAAAGGTTCATATTTAAATAGAAAAAAGAAGGTGAGCACCACGACCACACAGCGATTAGGGCCAATTATTAAAGCAATCAACACCCAGTTTGAACGTCAACTGACAAATCAGCTGGGAAAACCCAAGGAAGCGCCGAAACTTACAAGTTCACAATTCGGGTTATTGTCGTACCTGTTTGATCATAAAAATAAAGTGATCTATCAGCGTGATTTGGAAACGATTTTTAATTTAAGCCGGCCGACAATTAACGGTTTGGTGAAGCGGCTGAAACAAAATGGGTTTGTGGACGTGATTCCCGTAGCTGAAGACAAGCGGTATAAGCAAGTCGTTTTGCTGCCCGAGGCACGACAGGATATGATCAAACACCATGAGGCATTTGAACACGATTATGGGCAGGTCGAAGCGCGGCTGACGCAGGGGTTGAGTGTGGATGAGATTGCGACTTTGACAACCTTGTTGGAGAAGTGCCGTCAGAATATGATGCGGGAATGACGGGATTGAGGTAAATGAAAAGAGCAGACGGCTGTTGGCTGTCTGCTCTTTTTTGATTTGGATGCTTTTATTCATTTGAATTGGGGCTTCATCGACTAAACGAGTTGCGCAAGGCAAGGGGCACAAGCATAACGGAAGCTGAACTAAAAGTCAAAACCGGACTTTTTGTTTGATTTGCCTGAGTTGTGGTTGCCACGTGGTTTCGTAGTCATATTGCCGAAACGCGTTCCAGGAGGCAAGAGGGTGCACCTAAGTGACTTCAGGCGCAAATTCCAGAACCGGGAATTTCTGCCTAAAGTCACTTAGGCCCCGTCTCTTAACTGCCTACTTCCACGTGCTTTACATGGTCATTCCCATCTTCTCATAACTTCCCATACCACCTAACCAAAGATCCTTCATATCGACGCCACGTTCTTCCGCGAAGGCCTTCATTAAGGTTTCGTGATCCATTAAATCGTACTTCTTATCCGGTTCCTTTGGGTCGTAGACTTGAATTTGGGCCATCATGCCGCCGTCCTCGTGTTCGATGATGTGGCAGTGGTACATGAAGACACCTGGGACCGTGAAGCGGACCTTGATGACCACGTGTTCATCCGGGTTGACCGCGATGACGTCCTTTAAGCCATGTTCGTTTGGATACGGCGCCTTGCCATTTCTTGAAACGATGGTGAAGGCCAGTCCGTGCATGTGGAAGGGGTGAATCATACCACCATTCATATCGTTGGTGTTCGAAATATCCCACAATTGCGTTTTATTGATTGGCATCTTGTAGTCGATTCGCTGCATACTGAACTTCTTGCCGTCAATCATCACCCATTCGTCCATTCCGGACATCACTACTTTATGCAGTGGCATGTCTGGATCTGGTTCGTAGTCTGGAATATCGACAAGGTGGTCTGGCAACGTGGTGTTATCGGGTGCAAACTCGTGAATTCGGAAGTGAACTAACGGTGTGTCGTCAGAATAGAGGATGACTTCATCGCCCGGCTTGTAGTTACTAAAGTCGACGATGATTTCATGCCGTTCCGCACAGGTCGTCATCAGGTGCGTGAAGTGAACGGGTTCTGGTAAGATGCCGTCATCAGAAGCAATCTGGGTGAATGCCAAATCATCGCTGAAGTGCAACCGCCATTCACGTCGGTTCGCGCCATCGAGAATCCGCAACCGCAATTTTTGGGTGGTTACGTCGAAGTAGGGGTTAACAGTTCCATTGATCATTGGTGTTGGCCCCTGAACGCCATCCGGATCATAGTCGGCCCGGTAGTCCCACTGGTTGTTTTCGTGGAAGTGCCGGTCCTGCAAAATCAGCGGAATATCGTCGACACCGTAATCTCGTGGGAAGGGTAGCTTTGATTCAACGTCGTCTTGGACGATAACCGGGGCAGCAAGCCCCCGCCAAACTTGATAGGCCGTTTCTGGACACGGGTGTGCGTGAAGCCAAACCGTGGCAGCCGGTTGATGAATCTTGAATTTAATGTCACGATGTCCATCTGGATAAACGGGTGCGTGACAGCCGCCGTCTTCGATTGGACCGGGAATGTTTAAGCCGTGCCAGTGAAAAGTGGTCATTTCCGGTAAGTGATTTTGCAGGTGCATGTGAATCGTTTTGCCGTTTTTTAGGACAATTGTTTTACCGAGCAGCGGGGCACTGAAGCCCCAGGTCTTGGTCTTGGCGCCGGGCAACAATTGCGTTTCACCTTCCTGAGCGGTCAAGGTGTAGTACATGTCGGTGTCGGTTTCTTTGTCAGGGTGTAACAGCTCCGGAATTCGGAGCTGCTGTTGCGGGATGTCAGGTACTTCCATTGGAATGTACCCGCCATCGTGGGTGTTGAATGCCGATTCGTTATAGAAGTAGTCGGTGTAGACTTTTTCTGTCATAGAAAACCCTCCAGTATTGAATCAATTTTGTAAACGGTACCAGTTTCAATTTAACATAAACTTGGTTGCTAATAAAATCTGAAGAACTCAGGGTCGCTTAAAAGCGTGAATTAACCCAATCGCAGCCTCCAATAACATGCCGATCGCCATCATCTGCATGGCCAGCATGTTATGCATCGAAAAGACGGCCCAGAGCAGTACCAGATAAAACGCAAAAAAGAAACAGGAAACAAATTTAGACATAAAATTCCTCCTTATCACCCTGTATCGTTTCTTTGTTTAGAACCATTATAAATTATAACGCAATGAAAACGAGTTTCAAGGGAAGAATTGACACATCATAATTTTGAAATAACCCCTGAAAATTGAATTGCATTTGTTTATTTGCCATGTCATAATGTTTCTTGTTGTTATTGAAATTTGCGGGTACTAAGATGTCATTTAAATCAGTTTCATGACACTGATGCACGTTAACGACAATAAAAGAATCAGAATAGAGGTAAACCATCGTGAGCAAGCGAATTGACCTGACTAACCGCCGTTTTGGCCGGTTAGTCGTCCTTCAATTTGACAGTCGCAATGCGGTCAACCAAAATGCAATGTGGTTGTGTCAGTGTGACTGTGGCGAGCGGGTAGTGGTTGATGGGGTTCGGCTGCGCTCTGGGACAACTAGGAGCTGCGGCTGTTTACGACGAGAATTATCGAAAAAACGCGTGCAAAAAAACGCACAGTTTCAGCATTACGTTGGACAAACCGACCAGCTGACGACTAGGCAAGGCATCGCATATAGTTCGGTCCATCAGTCGAGCAGAAACAAGTCCGGTGTCGTGGGGGTGTCTTTCGACAAACAGACGGGCAAGTGGTTCGCAAGATTGATGGTGAATAAGAAGTATGTGTTAATGAAGAGTTTCCCGACCATGGTGGAAGCCAGTGCAGCGCGTAAGGCTGCAGAGAAGCAGTTTCTTAACAAGTAAGGTGTACAGCGATGTACACTTATCGGTTGAGAGTGGGGCAAAAGCAATTTTTCGCCTATAATGTTGAGGCACCCCCAATCAAAATCCATTCTGGGTTTCGATTGGGGGTGCTTTTATACGGCCGGGCGCAGCCGTTTGTCACATCTAGAAAAGATAGACTGGGTACATCAAAACCATCTTTTTAGACTGCTTAGTGGTTTGTCACAAGCCTTTTTCTACGCGCAAATAGGTGGTTTTCAGCAGCCTTTTTAGCAATTAGGGCGCAGCATGCTCGTCTGGTTAAGGGCTGCTACAGAGGTGAGCAGAGATTCTGGCCAAAAAAAGTTGGTATTTTTTTCGAGTCTGCATCCCTTCTGCTTCGCCCTCAAAACGCCTTGCGCTGCACGCTTCCTTTTAACTTCCCTACAAATGTGGCATGATAGAAATAAATACAATTCTGGGAGGACGCTATCATGAAGTATCGGACATTGGGTAAGACTGGTTTCAACATAAGTGAAGTATCCCTTGGCACTTGGCAGTTAGGCGGCAAGTGGGGCGCTCCATTTAGCGCGAAAGATGCGGAGGACACGTTAGCTGAAGCCTATTCGCAGGGTGTCAACTTTTTTGATACCGCGGACGGATATCAAGATGGGCAAAGTGAACAGGCCGTTGGGAAATTTGTGAACGCGCACCCTGACGTGCACTTTACAACTAAAATCGGCCGCAAAGAAATGCCGTTAAGCGCGGCTCATTTTAATCCTGCACATTTGCAAAGGTATGTGGATGAGTCTTTAAAGAATATGGGCGTAGACGCGTTGGACATGGTATTGCTGCACTGTCCTCCAATCATGACTTACTATGATCCGGAGATGTTTTTTGCCTTGGATGAGCTGAAAAAGAGCGGTAAAATCAAAAACTACGGGGTCAGCGTTGAACGTGTTGAAGAAGCCATCAAAGCTATGGATTACAATATTTCAGCTGTTGAAATCATCTTTAACATGTTCCGTCTCCGCCCATCCCGCTTGTTCTTTGACCTGGCTAAGCAAAACAACGTTGGGATCCTTGCGCGGGTGCCGCTGGCAAGTGGTCTGCTGACAGGAAAATTTACGGCTGACACTAACTTTGGTCCCGAAGATCACCGGACTACAAACCGGAACGGTGAGTTGTTTGATAAGGGTGAGACTTTTTCTGGCGTGGATTATTTAACGGGTGTAAAAGCCGCTCAAGTGTTGAAGGAGAAGCTTGGAACGGATGATTTGGCAGGCAAGGCACTACGCTATATCTTGATGTATGACGCGGTTTCAGCAGTAATTCCCGGTGCCAGCACCCCAGCTCAAATTGCACGCAACACACGCGCCTCAGCCTTGCCAGCCCTGACGGCTGAAGAGATGGGCATTGTTCAGGATGTTTACGATGCAACAATCAAAAATCCAGTAGATTATCTTTGGTAAATTAAATTGGTCCGATTAATTAAAATAGCTATGAATACCGTTTTGACAGTGTTCATAGCTATTTTGTTATTTCTGAGGTGATTTATTTGTAATAGAACGTCATATTAATGTTATAATTGCGGTATAAAATACGCTGCCGGTTTAAAATAAACGCGTAAACCGTTACGACAGCAGGACTCGGGGGCGGAATTGTGGAACTTACAGAACGGCAACAAACCATTATTAAGATGTTAAAAGAAACTAGTCCGATGACTGGTGAAACCATCGCTACACGGCTGAATTTAAGTGTGCCTACGATCCGCGGTGATCTGCGACTGTTAACGGCCGTGGAAATTTTGGATGCACGGCCAAAAGTTGGCTACGTGTATCGCGGCGAACAGCAGGTTGGCTTGAACTACGGTGAACTGTACGAAAAACAGATTGCTGATATCATGCAGACACCGGTGACAATTCGCGATAACGCAACGTTGGCCGAGGCGGTCAGCAAACTCTTTTTAGATGACGTTGGTTCACTGTACGTGGTCGATCAAGATGGCAAGCTTGTCGGGTTGATGTCCCGAAAGGATCTATTGCGAGCCAGTTTCAATAACAATAATGCCGAATCAATGCTGGTGAGCGTCATTATGACGCGGATGCCAAACATCGTGACGGTAACCGCAGATATGACGTTGGTCTCAGTGGGCAAATTATTACTGAAACACATGGTGGATTCACTCCCCATTGTGGATAAGCAAGATTCATCGAAATTGGTGGGCCGGATCACTAAAAATCGGATTTTTCAGTATTTTATTGAACAGGGTTAAGCACCATCGTATTTGGACCTTAATACTGTTACATGACACTTACTTTCAGCCAAAATCGTTGGTTAAGCACCGAGCAGATGAGATCAGTGCAGATCATCGATAATGAGGCTATTGATCATTTAACCACGAGGGTCATTTAGCCCGAACCAAGATTTCGGCCCTGCGAATCACTTGAACAAGGCCAGCGGAAGAAAGCAAACATTTTGTTAGCATCACCACGATTAACCTGCTATATTCAACTGAAGCACAACTTAAAAAAGCGCATGCAGTCACAACTGCATGCGCTTTTTGACTGGTCAATCAGTGGTATGAAAGCGCAAGAATGGGATAAGAATCGAATTGAAAACACTGTGTTTTTCAATTTGTCTCATAATAATGGCAATAAATACCATGGATTTCATAAAAAAGACGTAACATTAAAGATGAATACAAAAATTACATATGCTGATATAACAGCGTTACTAGCACTTATTAACGAAATCCACTTGCATTTTAATCACGTTTAATATAAATTATAAACAAGCAAATGTAACGTGTTATTTGCAGAAAGAGTGGTTATATGACAAAACAAATCTATGCGTTTTCGGAAGGTAATATGAATATGCGTGGGTTGCTCGGCGGCAAGGGTGCCAATCTTGCTGAAATGACCAACCTCGGTTTGCCCGTCCCTCACGGCTTTACGTTAACGACGGAAGCTTGTCATGATTATCAAGAACACCAGCGTTTAAGTGACGCGTTACTCACGGAGCTGGATACAGCACTTGACCAGCTGAGTCAAACGACTGGCAAGACATTCAACAGTCAGACGAATCCACTACTTATCTCGGTGCGTTCGGGAGCGGCCATTTCTATGCCCGGCATGATGGATACCATCTTAAACATCGGGTTAAACGATGAGACCGTCGTTGCGCTCGCTGAAATGACGCACAATCCGCGGTTTGCTTATGATAGTTACCGTCGCTTGCTGGCCATGTTCGGCAATGTGGTGTATGGCCTGTCAGAGGACGGGTTCGACCAAATATTAACCGATATGAAACAGCAAAAGGGCTACGAAAGTGATCTGGATCTGACCACGGATGACTTAAGACAAATCGTTCAGGCGTTTAAAGCCCAGTATGGCACCGGCAATGTGCCGGCGTTTCCACAATCCCCGAAAGACCAATTACTGGCTGCCATTAACGCGGTGTTTGAATCTTGGAACAACCACCGGGCACAAGTTTACCGGAAACAAAATCACATTTCTGAAGACCTCGGCACTGCGGTGAATGTTCAAGAGATGGTCTTTGGTAACGCTGGTGAAGATTCCGGTACCGGTGTGGCCTTTACGCGAAACCCCGCAACCGGCGAGAAGCAGCTGTTCGCCGAGTACCTGTTGAACGCGCAGGGCGAGGACGTGGTGGCTGGTATTCGGACGCCGCAGTCGATCGATGTGTTAAAGCGCGATATGCCAGAAATGTACAACCAGTTCGCAACGATTGCGGCTAAGCTGGAAGCACACTATCGCGACATGCAGGATCTTGAATTTACAATTGAGCACGGTAAGCTGTATCTGCTGCAGGCTCGGGATGGTAAGCGGACACCATATGCTGCCGTGAAAATCGCGGTAGATCTTGTTCATGAAGGGCTCATCAGTGAGGCCGAAGCACTGCTCCGAATCAATCCGGAATCAGTGTCGGCCATGTTGCACCCCGAATTTGATGCGCAAGACTTGGCAAAACAATCCGTACTCACCACTGGTCTGCCTGCTTCGCCAGGCGCAGCGACTGGTCAGGTCTACTTTACCGCAGCCGACGCAAAGACCGCTTCTGAGGCCGGCAAAAAGGTCATTTTGATGCGCCAGGATACCTCACCGGAAGACATTGAAGGCATGATCGCCAGTCAAGCCATTGTGACATCACGGGGTGGGATGACTTCCCACGCGGCCGTGGTTGCCCGCGGCATGGGATCCACTGGTGTGGTTGGTGCCCACGAAATTAACGTGGACTATCAGTCGAAGAAAGCCGTTGTCCACAATCAGGAAATTCACGAAGGCGACTGGGTCTCAGTCGACGGCACCACTGGCGACCTGTACTTGGGTCAGTTAGCAACCAGTGATGCGACGGTCAAGGGCGAGTTGTCAACGCTCCTGGACTGGGCCAAGGAAACGGCGACCATGGGCGTTTATACCAACGCCGATACGCCGCAGGACTTTCAAAAGGCGCTGGATTTTGACGCCGATGGTATCGGACTGACCCGGACGGAGCACATGTTCTTCAAACCGGAGCGGCTGTTGCAGATGCGACGGTTGATCTTAGCTGAAGACGCAGCGGGACGTAAAGCACCGCTAATTGAATTGCAACGGATGCAGCAGGACGATTTCTACCAGTTGTACAAACTGGCCGGCGACAAAGCCGTCACGATTCGGTTACTCGACCCGCCGTTGCATGAATTTTTACCGCACGATGAAAACGAGATTCAAGCAGTCTCACAACAAATTGGACTTTCACCCGAACGATTACGCGAACGGACAAACGCCCTGAAAGAATTAAACCCAATGCTGGGGCACCGGGGCGACCGGTTAGCCGTTACTTTCCCGGATATTTACCAGATGCAGGTCCGGGCGATTATGACGGCGGTGCTGCGGTTACATGATGAGGGGCTTGAAGTGCACCCGCATATCATGATTCCGCTCACGGATTCGAAGCCCGAAATGGCCTGGGTTCGTCAATTGGTCGAGGATCAACTGACCGCCATGATGGCTGATCAAAAATTTAAGTTGGACTACACCATCGGTACCATGATGGAGATGCCACGCGCCTGTGTCACCGCAGACCAGGTTGCCGAAGCATCAGATTTCTTCAGTTTTGGAACCAACGATTTAACGCAACTGACCTTCGGCTACTCGCGTGATGACGTCGGCTCATTCATGCCGGAGTATATCAAACAGGGTATCCTGCCGGCGGATCCGTTTCAGACGGTGGATGTTGAAGGGGTCGGCGCGTTAATGAAGATTGCCATTGAAAAGGGACGTTCAACCAAGCCGAAGCTGCCGATTGGCGTCTGCGGAGAAGTTGGCGGCGACCCAGCCTCGATCACGTTCTTTAACGCAATCGGTATCACCTATGTTTCATGCTCGCCTTACCGGGTCCCAGTGGCACGCCTTGCTTCGGCACAGGCCACCCTGAAGGCGACCCAGGCCCTGAAGAAGGCCACTGTCTAATCAGGACTGGTCAGGTTGATTGAAAGCGATTACAATAATATTAGGGACCTCCTAATAAACGATGTAGTCGGTTGCGGTCAGCCACAAGCCCATACCTGTCCGGCCTGCAAATATGCAGCCTGACAGGGTCACGCGGTACCTGCGACAGCCCGTCATTATTGGTACCGCGTTTGCCATTATTGTGTCAGTTTATTCCGTACCACAATACTGTTTATTAAGAGGGGTTTCTCATGGAAAGAAAAGGACAAGTCCTTACCTCACGTCTCTCATACGCTTTTGGGGCGTTTGGTCATGATATGTTTTACGCAACATTGTCAACGTACTTCATCATGTTTGTGACGGCGCACCTGTTTGACAAGAGTTCTGGTGCTAACGGCGCGAAGATGATCGGGTACATCACGCTGATCATAATGATCTTGCGGTTTGTGGAATTAGCCATTGACCCGTTTATCGGGAACACCATTGACAACACGTCAACGCGGTGGGGCAATTTCAAACCTTGGATTGTTGGCGGCGGGTTAGTGAGTGCCGTTACCATTGCCATTTTATTCACTGACATGGGCGGCCTGAATACTTCAAACCCAATGCTGTATCTGATTATTTTCACCGTGCTGTACATTACGATGGATATTTTCTATTCGTTTAAGGACGTTGGTTTCTGGTCCATGATTCCCGCTATTTCATTTGATTCACGAGAACGTGAAAAGACGGCGACGTACGCCCGGGTCGGGTCAAACATCGGGTCAAACATTGTCGGTATCATGGTGATGCCGATCGTGCTGATGTTCTCACAAGTGTCCAACCATGGGCAGGGTGATAACCGCGGCTGGTTTGCCTTTGCGCTGGTCGTCGCCACCGTGTCGTTTGTTTCAGCTGTCATTGTTGGCTTAGGCACCAAGGAAAAACATTCAGAACTCCGGAAAAACAAAGAAAAGACCACGTTCAGGGGTGTCCTCAAGGTGTTGACCCGAAACGACCAGTTGATGTGGTTGTCATTGACGTACGCCCTTTATACTTCCGGCATTCAGATTACCAACGCGCTGGAATTGTACTACTTCACATACATCTTAGGCGATGCGTCACAGTTCAGTATTCTGGCATCCATCAACGCGATTATCGGGATCTTTGCTGTCCTGGCCTTCCCGCCAATGGCACAAAAATTCAGTCGGCGTAACGTGTTCTTTATTTCCATCGGTGTCATGGTCATTGCCCTGGCCATCTTCTTATTTGCCGGCAATTCACTGACACTGGTACTGATTGCAGCCGTGTTATTTTACATCCCGCAACCACTGATTTTCTTAGTTGTGTTGATGATCATCACCGACTCCGTGGAATATGGCCAATTGAAGTTCGGCCACCGTGACGAGTCGCTGACCCTTTCTGTTCGGCCACTGCTGGATAAAATGGGTGGTGCCATTTCAAACGGGGTCGTTGGGCTAACTGCCGTTTGGGCCGGCATGACCGCTGGCGCCTCGGCTTCAACAATCACGACCCACGGCCACACCGTGTTCAAGCTGATGATGTTCGGTGTGCCGTTAGCTTTAGTGCTGCTTGGTACCCTGATCTTCTTTAAGAAGGTCACTTTGGATGAAAAGGAACATGCTAGGATCGTTGAAGAACTAGAGAAGACCTGGGGCAAAACACTCGGGGAAGACGTGGACTTCATCAGCGCAACGGATGGGACTGCTGAGCTGGCTTACGACGCACCGATCGATGGTGAATTAGTGCCGCTGACAAGCGTTTCAGACGAGAACTTTGCTTCGGGTAAAATGGGGCAGGGGATTGCCATCAAACCCAGTGATGGACGAATTTACGCACCGTTCGACGGGGTCGTTAAGGTGACCTTCCCGACTCGCCATGCGATTGGTTTAGTTGCCGATAACGGGGTCGCCACCCTGATCCATATCGGCATTGGAACCGTCAACATGCGCGGCACTGGTTTTGTGTCCTACGTTGACAAGAACCAGCGGGTGAAGAAGGGCGACCTGCTGATTGAATTTTGGCGGCCAGCCATCATCAAGGCCGGCTATGACGACACTGTTATGGTCGTCATGACCGAGCACGCAAAGAATCTGACCCTGACACATGAAACGGGCCTTATCGCACATGGGGAGCAGTTGCTGACGGTGTCAAATGAATCATAGGGTCAAAATGACTGCGTGTTAGGAAGATATGTGCACTGCAGATTGTTGCCGAGTTGTCATGGCTCGTGATAATTTACAGCCGGCAACGTTTCCAGTTGATTTCAATCGTTTAAGCGCACCATCATTGACTCATCAAACAAGCTAAATTACCCCTAATTTCAGGATTGAGATTAGGGGTAATCGGCTTAAAATGAAACTGTAAACTAACCTTTAGGAGGCATTATTTTGGCAATTCATGTTGATGAAGCACACCAGTTATTCCACTTGCAGACAGCAACCACAAGTTATATTTTTCAGGTATTGGAAAACGGCCAATTGGGGCAGCTCTATTACGGCAGCAAGGTTCACGTTCGGCCAGAGTATGCAAATTTAACGAAACGAGAACTGAGAAATTCTATGCCAGCCTATTCACTGGATCAGCCAACGTATCAAATTGACGCCATTAAGCAAGAATACGCAGCCTTTGGGACTGGGGATTATCACCGGCCGGCGTATCAGGTCACCCAAGCCAATGGCAGCCGAATCACGGATTTTGTTTATGACCACTATGAGGTCAAACAGGGCAAACGCCGTTTAACAGGGTTGCCTTCGACCTTTGATGATTCTGGAGACGACGTTGAGACGCTGGTCATCTATCTCCACGATGGGCTGACCAAGCTGGAGATAGCGCTGAACTACACCGTTTTTCCCAATCAGGACGTCATCGTCCGCAGTGCCACGTTTCTTAACCACGGCACGGATGCTGTTACGCTCAACAGTGCGTTGAGTGGTCAGCTGGACTTACCGGATGCCGACTATGACCTGGTACAATTTTCTGGGAGCTGGGCGCGCGAACGCCATCTCATTCGAACGCATCTGCGGTCGGGCATTCAGGCCATCGACAGTGTGCGCGGGTCGTCCAGTCCGCAGCAAAACCCGTTTATGATGCTGGCCCGGCCGGAAACGACCGTGGACTGCGGCGGTGTCTTTGGGTTCAATTTGATCTATTCTGGGGATTTTCTAGACCAAGTAGAAGTGGATCACTATGATACCAGTCGCGTTTTGATTGGCATCAACCCCGAAGCCTTTGCTTGGCAGTTAATGCCTGATGCCAGTTTCCAGACACCGGAATGTGTGTTTAGTTACACGGCACGCGGCATGAACCAGCTGAGTCAGCAACTTGCCCAGTTCTATGCAGCGCACCTTGTCAATTCACAGTATGTCCGTAAAGAACGGCCGATACTGGTCAATAACTGGGAAGCAACGTACTTTGATTTTGATGAGGACAAATTATTGAAGATCGTCCGCAAAGCCAAGGAACTTGGCATTGAGATGTTTGTCCTGGACGATGGCTGGTTCGGTCACCGGGACGACGACCACACGTCGTTAGGAGACTGGTTTGTCGACCACAGCAAGCTGCCAAACGGTATCGGCGAGTTTGCGTCTAAGGTGCATCATTTAGGGCTACAGTTTGGACTGTGGTTTGAACCGGAAATGGTCTCTATCGACAGTGAACTTTACCGGTCCCACCCTGAATGGGCCATCCACGCACCAGAACGCCGGATGACGCCGGGGCGGAACCAGTATGTGCTGGACTTTAGTCGCCAAGAAGTGGTTGATTACCTGTATGATATGATGAGCAAGGTGATGGCCGACACGAAACTGGATTACGTGAAGTGGGACATGAACCGCTACATCACTGAGTTGTTCAGCACTAGTTTGCCGGTAGACCAACAGTTGGAGCTGCCGCACCGTTACATTTTAGGTGTCTATCAGCTGTACGACCGGCTAACCAAGGCTTTTCCGGATGTCCTATTTGAATCCTGTGCCTCTGGCGGCGGCCGGTTCGATCTGGGGATGATGTATTACGCACCCCAAGCGTGGACGAGTGATGATACGGATGCCGTTGAACGTATCAAGATTCAGTACGGAACTTCTTACGGCTACCCGCAATCAATGATGGGCGCGCACGTCTCCGTTTCACCAAACGAACAAATTGGACGGCATACCCCGCTTGAAACCCGTGCCAACGTTGCCTTCTTTGGCGCTTTCGGGTATGAACTGGATATTTCGAAGCTATCCGCAGCTGATAGTGCAACGATTCAGCACCAGGTGGCGTTCTACAAGGAACACCGGTCCGTTTTCCAATTTGGGAAATTGTACCGAATCACGAGCCCGTTTGAAAAAGACCACAACGTGATGAGCTGGATCGCAGTGGACGATAGTCAAAGCCACGCCATTGCCGTACGGTATCAGATCTTGAACCGACCGAACGCCGCGTATCTGCGGTTGAAGTTGAAAGGGTTGGATCCCAATAAGCAGTATCGTGTCAATGAAGGACAGCACACCTACTACGGCGATGAACTGATGAACGCGGGATTGTTCCTGGATCACAACTTTGATGGGACAACTGATTCAAGGAAGGATGCTGACTTTAGTTCAAGGCTGTTTCTGATTGATGAAGTGTAAGCGTGTGAAGCGATTTGAGTTTAAACGTGCACGGAAACTGTTTCAATCTCGCGCTAAAGTTTGGGCTGTAACGGAGGGGTGATCAGACTGCGGTCATTCCTTTGAAAATAACGTTTCAGTAAAGACCACTGACTGACACGTTCTTAAATCACCTTACAACGATCAATTTTAATGATGATTGGTCATAAAAACGGCAACAAAAAAGGAACCGGATAGATTGACGGTTCCTTTTTGTGTGTCGTATTAGTTTAAGCCCAATCAACCCCTGGCTGAGCAGCCAATATCTGGTCGATTTGAGCCAATTCATCGGTTGAAAAGTCTAGGTGATCAAGCGCCTTAACGTTGTCTACCAACTGTTCAGGACGGCTCGCCCCAATCAAGACGCAGGCCATCTCAGGGTTCCGCAAGTTCCAAGCCAGTGCCATTTCGGCCAAGGTTTGGTTACGGGACTGCGCAACTTCATTTAACGCTTTGACGGTCTTCAGCGTTTGTTCGACCTGACTTGGGTGCAGGAAGGGACTGTTGCTGCTGGCAGCCCTTGAGTTCTCAGGAATACCATTCAGGTATTTGTTGGTTAACAAGCCCTGGCAGAGTGAACTGAAGCCTACCGCTGCTTTGTTGTTAGCCTTCAGGACTGGGAAGAGGTCCTTTTCTGGCTGACGGTTGAACATATTGTAGCGCGGCTGATGAATTACAAACGGTGTGTGTAATTGTTTAAAGCACTTGATGATGGCTTCCGTTTGGGAACCGCTATAGTTAGAAATTCCGATGTAGAGCGCTTTACCTTGCCGGACGAGCGTGTCTAGTGCTTGAGCTGTCTCAAAAACATCCGTGTTGGGATCTGGGCGGTGGGTGTAGAAAATATCAACGTAGTCGAGCCCCATGCGCTTCAAACTTTGGTCCGCGCTGGCAATGATACTCTTGCGAGAGCCCCAGTTACCATACGGGCCAGGCCACATGACATAACCAGCTTTGCTAGCGATGACGATTTCATCACGATAGGGCTTGAGGTCGGTGGCCAGAATGTGACCGAAGTTCTCCTCAGCGCTGCCTGGAACGGGGCCATAGTTGTTGGCCAGATCGAAATAGGTGATTCCTAAATCAAATGCTTGTTGAATAATGGCGCGTTGGTTATCATACGGATCAACACTGCCGAAGTTATGCCACAGGCCAAGGCCTAACGCGGAGAGTTGTAAACCGCTATTACCAAGGTGGTTGTAAACCATTTTGTCGTAACGGGTTGGATTTGCTGTATACATAAACGTTCCCCCTTCAAAAAGAAATCGATTACATTTAGTATACACTTGTGGAAACAGGGTACTAGCAGTTCGTTGAAAAAATATTGGTCTTATTTTTCTCTAATCTTATCGCAGTCTGGCAATTATATAGGAAGAAACAATTATGGAATTAACGTTGACATGACAGGTACTTCTCCCATAAGATAAGATTATGTCTAAATTAGGGGATGATGAAAGTGACCGGTGATTTAACCGCACGGACTGGGTTTAAGGATACGATTCCAACAGCGTTTGGGTACATTGGCATTGGCGTCGCATTCGGAATCATTGGCCAGTCCAACCACCTGAGTGTACTGGAAATCTTGCTCATGTCACTTATTACATATGCCGGATCGGCACAGTTTGTGATCGTCAGCATGGTGGCGCTCCATGCAAATATTTTATCAATCGTGTTATCGGTTTTTTTGGTGAACTCGCGGATGATTCTAATGAGCACAGTGATTGCACCCTATATGAAGAAGGAAAGTATGGTGCGGAACATTTGGATCGGCACCTTACTGACGGATGAAACATTTGCTCTGAGTATGAATAAGCTGAACTACACCGAACATAGACTCGCATATTCCTGGTTTAATAGTGCTAACTTAACGGCCTATTTAACCTGGTTCGCGGCATCCGGTATCGGCGGTGCTCTGGGCAACCTCATTACGAATCCGGAGCAGTTTGGCCTTGGTTTTGCCTTGGTGGCCATGTTTATCGGATTGTTATACCTGCAGATCATCACGGATAAGGCAATTCGGCTAGGCATTCAGTTCAGCGTCGTCGGTTTCGTGGCGGTCATCATGTATTTGGGAATGGCCCTGATACCAGAAAATATCTTACTATTACTTGTTGCGCTGTTAGGGTGCACGTTTGGGGTGACTTTAAAACATGTCTTTAGATAAATACGTTCTGTTAGTCATCCTGTTCAGCGGCTTGGTGACGTGGCTCTCACGGATCACTCCTTTTGTTTTATTAAAAAAATTCACGCTGCCCAAAATCGTGGTCAACTTTCTTAGTTTTGTGCCGATCAGTATTATGACTGCCTTGTGGGTCGAAAGCTTGCTGGTGCAGCACCTAGGGTCGTTACCAAGTCTGAACGTGGAAAATATCTTAGCAAGCGTACCGACCGTGATCAGCGCCGTAATTTCAAAGAATTTGATGATTATTGTTATTGTTGGTGTGGTTTCGTTGGGCGTGATTAAGTTTGTGATGTAGAGAGCGGAAGGAAGCGGTTAGGGAGTGGAGCATAGGTGATTGTGAGTACTAAAGCACGGGTTTTGCTTTAGTGCTCGCAATCACCTATGTGCAACTCCCTGCTTCCCGGGAGCTCGTTTCGACTCGAGAACAGTAGGACGCCGCTGGACATCGGGCCTTTATTAAAAATATCAGAAACCAGAGAGTGGAAGGAAGCGTTTAGAGACCAGAACGTAAGCCCAATTAGTGGGAAATCCCGGGTTTGGATTTGCCACTAATTGGGCTTACGTGGCCGGTCTCTGCTTCCTGGAACTCGTTTCGACACAGATGCTAAGAAAGAACGGTTTCGAAATTTAGCATACTCGTTTCCGCACAGATGCCAAGAAAGAGCGGTTTTGAACGTGTAGAAAAAAAGATCAGCAAAAACCGTGTTACCCAAATAACCGTTTGCAGCACTTATAAGCCAGATAACCAGGCAGACAAAAAAATTAAACCGCGGTCAAGGCACAGTTTCTGCACTCAGGATTCTTGCCCAAGTAATACCAAAAAAGTTCGTCGAATAAAAACACGTCGGACTTTTTTATCGTATATAGAAACTGTACCCACAATTTTTAAACAATTCAATGCCATTTGGCGGTTTGTGGTGGTCTGGGTCGTGGCCACAAAATGGGTGGGGATTAAGTTGTATGATTGCTGATATTTCAAGGCTTCTACCTTGTCTTATAATCTAAGCATTGCGGCAATCGACTAGTTGCTAGGGGTTTTTAACAAAGTTTGGTACACTGAATTTATAGTGCAGATTGAAAGGGAAAGTATTATGAATCGTGCTGAATTAAAGGGACAAGCGAAGGATCTGATCAACGGCCACTTTAAGTTTTATCTGGTCTTACTGTTGCCTTTTTATATTTTACAAATTGCAACGGGGGTTGCACAAACAGTTGCTGATATTAGAAACGTTAATGTTGTACACTGGGCGTGGATCATTTCATTTGCCAGCTCATTGATTATGGTTGGCGTTACTTTCGTGATGATCGACCTTGCCCGTGGGGTTGGGGACTATGACGCACCTGTCAGCAAATCGTTTACCATTGCAAATAGTGGGGACTACTTCATTGGCACAATTGGACTGATGATTGTCACTGGTATCTTAACGTTTCTGTGGTCACTGCTATTGATCGTACCTGGTATTATCAAGAGTTTTTCCTATTCTCAAGCCATTTATATTTACCGTGATTATCTTGACCAGGGGCACAAAATCAGTTTCATGGATGCCATTACTAAGAGCCGTGAAATGATGGATGGGCACAAAGCTGAATACTTCGTGTTGAGCCTGAGTTTCATTCTTTGGTTTTTATCATGCGTTGTTGTGCTGCCGATATTCTGGGTTCAACCCTATTATCAACAAACAATGGCGAACTACTATGTGAAACTGGCTGCGGGACAACGTGAGGACACGGATGACCCAGTCACGGTAGTTGGTGAAGAAGCACCGCTCAACGATGATGTCAATTCTGATAGTGTTGACGACTCTTCAACGAGTAATAGCAACGCTGAAAAACCATCAACGACGCAGCCGGAGAACCAAACACCGACTGATGATTCAGACGAATCAAGCGACAACAAGTAGGTAAAAGTGAAGACCTGACTGTACGTTTGTTTAAGTACACCTGGGTCTTTTTTGATGAAGTAAAGATATAGGACGTGCGTCTTGTTTTGATCAGTCAACGGTGTCGGAATCATGGTATCCATGTTGCCGATACCCTTATCTCAATTATTAAATCATGATACACTAAGCAAGATTAACTTTATAGGAGATAGAGAATTGACTGACGCAAAACGAAAACCGCAGTGGCAAAAAAACCTGTATGCGCTGTGGTTGGGTAATTTTATTACGGGTGCCGGTGCTAGTATGAGCTTGCCATTTTTACCGCTCTTTATTAGTACGATGGATCATTTTTCAAAATTTCAATTGAACTTATACGCAGGATTAGCCTTCTCGGTCACGTTCTTAAGTCAGGCTATCGTTTCGCCGTTATGGGGAAAACTGGCTGACCGGACTGGCCGGAAACCAATGCTGATGCGGGCAGCGGCTGGGATGACCATTACCGCTACGCTAACCGGTTTTTCGCCAAACGTTTGGATCTTGATCGGCTTGCGGTTGTTGCAGGGCTGTTTTTCTGGCTACATCAATAACGCTTACGCACTGATTGCTAGTGAAGTGCCAAACGACAAAAGCGGGCAGACAATGGGTACGCTGACCACTGGGAACATTGGCGGTCAACTGATCGGACCAATTTTTGGTGGTTATATTGCGGGCTTATTTGGGTATCAAATCCCGTTCTTCATTTTTGGGGGGCCTGATGTTTGTGGCAACCATCGTCACGCTATTCTTTGTTAAAGAAGACTTCAAACCAATGGATGTGCGCAATCCTCTGGCAAACAAAAATGCTTTTGCCGGTATCAAACATAAGGGCATTGTTTGGGCTATGATTATTTCATCAATGCTGATTCAAGCGGCTACAACATCCATTAACCCGATTATCAGTTTGTTTGTTAAAGAGCTGATGCACGGTCACGGCAACGTTGCCATGACGAGTGGTGTAATTGCGGCGCTGCCCGGGATTGCCACATTGTTGGCGGCCTCCCGTTTGGGCGCTTTGAGTGATCACATTGGGCCGCAAAAGGTACTGATGGCCGGTTTAATTTTCTGTGGCTGCATGTTCCTGCCGATGTTCTTTGTGACGAGTGTGTTCACGCTTGGTATCTTCCGCTTTTTGGTGGGACTCTCAGACGCTGCGCTGCTGCCAGTTACGCAAACAGTGATGACGTTGGATACACCAGCGGAAGCTATCAGTCGAATCTTCAGTTACAACCAATCCTCGCAGGCTATTGGTTCCGTTGTCGGTCCAATGCTGGCCTCATTGGTTGCTGGTGTTCTAGACTACCGTTACGTTTTCTTAATGACTACTGGCTTGGTTGTCATAAACCTGGCAGTCGTGGGTTTTGCGTACCGCCAAGACCGTAAAATAAGTAAAACTGCTGAATAAACGATACAATCACTTGAAAGCGTCACAACCTTTCAGTAAAATTGTATGTGGATTAAATTAATAAGTAGGAGTGTCAACTATATGGGCAGAGCACAAGAACGGACGCGGCATCAAATTATTACTGCGTTTTTAGACTTATTAGCAGAACAGTATTATGACACCATTAGTGTGTCAAAAGTCTCGGATGCCAGTTTTGTGACCCGCAGTACCTTTTATCGGTATTTCAAGGACAAAAACGACCTGCTGTTTAACGCCATCGAGAGTACGATCAGTCAGTCGGTGCCGGATCAGGCGCTGATGAACCAGTTCGTCAATTACGTGGAAGCATACTGGCCATTGTTGCGGCACTTATCACCAAGCCGACAAAGCCGGTCAAATCTAAATGATATTTTAAACCAAATTCTGTGGGATATGGTCCATAGACGGGTCAAAGATAACCCGAATGACATGGACCCAATGATTCAGCTCATGGTCACAGCAGACCATCCAGAGCTGATGATCAGCGTTGTTGAAGGTATGATGATGGGTGTCATGGAGTACTATGTTCAAAACGATGTTGAAAAAATTGATAAGCGAGAGTTAGAGGATACAATGTCGGATATTGTTGGAAAGTTGACAAGGTAGAGTGTGGTGCAAGGCGCCTAATGGGCGGAGCAGAGTTGCTTCTGCATGAGCCGCTTGCCTTGCGGAATACGTTTCGGCAACCTAAGAAAAAAGCAACATCGCAAGAACAATTGTAATGAGCAACTAAGACAGTCCTTGTGTGTTGCGCCAATAAACACTGTGGCATCTAACTGAATAACAAGTATGAAAGCGTTCGGAATAAAAAATATTCTGCACGCTTTTTTTTGATGCCAAAATTCTTTAATTCGCCGTAAGCCAGCGTTTAAGCACATTATTGATGGTTTATGAAACCCAGATAATCCCGCAATCATCTCTAGTTAACCCCATTCAGTATGTTACATAATTTCATTAAACAAGTTTACAAATGTTCAACCACATGATATTATGTAATCGGTTACAAAAGTAAAACGGTTTAATAAAAAGGAGAATTCATCATGAAATTAGCTAAATACATCGACCACACGCTACTGGCAGCAGACGCAACAGAAGACCAAGTCGATAAAACGATTGCCGAAGCCATTCAATACGATTTCGCTTCAGTATGTATCAACCCATATTGGGTGAAGCACACCGCTGCTGGACTGAAGGACTCAGACGTAAACACTTGTACCGTAATTGGATTTCCTCTGGGCGCCACTTCGACCGAATCGAAAGTCTTTGAAGCCCAACAAGCTATGAAGGATGGCGCTGACGAACTGGACATGGTCATCAACATTGGTGAACTAAAGGCTAACCATAATGACGCCGTTTTAGCAGACATCAAAGCCATGGCTGATGCTGTTCATGCTGAAAAGAAATTGCTGAAGGTCATCATTGAAACAAGTTTGCTGGACCATGATGAAAAAGTTCGCGCTTGCGAATTATCAGAAAAGGCCGGCGCAGATTTTGTTAAAACATCCACTGGTTTCTCAACTGCCGGGGCCAAGGTCGAAGACGTTAAACTGATGCGTGAGACCGTTGGTGACCGATTAGGCGTTAAGGCTTCTGGCGGTGTTCATTCGAAGGCAGAAGCGGAAGCGATGATTGCTGCGGGTGCCACCCGGATCGGTGCCAGTGCCAGCATTAAGATCGTTACTGAATAATCACGACAAGCTTTTAGGAGGCGCGTAAGGATGACGTTTAAACGTGTATTTGGAATTGTGACGGACTCGGTTGGTATCGGTGAAGCAAGTGACGCAAAAGACTTTGGCGATACGGGTGCCGACACGTTGGGCCACATTGGTGAATTCTACAAGGGTAACTTTAAGGTTCCTAATTTAGAGAAAATGGGCTTATCAAACATTCGCCCAGAAAATCCAATCGAAGGGGTACCGGTTGCTGACGCACCGTCCGGCTACTTTGGAAAGATGCACGAAATTTCGGTTGGTAAGGACAGCATGGATGGTCACTGGGAAATGATGGGTCTGCCCGTTCTCGAGCCACTCGGTTTCTTCCCGCAAGGCTTCCCACAAGAATTAATTGATAAACTGGAAAAATTCAGTGGTCGGCACATCATTGTTAACAAGCCTTACTCAGGCACAGATGTCATCCACGACTACGGTGAGCATCAAATGGCTACTGGCGATTTGATCGTGTACACATCAGGCGATTCCGTGTTACAAATTGCCGCACATGAAGATGTCATTCCATTAGAAGAACTTTACAAGATTTGTGAATATGCGCGGTCAATTACCATTGACAAACCATACCGGATCGGTCGAATCATTGCTCGGCCATATGTTGGTCCCGACAAGGACCACTTTACCCGGACTTCAAACCGGCACGATTTTGCGTTGGAACCAACCGGTGAAACAGATATGGACCGTTTAAAGGCTGCTGGGCTGGATGTACTGGCCGTGGGTAAGATCAATGATATCTTCTCTGGTCACGGTATTACGGATGGTGTTCACACAGAGTCAAACGATGACGGCATGGATAAGACCATTGAGAATGCGGAAAAGGATTTCCATGGCTTCAGTTTCACGAACCTGGTCGATTTTGATGCAATGTATGGCCATCGCCGGAACCCAGAAGGATACGGAAAGGCGCTGATGGCGTTTGACGTTCGCCTGGGTGAGCTGATGGGTAAACTCAAGGATGATGACCTGTTGATCATTACTGCTGACCACGGGAACGACCCTGGTTTTAAGGGCACCGACCACACCCGTGAATACGTGCCATTGCTGGTCTGGTCACCAAGTTTCAAAGGCGGCAAGGCACTGGGGATTCGGCAGACATACGGTGACTTCGGGGCCACTGTGCTCGAAAACTTCGGTGTTCAAAAGGGCGAGTATGGCACCTCATTCTTATCAGATCTCAAGTAAACTGAACTGACTGCAACCACACGAACGGAGGAAATAACATGAGTACACACATTGGCGCCGAAATGGGCGATATCGCGGATACTGTTTTAATGCCGGGCAATCCGTTACGGGCAAAATATATCGCAGAAAACTTTATGGATAACGTTGTTCAGTACAACAAGGTCCGCAATGCCTTGGGTTATACCGGGACGTACAAGGGTCACAAAGTTTCCGTGCAGGGGACTGGGATGGGAATCCCATCGATTTCCATCTACACGAACGAATTGATCAAGTTCTTTGGCGTTAAACACTTGATGCGGGTCGGCAGCATTGGCGGGTTTGGGAAAAACATTCAGATTCGTGATATTCTGATCGCCCAATTTGCCAGCACGGATTCAGCCATCATTCAAAACACGTTTAAAGCGGGGGTCATTTACGCCCCAACGGCCGATTTCGACATGCTGTTGAAGGCCTACCAATCCGCTCAGGACGCCAACGTTCAGGTAAAGGTCGGTAACATCTTTAGTGCAGACCGGTTCTATAATGATGAGATCGATTACGAACAATTGACGGATTACGGCATTCTTGGAACGGAAATGGAAACGGCCGCGCTGTATATGCTAGCTGCTAAGTATCACGTTCACGCACTTTCCATCAACACGGTCAGCGATAACCTGACCACCGGTGAAGCCTTATCTGCTGAAGACCGTGAACACTCGTTTGAAGAAATGGCAAAGATCTCCTTGGAAACTGCCATTAAGTGCAGCGACTAAAAATTGTCCGGACAACTAAAGAAACCATGGTAAGATAGTGGGGATAGCGTTAAATAATGGGGGTTAACCCAAGTGAGGTCAGGACAAATGATGAAGAAGACTGCCAGTGAAAAACGTATTGCCGAAAGTATCCGGGTTGCCAGATTGTACTATGAGTCAGGGTTAGGTCAGGCGGAGATCGCCAAGAAGCTGTCAATCTCACGTCCAACCGTGTCGCGGCTCCTGCAATTTGCTCTGGATGAGGGCTACGTGCAGATCAACATCATCGATCCGTTTTCCAGTGTTCAAAATTTGGAAAAGACCCTGGAGGAGAAGTTTGGATTAGCGGAGGCCCACGTGGTCTACACACAATCCAGTGACTACCACGGGCTGACCAGCGAACTTGGCAAATTCACCGCCAACTATCTTGCTGAGACAGTTAAGGACGATGATCTGATCGGTGTCAGTTGGGGTAAAACAATGTATCAGGTTGCAACTCACTTAACGAACCAGACTGTGCAAAACGTGCGGATCGTGGAACTTAAGGGGAGTGTGAACTTTACGCCAACGCCCGTTTATGGTGAGGAGATCCTGATGAAGTTCAGTCAGGCGTTCCACACATCACCAAATGTGCTGCCTTTACCAGTGATTTTTGGCAATCAGACAACTCACGACATCGTGATGGAAGACCGGCACATCAAACGCTTAATTGAGATGGGCCGTGACTGCAACGTTGCCCTGTTCACAGTGGGGACGGTCAGAGATGATGCCCTGCTGTTCCAAACGGGCTACTTTACGGCTGATGAGCAAGCGGAAATTCAGCATCAGGCGATCGGCGACATCTGTTCACGTTTTTACGATAAAGAAGGACGCGTGGCTGTGCCTGAAATCAACCGGCGGACGGTCGGTGTGCAATTAGAAGACTTAAAAAATAAGGAAAAATCAATTCTGGTAGCGGGTGGCAAACGTAAATTTGACGCCATTCTAGGCGCCTTAGCCGGTGGTTACACCAACTGTTTGATCACCGACATTGACACAGCTCACCAACTGCTGGAGGAATCCTAACAGGAGGAAACTGCTATGAGAATGGTCGACGTGATTGACCACAAGAGAAATGGAAGCGCTTTAACTAACGAGGAAATTAAATTCTTCGTGGACGGGGTGGTCGATGGTTCGATTCCTGACTACCAAACGAGTGCACTGCTGATGGCCATCTACTTTAACGGCATGCAGGACGGTGAACAGGCCGAACTGGCGATGCAAATGTTAAAATCAGGCGACCAGTTGGACTTGTCCGATATTCCGGGAATTAAGGTGGACAAACATTCAACCGGTGGGGTCGGCGACAAGACGAGTATTCCGCTGGCACCCATGATTGCAGCGCTGGACATCCCAATTCCGATGATCTCCGGTCGTGGTCTGGGCCATACCGGCGGGACTTTAGATAAGCTGGAAGCCATCCCCGGGTTCAACGTTGAACTGACGGAGGAAGCATTTAAGCAGCAGGTCAAGGATATTCACCTGGCCATCATTGGAGCAACGGGCAACATCGCACCAGCTGATAAGAAAATATATGCGTTGCGAGATGTGACCGACACCGTGGATTCAATTCCGTTGATTGCCGGTTCCATCATGAGTAAGAAAATTGCGTCTGGGACGGATGCATTGGTCTTAGATGTGAAAACGGGTTCCGGGGCCTTCATGAAGAGTGAAGACCAGGCTCGTGACCTCGCCAAAGCGCTTGTTTCAATCGGTCAAAACACTGGAATGGATTGCATGGCTGTCATTTCAGACATGAACCAGCCACTAGGAAACATGATCGGTAACGCGCTTGAGATTCAAGAATCAATCAGTATTCTAAAGGGTGAAGGACCGGAAGATATTACTGACTTGGTATTGACTCTCGGCAGTCAAATGGTTGTGTTGGCGAAGAAAGCCAAGACACTTGATGAAGCACGGGCCATGTTGCAAACGGTCATTGATAACGGTAAAGCGTTAGCATCCTTCCGGCAAATGATCGTGGCGCAGGGCGGCGACGGCAACGTGGTCGATGACCCAACATTGATGCCGCAAGCACAGTTTAAGATCGACTTGCCAGCACAAACAGCTGGGGTCGTGTCAAAAATGACTGCGGACGAATTAGGTATCGCCAGCATGCTCCTTGGTGGTGGTCGGCAAACAAAGGATGACCAGTTAGACTACGCAGTCGGTCTGGAACTCCATAAAAAAGTGGGCGACCCAGTGAAAGCTGGCGAACCGCTGCTGACCATCTACAGCAACCGAGAAGATGTGGAAGATATCAAGAAACTGTTGTATGACAACATTGAAATTGCAGCACAAGCAGCCCCAATCAAGCTGATTCACGAAATCATCAAATAACAAAATGCCGCGGCGTATGCGGCGATTAAAAAGCTTTTCTAGACTAACCTGAGGCGGGTTTGTTTGGGAAGCTTTTTGTGTAAGAGCGTGAAGCAAGGCGTTTAGGGGGCGGAGCATAAGCCAACTCTGGCAGAAATTCCCGGTCTTGGAATTTGTGCCAGAGTTGGCTTATGCAGTAGCCCCCTGCCTTGCGAAACGCGTTTCGGCTCGAGGACAGGGGCGAGCTTCCTTAGTGGTTCTTTTAACAATGTGGCTGTCCACGAGAGCTTGGAGCAAACAATTTAAGAGGGGCGGGAACATAACGTACTGTAAGCAAAAGTCCGGGCCTGACTTTTTGGCCCAGAGTCGCTTCTGCAGTAGCCCCCTGCCT
>NZ_AYYR01000127.1:29174-59207 GCF_001435975.1 Secundilactobacillus collinoides DSM 20515 = JCM 1123
AGCTGTCCGCGAGAGCTTGGAGCAAACAATTTAAGAGAGGGCGGGAACATAACGTACTGTAAGCCGAAAAGTCCGGGCCTGACTTTTTGGCCCAGAGTCGCTTCTGCAGTAGCCCCCTGCCTTGCGAAACGCGTTTCGGCTCGAGGACAGGGGCGAGCTGCGTTAATGGTTCTTTTTACAATGTAGCTGTCCACGAGAGCATGAAATAAACCCCTATGTCTCCCAAAAAAGTTTCGCCTCGAAGATAAAAAGCACCCTGTCAGAGTTAAGCCCTTAACACGCCTAAAACAATTTCCTAAATGTACCAAACCACTTTAATTGACACCTGTCTCATACTCCAGTTTAATTAAGCTACTGATCTTGAAAGGGACGAGTTGAATGTTTGTGTACACCTACGATATTAAAATGGCTGTCATCGCATTTCCGTTTGTGGCGCTGCTTATTACGTTTCCAGTTTTGCTGTGGCACTATCACCGCTTTGGCGCGATTTCGCGGTGGTCGATCCTCATGCTTTATAGTTTTGTGTTTTATTTGATGTGTGCGTATTTCTTGATTATTTTGCCGTTGCCGTCGATTTCGGCCGTCGCCAAATTGACAACGCCACGGTATAATCTGCACCCGCTATTATTTATTCGGGAATTTCTTGAGTACAACCCATTTCGACTGACGAATGTGCACACTTGGCTGCCGGCTCTAAAAGCGCCAACCGTGATTCAGCCGGTATTTAATATTTTCCTCACGGTGCCGTTCGGTTTTTATTTGAGAACATATTTTAAACGGTCTTGGTGGCAAACAATTTTAATGTCGTTCGGGCTTTCGTTGTTCTTTGAACTCACCCAGTTGTCAGGTCTATATGGCATCTATCCGCGGCCGTATCGGCTATTTGATGTGGATGACCTGTTAATGAATACAACTGGCGGGTTGCTTGGCTTTTGGGGCGCTCGGTTGGCATTGCCGTTGCTGCCGAGTTCAGAACACGTGTTGGAACGGTTAAGACCACAAGCTGATAAGGTTTCCACATTCCGGCACGCAACAGCCTTTGTCGTCGACTGGATCATTATTTCAATCGTGTCCGGATTGTTATCAATAGTTGCCGGACAGTTCGGCGCATCGCAAGCAGTTGATAATCTGATCATGCTTCTTGTCATGGGCGTCGTGGTTTTACTGCCCGAGTTGCTGAAGGGTAAGACCCTGGGACTGCACGTTGTCCATTTGCGGCTTGCTGGCAGGGGCGCTGGCCAGGCGACTAAGGGTCAGGTTCTCACCCGGTTCCTGGGTGGGTACGTGCTTATTATTGTCTGGAATATTTTCGCCTTTATCAATCGGTTTGTATCGGCGGATTCATTTGCATCACGGTGGATCGGTATCGGTCTATTTGTATTTTCATTAGTGTTCTTCCTCATTATTGGGGTGGATCTGCTGATCGACGTTTTTCGGCCGAGTCACGAACTGTTATTTGAAAAAGTGAGTCGAACGCGGCTGGTATCGACTTACGGCCATTCAGATTGAGTATAGTGAAAGCTAAATATGTATCAAAAAAGATTAATCGGCAGGCGTGTGTGATTGCAACTGCTGGTTAATCTTTTTGTAATGGGGGAGTTAAGTTTTTTACGAACGGTTATTAATAAAATGCCGGTTTGTCGCCATCAGTATTCGGCTGGTTAATGCCGACTGAATGCCGGACTTCTTGGCTTGGATCGTTGATCAGTTTAACGACAAAATCAGCGATACTCTTGCGTGAGACCTCGGTGCCCTTGAAGGCGTCACCCTTTTGCGTGGTTTCATAATCAATCACGTCATTGTTGGTTAACCAAGCGGGTCGAATCAGCGTGTAGTCAAGGTCGGAGTCTTCCAGAACCTTGGCAGCAGCGGCGTAGCGTTGCAGATAGCCCTGTAACGTCGCGTTGTTCCACTCACCAAACTTGCCGGGCACTTCATCGTAAATACCCAGCGTTGAGATCCAAATGAGCCGTTTGATACCAACTGTATCAAGGGCGGTCACAACTGCCTTAGCCTGGCCTTCAATGTTATTACCGGCAAGGTTAGCGTAAACAATATCCTGGCCGAGGGCGGCTTTCTTCAATTGGTCAGCATTGTCGGCACTGCCGTCCACGATTGTTTCCCGGTTGGCGTCACTAGCGCTGATTCGGCTGGCGTTGCGCAGGAACAGGGTCAAGTGGTGCGGGGTCTCAGCTAAGAGTTGTTTCTCAGCTAATTTTGCAATCTGACCGTTGGCACCTAAAATTAAGACATTACTCATGAGATAACACATCCTTTTCTTGATTGGTCACTATCTATTATAAAAAGTCAGCAAAAAAATGAAACGGACAACTGCTTGGAGTTGTCCGGTGAAGGTCATTAGCCGATTTCAGAAGTTTGGTCATCAGCACGGTGGTACGTTTTAATTTGTTTTGAACGTAATAGTAAGCCGTTCATCCCGTCTTCAAGATAGTGGCGTAAGAACTGGTACTGCGTTTCTAGAGATTGCGGGTCGGTTGCCGTGAGCCACTGGTCAACACTAGCGTACAGTGAGTCGCCTAATGTGTGTTGCAAAAAACGGCAATAGTCAGTATCGATGGCAATGTGTTCCGCGTCGCCCATACTGACAAAGATACTGCCGATCATTGTCTGCAGGTGAGCCTTGATGATCTTTTCGGGGGCGTTTTGGACGTCCAACGGCAACAGCTGGCGATAAAAAGCGTGATTATCAGCAAAATAGGTCAGCATTCGCCGTAATGTTTGCGGCCAAAAGCGGTAGTTGCCGCAGTGTTTGATGGCCGTATCGGTCTCAGATTTGTATATCCAAGCGAGAACGTCATACTTGTCGTGGAAGTAATCGTAAAAGGATTGTCGACGCAGATCAGCAGTTTTCATGATATTGGTCACGGAAATTCGGTCAAAGGGTTGAGTGACAACCAGCTGTTTGGTTGCCTGTGCAATTTTATTTTTGGTGGTCATCAGCATTCCTCCAAGGTGTTAGGGCTATTATACCGCCATTTTATGAGAATGAAACGCACGGCACAGAGATGACATGATTTGTCAGCAGGTGGTAAAAAATGTAAAATGATGCTACACGCGATAGTTAATGGCGTAAACGTCATAATTAATCGAACATATTTAGAGGAGTGAATTCCAGTGAGCGGTATTTTAGATGGAAAAAAGATTGTGATCATGGGTGTCGCTAACAAGCGAAGCCTTGCCTATGGGTGTTATCAAGCATTACAGGCGCAGGGTGCCCAGATTATTTTGACGTATCAAAACGACCGGTTTAAGAAGAGCCTAAGTCGGTTTATCGATGAAGATGTCCAGTTAGTTGAATGTGATGTTGCCGACCCAGAAAACGTTAAAACGGCCTTTGCAGCCATTAATGACCAGATCGGTAAGATTGATGGCATCATTCACGCCATTGCCTATGCGGACCCAGAAGCGCTGTCAGGAGAGACGACTGATGCTGACTTAGACGCATTTGAAAAAGCACAGGCCATCAGTGTTTATTCATTGATTTCTGTTGCTAAGTATGGCCGACAGATCATGAATGATGGGGGCAGCATCGTCACCCTGACTTACATGGGGTCAGAACGGGCAATTCCCAATTACAACATCATGGGGATTGCTAAGGCCGGGTTGGAAGCTACTGTCCGTTATCTGGCCCGAGACCTGGCTAACCAAAACATTCGTGTGAACGCTATCTCAGCCGGAGCTGTGAAGACGTTGGCTGTGACTGGTGTCAAGAATTACAACAAACTGATTGAACTATCAAACTCCAGAGCCGTTGATGGCGAAGGGGTGACGATTCAAGAAGTCGGCAACACGGCCGCTTTCTTGTTAAGCCCACTGGCCACTGGTCTCGTCGGTGATACGATTTATGTGGATAAGGGGACGCATTTGATGTAAACGTGCTGCCCAAAGTATTCACCAGTCCTGGCGTGGATTTTTGCCAACAGCGGGCCATGGCAGGTGTTCAACTTGACGGAATTTTAGCCCTTGTTCATTTCAAAGCAACAAAAGCCATTATTATAACGAACGCAGCAAAGGAGACCGCAACGGGTCTCCTTTTTTATTACTTAAAAAAATCAACTATTAAATTGAATCCTGCCAAACATCATGCTATACTGTTTTTCAGTTATCAAGTGATAAATGAAATGGAGTGACAACCATGTTTTTGGCCTACAAGGAAATGTTGCGTTCAAAAGGACGCTACTTGTTGATGATCCTCGTCATTGTTTTGGTATCGTATCTGATTTACTTTTTAAGCGGCCTTTCTTTTGGATTAGCAAATAATAACCGCTCGGCAATCGATCGTTGGGATGCCAATAGTGTTGTGATCAGCAAGTATGCGAACAATAGCCTAGCGTCATCAAAAATCTCTCAGGCTGCTTTGCCGGCGACTCTAAAAACGACAAAGAATCGGCAACCCGTTTCAGAAAGTATGGCTGTTTCGGCGCATAATAATCACGATACAAATGTGACTGTGCTTGGTATCAACTTTAAGGGCTTTTTAGCACCGGCACTCATTAGCGGGCGACAGGCAAAGACCTCCCACGAAATAGTTGTTGATCAAAGTTTATTAACTAAAGGTCTTAAAAAGGGCAGGACCATTACGCTGAATGGCGGCAAGCAACATTACAAAATAGTCGGTGTGACCAAGAATAATCGCTTTAGTACGTTACCCGTGGTATTCATGTCGGTTAAAAATTACCAGAGCTTTACCGGTACACCGGGGCAGATCAGTGGGATTGTCTTCAAAAACGCCGAGAAGTCTACTCTTGGAAAAACGTACCAACGGTTATCGATTCAAAAATTGATCAACAAGCTGCCTGGATACAGCGCCGAGGTCAGCACCTTTGAACTCATGATCGGTTCATTATTCGTCATTATTGCGTTCATCATTGGTATCTTTATGTATATTATGACGATTGAAAAGACTCAGATGTATGGTGTCATGCGGGCTCAGGGCATTTCAGGCGGTCGGATCGTCAAGACATTGCTGAGCCAGTCGTTTCTAATTGGGGTGGTCGGCATTGGCATCGGCCTCATTCTTAACCAGTTGACGATGCTGGCGATTCCGGACACGATGCCGTATTACAGCAGCGGGGTTTTAGTTGCCGGGGCCTCAGCAATTCTGCTGGTGATGGTGATATTAGGTGCAATGGTTTCAATTTGGCGGATCAACCGAATCGACCCGCTGGATGCAATCGGAGGTGAATCATAATGGCATTGATGACATTAAAGAATGTAACAAAAGCGTTTGGGCGTGGCGACACAGCTGTGAACGCGTTGACACCAACCAATTTATCCCTGGAGGCCGGCGAGTTTTTAGCCTTGACGGGGCCTTCCGGTTCGGGGAAAACAACATTACTGACGATGATGGGTGCATTGCAGACCCCGACAAGCGGGCAGATCCTGTTAGATGGCCGTGACATTGCTCAACTGCCAGAACGTCAGCGGTCACAGTTGCGGTTTGACGAATTTGGGTTCATTCTGCAGGCGTCTAACTTGGTACCTTTTTTGACCGTTCAGGAACAATTGTCGCTAGTTGATCGATTGACCCATAAGAAACAACCTGAACGTCAGCAACAACTCCTGACCAGTCTTGGTATCTGGGAACAACGCAACCATTACCCAAGCGAATTATCGGGTGGTCAGCGACAGCGTGTGGCCATTGCACGGGCGTTTTACCACCAGCCAAAAATGATTTTTGCCGACGAACCAACTGCCAGTCTGGATGCGAAGCGGGCGGTACAGGTCGTCCAAACGATGGCTCAGATGGCCCACGATAATCAGCAAGCGGTTGTGATGATTACGCATGATGATCGGTTATTACAGTATACCGACCGGGTCATGGTGATGACGGATGGTGTGTTAACTGAGGAAAAGAGAGTGCAGCAAGGTGCTTAGGGGCGGAGCGAAAGCGCCTCTAGGCAGAAAAGCTCGGGCCTGACTTTTGTGTCCAGAGTCGCCTCTGCAACCCCCAGTTCACAGAATTCATCTCCACGCGGCTGCCTAAAAATGCTTAAGAGGATCACATACTTGAGTACTGGCAGCAAATAGGAGTAGGACACAGCTGTTTTTGCTCCAATAATAAAAGGCACCCCAGACTGGAATCCCGAATGGGTTTTGGCCTGAGGTGTCTTTTATTATTGGCAGCTGCACTTTGTTATACGTTTAGGGAACTATGGACTACCCGCGCAACCACGATCATTTAAGTCCTGTTTAGAGATAGTATGGGTTTTTGGCTCAATTGTACTTTTATGGCTGAATAAATTTCGGATCCGTGTACGCAGGCTCTGGATAAGTATAGAAACCCTCGCCCGTTTCAGCACCCAGTTTATTATGGCTCACATACTCATTTTCCAGCTTGTCGGCCACGCGTTGGTAACGCTCATCGTTTGTTTGCTGGTAATAGCCCTTTGCGATGTTGACCGCGGTTCGCAGTCCCATGAGGTCAAGAAATCCGAACGGTCCACGGTCGACGCTCATGCTGACCATCCAATCTTTGTCGATGGAATGCGGATCGGAGTTACCGTCAGCCCAGAGAAAGAGCGCAGCATAGATCATTGGTAAGAAAATCGAGTTCATAACGTAACCAGAGACTTCTTTTTGAATCTTAATGGGAATCATGTGAAGCTGCTTGGCAACGTCGACTGCGTCATCAATAGCCTTGTCTGGTGTTCCTTGCGCCCACATAATTTCAGCCACGTTATGGATCCAAATTTGGTTGGCAAAATGCATGGCTAAGAACCGTTGCGCATTCGGTGCAAACTGAATCAGGTCACTGGGCAACAGCGTGGATGAGTTCGTAAGCAGAAGTGTATCCGGGGTAATTAGTGGTTTTAATTTAGTGTAAACGTCTTCCTTGATAGCGGGACGTTCAGGCACAGCTTCAATGATCACATCTGCGTTGAGTGCAGCCTTTGTTAAATCACTGGTATAAGTTAAGCGTGAATCAGCGGCGGTGAGCGCTTCGTCCGATGCCTTTAAATCATGTTTGTACTGTGCAGTAAATGTTGCCACACGAAGTTTTACTGCATCTACCGCATCATCTGAGATATCATAAATCACCGTTGGAATACCAGAGTAGGCCGATTGGTAAGCAATTTGAGACCCTAATACGCCGCCTCCCAATACAACAAGTTTATTTACTTTCATGATGAAACCCCCTTTGTTGACTTGAGTGTATCATGACAGCTGTTAAAACACCATTGATAAGGCTTTCGTGAACATGTGTCCAATAAGGTACAAAAAAGTCACTGGTTAAAGACCAACCAGTGACTTATATGAAAGACTATGCTAATTTACCGACGATCGGCAATGACCCTAAAACGGCTTTCCCGTGTGGGGCTTGAGCGATTGCGTCCGTGAGGTCATGGCCGGCGGTATTACCGTGGTGTTTGCCGGCTTGCCAGGCACCAACGCCTGTAACATCATAAACGACACCTTCAACTGCCACATACGCCTTATGGCCATCTTGACCATTAAATTGACTAAGTTCTTCTAGAGTAAATGTTTTTTCTGCCATGCAGGTCACCTCATTTATCATTTGATAGATTCAGTATAACTCATTTATCGGATGAAAACTTATTGAACGAATGTTTCATAATGAATTTAACTATGTATTTTTTGACGGCGGTGAGGTGATGAATTGGAAGACGTAAGTGAAAACTTTATGGTGTATGGGTTTTGAGCGGGTGGTATTGCGTTGTAAACTTGCTTATTTTGATGTTATCAACGTGGTTAAGTTTTTCTAATGGTGGGAGTTTATGGATTTTAAAATCTTGCAGCGAGTTGTCAATTTATTTTTATGGGTGGTACAGAGTGGTTTGTGGTTTTATTTTACATAGCCGAAACGGTGTTGCAGAAGAAAAAAAGATTGCAGCTTTTGCCCTTCTTTGTTTACATTTTTGTTGATAGACAGTAGCAGATTCAGTACGCATGTTACATATCCGAAACGTGTTACAGAAGGGCAAAAGGCTGCACCTTCTGATCGCCCTTCTTCCACACTCTTTGTTGATAACCCATAAAAAATCTGGCACTCAGTCTACATAGCCGTAACGTGCTCCAGAAAGCAAGGGGCTCCTGCATAAACAACTTCCGGCACAAAATCCAAGCCCGGGATTTTCTGCCGGAAGTCGCTTATGCTCCGCCCCTTAAGCGCTTTCTTCCGCACTCATCAAAAAACCGCCTGATAGTAGGGTCAGGCGGCAAGGTAGAACCGGTGGTTATGGAGGGGGAGTTGCTGCGGACCGATGGTGTTGCCACCACAGTCATAAATAACCGAACGGGTAGGGGGAGCAGTACTCCATAGTCCCGGCTCACTCATAATTATAACTAATTTTTGGCAAAGTCAAAGTAAAAGCACTCGTAATTCTAATCAAATTGGAATTGATTTTGAATCAATTTTTACGTTTCATTGTCGTGACTGTTTTATAATGAAATCGATAAGTGAAAGTGAGGGGTTTCTAATGACTGAAAAATCAGTATTTCATGTTAACGGTTATTTGGGGTTAATTATTGCCATTGCATTGCTGCTCATCGGCGGCTGGTGCATCTGGCTTCAGACGATTGTCGCAGTTGTGCTTGGCATCCTTTTGATCATCGTAGCACTGGTAGCTGGCAGTTCGCTGACGATTATTGCACCCAATGAAGCAAAAACGCTGACATTTTTTGGCCAATATGTGGGTACCATTCGTCAGGCAGGGCTGTTTATGACGATTCCGTTGACCAATAAGGCGTCCGTATCTTTGCGGGTTCGAAACTTTAATAGTAGTTTGCTGAAGGTGAACGACCTGCGCGGGAACCCGGTGGAAATCGCGGCGGTTATTGTGTTTAAAGTTGTGGATACTAGTAAAGCTTTATTTGACGTTGACGATTATGAACAATTCGTTGAGATTCAAAGCGAATCGGCAATCCGGCACATGGCATCAGAGTTTCCGTATGATGCCTTTGATGAGTCGGAGACCGTGACGCTGCGGAGCAATCCGACCGAGGTTTCTGATCAGCTGACAGAAGAATTACAGTCACGACTTGACTTAGCCGGGGTCAAAGTTATTGAAACGAGATTGACCCACTTAGCCTACGCGACTGAAATTGCCAGTGCAATGTTGCAACGGCAACAATCTGCAGCTATTTTGTCTGCTCGGAAAATCATTGTCGATGGGGCTGTTTCGATTACGGAAGATGCAATCCATAAATTGGAAGAAGATACTGACCTAGAGCTGTCAGACGACAGGAAATTGCAATTGATCAACAATGTGATGGTCACTATTATTTCTGAACGGGGCACACAGCCGGTGATTAATACTACTGATACGAAGTGATGAGCTGTGCACTTTAGCAAATTTTTTAATTTTGGCTCGCTGTCTGGTCATCTGTTTGGCGCATCCGTAAAACTAAGAATTGTGACGTAAGCGCGCGATGTCGCGCTTTGTATGTAACAAAGGCTTTCTAATCAGTCATTACCGGTTTTGGGTTTGACGATTAGAAAGCCTTTTGTTTTCAAATTAAAGAATATCGAGGGGCTGTTTTTGAGTTGGTGCGGGGAAAGCCGCATTTAACAAAGCGAGATCTTCTTTATTGAGATCGATATTCATAGTTGCCACGTTGTCAGTCATATGATCGGGTTGCGCTGTTTTTGGAATCGCTAAAACTTGCGGTTGATGAATCGCCCATGCCAGAATAATTTGATAGGGTGTGGCTTCGTGACGGGCTGCAACCTTTAAAACGTTTGCGTTTCGGGTCATATTGGCACCCAACGAATCGGCGTTGCCGACAGGACTGTACGCAATCATCGGCACGCCATGACGATTCTGCCATCCAAGCAGACTGTATTCAATACCGCGGCTGCCTAAGTTGTATAGATCTTCATTTGCGGCGACTTTGGAACCAATTGGCAAGTTCCAAAGTTCGGACATGTCATCGATATCGAAATTGGAAACGCCCCAAGCCTTGGTTTTACCCTTGATCCGCATGCGTTCCAGTTCGGTGATGGTGTCGATCAGGGGTGCACCACCGCGCCAGTGATATAAATATAGATCAACGTAATCCGTTCCAAGCCGTTGCAAACTCGCATCAAGGTGAGCTTCAATTGTTTTTGCGATATTGTTGGGCAGCACCTTTGAAATGAGGTAGAGGTGGTCACGATTATAGCCTTGAATTGCTTTGCCAACCAGTGTCTCGGCGGCCCCGGAACCATACATTTCAGCGGTGTCGATGACCTTTGCACCGGCATTGAGACCAGTCCGGATAGCTTTGATTTCCTGGCTTTCAACGGTCGAATCATCTCCCATGTGCCACGTACCAATTCCTATGGCTGGCAGAACCTGATGATCAATGGTTACAGTTTTCAAATTAAACGCTTCCTTTGTAAAATAACTAATATTGTGTGATGAGGTGGGCAGCTTCGAGAATGTGCTGGGAAAACGCGGTGAGTTCGTTACGCTTGGGTAAGTTATCGAGCGAAAAGTAATGTACTTTTTCGGTCTCCCCTGTTTGCGGCTGAAGTACCTGATCGGTTGCCGTTGCTTGGTAAACGACAATGACGGCATCGATTTGGTCGCCGTTGGGATAGGTGAACTGCATCTGAGGACCGCTTAGGAGGGTAACAAATGCCGGTTCGGTTATGCGAACGCCAGTCTCTTCGAAGACTTCACGAACGGCTGTTGTTTCCATTGCCTCATTCAACTCCTTTGAGCCCGATGGCAAGCCCCAAAGATGCGTGTCTGACCGGTAGACTAGCAGGAGTTGATTTTTTGCATTATACACCACTGTTGCGGCGCCGGTAGAGATTAATGGTCGGTGGCCGACAAACTTGCGTAATTGTAATAAATATCCCATAAAGCACCTCAATAATTAAAAAATTCAGAACCATCTATATCCTAGCAGTAAATGGTTTTATTTGCTCATTTGGAGGTTTGCATAAGACGCATACTGTTGCATGAATTTAAAATTCTTGTTAAAATATACTCATTTATTTCTAATGTTGTTGGTTGTTTTGTTTGAATATACATAGCGTCACGCTATCCTCAGGAGGAATTTGAATGAGTTTTTTGAGTAATTTTGTGCGTAAAGAGGATCCAAATGTTTATCAGGATAAAGATTCTCACATGGCACGTGTTCTGGGTGTTAAAGACATCCTTGCTTTAGGGGTTGGAACAATCGTGTCCACCTCGATTTTCACGCTGCCCGGTGTTGTTGCAGCACAACATGCTGGCCCAGCCGTTGCGCTGTCCTTCTTAGCTGCTGCCATCGTTGCTGGATTGGTGGCCTTTGCATACGCCGAAATGGCAGCTGCAATGCCCTTTGCCGGATCAGCCTATTCGTGGATCAATGTCGTTTTCGGTGAGGGGTTCGGCTGGATCGCCGGCTGGGCACTGCTTGCTGAATACTTTATCGCGGTGGCCTTTGTCGGTTCTGGGCTGTCAGCCAATTTCCGTGGCTTGATCGAACCCCTTGGTATCACGTACCCCAAGGCGCTTGCTAATCCGTTCGGGACTGACGGCGGGGTGATCGATATCACCGCCGTGGTCGTCATCGTTCTGGTTGGCCTGCTCCTGTCACGCGGGGTCTCAACGGCCGCTCGAGTTCAAAACATTTTGGTTACCTTGAAGGTGCTGGCTGTTTTGACCTTTATCGTGGTTGGGGCAACTGCTATCCACGCTTCAAACTATGTGCCCTTCATTCCAGCACACCATGTGAGCGCAAGCGGGAATCAATTTGGGGGCTGGCAGGGTATCTATGCCGGGGTCTCAATGATTTTCCTTTCCTACATTGGATTTGATTCCGTTGCTGCCAACTCGGCCGAGGCTAAGGATCCGCAGCGGACAATGCCGCGTGGTATCTTAGGGTCGCTGGTCATCGCTGTGGTGCTGTTTGTCGGCGTTGCACTTGTGCTTGTCGGGATGTTTAAATACTCTAAATACGCAAATAACGCTGAACCTGTCGGCTGGGCTTTGCGTCAATCTGGTCACGAAATCGTTGCCACTGTTGTTCAAGGGATTGCCGTTGTCGGGATGTTCACTGCCTTGATTGGAATGATGTTAGCTGGTTCACGGCTGATTTACTCCTTCGGGCGCGATGGCATGTTGCCAAAATGGCTGGGTCAATTGAACAAAAACAATTTGCCTAACCATGCGCTGATCGTATTAACCATCGTTGCTGTGATCGTTGGCTCATTGTTCCCATTTGCCTTTCTTTCTCAACTGATTTCTGCAGGGACGCTGATTGCGTTCATGTTCGTTTCTCTCGGTATTTATCGTTTACGTCCTCGTGAAGGCAAGGATATTCCTGATCCTTCATTTAAGATGCCGTGGTATCCAGTAATGCCGGCTTTGGCATTTCTTGGTGCCCTGCTCGTTTTCTGGGGCCTTGATATTGATGCTAAACTGTATGCACTGATCTGGTTTATCGTCGGACTATTTGTCTACTTGACATATGGTATGCATCACTCATACTTAAATAAGAAATAAGAGTTGTTAGTTGATTAGAAGGTGCGATGAGGAGGATTCATTATCATTAATGGGTGACAATGAACGCTTATTAGCCAACGAAGCGCCGGCATTTTCTCGGGCCGCCCGGGTAAAGTACTACAATATTGTGATTCGTTCAGGGAAGGGGGCTGTGGTCACTGACGTTGATGGCAACGACTACATTGGCTTACTTGCCAGTGCATCGTCCACTAACACGGGCCACGCCCATCCCCACGTTGTAAAAGCAATTCAGGACCAGGCTGCGCGTTTGATCCAGTACACGGCCGCCTACTTTGCGACCGAAAATGAAGCAAAATTAGCACCAAGGTTAGCAGCTTTGGCGCCGATCAGCGGACCCAAAGCCTTGGCTTGGGGAAACTCAGGCTCAGACGCTAACGATGCAATCATCAAATTTTCTCGCGCCTATACTGGCCGACCGAACATCGTGAGCTTTACCGGAGCCTACCATGGCTCCACATATGGCTCACAGACGCTCTCTGCGGTCAGTTTGAACATGAGCCGTAAGATTGGTCCTATGTTGCCAGGCGTGGTTAAGGTGCCGTTTCCTGACCCTTGGAAGCGGCTGAAGGGTGAGACAGACGATGCATTTGTCGATCGGATGTTTGCGGCCTTCAAATTACCATTTGAAACTTATTTGCCTGCTGAAGAAACGGCGGCCATTCTCATTGAACCGATTCAAGGAGATGGCGGCATTGTAAAGGCACCGCAGAAGTTCATGGAAAAAATCTACAAGTTTGCTCACGACAACGGGATATTATTTGCTGTTGACGAAGTGAACCAAGGCATGGGCCGAACTGGCAAGTGGTGGTCGATCGAAAACTTCGGTCTGGAACCTGATTTAATGTCAGTCGGGAAATCGCTGGCTTCAGGTATGCCGCTGAGTGCTGTGATCGGTCGTCAAGAGATCATGGATTCCTTGGGCGCACCAGGCCACCTGTTTACCACTGCAGGTAACCCAATCACCACGGCTGCCGCAATGGCCACGATTGACGTAATAGAAGACGAGCATCTGATTGAACGCAGTGCGAAATTGGGCAAACGGGCGGAAAAATTCTTCCGTGACGAACGCGAGAAGTTTCCGTTCATCGGAGACATTCGGATGTACGGCCTGAATGGGGGGATCGACATCATTGACCCTGAAACGGGCAAGCCGGATGCCGATGCTACAACGAAGATTATTTACCGTGTCTTTGAACTGGGTGCCATCATCATTAGTTTAAAGACCAATGTCCTGCGTTTTCAACCCCCGTTAGTTATTACCGACGAACAGTTGGAAAAAGCATTCGCCATTTTGAACCAAGCCTTCACGGACTTAGCTGCTGGGAAACTTTCTTTGCCAGATAATGCCGCGGAGATGGGCTGGTAGCAAACGGTGGTACAGTGCCGTTTAAGTTGCTGAATACCCTTATTTGCAGTCGCCCACTATCTTGGCCTCGGCAATCAGGCAAGGCAGCAACATCGCAATGTCAGGTCAAGTGCCGGTCGGCAAAATTGAACTTTCATCTGGTGCGGTAAGTACGGTATTTAGTGGTTCTTCCCCGTTCGATGTGTTTAGAATCGCAAAATAGAGGATCCAATCACCAGCAAATTGCAAGATGGATGCAGGGCACCGCAGTTTAGATGCGCGTACCGGACGTCTAGATTTTAGACACAGCGCACACAATTATAAGAATCAGGCAAGGCACAGTTGACCATGACTGTGCCTTTTTACTTGCCGATATCAATCAACTTACAGCTATTTTGATGAATGACGACTATTGAGAAAAAAACTTTTTTTCACTTTGCTCACCCACAAAGAAAGCACAACCCGCGCGGTAAAAACGATTTAGGAAAAAGTTTAACTAAATTTATGGGTAAAAGTTTATTGAAATTTTTAGTAAGCGTTTTCAATTGAAAAAGATTGTGCTAAAATAAGGAAGAGTTTTAAGGCAACAGAATTTCACAAAATAAATTTTCAGAATTCGTCTAAATGTAAGGGCTTGCATTTATGGTGTGTTTCACAAACTGGAAAGTCGTGCTTGTGAAATTTTGGTTGTCGAACTTTGCAAGTTGGTTGATTGCTTCAAAAATTTGAGAGAGTGGGAGGTTAATTCTTATGGCAGACAAAAACGATAAGATCACGTTGGATGTTAAAGCTTTCGCTGAGGCCGTTTTGGGTGGCAACCCTAAGAAGGATGAAGAGGAAGATAAAATTTACATCAAACGCCAATTAACGTTATATCTTGAGGCGGTGTTACTAGCTCAAGACTTTAACAATCTTGAAGAGACGCGTTTCGATGTTGCTAAGACTGAAGAACGCAACAGGATCTTGAACAAGATTATTGAACGGCGTTATTAATTAATTTGTATTTATACTAAGGGGCTGTCGCATTCATGAAACACGTTAAACAGTATACGTCTTACGCGTTAGGGGCCTTTGGCCATGACGCGTTCTACGCCACATTAAGCACTTATTTAGTGATTTTTATTACGAGTGAAGTTTTTGATACTGCAAACAAAACGTTTAACTCGCATATGATTTACATGGTTTCGACCATGATGGTGGTTATCCGAATCATCGAAATTGCCTTTGATCCAATGATTGGTGGGGCGGTCGATAACACCAATACAAGGTGGGGCAAGTTCAAACCATGGTTGATGATTGGTGCTACCATCAGTTCAATCATGCTGGTTATTGTCTTTACCGACTTCGGTGGGTTGAGCACTTCAAATCCAACCCTGTACTTGGTTTTGTTCGGTATTAGTTTCGTCATTCTGGATATTTTCTATTCATTTAAAGATATTTCTTTCTGGTCAATGCTGCCTGCTTTGAGTACTGACGAAGATGTTCGTGCTAAGTTTGGTACCATCGGTCGTTTGGGATCAACTATTGGTGCCCAAGCGGTTCCTATTACCATCGTTGCATTGGTTGTTTGGTTCTCAAAGATTTTCTCTGGTGCTAAGGGCGGTGCTGAAACCCGTGCCGGCTGGATCGGGTTTGCGGTCGTTGTTGCATTAGTTTCCTTCTTAGGTGCTTTAGCAACTGCCTTAGGGACGAAGGAATCAAAGACTTTAATTCGTGAAGATACAGAAAAAACGAGCGTTGTAGGTATCTTTAAGGCCTTGATCAAGAATGACCAGTTAATGTGGTTAGCTGTTTCATACTTCTTCTTCGCATTGGGTTATGTTGTTACGAACTCACTGCTGCTGTATTACTTTACTTACGTTATGAATGCAGCTGGTCAATTTACTTATGCTGGCTGGTTAATGGCCATTCTGGGTGTCATTTCAGTATCACTGTTCCCAACTTTGGTTGCCAAAGTTCAACGGAAAGCCATTTACGTTGGTGGGATCACCATGATGATCGTTGGTTATGCCGTGTTCTTGTTTGCCGGTACTAACAGTGTTGCTGTTATGATTGCCATTGCCATCTTCTTCTTCCCATACCCAATGATTTTCTTGGCCGCTTTGATGACCATCACAGATGCCGTTGAATATGGACAATGGAAGAATGGGACCCGTAACGAATCCGTTACCTTGGCTGTTCGTCCGTTGCTTGATAAGTTGGCCGGTGCCTTCGCTAACGGGATCGTTGCCTTAGCCGCTGTCCATTCTGGGATGGTCGGTGCTGCCAAGGCTGGCGGTGTTTCTGCCCACCAGCTGATGGTCTTCAAGTCATTCATGTTCTACGCTCCAGTTATCCTGATTGTCATCGCCGCCTTGATCTACTTCTTTAAGGTTAGCCTGACTGAAGATAAGCACAAGGCAATTGTTGCTGATCTAGAAAAGAAACTGCGTGCTAAGAAGGCTGAAGAAGAAAAGACTGCTAATAACTAGCATTACCGTTACTAAGATGTTAGTGCATTTAGTACGATTGTAAACACATAAAAGGGTCATTGTGGACACGTGGATGTTCACAATACCCTTTTTTTGTGGTTGCGAAAGTAAATTGGTTGAGATGAATTCAAGCCAATTGGTTGTTGCCGACACAATGGCTGACATGCTAAGTTACCTATGGTTAGTTGTTTTGACATTTTATGAGAAATGGTCATTGCTTGAATGTTACATTGATGCGAGTATGACTGTTGTAATAGTGCTTTTGCCATTATCACTTGTTTTACTAAAGATGTTAAAATGATTAAAATTAATTAAGTAAAGAGGGAATTGGATTGGGTAATTCTAAACATACATCAACGCGTGAGGTGGTTTACCTTGCGATGCTGGTAGCTGTGACCGTTGTTATTTCGCGGTTCTTCTTAATTCCAGTACCGATGACTCATGGGAACGTTAATCTATGTGACGCTGGCATCTTTATCGCTGCCCTCTTATTGGGTCGCAAACAAGGTGCAATCGTTGGCGCACTAAGCGGCTTTTTACTGGATCTAATCTCCGGCTACTCGCAGTATATGTTCTTCTCACTGGTTGTCCACGGTCTTGAAGGCTTTGTTGCCGGCTGGATCGGTGCCGGTAAGTCACGCGGTATTAAAATTCTTGCGATGGTTGTGGGTACCGTTGTGATGGTTGCGGGATATTTCCTGACCGACTCATTGCTGTACCACGTATCTGTAGGTTTGATCGGGGTACCGACCAACTTTATTCAAGGTATTTTGGGCGGCGTTGTTGCCTATCTTGTATCGATTCCGTTAGAAAACCGTCTGCCGCATTTGCTGGATTCATAATGACAGATCAATATGTAACGTCAGCAAATCCGCTAATGGTGGCGGAGGATCTTTCCGCTATCGGGACCATGTCATTGGGCGTTGCTGTCCCAATTTTAGCGGCTTGCAATGTCCCAGTGGCAAGCGTACCAACGCAGTTACTATCAACGCAAACTGAGGGGTTTGATAACCCAGCAAAACAGTCTTCAGCCAAATGGCTGGAGGCTGTCTTTGCGCACTGGACGCTCGTCAACGTGCATCCAAGTGCTGGTCTCATCGGCTATCTAGGGCAATCGGCGCTCATAACCCAGCTGAAACGCTATTTGGCTGAGCAGTCGCTATCTTGGTTAATTCTCGATCCTGTTATGGCAGACAATGGGACGATGTATCCTGGATTACCCGCTGATTACGTTGAACAGGTACGATCACTAATTACTGAAGCCACCATCATTACCCCAAACTGGACAGAGTTGCAGCTTCTTATTGGTCAATCCCCGCAACCAGAAGCTGATCGTAAACGTGTCCGTCAGGCAGTCGACCAATTGTGGTTGCACGATCCAGACCTTAAAGTCGTCGTAACTGGCATCTCAGTTGGCGACCAGGTTCGAACAATGTGGTTTGAGAACGATTCAGATCACGTTCTAGATACACGCAAAAGACCCGGTCACTTTTACGGCAGCGGCGATGTGTTTACCGCGGTGCTCAGTGGTGGTCTGGCAAATGGGATATCGTTTAATCAAGCCGTTAAACTGGCTGTGAGAGGGACGGCTGTGGCGCTTGACCAGACTGCAAGGGAAGTCCCCGATCGCAGGTTTGGCATGCGACTAAGTCAGTTGCTGAAATACCTCGTGAACACGCTGACGACCCATTAATATTAAATTCCGGCGACAAAATGATTACGAACCCATTATTTGCGGTATTGGAGGGCTATAATTAAAAACATCGAATGGAATATAGGGGGTACGTGAGTTGTTTAACTCAAAGCATCATATCTTGAAGGCAGTCCTCGGCAGCGCAATGGCCGGGTTACTATTATTCGGTATCAGCAGCAAGGCAAGTGCAGCCAAGGTCGATAAGAATTACGCTGTAAAGACCACGACTAGTCTTACCGAGCGGGCCAAAGTAGTCAGTGTTAAGGATCCAACCAAAATGACGACAGCTATTTGGAATTATCCTTACCTTTCAAATAAGAACGCAAAAAAGACGCACTGGTTGAAAAATTACACGGACAAGTCGTTGCTCGTGACCAAGCAGGCAACGTTAAAAAATGGCATGAAGTACGACTATATTAAAGTCGCTAGCAAGCCAAGCGTCAAAGGTTGGGTTTACGACAAATGGATTCGCCAGATGACGATGGCTAGTTTAGGTGATTCGATCACCAAGGGTTGGACGGGCAGCGATTATGCGGCTGATCCATACCCAGAGGTAGCGGCAAGCAAGACGGGCATGAGTGTCACAAACTATGGTGAAAACAACGGGGAAGTTTCCGGTGATACTGACCTGGATCTGACTTACAATATCGAAAATCATAGTTTTAAAAACACAGACGTCATTACGATTGCCTATGGTGTCAACGACTACTTCCACGTATTGTCACTAGCCAAAATTAAAAATACTTTGGATACTGATTTAACTGAACTACAAGCTAAACATCCCGATGCGCAGATCGTCGGCATCCTGCCAATGGACTGTTGGGTCTTGGATTCGACGACAGACACTTATGTGAATGCGGCAGATACCTTGTACAAAGACCACGCTTACTCATTGAGCGATGTCCGCGATACTGAAAAAGAAGTGTACGAAGCTCACAACGTCAAGGTCTTTAATTGGGCGGACTATGAAAGTGAATTTTTGCCAAATGCCGATTCCCGGTTAACCTTCTTTGGCGATAACCGTTTGCATCCTACTGCAAGCAGCTATAAGAAGATGGGGAGCGTACTTGCTACTTATTTGGAGAGTAATTTAAAGTAGCAAGCCGGAAACAGGATGTGGGGCTTGTACAGGCTTGACTTAGTTGGAAAACCCACCATCAGGCAAACGTCCAATAAATTTACAAAATAAAAACCACCATACATTCTTTAAAAAGAGGGTATGGTGGTTTTTTGCGGAATCAAACCGATTTTACGAAATATATTATAGAATACTTAGGCGATCATGCGAGTTACATGGGACACCATTGTCCTTGACTGCTCGCTCAGCTAGGGATTCCGAATCGCATGGCGCTCATGTTTTTGACCCAAAACGTATTGTGCAACGGACGCTGAGCAAAAAAAGGTTCAGAATTTTTTCTCAGAGGGCGGTATGCTTCAATTTCAATCTTTTGCCACACTATGCCAACTTTCATACAAAATTCACAAATTATTCTCAAACTATTCTTATAGTTAAGATAATATATACATATTGAAAGGGAGCTGATTGTTATGACTCAATCTGAACAGACATTCACACGCGGCAGCTTAGTTAAGTGCCAATATCATGATGAGATGCACGCCGGGTTTATTGGGCGGGTTCAGCGCGTCTTCTCGGATCGGTTGGTCGTGGAAGTAATGAACTTTTATTTCAAGGATCGCCGAGTCGTCGAAAAGCATCAATATTCTCTTGTTGTGTCGAAGTGTGATGCCAGAGTCATGCATATTGTCCAGTGTCGTACTGACGAACCATCCCGCAATCAAAATCATCACTAATACGCTTTTTCTGACCTAAAGGAGGTCCTCGTCATGCTCAAAGTAAACGATCTCGTCCAATGCCAACCAAACGGTAATCTCAAGCGCTCCTTCATTGGCCAAATTGAAAAAATTTATGAACGCTCTATCATGGTTAAAATTATTGATCATCACATTGAAGACCGATGGAAAGTCATTGAACTGACAGGAAGAGTCATCGTCAGGATGCAGAGTGTGGCGCTGGTGCCTGCCATTGCAGAATCATGACACAAAAAAATACCCAGTTGCGTGTACAGACGAGAGAAGATTCTCGTTTACAGCCAACTGGGTATTTTAGTTTTTATTTTGCAACGTAGTCTATTCTGTTAAAGAAGTCGACGTGGATGTTGTCATCCGTAATGGTCAACTTTGTAATGCTCCCGTTAATGGTGGCAAACCCTGTGTCTAATTCAGGTGCATAGCGGTCGACGATGGAGCGAATCGTCATCCCGTGGGAAACAACCAGGGCAATGTCGCCGTCCTGACTGTTGGCACGCAGCTTATTGAAGCCGCAATCAAGGCGTTCCCAGAACATGTCGTTACTTTCAGCCTCACCGTAAAGGTCGGCTTTATGAATCAGGTCGCGGGCCTTCTCTAACCCATAGGTGCCAAGCACAGCCGATTCAGAAGTCAGATTGACCTGTTCACCCACGAACTGCCACATTTGATTCAGGTCATTTCCTTCAAAATAACCGTGGCACTGTTCGCGAAATTCTGGGTATTGATAGCTAATGATGTTGATGTTTTCGGGATTAGCTTTCAAAATATGGCTGGCGGTTTCAATAGCACGACCGGAGTCGGAACTGTAAGCGGCGTTAAAATCGAGTGCCTTTAATTGTTGACCAGCACGGTCGGCGTCAGCAATGCCCTGTTCGGTTAGGGGAGAGTCGATCCAGCCCTGAACCTTGTTATAGTGATTTAACATGGTCTGCCCATGCCGTACAAAATATGCTGTAATTGTTTTCATGATTAAAACGCTCCTCATCAAGTAGTGTGTCTAACCAATTCTCTCTGTCTTAAGTATACCAAATTAGGGGTCATTCGGCAGGATTCGCCGCCGAATTATCAACCAAATACTGCCACTGAGAAGTAGTATTACGCCAACGACTGATGCAATGATACCAATCTTGAGACCGGGTGTTTCGTAAGTAAGGACGATCTTGTGACGGCCTGCGGGAATCTTAGCCCCGACAAAACCGCTGTTGACCTGTTGCGTATCGGTTTGGCGGCCATCAACGGTGAGGTGCCAACCGGTTGAATATGGAATTGAGGTCGTCAATACCGTCCCCTTGGTTGCAGAACTGGTTCCAGCCACGTAGTTGTTTGTTACCTTCAGCTTATTTAATGACTGAGCTCGTAATGTGCTTGTTTGTTGTCGATATCGGCTGCCAAGCGGCACCGCAATAATGCGAACGTCTTTAAATGTTAGTCTTTGGGCGTTGGTAAATGATAATGAAATGGTTTTTCGTAATCGGCTGGAATATCCCATATTGAGCAATAAATGATGTTTTGGCTCATAGTCGGACATGTTGTTGATGCCCAGCTGAGTAAAATCTGTTTTTGTGTGGTTGGCAGATACGGTGAGGTCATAACTGTCAAAGAAGGGCGACTTGACAATGGTTCGCCATGAGTTCAAACGCTGGCCCTTGGTAAATGGCGTTCCAGCCATTTTGTAGCGGTTGGCCGCCAATGTTTGGCGCTCATTCGTATCAGCAAACGAAGCGTGGATCCCTGATAATTCAACGTAGAGTTCGCAGTTCTTATACCGCTGAGGGTGTTTTAGAGTTAATTGGTAAGTCTGTCGCTGTCCCAGCAGGTCACTGGTCATTGTGGTCAACCCGTTTAGATTTGTTTTTTGATTGTTGGTAATCAGCTGCTGGTTTTGTTTGAGCAGCCGTTTGATCGTTTTAGACGGATGCTGAAGGTTCGTTGCAGCGGCATACTGTTTAGCTTCTTTGGGTGATAATTGATCGGCATCTTTAACGGATTTGGCTGAAAGGGACTGATTAGTGTTATTGTCGAGCCGGTAACCGATCGCCTGTTGCAGAGTAGTGATTGGCAAACTAGTTGTACTAACACTATAGGCAACCGATTTGCTGACTGGTTTTGCCGTCGTTTGTGCCACACCGGAAATGTGCTTGCTCGTCTGTACCCCAGTGAGCAGTGCCTGTTCTTTATCTGGTTCTGACAATCGGTTAAACGATTTAGCGGTGAGCTGGCTGGTCTGCAAATATGCTAATGGAAGGGCGTACTTGTTTTTGAGAACCACTGTGCCAGTCCCGTTTCCCAGTTGATAGACGGGGTGATCAGCAAATACTTTTGCGTGACCGGACTTGGTTTTAACCGCGCTGAAACCATACGGATGCGGCGCTTTGTTGACCCAATCATCCTGACGGGTAAAGAGGTATTTGACGCCTAAAAGGCTCAGCATTGTGGTTCGATTATCGACGTTTCCGGTCGGGTTATTCATGGCCGTCTGCGCGTTTCCAAGTTCACGATTAAAGCTGTCCACCGCGCCGCTTTGAACTGAATAGTAGGAACTAATGCTGTGCGTGCCAAGCAGCATACTGAGGTTGTTGCCAACGGTTGGCATGGTGTAGTAGTCGCTTGAATTTGCTGTACGATAGAAGGTGTGGTCGATTTTTTTGAGGAATTGATCAGCTTGATCGAAGAAGTTTGTTGTCCATTTTGCAGCGGCACCAGTTCGGATCTCATTCTTTGGTGCATCGCTGTAATTGCTGCTGTAAAAGCCAAGCCCGGTGTTGATCAAATTCAGTGTGATCACGACCAGTAGGACTGGTTTTATTCTGGTCGCAGGCGCTGGCTTCAACAGGGCGTCCGCGAAAACAAGAAGAAAGGCCAAAAACAAGCCGAAACTCATAAAGAAGTGTGACCCAGTTTTGAAAATAAACCCGTTTGTGCACCATACAAGGATGATGATGATCAGCGTTACACCAAGAAACCAGCGGAAATCTGCCACTGTTAAATCGCTGAGGTGATCAATAAAGATTGCTGTTAACACCGCAAAAACGAGTTGAGCGAGCAGAATCCAGCGGTTTGATGGTGTGCTCATAACGTTCATGACGGCTGCAAACTGCGGCAGCAGTAAGCCCAGTGCAGTGAGTATTACCAGTGTATTTAACGCCCAGTATCGTTTGAATCGGCGCATCATCCAGATAATGGCAATTAGTGTGAGGCCGCTCAGCCCAAGGACAGTCCAATAATAGATGGTGCCGTTAGCGTTCAATAATGATGAAGGCAATCGTAAGTAGTAAAGTTGCGGATAAGTGGTTAGACCATTCGCAAAAATTGCTGCGCCCGACCGCGACGAATGGATCATCGCAATGATTATTGGCAACAAAATGACGCTGGCGATAAGGAGTGCGACCACAAGGGCAAGGATAAAGGCGCCGATAACGCGACTGATTGGCCGCGACTGTGCGTGCTTTGCTCGCAAGTCAAAATAGCGAATGACAGCGAAGACAAAGGCACCGATGCCCAGTACATAGGCAAAATAAAGGTTGCTGACCAGTGCAAATGCGGTGACGATCGTTAACCCAAGCGGCGACTTTCCTTGATAGATGCGCTCAATAAAGAGGCACAGCAGCGGAAAGAAAATAAGCGGCAGTAGAAAAAATGGATGGTGAAAGCTGACGTAAAATGTAAACCCGTTAAAGGTATAAATGAGGCTGCCAAAGAGGGTTCCACCGCGTTTTAAACGAAATTGTCCGGCAAACACCATAAAGGCGAGGCCAACACCGTAAAGTCGCATAATCGTCAGCACCCAGTAACCAAATTCAATGCGATCGGCTGGGAAGAGTGCAATTAAGTAGCTGAATGGATCCCCTACGACGTAGTACGCAAACGTTGTCATTTGGTTGGCACCGAGTCCCAGATTCCAGGACCAGCTAAACAGAGACTGGTGGGCAGTCCCGTGCAAAATGCGATAAAATTCTTTTAAAATCGGATAATGCTGGGCGATACCGTCCAAGTTCCAAATTGTTGACGCCCCGAAACTGCTTAACGCGCCGAATGTAACGGCCACAATGAGAGCAAATAATATTGTGTATACGACCCACACCGGCATTTTTTCATAAGCCTTTTTCACCATGATCTCTCCAAACCTACAGTAGTGATTCTATTATGACACAGTTTGCCCTGCTAGGAATAGACCAAACGTTGACTTCGGAATGGATTACTGTGTTTGTATCAATGCGGAACAGGCGTTTGATTTACGCATTAGTTCGGCTTGCTGACCAGAGACAGTTGGGTGACGTTCGTGAGTATATGCCATGCGTGGAAGCAACGGTTGGTAATTAAGGGTTGATCTGCCGGGCATGACCTTGATGCAATATAGCAAGCACGGTTTATTATGGCGTTGAGACCGGGACTTCTTTAAGTTTAATGTAGTAGTTAACGAACGATGATAGTTCGCACATTAGGTAGGGTTTGAAGAAATAACATCGCTTGAATGCAAAAGGTTATTTGCGTCATAGTGATTTTCAGCGTCGCTTTGAGTTACTTTTTGCTACTCTTTTAATTACGTTTGTGTAATATAGCTCATTTTTTCTTATTTTTAGGTAAAATAGAGCAAGAGAACTTGTGTGGAAGGATGAGAATTGATGGCAAAACGCGTTGAATGGGTCGACATGGCCAAGGCGATTGGGATGATTGCTGTGGTACTTGGTCATGCCATTCATCCGCTGGTGGCGGATCCAAAAATGAGTACAGCTTTTTCAGTCATATATTGGTGGCATATGCCACTATTCTTCATTATTGGGGGTTTTTTCTTAAAACCTCTGAAACAAACGTGGCCTGGATTTCGCCACTTTATCAAAAGAAGAATCGTGCCGAATCTTAAAAGTTACTTTTTTGCTGGCAGCATTTTAATTTTGATCAGTCATTTTGTCAGGGGACATAGTTGAACCTACACGGCGTTTTACTTTGTCCGCTTGGTCTATGGTGGTCAGACTTTGAATCATGATCTATCCATTTTTTGGTTTATGACCGTCTATATATTGACCGTCATTGCAGTGGAATTAATTATCACTTGGGTCAAATCGATTCCCGCCCAGTTTTTCATTGCGCTAACGCTGTATATGACCGGGATGACTTATAAGCATATGGAATTCTTCCAATACAAATACCTGCCGTGGGATGCGGACATTGTCTTACTCACAACGCTGTACATGTTGTGCGGGTATTATGGGTTTAAGTACTATGACAAGATACCGCATAAAAACTACTTGATTGTGGCCACAATGGCGATTTATGCTGTGCTTATTATTGCCAAGTATCGCGGTATTTTACGGTTTAGCCTTTATTTGAAATCACATAATATTGCCAATTCGTTTCTAGGCCTATTCATTCCTTTAATTGTCTGCTTTATGATATTTATGGTGAGTGATTGGTTGATGAAAATCGGCGGTATATTTAGATGGTTGCTACCATTTGGCTGGTATTCGAGTGCCATTATGTATATGCATAAATTAATTCTAGATTCATTCGCCATTGTGCCAGTTTTGAACCACTGGGAAATTCAGTGGGTGGCCGGTTTGATCATTCCCGTTTTAATTGCCATGACCTACAGAAAATTCAGGGTTGCGCGCGCGATTCGGCGTGAGGCAAATACGCCGGGACCGTAATATGATGTTATGGTGTAGTCACAGGCGTGCTAAGTGTGTTGTCAGTTGCCCGCATAAAATGACGGAAATAAAATCAAATATTTGACCAATCGTCAAAAAGAGTGGGATCAGAGACGGTTTTGCTCCCAGAATATAAGGCACCTCAGACCAAAATTCATCAGGAATTGTGATCTGAGGTGCCCTATTTGGCTGAGAGCAGCCACTTATTATTCGGTTGGACTTAATAACCTTGATGCGTGAGAGCGTTCAGTTTAGTACAATTTTGAAAAACCAGCCTTTTTTCAGGCTTTTTGCGGTTGGAGTTGGAAGATCACTTTGCAGCACACTGTATTAAAAAACGCCTGCAAAATTATTTAATCTTGCAGGCGTTTTGATTAAGTTTAATGTGATTAGTTCTTGTCCATTGCGTGACCACCAAAACCGTTACGTAAAGCTGAAACAACTTTACCATTAAAGGTGTCATCCTGCATTGAACGGAAACGAACTTGAACGGCGTCAGAGATAACCGGGGTAGGAACACCGTGAGCCATGGCGTCTTCAACAGTCCATTGACCTTCACCATTTGAGTGCATGCGGCCCTTGATCTTGTCAAGGTTAGCATCCTTAGCAAAGGCAGCTTCAGCCAATTCAATCAGCCAGCTGCGGATAACAGAACCGTGGTTCCAGACCTTAGCAACGGCTTCGTTGTCGTAATCAAAGTCAGAAGCTTGCAATACTTCAAAACCTTCACCGATGGCTTCCATCATACCGTATTCGATACCGTTGTGAACCATCTTCAAGTAGTGACCAGAGCCGGCTTTACCTGTGTAAAGGTATCCGTCTTTTTGAGAGATATCTTCAAATAGTGGGCGAATCGTCTCAAAGGCATCTTTATCGTCGCCGCCGATCATGAAGTTCCCACCATTCAAGGCACCGCTCCAACCGCCTGATGAACCGCAATCAAAGTAATGAACGCCCTTTTCCGTCAGAAGACGGTTGTGACGCAAAGAGTCTTTCCAGAAAGTGTTTCCGCCATCGATAACAATGTCGCCTTCGCCTAAAGCGTCAGCTAATTGATCAACAGTGGCGTCAGTTGGTTTGCCAGCTGGAACCATGATCCAAACAATTTTTGGTGATGGTAATTGGCTAACCATATCTTCCAAAGTAGTGGCAGTAGCAGCACCGTAAGTAGCGGCTTCTTCGACTAACTTAGTATCAAGATCAAAACCAACGACTTCGTTATCGTGACGAAGCATGTTTTGGGCTAAATGGATACCCATTTTTCCTAATCCGATTAAACCTAATTTCATTAGAAAAACTCCTCGTTTCGTTTTTGTGTTTTCTTCTTGTCAACGTCATTATTATATTAGAAAACTGGCTGAAAAACAAGCTGAAATGTAAAAGATTTTCATTTTTATTTACAACTGTGTAAAGAGATTGTGAATGTTAATGAGAATGAAAACGTTATCATCATACGGAAAACGGGGTGTTCATTTAAAAATAAGCAATCGAAATTAGTGGCATATACCAAATAATAGGGCAATAACGGCACCAGCCGCGCCCCAGATTGCTGCCAACGAATAACGGTAGTAATAGGTGAGGGCGACCAGTTCCCGCATCGTTGCGGAAAACAGGCTTTCAGGGCTTGTCGGGGCAGCTAGAACACCGATGGTTGAAAAACCGTCATTTGCGGCAAGAAGCCGACTTCGGGTGACGTGGTAGTCGCTTGTGGCAAAAGCCGTATCAGCAGGTAACTGAGGGTTTAAAATCAGTCGGCTAAAACGAAAATTTTCCTGGGTGGACGTCGCCTGGTTTTCGAGTTCAATATTTTTCGCGGGCACGCCGTTCTGAATAAGGTAGGCGGCCATTGCCTGAGCTTCGGTCTGTGGTTCATCGGCACCCTGACCGCCACTCACCACAATAAGGGGTTTATGATCCAGCTGATGATACGCGCGCAGAGTACAATCAAGACGACGGCGGAGTGTACGGGATAGACCGTTGACAGTGACTTGTGCACCAAGAACGATAATGATTTTGGGGTGACTGATTTGGTGAGAAATTGCCATTCTTGTTGTAACGAAATAAGCGGCCATTAATAAAAGTAGTGATAACCATACGCACGCAAACCATATGATGATGCCGCCAAAAATCGTCTGCACTACCCAGTATGCTGGTAGGATGAGCAAATTAAGGGTAATCAGGACGGTGGCCAAGGGCATCCAGAAGCGTTTGACGTAGGGTTTCCCATGAGTCAAAGCTTTGGCGCCCCATAGAATGGTAAGATTGGCAATTACGATTACCGTCGTCATCACCAGATCTTTGGGGTGCCGCACGTGCAGGACTTGTTGTGTCATTAGTAACTCGCAGGCTGACACTGCCAGGGTGACTACCGCAAGCTGATGAATGAGGCTCATCGGGTTAATCAGTACGGCAAGAAAGACAACGATAAAGAGCGTCACAGCTATCCATAGCATTCAGTCACCTCCAATCATTTTCTCCAATTTACCATACTTTACAGGCAGAATGTTGCATTGACTTTTTGGTGTTTCATTTGTATGATTAATATCAGCTATGATACAGACAGTAGGTTGGCGATGAACGAGTAACTAAGGGACTTGGCGGTGACTGTAAGCCAAGCGTTACGACAACTGAAGTACACTGTGGAGCGGATCTGGATTACAGTCTAGCGGACCATCTCGTTATCGATGTCGAGAGATTGTTTCTTCTATAATATAGAAACAATAACTTGGGTGGTAACGCGGAATTTATTCTCGTCCCTATTAGCATGATGCTGGTAGGGACTTTTTTAGTCTTAAGGAGGGCTACTTGTGACAATTTTAGATGAATTGAAATGGCGGGGTGCCATTAATCAACAAACGGATGAGGCTGGTCTGAGCGACCTGGTTAAAGAAAAGGCGGTTGGATTATATGTCGGCATCGATCCAACTGGCGATTCAATGCATATTGGTCATTTGATTCCATTCATGATTTTAAAACGATTCCAACTCGCTGGTCATAAGCCAGTAATCGTCATTGGCGGTGGGACAGGGTCGATCGGTGATCCCAGCGGTAAGAAATCGGAACGGGTTCTTCAGACCATGGCTCAAATCCACCACAACGAAGACGCCATTACTGCGCAAATGGAGCATTTGTTTGGACAAGACGGTAGTTTTAAAATCGTTAATAACTACGAGTGGTTATCAAAGATGTCACTTTTAGATTTTCTTCGTGATTATGGTAAGTTGTTTAACGTCAACAACATGTTAGCAAAGGAAGTCGTTGCTTCAAGGCTGGAAGTTGGTATTTCATTTACAGAATTTACTTATCAAATTTTGCAGTCGGTCGATTTTTTACATTTGTATCAGCATGAAGACGTGCAACTTCAAATTGGTGGCGCGGATCAATGGGGCAACATCACTGCAGGGATTGATCTGATTCATAAAATTGAAGGTAGTGAAGCGCGGGCATATGGGCTAACGATTCCCTTAATGCTCAAAGCAGATGGCACTAAGTTTGGTAAAACGGCCGGTGGTTCTGTGTGGCTTGACCCAGAAAAAACAACGCCGTATGAATTTTACCAGTTTTGGTTGAACCAGGATGATCGGGATGTTGTCAAGTATTTAAAGTATTTCACTTTTCTTAATAAGGAAGAGATTGACAATTTAGCGCAGAAAGTCGAGACACAGCCAGAAAAACGTGAAGCGCAACGTCGCTTAGCGCAGGAAGTCACGTCCTTCGTGCACGGTAAGACCGCCGTTACAGAAGCCGAAAACATTTCTAAGGCACTTTTTTCAGGTGATGTGTCTGCATTGTCTGCGAGTGAAATTGAACAAGGGTTTAAGAACATGCCATCGGTTGATATCACGGCTGAGGTTCGCAATATTGTTGAATGGCTTGTCGACGTCACTAGTATTGAATCGTCACGGCGACAGGCACGGGAAGATATCACTAACGGCGCCATTCGCATTAACGGTGAAAAAGTTACAGATGTCAATGCACAGATTGATCCTAGTGCGCATTTTGATGGTAAGTTTGTTATCGTGCGACGTGGGAAGAAAAGATATTTCTTAGCGAGAGTTAAATAAGACTCAGCATTAGAATATTAACTGCGGCTAGTGTTGCGGTTAATAAAGCACCCACTAAAAATCCAGCGTTGGATTTTTAGTGGGTGCTTTATTCTGTATAAATGGAAACAGTATTTCGAGGGATAGAAATTAGCTTAGTGGCTAGCTAAGGATAGTCGGTGTTCATCGATTTAATCGTTTTAGAGAATGTTTTTTTAAAAAAGAGTTGACGTTTTTTGAAAGTCTGGTATAGTTATATCTGTTGTCGCGAACGGCAACGCCAACCTGTACCAATATTAATTAAATAAAATTGGTTGTTGACAGAAACTGTTCGAGATGATACTCTTAATAAGTTGCTTCGGGTAACAAGAAAAGCCTTTGAAACGTTGGTTTTAAAAGTTTTCCTTGACACCGAAATAACGATAAGATACAATTTAATAGCTGATTCGTAAAAGAATTTGCTAGGTAGACCTTTGAAAACTGAACAAAGTTTTGTTTCACAAAGTGCAGGGCATATCAAC
>NZ_AYYR01000024.1 GCF_001435975.1 Secundilactobacillus collinoides DSM 20515 = JCM 1123
CTAGACCAATTATAAGAATAGGCCATTAGTGTTGCACTTAACTTGACAATTGAGGGCTTTTATTTTTCACAAATTTCTAGTAAAATAATAGCATTGAAAACATTTAAAAGCGCTTTCAATTTTGAAAATATTATGAAAAAGAGAACGGAGAGAATTTCATGGTAATACTTTTAGCCTTGATTCCCGCAATTTGTTGGGGAAGCATTGGATTGGTTAGTGGTAAGTTAGGTGGGAATTCCTATCAACAAACGTTAGGGATGACCGTGGGTGCCTTGTTATTTGGTATTTTTAGCCTCTTCTACTTTCATCCACATTACAGCTTGATGATCTGGGGCGTCGGCATAGCGTCTGGACTTTTCTGGGCTGTTGGACAATTTCAACAATTTCAGTCAATGAAAGCCATTGGTATTTCTGTTACTGTTCCAGTTTCTACCGGGGCACAACTGGTCTTCCAAAGTCTGGCTGGAGTTATCTTATTTAACGAATGGAACACAACGAAGACCCTGTCAATGGGAACGATTGCCATGATTATTTTGATTTTGGGGATCGTGATGACTTCTTTGCGTGACAACGCAAAACGCGATACGAGAGCTCGCACATACAATACTGGCGCCGGTGTCCGAGCAATTATCTTTTCAACCTTAGGGTACACGTTGTACACCGTTATCGTTGAATTGGGCAACGTCAACTCTAAGTCGGTTCTCTTACCGCAATCAATCGGGATGGTCATCGGAGCCCTGTTATTCGCAGCCGGCAAACATCCATTTGGCAAACCAATGGCCAAGAATATTATCACTGGTCTTGTTTGGGGCGTTGGGAACTTCTTTATGTTTATGTCGATTCCAGCCGTTGGGTTGGCCATCAGCTACTCACTGGCACAATCCGGGATCATCATCTCAACCTTCGGGAGTATCTTCCTGCTTGGGGAACACAAAACGCGTAAAGAGATGGTGTACGTCACCGTTGGCTCCGTGCTCGTTATTGCAGGTTCAGCCATTCTTGGAATTATGAAATAAATTTCGGTATAGACCATTCCTTTTTGGAAGAAAATCGGGTATAATAAAGACGATCCTAAATAAAGTGAGGTATATCGTTAATGGCACACATTTCATTTGATGCTTCAAAGCTTGATAAGTTTGTTCACGACAACGAATTGGGCGAAATGCAAGCATTAGTAAATGCAGCGGATGAAGAATTAAGAACTGGTACAGGCGCCGGCAGTGATTTTCGTGACTGGCTGAACCTGCCAGAAGATTATGACAAGACAGAATTTGCACGAATCCAGGCAGCAGCCAAGAAGATTCAATCAAACTCGAAAGTACTTGTTGTGATTGGTATCGGCGGTTCATACTTAGGCGCTAAGATGGCCGTTGATTTCTTACACGACACCTTCTATAACTATTTGCCAGATGAACAACGCGACTTCCCACAAATTCTGTTTGCTGGGAACTCACTGAGCCCATCGTACGTTTATGACTTGATTCATTTAATTGGCGACCGCGACTTTTCAGTCAACGTGATTTCAAAATCTGGGACAACGACCGAACCATCGATTGCGTTCCGAATCTTTAAGCAACGACTGATTGATAAGTATGGCGAGACTGAGGCTAAATCACGGATCTACGCTACAACTGACCAAAAGCGCGGTGCTTTGAAACAAGAAGCTGACGCTGAGGGTTACGAAGCCTTTGTTATCCCCGATGGCGTTGGTGGCCGGTACTCTGTTTTGACAGCCGTTGGGTTATTACCGATTGCGGCTTCCGGTATTGACATCGATCAGTTAATGACCGGTGCTCGAGACGCAATGAATGCCTACACTGACACTGATTTGACGAAGAATGAAGCCTACCAGTACGCCGCTTACCGGAACATTTTGTACCGGAAGGGCTATACAACTGAACTCCTAGAAAACTACGAACCAAACATGCAGTACTTTGCTGAATGGTGGAAACAGTTGATGGGCGAATCAGAAGGTAAGAATGAAAAGGGCATCTACCCATCATCAGCTAATTTCTCAACTGATTTGCACTCACTTGGTCAGTACATTCAAGAGGGGTTACGGAACTTGATGGAAACCGTTGTCTTTATTGACAAGCCAAACCATGATTTGGACATTCCTAAAGAAGATGGCAATCTGGACGGTTTACAGTACCTTGAGGGCCGGACGATGCACTTTGCGAACACCAAAGCCTTTCAAGGTGTCACATTAGCCCATACTGACGGCAACGTGCCTAATATGAGTGTTCACATCCCAGATCAGACCCCATACACCTTGGGTTACCTGATTTACTTCTTTGAAGTTGCTGTGGCCATTTCTGGTTACCTGAACGGTATCAACCCATTCAACCAACCCGGTGTCGAAGCCTACAAGACGAATATGTTTGCCTTGCTGGGCAAGCCTGGATTTGAAGAACTGGGCGAAAAGCTGAACAAGCGGCTCTAATACTCAACGATAAAGAGAGACAATAAAACAGCCTTACCCATGATCGTGATGATTGGGTAGGGCTGTTTTTCATGCAGCGGTTTTGCGAACCGTTAGTTAATTTCACCTTCGAGGGTGCTTAGATTGCCATTGTTTGAAAGGGTTTGATACTGTTTATAAGCCGCGACCCAGTTACCGTTTGCAATCGCTGTACGCAATTTTGTATACGCTGCGTTGTGGAAAACAACTGTCGTGGCTGCCTTTGATTCTGACGCGCTGAGACCAGTTGTTCTGTCCAGCAAGGCACTCGCCTCAGTTTGATTCTTAGCTGCTTTCATGATGGTGCTCATTTTTGTCTTTTGCAAGGTTGATGCTGCTTTATTTAGCGCGGCGTCCGTTTGCGAATCACCCGTTTTTGATGATTCAATTTTTTTTACGAGTTCATTTTTAACAATTTTATCTGCTGGTGTGTCTTTACCAGTGGTTGCACGCATCGTATTATTTAACTGCGGGAAGAAAATAACTCCGCAAATGATTAGAACCACTAGCAGTCCAAGTAACCCGCCGACGATTTTAGGCCAGCGTCGTTTCCTAGGCCTTGCCTGTCTTGAACGCATATTGTGCCTTCTTTCCAGCTGTCGCGCTAGTTATTTAAAAATTCGCCTGCGAACCAGCTGCCTACTAAAACTACCGCAACAATCAGGAAAATGCCGATAAAGGACGACGCGAATGCAAAAATTAGGCCGCCGATAATCAGAATTCCTAAAATGTGAAATAACCAACCGAATAACCCAAAGAAGATACGTAAACCGAAAAACAGGATTATGCCGATGATAATCAGTGTGAGCACGGTAATTCCTCCTCAATCCAATTTGTTGGCTCAATTATAAAGATAACAACGATGAAAGACTGTAGTTTTGCCTCATATTAAGATTAAATTAATCATTGGTACTGGTTTGACTATCCTGCCACTGCTGGTACAACTGTTCAGAAACCACAGGTGTTTTTTTAACAATGGTTTGGGCAAGTGACGAATTTTGATATTGCGCCGTGGTCCAGGTCGTTGGCACCAGCAGTAAAACGTTCAGCACTAGAAAAATAAACAGGTAGCGGATCACCAGACTGATGACTGCACCTAACAGTGCGTTGGCTTGGTGAATAATCGGCAACCGGGTGATCATGTTGATATCACGGCCAATTCGTCGGACAATCGCGTAAATGATACTGAACATGATAAAAAACAGAACGCCGGAAAATACACGTGGGACAGTGACCGTCGAAGTTGCGCTGCCGTTTGTGAACGCACTGTACAACCAGGTGGCTATTTTGTCACTGAAGGCCATCGTTAAGAGCCAGGCAATCGCGTAGGCGACTAGCCGGACAAGCATGATGGCAAACCCGTGCCGGTAGCCGGAAATTAGGCCTAACGCTAAAATTAATATAATGACCAAAGTATAGACCATGGTTAAATCTCAATCCTCTCTTGGTACGCTTCTATTATACCGTGGCAGGTGGTAAATAATGTGTTAAGAATTATTGCGATATCATGACGTTTACTGTGTCAGTCCCACGGAGCATGCAGAAGTGCTATGCTGATATCGGAGAATTCAAATTGAACAAGGTGGCGGATGAACATGTTAAAAATGGTGGCGTTTGATATTGACGGTACATTGGCGGAAACTTTTCCAGTTATTTTTGAAGCGTTTCGCAAAACGGTGTTTGATTATACGGGCAAAACCGTATCGGATCAAACAATTTTGGCTACTTTTGGCGTCAATGAGGTTGGGATGCTGCGTGAACTTGCACCCGGGGCACCAGCATCAATAATGGATGACTTCTATCAAAATTACCGTGATGCACATCGGGTACTCAGCGGGCCGTTTAGGGGTGTTCAAGAGGTGCTGCAGACACTTCGCGAGGCCGGCGTGAACGGCAGTCGTCACGGGGAAGGAGGCTGAAAGCTGTGAAATAACGCTCTCAGCGTTAAACCTGACTTCTGCATTTGCACCAGTACTGACTGGTGACCCTGATCATCCTAATAAAGCAGCTCAATTTCAAAAATTGTTGACTGATGAAGGGCTGCAGCCTGACGAGCTCGCCTACGTTGGGGATACGGCGGGTGATTTAAAGAATTGTCGAGAGGTAGGGATTCATTGCTATTCAGCCGCCTGGGCCAACTCTGTTAAACTGGATGAGTTGAAATCGGCTGGTGCTGACATTTATTTAATGGTGTCGGACCTTCACCGTCAGTTAAGCAAAGTATTAGGGCATTAAAAAAACGAAAAAGGTCGCTAAACATTGTTAAATCAACGTTTAGCGACCTTGCTGTAACTCGATTATCACCCGCACGGGGATCGAACCCGTAACTCCGCCTTGAGAGGGCGACGTCTTAACCAATTTGACCAGCGGGCAATGGCTTGATGACACAATTATTTTAGAACATTATTAAATTTACACGTTTTTATACAGGAAGTCAACCATTTTGGGATAATATACGCTTTTTGGGGCAATATTCAAAAAAATCGAGTGGATTTTGCAATTGTCAGTTGACATTGATTTTAAAAGAAGTTAAACTATTAAATTGTCAGATAGCTTATCGCTTAATGGGTATTCGCCAAATTGGTAAGGCAGCGGACTCTGAATCCGTAAGTTACTGGTTCGAGCCCAGTATACCCAATTTATTATTAACCACCTGCATGAATATGCAGGTGGCTTTTTTTGTTTGGTTTGACAGTGAGGTGCACGCGTGCGGGTACTTAGACGCAATGATCGGCCGGACAAAAACCCGTCTTGGCTGCAGGTAACGACAGTCAAGACGGGTTATGTGTGTTTTTTAATTGTTGGTCTACAACTAGGGAAATAAGGTGCTTTGCCGGAACAGGTTTCGTATGGTAAGGGCCAGTGCGTAACTTGTTTTTAGTCGGAGAGCCAGACTTGGACTTTTCGAGTGTTGTCAGCATGGTAGTGCTTGCGATGTGGGATTTCAATTACATAGCCGAAACGAGTTTCACAAGGCAAGGGGCTTTGTTCCACTCTCTACTCAAACGACAAATCCAACAAAAATAAATGTTCCTTCTTAACATGACTGGTCGTGATCCAAAGATCGTGGTAGTCAGGCTTTGTTTGTTTCGTCAGTTCATAAAAGTGGTCCAGCAGGTCACCATTTTCGCCCAAGAAGTCATCGGTCATCAGGTTGACACTCAGTCGGTCGCTTGGAAAGTAAATATCCTGGTTAGCAACTTTCAACGTGTCTGGAATACCTATGGTCACAACGTTAGTGAATTCTTGCGGTTTAAAGATGACCCGGTCTGGATGCCGTTTGACGTAGGTCAAAACGTTGTAAATCGAATCAGAATTACTTGCCACAGTTTTGTTTCCTCTTTTCTTCCTCAATTGTCAAGTTAAGTGCAACACTAATGGCCTATTCTTATAATTGGTCTA
>NZ_AYYR01000025.1 GCF_001435975.1 Secundilactobacillus collinoides DSM 20515 = JCM 1123
AAGCTAGTCTAATTGGTCTAGTTATCAAGTGTTGCACTTCAATTTTAAATCGGGGAGAAATAATTTTTCATAGCTTAAACTCGCTTTTTACATAGAAAGATATCAAAAAGCATAGATCTTGGACAGTTTCTAAGAAAAAGACGGAAAGCTAGTTTTTATAGTTTCTCCGTCTTTTTGTATGCCACATTGCGAATTTCTTGTAGTGGGATAAACCGATCAGCGTCAACCACAATATCATTGGCATTGTAGCCATGGATCAAGGTGGTGATATCCGGCAAATGACGATTGTTTTGGTCAACCATTTTTAGTTGAATGGTCACTGGTTGCTGACGCTGATATGCGTCCGCCAATACCTCGGTAATTGTTGCTAAGGATTGTTGCGGTCGTGGAACGTATACTGGCATTCAACTGCTGGTTCTGTTGGTTTAAAGCGGCAGTATGATCGGATAAATAGAAGCCCTGCCATTTCATCATGCCCCGGTCATGATAATCATGTTCAAAAAAATGCTTAACCGTGGCTAAATCAAATTCTTGATTATTCAAGGGGCACCCGCTTTCGTTGAATCAGCTTTTGGCTTGCCGGCCACCGTTCCCCAGTAAAGCCGATAAATTCGATCGTTAGCTTTATATCTTGTCGTAATGCTTTTAGTAACTTTTCTAAATCAGCTAAATCATAGTGTGCTAATTTATGTAGGGGAACGGATTGCAAGCGCTCGTTAGCCCGTTGACTGTTAAAAAACAGATTATAGGTCTGATCGTAGGTGTCATTAGTCAACATTAACCAATAGCGGGTTTGGGGACGCCGCTTAAACAATAAGGTTAACCGCCCCTTAATAATCTCGATATCGCTATTCATAGCTATTGCCTCCATTATGTCCGCCCACTAGAGAAGCCCGCTTGATAGCGGTGCCTCCCTTTAATAAACTGGTCGCGTAAACTAGTTTGGTGAACCCAAATTGCCGGTGAATTTCATCAATCACCTGGTTTAACCGGCTACGGCGAATTTGGTTGCGCGGGGTTTCAAATAAATTAAGTTGTTGGCCGGAGTTGGCACTTAGTTTACTGCTATAAACACCAATATTCCGGACAGCTTGACCGTCCCAATTCTGACGGAATAACCACAATAATTGTTGCGTCAAAACTTGATTGTCATTAGTTGGTTCAATTTTTAAAGCCTGGTTAAAGCCACCGCGACCATCTGCTTCAGCTGCGGCATAGGAAAACCCAATGCTTAGCGATAGACACCCCGCCAGTTTATGGTGGTGCCGAAGCCGCGCCGCCACCTGTTCCCCAATTTCTTTAATGACGGTTTCAATTTCGACTTGGTTAAAATAATCTCGTGGCAATACTTGCGAATTACCCAGGCTAGCTTCTTTAACCTTAGTTGGTTCCGTAACTTGCGCGCGATCAATTCCCCAGGCCGTAGCAAATAACTGGCTACCAAATGACGCCAAGCTGCTGTTTGAGTAAATAAGGGTTGGTATGGGCTAGCTCATACATATTGTGAATGTGAAGGCGGTTCAAACGTTTCGCCATACGGGGGCCAATCCCCCAAACGTCCGTTAATTCAGTAATTGACCAAATTTTATCCGGCACAGTTTCGTAATGGATTTCACCGATCAATTCATGATTATGTTTAGCGTAAAGGTCTAAGGCTAATTTAGCTTGCACCGGATTGTCACCAATTCCCACGGTGGTATACAAGCCTAGCTTTTGCCGAACTGTCTTTTGAATCAAGCATGCCACTTCGCGAACGGAATTGCCAAACAGCCGCCAAGTATGGGTCATATCAAGAATGCTTTCATCAATTGAATACGGCCAAACCTCTTTTTCAGTAGTAAATTGATGAAAGATCTGATTGATCTGCAAATTACGTTGAATATAAAGGTTCATGCGCGGTGGCACGACCCACAACCTGGGGTCATTGGGTAAGTCACGTTTACGGGAGACGTTGGCTTTAAGATGAAATAAGTGCTTAGCTTCGGGTGACGTGGCTAAAATGAGCCCGCCATTAGTATTTTCAGCTTCGCTAAGGACCACTAACGGGACTTTTAAGGGATTAAGGCCCCGGGCAACGGTTTCGCAACTAGCATAAAAGGACTTGTTATCAATTAAGAAGAACACGCCATGCGGTTCATCATCAGTAAACAATTTCATCACTTCCGTTAGCTTTTACCTGTATTGTAGCACAGAAGGCAAACACGTGTTCCCTAAAAAACTGCTAGAAAGCTGATTAAAAATAGTCGAAAGTCAATTATAGTCATGCTATAATGTAGACAGAAAAAGGGAAGCCCCGCTAGAACAGGACTTCCCATACAAGCCGCTTTAAAGGCGGTGGCCTAGATTACAAAACTACATTGTCGCCCTGTAACCGACCAAAGTTACGCAGGGCGGCTTTTTTATTTGTGATGCTTGTCGATATAGCCGAGTAGCGCGATTAAAAACGTGCCAAACAGCAACATCAATGAGAGTGCCTGGAAGACGCTCATTGGCTGTGAAACCTTCCTGAAGATTATTCCATGTTCCCATGGGCCTCACCTCGTAAGGGAAAAGACAGCCACCGCCCTTAAAACTTCTTGCTTAATCTATTATACAGGAAAATCGGATGTCAATCACCACTAACGTCAGTTCTAGAAACGTTTATAAAGAGAGTGTTGTGAGCAGTTAGGGGGATAAAAAATTTGCCACAGAAAAAAAAGCAAAAGCAAAAAAGTAGAGATGCTGATGCAACAATCAAGGGATTCGAATATCAGTTTTTGATGACACAAAAACGTTTATTGGAAGACCTGAAGGCAGGTAAGACAACCACTTTTGTCATTGAAGGTGCTGAGGATTTAGATGTCCTTTCAACTAACACTGAGTTACAACAATATAAATATTATGAAAAGACAAAGGTCACAAATAGTGTACTTCAAAAACCGATAGCATACATGTACTGCCATTGGAAGAAAAATAAGAACAAAAAATTTAAATACAAAATTTTTATATATGATAGTCAGCAAAGTGATATAAAATTAACATCTTTGGAAATCTCAGGCATTTTAAAATTAACAAATGCCAAAAAAATTAGAGAGAAAAACTTGGGAGAGGAAAAGCTACCTGAAAATGAAGTTTCTGTATTTTCGCAGAGCTTTAGCATTGAGAAAGTGGAAAGTTTTCAAGTCGAAGAAACTGCGGTCATTAACTTAGTTTCTAACGCTTTACATAAGTCTTTGTCCTCAAGTAAATGTCTTTACTTGCCACTTATTTCACAGTATATTCATTCGATTGCAATAAGAGAAAGCATAGACGATCGTACCATTTCGTTAGCAAATTTTTTATCTCATATACAAAAAATGGATACGGAAATGTTCCGAAACTTCACGAAGTGTTCCACAAATGATGATCGTCTTATAAACGCCTTTGTTTCTCAAATGAAATCAATTAAGAAATCCAATAGTCATACTTACAGTTATGTACTACGTTTTGGCCGGCTTTGGAAAGATAGATTAAGTGCTGATGAAATCAATACAATTGCTAGTGAGTTTGCGTACAAGGATAATCGGGTAACGAATAAACCTGTGACGTTTCTACTAGACTTTAATCTAAAAGATCTTTTTTCTTTAAAAAAAGAATTATTAAAAAAAAGAAACAAAAATGATTTCTTGATTATGAATGATGGATATGAAAGCATACGTTTCGATAAAGAAGCATTTGGCCGCCCGCCTATTTTTACTACTTCAAAAAATAGAAACAGATATGTTGATGTTTCTTTTAACTATAGAATCGCATCTAGTAAACATAGTATTGAATGTCTCAAAGAATTAGATGCTTTTATTATAAATTTTGACTTTTCTTTAGATGAAAGCACCAGTACTTATCCAAGTGTCAATTTTACTGGTTTCCAGTCTGACTTTGTACTTAAATTAATGGGAAGGTTGGCAAAAAAATGATTAATGATGACAATGATATCGAACATTTAAGTGTAATGAACTTTGAACCAAATAAATTGCAATTTAAAATCAATGATTTACTAGCTTGGCGAGAGACAAATAGCGACTCTGACTTTCAAATAGGGACCTTTATTAAGGTTAAAGATGGGAACGAGCGCTCTATTGTTGCTCAAATTCAATCATATCAGACCATAGAAGCGCAACCAGATGAAAATAATAAAAATGACGCTATCATAGTGGCAGCTCGACCAATCGGAGTTTTATATAGCGAAAATGGGGAAACTTTTTTTTCTAGTGGAATTAAAAATATAAGTATTCCTCCTCAAGGTATAGAGCTTACATCTACTAAGGACTTAAAATCGATGCTCTCTAAGGAAGATTCAGATGATAGCTTTTCTTTTGGACATTATGGGTTAAATCCTGAAATTGCTATTAATGTTGATGGAAACCGATTTTTCTCCCACCATGTCGCTATTGTTGGATCAACCGGATCTGGAAAATCTGGAACAGTTGCAAAGATTCTTCAAAATGTTATCAAACATCGAAGCCAAGCTTTAAATAATGACAGCATATTAAACAACAGCCATATAATTATTTTTGATGTGCACGGAGAATACGGTCATGCTTTTCCTAAATCACGAATTTTAACGACTGACAAAAATTTTACTGATAGTTCACAGGAATTATGGATCCCATATTGGTTATTAAACTCTGAAGAACTGGAATCCATTTTTATAGAAAACAATGAAATTAATGCTTATAATCAAATTGCTCAATTTAAAGCTGCGGTCATCCAAAATAAAATAAAATGGAATCCAAGCATTAAAAATGTTGACTATGATATGCCCATTTATTTTAGTATTAATGAAGTTCTTGAGTTTATTAAAAACAAAAATTCTGAAACTCATTACACTAAGGAAGAAAAGATATACTATGCTACACGAGATGAAAATCCTAGGGAATACCAACCAGAAGACTCTACATACTTATTTGAAGCACATTCTTTTTACTCAACGTCGGGGAATTCAAAAAATCCTAATTTGAAAGCTAAGGTAGATGCAAAGCTTAACGGATTCTATGGTGAATTTCCTAGGTTTATAACTAGATTTCAAACTAAGTTAAATGATTCTAGACTTCATTTTTTGCTTAAAGAACCAGATAATCCTGAAGAATATCTAAATCATCCAGAAAAAACCTTTTCTTCCCTTGTACCAATGATTTTTGGAAATGCATATGATGAAAAGAACAAGCACCAAGAATCAAACATTACTATTATAGACTTGAGTGCATTACCCTTTGAAATAGTATCTATCATTGTATCAGTGATTTCTCGAATGGCGTTTGAAATAAGCTTTTATCAAACCAGAATATGGGGGAAAAATAAGACGCCCTTAATGATGGTTTATGAAGAAGCTCACAGATACGTTCCTAAAAATCAGTTATCTAAATATAGGGATACTCGTGTGGCAGTTGAGAGGATTGCTAAAGAAGGTAGAAAATATGGCATCTCAGAAATGATAGTAACACAAAGACCCTCGGAAGTTTCACCCACTGTGCTTTCACAGTGTAATAATTTTGTTGTTATGAAATTAACAAATCAGGACGATCAAAATCTCATTAAAAGTATACTTCCAGATACAGATAATTACTTTACATCTGCTTTAAGCTCATTAGGACGACAAGAGGCTTTGTTAGTTGGAGATGCAATGGTCAATACATCAATTATTAAAGTTGATAATGCAGATCCCCTACCACAATCTCTAGATGTAGATGTTTACAATGAATGGTCCAAAAAGTGGCAACAGATGATATTAGACCAAGTAATTAATAAAATGATTAATTAGTAACTTTAGACAGACCACTAGGGTATACCCTAGTGGCCTTTCTTGTTTCTGTGCTATACTAGGAATTACAAATGTTTATTAGAACTGTCCAAAAGGAGGTCTGAAAATGGCTAAAGTAGAAATTACCCATATAATCAGTTACCAAGTTTTTGTTAAGTCAAGATGGTAACTTCATTACTGAAATCTATTCACTATTTTAGATGTGATTGTGCTATATTGAACATGAAGGAAGCGAAGCACTATGACTATGGTGAAAGCAGCTGTTATTTACGGTCCTAAGGATATCCGCTTTGAAAAAAGAAATATTCCTGATCCGGCACCAGATGAAGTTCAAATTGAGGTTGCATTTAATGGTATTTGTGGTAGTGATATTCATGAATATTTAGAGGGTATGGATTTGGCGACAATGCCTCATCCGCTAACCCATATGCAGGCTCCGCTAATTCCTGGTCATGAATTCTCTGGGACGATTTCTAAAATTGGAAAACAAGTATCTAAATTAAGAATTGGAGATAAAGTTGCAGTCGAGCCAATGATTGCTTGTGGAAAATGTCCGGAATGTCTTTCTGGTCATTATAATTGGTGTGAGCATGCTATAGGTAGTGATCAATCAGCAGGATTCTTAGGATTTTCGGCTAACGGTGGCTTAGCTGAAAAGTGCAATGTAAAAAGTACCTTTGCACATCTCTTGCCAACTAACTTTCCGCTTGATTTAGGGGCTTTAGTTGAGCCAGTTTCAGTTGCTGCACAAGCAGTTATGGCAAGCCGAGTGTCTCCTGGAGATGATGTCTTAATTCAGGGTGCTGGTCCAATTGGATTGTTCACGGCCTTAATAGCACAAATTTCTGGTGCCCATCACGTCATAATAAATGACATGTCAGAGGAACGTTTGGATTTAGCAAATGAATTAGGGGTTCAATACCCAATACGTGCTGATAGCCAAAAGTCATTAGCTCACGCTATCAGCACTATCACGGAAAATCAGGGAGTAGATGTTGCATTTGATTGTGCCGGTGTACAACCCACACTTACTGGTGCCATTCAGGCTCTTAAAAACGGTGGCAAGGTTACCGTGATTGCATTATTTCAACATCCACCAGTTGTAGATGTTAGAGCTCTTCTTAAAAAGGGTGGTAGTTTATTAACATCTTATGGATATGCCAATATCTTCGATTGAGTAATTAAGATTATAGATACCCATCGGTCACTATTCAAACGTGTCATTACAAAAAAGATTGAATTAAATGAATTAGTTTCAGAAGGAATTGAATCCTTAGAAAAGGATAAAAAACAAGCAAAGATTTTAGTTCGTTTGCATTCTTAGTTAACATCAGTTTTCTCAACCCAAGTGCCCTACAATCATGGCTCTACGTCAACTGGTGTTGAAGAATAAATTTATCATTTGAGGCGGTTCTCCATTTGGGGAGCCGTCTTTGTCATGTTATGCCGTGATTTGGTAGATTCGTTTGAAGAAGTTCAGCTGATTTTTGAAGCCAAAACAGGATCGTTTGAGTGGCTTGATGAGGTGGTTAACCCCTTCGATCGGACCGTTGGAATAAGGGCTGGTGACAGCGACTTCGTGTCGCTTAAGCGTCGCGATCGTCATGTCCATTGCCGTACCGTTTAGCTCGTAAGTAGCTAAGAACCCGTCTAGTATCTTTTAAGAACTATCTTCAGGAAGGCCAATACAACCATTTGAAGACTGCTGTTAAGGGCGCGTTCACAGTTTTTCCAAAGTCGCCGACATTTGTCTAGCCAACTCCATGAACGTTCAATGATCCATCGTTGCGGTAACACCGTGAACGTATGAAACTCGTTGCGTTTAGCTACCGTCGTCTTAGCATTCAAAATGAGCTTCACCTGATCCGCAAAGTCATTGCCAGTGTAGCCACCATCAACCATGACATGCTGAACCAGCTCTAAATTTTGGCTAGCCAAACTAAGCATAGCCAATGCACCTGAACGATCTGATACATTAGCTCGTGTCACGAGAATGGCTTGTGGTAAACCGTTAATATCAACCGCCATATGACGCTTAATCCCTGAAATCTTTTTGCCGCCATCGTAGCCACTATTTTTCGTTAAATCAGTGGTTTTAACACTTTGAGCATCAACAATCACAAACGACGTTCGGGCCGATCGGCCCTGTGCAAAGCGATAGGAAGCAACAGTTTTTTTAAAAGCCTTTCTAATAGCGAATCAGCTGTCGGGTCTGGTTTATCTCGCCACATATCGTAATAGCGGTAGACAGTGTGCCATTCCGGGAAATCGTGCGGTAATTCACGCCATTGACACCCTGTAGTAAGCGAGTAAAGGATGGCATTGAATACGTCATAAAGATCATAACGACGCGGTCTTGTATGCTTGCGGAAGTTTTCTAAATCAGGTTGTATTAACGCAAATTGCGCTCGAGAAATATTGCTTGGATAATCTGGCATGACAAACTCCTCATTCGGTTTTCCACAATTCTACCAGATTCAGCAGATACTAGACAGGTTCTAATGCCTTCCCAGTAACACCGCCGCTACTTTTAAAATTTCATTTTCTTCTTTTAACTGCTGGTTTTCTTTCTGTAGTTGCTTGAAGGCTTCAACACTTGTTACGCCACCGTCAGGTAGTTCAACTAATTTGGCCCGCTTGATCCAATGACTGATGGTGGTTGGATGAACCCCATATTCATTGGCTAAGGATTTCTTTGAACGATTTTCATTGTGATAAAGCTTAACGATGTTGTTTTTAAATTCATCTGAATAATATTTCATAAAAAAACTCCTATTCTGATTTTTATCATTATGACACAAAATCTAATGATTTTGGTACCAAATTTCAGTATAGGAGCACTAAAATTAATCCAAATAATAATTTGTAAAATTAACGATCATATCCCAAAGGTGGATAAGGGTCTAAAGTATCTTTAACACCTTCCTGATGATCATAGGTACTTAGGGAAACCCTTTTATCCTGCCAAGACATATTATAAATATATTGATAGGTATGGTGTTGGTGGCGAATTGAAACATCTTCCTCCCATTGCCCCATATTAACCCAATTAAAAACTATTTTCCGTTTTTTAATGCTATTTGCTGGAATCTTTTGGGCAACCATATAAGTTCGAACGGACCCAGTAAAATAAGCACGATGCTGCCAAAAGATAACTAGCCAAACCATTAAAATAAAGCCTAACAATAAAGCCACTACGTAGCCAAATCTTTTTAGCATAATTGGTTCATATCCTTATTTTTTATCTTGTTGTTAGCTTATAAATATAACTTGGTTTATAAATTCCTGAAAAACCTTAGCAAGCTCTGAAAAAGTTAAGTTTCCATCATCCATCTTTTGTAAAATTAAGGTATGCAGGTGCTAAATCAACTTCACATTGCTGTACAAAGTAGCTATAATTTCCCCTTATAATGCCAGATCATGTGCTTTCTTTATATGTTCGATGATAGTAATTCTGATAATTTGGTGTTACATCAGCTTTAATTTGCACTGAAGGGAATATGATCAAAGTGAATAATAAAAGTAAAGTTAAATATAACTTCCTTTTTATATCAATTCCTCATAGCACCTATGAGTGTATGGCTTTTTAAAATTAGGTTCATATAGAGCATTTCATGAGCGTAATTGATACAAGTAATTTTAACTAGAGGCTTTTGAACAATTGATCAAATTTTGAATTAAAAATTTTTATAAAAAGTGGTGAAACAATGAAAACAATTGCGCAAATAGCCAAGGAAATTGGTGTTAGCAAACAAGCTATCTACCAGTTTATTGACAAAGATTTTAAACGGAAATTTTCAACTGTTGATGGTTCGTTGAAAATAAATTCAAAGGGTCAAAAGCTTATAAAAGAGCATTTTGAAGTCGATAATTTAAACGAATCGTCAAGTGCTTTAAAATCCGCTTTAAACAATTCAACCCCCTTAATTGAGTATTTAAAAGATCAAATACAAGAGGATCGAAAACAATTAGATGACTATAAAGACCAAATCGAGCAACTGCATAAATTATTGGAAAAACAACAGGCATTACTAGAGCATGAACAACAATTACGTTTGGCGGATAAGAAAACTGAAGCTAAGCAAATTGAACAAAAAATTGTCAAAAAGAAACATTGGTGGCAATTTGGAAAGCACAGTTAAGTAGGCAAAGGATCACTTTTTTGTAATGCAGTTAACTTCATTTGCAATTAAAATAACGCTTTTTGCTTGTATTTTGTGCCTAATGTGGTATTCTTAATATACAAAATGTAATGCAGAATAAGGAGAGTGCCTTATGGATATTTTTAGTTTAGATTTAGGAAACAAGCAAACCAAATTAAAAAGCAGCAAAAATGAATATGTTTTGCCTTCAAGATATTTAAATCAAGCAGATATGCCAATGTCGGTTGGTAATTCCACAATCAATAATGATCTACACACTTATTCAGTTCCGTTTAGTGATGACGAATATGTATGGGGTCGAGATATTGACCGACTACATCTTGACGAGTATTTAGCTGATACCATCATGTATGGTGCTCGATACAATAGTGAAGTATTTAAGTTACTAGCTAACTTTGCATTAGGATTACTGGCAAGTGACTTTCAAGCTGCTAAAGATCAAGTCTTAGAAGTAGTGGTCACTGCTGGACTTCCAACCGGCGATTATGCTGACCAAGGCCGTTTAAAAGCTTTATTAAAAGTCCTTGAGGGACAGCATCAAGTTACTATTGACAATAAAATTGTGACGGTCAGAGTGCGCAAAGTCTATATTTTGCCTCAACCAATCGGCACCTTATATAACGAGCTATTAGATGGTGAGGGCTTTATCAAGAACAAAGATTTACTAGACGAAAAAGTTGGAATTGTTGATGTAGGTGGTGGCACAATTTTAATTGATACTATTTTAAACTTTGAACTTAGTGGCAAAAATCGTCAGCAATTTAATACCGGCGTAAATGATCTATACGAAGCCATTGCCAACAAGATTGATGGCGACGTTAGCCTCTATCAATTAGAAAGAGATTTACGGCAAGGCAACCAGCAACATCATTGGAGTTATCGCTTTTCTAAGAATCGTCAAGATGATATTACCGATTTAGTTTGTAAGGAAAGTGACCGATTTACCCGTCGCTTAGTTGCCAATGTGACTTCAACCTTAAAGAACCTTGATAGTATTGATACTTTGTTCTTTACCGGTGGTGGGTCCAATTTGATTAATCATAAAATCCTGAATACTACTTTCACCAACGCGGTTATTGTTAAAAATACTGAAGTTGCTAATGTTAACGGCTTTTATAAGTACGGATTAAGTCAACAAGCTCAAAACGAAGGGAGCAAGTAATCATGGGAAAAGTTAAAACCTTGAACGTCCGACTAAATCCCGAGAAAATTGTCGACAAAGAAATCCTTGATTACTTTGATAAATCATTAATTCCTAAAACCACACTTGTTAAAACCGCTTTAATTCACGAAATTGAACGGTTAAAGGCTCAAGGTGATCCTTATGTTAAAGATGAATTAAAAGCTCCAGAAGCACCTAAAAATAGCACAGAATCACCATCTGATTCCAAAGAACGCTTGCAAGGAGGATTTAATGCCTTTTCAGACAATGATATTTAGAAAGAGGGCCTTGTTATGGGAATTCCAATAAGTGTTATATTTTTGTTTACCAGCCTTATTGTCTTTTGGATAATCCCAGCCATTGATATACAAAACCAAATAAAGTTGCCGCTAGGTAAGCGCTATGCTAGACTAAGATTAATTTAACAACCGAATAAAGAGATCAAGCTAAACAGAAAAATCCCCGATTCACGAGGAATCAGGGATTTTGGGTTTAGCAAGTAGCTGCTAGAAAGCTACTTAGATTCAGTCGATTTTCACCGCCAAGTTAAAATCGACTGAACATTGTTCTTAATTTGTAGGTTAATTATACCGCAAACCAGTCCCCAAGGACAAGTTAAGGATAGTTAAAAACAAATTGAAGTCAATGGACTAAGTAGCTAACTGGAGCTATTTAGTCCATTTTTTGTTGTTAGAAATTAAAAAAAGTTGCCGACTGGGCAACTCACAAACAGACACATGCTGATGAATTACAAAGCCCTCACCGCTAAATGAATGCTTTGTAATTCAGTTAGAGCATATCAGATTTGTATTTTAAAGCAAATCAAATGTTTTAGCAACTCTCTTTTGAGACAGCGTGTGTCAGTCGAGAAAGGGAGTTTTTATTATGACAAAATCAACAAATTTCAATTACTATGAAGCCGATAACGTATATGGAGCCCTATTTTTCCAGTTTCCTAAGGTATTAATGTATGGCGAGCAATACAAACATTTAAGTAGTGACGCTAAATTGGCTTATATGGTACTGAAAGATCGGCTAGAGTACTCTTTGCGCAACAGCTGGGTTGATGAGGAAAATCACGTCTACTTTATTTTTACCAATCAAGAACTCGAAAATTTATTTAATTGCCATAATCAAAAAGTCGTCAAAATTAAAAAAGAACTCGAATCCGCCCATTTGCTGATGCAAAAACAACTGGGCTTTAACCCAAAAACAAAAAAGAATGAACCGAATCGCTTATATCTGTCCAAGCTCGATGTGAAAGCAACCGATGTCTATTTACGCGGTGAAGATAGCCCAAAAGTGTCTCAAGCCCTTGCTACAAGCGGAAATGTGAAAATCACACTTCCGCAGGAGACCGCTCAAACCCTTGCTACAAGCGGAAATGTGAAAATCACACTTCCGCATAAGTCCGTTGACGAGACCGCTCAAACCCTTGCTACAAGCGGAAATGTGAAAATCACACACAATCTATATAAAGAACCTAGAAGCTTAGATACTAATAGATACAATATAGATACTCAAAAGTTAAACTTTTCCACAGCCAACTTTTCACCAGCAGAAATTCAAAAGCAAAACCAGGATTTGGTGAACCATGCTAATGACTTTTTAACTGATGAAGACAGCGGTTTACCGGTTTTCTTAGAACCCGAAGCCGTGCAATTACTTAGTTTTTGGTGCCGTACCCCACAACAAATGCGGCACTTCATTGGCATTATCTTAAATGCTAAGTACCGAGTTGAGAAAGATCACAAAGATATTGGCGTCATAATCCCACTTGATGATGAAGAACTTAAACCGCTAATGACTAAAGCCTTGAGACGCTACTTTAACGCTCTAAGAAGCAATGAGAAGCATATCAAGAACGTGGAGAACTACTTATACGGCACCATGCAAAACCTATTTGGCGTTTGGTGGAATAAACAAGCGGCTAGAGA
>NZ_AYYR01000128.1 GCF_001435975.1 Secundilactobacillus collinoides DSM 20515 = JCM 1123
TAGTCGAAACGAGTTACAGAAAGCAGAGACCGGCCATGTAAGGGCAGATAGCGACAAATCCAAATTCGGGATTTCCCGCTATCTGCCCTTACATTCTGGTCTCTAACCGCTTTCTTCCACTCTCTGAGTTATTTCAAATTCTGCAAAGACCCGATTTCATTTTGTGCTTCCCAATTACATAGTCGAAACGAGTTACAGAAAGCAGAGACCGGCCATGTAAGGGCAGATAGCGACA
>NZ_AYYR01000129.1:0-366 GCF_001435975.1 Secundilactobacillus collinoides DSM 20515 = JCM 1123
AAGAAGTGGTTCGAAAAGCAGCGTAGCAATTCGTCCAAGTATGGGGGCACGGTCCAAGCAGAGACCGGCCACGTAAGCGCAGTTAGTGACAAATCCAAAATCAGGATTTCTCACTAACTGCGCTTACGTTCTGGTCTCTAACCACTTCCTTCCGCTCTCTGCCCCCCAAAAAAAACTTCACGAATATAACTTTTTTTGGTCACACTTTCATCACAAAATGCGGGTATATTTAAATCATAGCAAAGCAAAGAACAAACTTACTTGCTATATACTCCCCTGATTTACTTTCTAAAAGAAGGTCGACAGTCCTCCCCCTCTTGTACTGTCGCCTTCAGCATGATGGATCAACTTCCTCCTACTGAAGAA
>NZ_AYYR01000129.1:376-49223 GCF_001435975.1 Secundilactobacillus collinoides DSM 20515 = JCM 1123
CGTAGTGAATGGCAACCACAATATCCTAATCCAAATAAAAAAAATTCCCGCTTCGGAGCATGTGCCGAGGGGGGATTTTTTTTGCTTGTATCTCCAGAACAGTGTTTTGTATGTTTACCTTTTGTTAACTTTTAGTTCATGAATATAACTTTTTTTAGTCACACTTTCGTCACAAATTTCAGGTATATTTAAATCATAGCAAAGCAAAGAACAAACTTACTTGCTATATACTCCCCTGATTTACTTTCTAAAAGAAGGTCGACAGTCCTCCCCCCTCTTGTACTGTCGCCTTCAGCATGATGGATCAACTTCCTCCTACTGAAGAAGATCCAATCCTATTCCTCTAACTGCCATTTCATGAGAATGGCAACCACAATATCCTAATCCAAATAAAAAAATCCCTGCTTCGGAGCATGTGCCGAAGGGGGATTTTTTTGTGGGATGTGACCAAACGGCGGTCAAGTCTGGCACCTCTGTCACTTTCAGCGATGCGGTCGACAAACTTAGCTCCTTGGCGAATACATACAACTTGCGTCAAAAAAAGAAGCCCCTCTCAAGGCTTCCGCGAGTTCACTTAATTTTTGACGTTAGATGACACCACATAACGACTATTCAAGGCCGATCCGCTTGAAAATTTCATCCACGTGGCGAATGTGATAGTGGTAATCAAATGCATCGTTGATTTCATCTTCTGACAAATGCGACGTAATCGTTTCATTACCCTCAACCAGCGGCCGGAATTGTTTGTGCTCATCCCAAGACTTTGCCGTCAACGGTTGAACCAAATCGTAAGCTGCTTCACGTGTCAAACCAGAGTCGATGAGTTTTAACATCACCCGCTGACTGTAAATCAGGCCATAAGTCAGGTTCATGTTTTCCTTCATCCGGTCTGGGAAGACGGTCAGGTTTTCCAAGATGTTAGCAAACCGGTGCAGCATGTAATCTAAGATTGCTGTTGAATCTGGCAGGATGATCCGTTCTGCTGAAGAATGTGAAATATCGCGTTCATGCCATAGGGAAACGTCTTCGTAGGCTGTTTGAACGTGGCCGCGCAGGACTCGAGCCAACCCAGTAACGTTTTCAGAACCAATTGGGTTACGCTTATGCGGCATTGCTGACGAGCCCTTTTGACCCTTGTTGAAATGTTCTTCAACTTCGTGAATTTCAGACCGTTGCAGGGAGCGAATTTCAGTCGCAAATTCTTCCAAACTTGTCCCAATCAAGGCCAGGGTTGCGATGTAGTCGGCGTGCAGGTCACGCGGCAACACTTGGCTGGCGATTTCCTGAGCCCGAATACCTAACTTGTCGCAAACGTATTTTTCAACGTATGGTGGCACGTTGGCAAACGTCCCAACGGCGCCGCTGATTTTCCCTGCTTCAACGCCGGCAGCAGCCTCGTCAAAACGTTTAATGTCACGGTTGATTTCTGAATACCAGCGCGCAATCTTGTAGCCAAAAGTCGTTGGTTCAGCCTGAACCCCGTGGGTCCGGCCAATCATGACAGTATCCTTATATTTCAGTGCTTGTTTACGAATAACTTCCTTTAAGTGCAGCAGGTCTGCTCTTAAAATTTTGTTTGCTTGCTTTAACCGATAACCCTGTGCCGTATCAACGATATCGGTACTGGTCATCCCATAGTGGATCCACTTGCGCTCTTCACCAAGGGATTCTGATACATCACGTGTAAACGCCACAACGTCATGGTGCGTTACGGATTCAATTTCTGCGATCCGGTCGTCATCAAAGGTTGCCTTTGCGTTGATCTTGTCGACGTCTTCTTGGGGGATCTCACCGAGCTTAGCCCAGGCTTCATCCACCGCGATTTCAACTTCCAACCAGGATTGATACTGATTGTGTAGTGACCAAATATTTGCCATCTCTGGACGTGTGTATCTTTCGAGCATAGTTATCCTCATTTCTGGTTTTAGTAAATTCCGAACATTAAAACAAAATATTCGGTAATTGATGGTTAAATCATAACATAAACGACCGAAAGTTTCACCACCAATCTGAAATCAAAATGAAAGCCATTTTCCAATTATTCACGACATATATAAAGGAAGTAACCACTTTTAGCGTTTTCATAAAGAACTTTAACAAAGCTTATTTTAAAAATAATTCGGTTTTTGGTTGCTTTTAGTTCCCGAACTTGATATACTATTTCTTGCTGGGTTGTTCGTGTTTTACAGCCTAAGCAATTTAAGATTATGAGGTGTTCATATGTCATCAATAGTAGTTGTAGGGAGTCAATGGGGCGATGAAGGTAAAGGGAAGATCACTGATTTTCTCAGCAAGAAAGCTGACGTCGTCGCACGGTACCAAGGTGGAGACAACGCAGGTCATACCATCGTGTTCAAGGGTGAGACTTACAAGCTCCATCTCATCCCATCAGGGATCTTCTATTCTGACAAAGTAAGCGTCATCGGTAATGGTGTCGTACTGAACCCAAAGTCGTTGGTCACTGAATTGCGTTACTTACACGACCGCAACGTATCAACTGACAATCTACGGATTTCCAACCGGGCACACGTTATTTTGCCTTACCACATTCTCATTGATCAATTACAAGAACAAACTAAAACCAACAAAATCGGGACTACCAACAAGGGTATCGGCCCAGCCTACATGGATAAGGCCGAACGAATTGGGATCCGGGTCGCTGATTTATTAGATAAAGAAACGTTTGAAGAAAAACTACGTCAAAACTTGGAAGAAAAGAACCAATTGATCACCAAGTTATACGACCACGAACCACTGAAGTTTGACGATATTTTTGAAACATACTATGAATATGGTCAAGAATTCAAAGAATATGTGACCGATAGCTCGGTTGTCATCAACGATGCCATTGATGCCGGCAAACACGTGCTGTTTGAAGGCGCCCAAGGTGTCATGCTTGATATCGACCACGGGACTTATCCATTTGTCACCTCTTCTAACCCCGTTGCCGGTGGTGTGACCATTGGTGCCGGTGTTGGTCCTTCGAAAATTGACGAAGTTGTTGGTGCCTGCAAAGCCTACACATCACGTGTCGGCGACGGTCCTTTCCCAACTGAATTAACTAACGAAACCGGCGACTTCATCCGTGAAGCCGGCCACGAATATGGGACCGTGACAAAGCGGCCTCGTCGAATCGGCTGGTTCGACAGTGTTGTTCTCCGTCACACGAAACGGGTTTCAGGCTTGACTCACCTTTCAGTGAACTGTCTGGATGTCTTAACCGGTCTGAAGACGTTGAAGATTGCTAAAGCGTATGAATTAGACGGCGAAACGATTTACCACTACCCTGCTAATTTGAAAGAAATCTATCGTTGCAAGCCGATCTACGAAGAATTCCCTGGCTGGGACGAAGATATCACCGGCGTGCGTAAGTTTGAAGACCTGCCCGTCAACGCGCAAAACTATCTCACCCGGTTATCTGAGTTAGTCGGTGTCGACATCGCCACCTTCTCAGTTGGCCCAGATCGTACCCAGACCAACGTTTTAATTGATGCTTGGCAAGATACTGATGCCAAGGAAGCAACCCACTAATAGTTAAATTTGAACTCGTGACCCCCAGAGTGTAGCAAGCAGGCCTGATATTCTGGTTTGAACTTTCGACTAAACTTTGAGGGTTATGTTATGCCCAAAACCAGCATGTCTCGGTTTTATACTGAGCATAAAAAGGAGATTGACCTATGATGATTCCGTCAGAAGTATTTGATTATGAAGATATTCAACTCGTGCCAAACAAGTGCATTATCGACAGTCGTTCACAAGCCGACACGTCGGTAAAGTTTGGCCCAAAAACATTTAAGATTCCCGTTGTGCCCGCCAACATGGAGACCGTTATCAATGACGACCTCGCCATTTGGATGGCCGAACACGAGTATTTCTACGTGATGCACCGGTTCCAACCGGAAAAGCGTCATGGTTTCGTCAAAATGATGCACGAGAAAAACTTGTTTGCATCGATCAGTGTTGGTGTTAAACAGGAAGAACTCGACTTCATTCAAGAATTAGCCGACGCCAACGATGTGCCTGAATACATCACCATCGACATCGCCCATGGTCACGCCAACTCTGTGATCCGCATGATTCAACAGATCAAGTCCCTGTTACCTGACAGTTTCGTGATTGCCGGGAACGTTGGGACACCGGAAGCGGTTCGCGAACTCGAAAACGCAGGTGCGGACGCAACCAAGGTCGGCATTGGCCCTGGTAAGGCCTGCATCACCAAGCTGAAGACTGGCTTTGGGACTGGCGGTTGGCAACTCGCTGCCATTCGGCTCTGCGCTAAGGCAGCCAAGAAGCCCATCATCGCTGACGGTGGAATCCGCTACAACGGTGACATCGCAAAATCAATTCGTTTCGGTGCCAGCATGGTCATGATTGGTTCCCTGCTCGCGGGTCATCAACAATCACCCGGCAGCGTCATCAAAATTAACGATAAGACCTACAAACAGTACTGGGGTTCCGCCTCAGAGACGCAAAAAGGTGCCTATCGCAACGTCGAAGGCAAGCAAATGCTGGTTCCATACCGCGGTGACATCGCTGACACGTTGGAAGAAATGCAAGAAGACCTTCAGTCGTCCATTTCCTACGCTGGTGGCGACAAGCTGAGCGACATTCGGCTTGTGGACTACGTGATCGTTAAGAATTCGGTAATGAATGGGGATAGCTACTAGCATGGCGGTGGAAAATATTGTCGCTTTCTGAGCCTCAATTTTTCCTTCTCACAGCACCAGTGTGACCCAAAAATAGTGGACTACTATATAGTTCATCAAAGCACTGCCCTCACGGCGGTGCTTTTTTATTGCCTGAAGAAAAGCACTTCTTAAAAACAAATAATTGACAGCCCTTACAAAATGAGTTAACCTTAAGACAATCATAAAGTGAGTGAAAACTCACTCACTAATTTAGAGGGTGAAATTATGGATACTGTTATTCACGCAACAAACATCAAAAAAATCTACAGTAACAAAACCGTCCTGAACGGTGTGTCGCTGGACTTAATACCCGGCGAAATCGTCGGTCTCATTGGCCCTTCCGGTGCTGGGAAAACGACACTCGTCAAAATTATTATGGGAATGGAATCGACCAACGAAGGAGAGGTCGCCGTTCTTGGTACGAAGATGCCCAACCGTGCTGTCATGACAAAAATTGGCTACATGGCCCAAAGTGATGCCCTCTACGACAACTTATCCGGAAAAGAAAATCTCAAATTTTTCGGTCAGTTGATGGGTGTCACGGGCAGCAAGCTCGACAAAGCGATTGCCCACGCTGCCGACGTGGTCAACCTGACTGATGATTTGGGCAAGCGAATCAATAACTATTCCGGCGGGATGAAGCGTCGTTTATCTCTCGCCATCGCCATGATTCAAGACCCAGACGTCCTGATTCTCGACGAACCGACCGTTGGGATCGACCCGGAACTGCGTCAGCAGATTTGGGCTGAACTTTACTCACTCAAGGAACAGGGTAAATCAGTACTGATCACCACTCACGTTATGGATGAAGCGGAACGCTGTGACCGGCTCGCCCTCATCCGTGAAGGCATCACCCTGGCTGCGGGTTCGCCAAAGGCCCTGAAGCAAGAGTATCAAGTGAACACTGTTGAAGACGTATTCTTAAAAGCGGGGAGGCTTCAAGATGAGAATTCTAGCAATCGTTAAACGGATTATCACAGAAATGTTTCGGGATAAGCGGACCCTGGCGCTCATGTTCTTGGCGCCCCTACTGATTTTGAGCCTGATGTATTTTCTCTTTAATTCAAACAGCACAACAAACGCCACTTTGGGTGTCAGCAACGTTGATTCATCATTGGTCAAAGCTGTCGACAATAAACACATCAAGATTCACCACTACGGTAAGAATATCAATGCAAAACACGTTATTCGCCGTGACAACATCGCCGGTGTCATTAAGCAATCCGGCAACAAACTCACTATCACTTATCAAAATAGTGAACCAAGCAAATCTACTATCATCAAACAATCCTTGCAGCAAGGGACTATCAAGTTGAAGTTTGCCGCCCTCAAGGCTGCCACAACGAAGCAGGCAGCGGCCCTGAAACAGCAACAGGCCATTTTGCAAAAGCTTGTTAAGGCCAGTCCGCAACTCGCCTCACAGATGCCAACTTCAAAGAGCAAGACCAGTCAGCAAGCACCAAAGAACTACACAACGTCCTCGCACTATCTGTACGGGACTTCGAAATCAAACTTCTTCATCCAGTTCTTACCGATTCTCTTAGGGTTCTTTGTGTTCCTGTTTGTCTTCCTTATTTCAGGCATCTCGCTCCTGCACGAACGGACTACTGGAACCCTGTCACGACTGCTGGCAACGCCAATCAGGCGGTCTGAGATCATTATTGGTTATTTGACGGGGTACGGCATCTTCGCCGTACTGCAAACCTTACTGCTGGTGTGGTTTGCCTTCAACGTTTTCCAAGTCAAAATCGTCGGGAATTTCTGGTTGCTGGTACTGATCAACCTATGCCTGGCCCTCGTCGCCCTCAGTATGGGGATCTTTATCTCAACGTTTGCTAATTCGGAATTCCAGATGATTCAATTCATCCCAATCGTCATCATTCCACAAATTCTCTTCTCAGGTTTAGTACCCCTCAGCGGGATGGCCACCTGGCTGCAATGGCTGGCCCACATCTTCCCACTGTACTACGGGGCAACATCGCTGACCAACGTGGCCACCAAGGGGGCTGACCTGGCATCGATCACGCCAAACCTTCTCATCTTGATTGCGTTCATCATCGGGTTTACAATTTTAAATATTGTCGGTATGAAACGTTATCGGAGGGTCTAGCATGAACGAACCAACAGCAATCAGTACCTATTTTAAAGAGGCCATGACAGAAAATCGAAACCTGACGGAAAAACAGAAACAAATTTTGGAGGCCAGTTTATCGTTATTTGCAGAAAAGGGGTTCGCCAACACCACAACTGCCGACATTGCCGAAAAAGCCGGTGTCGCTGAAGGAACGGTCTACAAACGGTACGCAAATAAGCAAGAATTGCTGGTTGCGATCATCGAGCCGTTTCGCGACTCGATTCTGCCGCGAATGGCAAACGATTTCGGCAAAACGCGGGTTAATCTGCCCGTCAACACCTTGCGGGAATTTCTAACCAACGTTGTCAGCGACCGGATGCACTTCGTCATGGGTAATCTATCGGTCATTAAAGTGATGATGGAAGCCATCCTATACCATCCCGAACTGCGTATAAATTTGGTTGGTACGGGCGCTAAGTCGATCGAAAGCATTTTTGGACCGGCCATTACTCAGCTGAAGGCTAAACATTTAATCGCCGATATTCCCAATGATATGGTCTTTCAGATCATCGTTTCGAATTTTCTTGGCGCGCTCTACCGGGCCTTTTTGGGACTGCCTGCCCGTGATGTTGATGAGCAGGTCACCTACATTGTCGATGCGTTGGATAGAGGATTACGGCCTTCGATTTGAGTCGTGATTGAAATAGCGTTCTTCTCTGGGTGATTGCCTGGAGGGGACGCTTTTTTGGTGCAACTGTTGGTGGCGGGAATGGGGTGTTTACTTGCGGCGCTGAAGTTTGGAACAGTTTTTGGCAACTTGCGCCCTATTATTATTGCGGATTAACCCTACTCATTTTATGTTGGTGGCTAATCATAGTCATTTTTCTGATTTTTTATTTGCTAAAGCCCCTTAAACAACGGCTTGCTTATGTCCTTGAGACTAAACGCGTTCGGAAAGGCAGGGGGCTACTGCCTAAGCGACGTCTGTTATTAAGACCAGGCCCAGGTCTTAATAACAGACGTCGCTTAGGCTCCGCCCCCTCTCGCCTTTTCTCACGCTCTAAACTTCACATTCCTTTTATTAGACTTTATCGAAACCGCTTACTATAATTACAATATAAGGAATTATGCAATTATAATAATATCTTTTAAATTACACGTGTATATAACGTTTGGAGGGGTTAATTATGAGTAAAAACATCGTTGTTATTGGGGCGGGGTTTGCAGGTGTTCTTGCCACCAAGAAATTAGCGAAACGATTCAAAGGCAACAACGACGTCAGTATCACATTGATCGATCGGCATTCTTATTTCACCTATTTAACACAGTTACACGAAGTAGCCACTGAGCGGGTGCAGCCCGACGCAGTGCAATATGATTTACAGCGATTATTTAGCAAGCAGCAAAACGTTAAGTTGGTCACTGATACGATTCAGTCCATCGACACTGATGCCAAGGAAGTTCACGGTGAGTTTGGCACCTATCCGTTCGACAGTCTGCTGATTAGTATGGGTGGCGAACCCAACGACTTTGGCACACCAGGTGTTAAGGAAAACGGGTTTACGCTGTGGTCCATGGAAGATGCGATCCAACTTCGTGACCACATCAACACCATCGTGCGCGAAGGTGCCGTTGAACGTGATCCGGAGAAACGGGCCGCGAAGCTAACACTGGTCATCTGTGGGTCCGGGTTTACCGGCGCTGAAACCGTTGGTGAACTCATCGACTACAAGAAGACTTTAGCTGCGCAAAACAAACTTGATCCAAGCGAAATCAAGATTATTTTGGTCGAAGCCGCACCAACCATCACTAACATGTTGGATCGGACGAACGCTGCGCATGAAGAAGCTTACCTTAAGAAGAACGGCGTTGATATCCGCACTTCATCCGCGATCACCAAGGTTAATGCCGACAGTGTTGAAATTAAGGAACAAGATCCAATCAAAACTTACACCTTAATTTGGACCGCCGGGGTTAAGACCAACCACACCGCTGACGAATTCGGCATTGATGCTGGTCGTGGCGGCCGGTTAGTTGTGAATAAGTATCTGCAAGCTGACGGCTTGGAAGACAAGAGTGTCTACGTTGCCGGTGATGACGCCAACGCCACCGCTGAAGGCGCAGAACGGGCCGTACCGCAGACCGCTCAAGAAGCTGAAAACGAAGCCAGCGTGTCAGCCGCAAACATTGCTGCTGACATTAATGGTGACCAGAACTACACTGAATTTACCGACAAGAATATGGGCTTTACCGTTTCCTTCGGTTCCCGCTACGGGATCGCCCAAGTCTTCGGTGGCAAACGGGTTCGGGGCTGGATTGCGACCATCATGAAGCACGGGTCAAACTTCCTGTACTTCAAACGAATTGGCTCCCTTTATTTCATGTGGAAGTATCTGATGGACGAATTCTTCCGGATCGACAACGGCCGGACTGTGTTTGGTTACCATACCGCTCGCCGATCCAACGTTTTATGGACGGTGCCGCTGCGATTAGCCTTTGGGTTGGGCTTGTTCATCGACGGGTTGGATAAATTCCAGGGTGATATCAGCTGGCTGGTCATCGGCCACTCGGGTATCGGTATCTGGGAAATCATTCTCGGCTGCCTCATCTTCTTTGGCCTTGGCACCTGGACGGCAAGCTTGCTCGTCGCAATCGGCTTTTTCTTCTTCCTGCACTCCTGGGCAACCTGCTGGGTACTATTCGTCGCCATCGCGCTGATGAACGGGTCCGGGAGAAGTTTCGGACTGGATTACTGGTTCGTGCCGTGGTTACAGCGAACACTGGGTCGGTCACGTTACGGCGTGCCGCGTTCTTACTATAACGATAAATAATTGATCGAGTTTTGGTCAAAAAAGCGACTTCCCTCTGAAAATCTTGAATGGATTTTTGGAGGGGGTCGCTTTTTGTTTTATGCACTTTTTGTGTGGTTGCTTGAGGATTTGGTTTTTACTTGGGTTGAGGTTTCGTGACCGTATCGGTCGCTGGAAGCTGCTCCTGCTTAACTGACTCTGAGCCAAAAAGTCAGGCCCGGACTTTTCGCGTTTTCTTTGCCTGTGTGGTGCTTGCGACGTGGGTTTAAGTCACATAGCCGAAACGAGCTCCGCAAGGCTGAGGGCTACTGCAGAAGCGACTCTGGGCAAAAAAGTCAGGCCCGGGCTTTTCGCGTTTTCTTTGCCTTTGTGGTACTTGCGACGTGGGTTTAAGTCACATAGCCGAAACGAGCTCCGCAAGGCTGAGGGCTACTGCAGAAGCGACTCTGGGCAAAAAAGTCAGGCCCGGACTTTTCGCGTTTTCTTTGCCTGTGTGGTGCTTGCGACGTGGGTTTAAGTCACATAGCCGAAACGAGCTCCGCAAGGCTGAGGGCTACTGCAGAAGCGACTCTGGGCAAAAAAGTCAGGCCCGGACTTTTCTGCCCAGAGTCGCTTCTGCTCCGCCCTCAAAACGCCTTGCTCCGCTCTCTGTTACCTAAACAACTGATTCAAATCATACCCTTCAGGATATAACTCACTTGCTGCCATTTTTAGCTTGAGCTGTTTTCCTGGCATGGTCAACATCTTGCCGCTGCTGTACACCACGACCTTGTCCGTTCCCTGATCGATTCGGTACACTAGTCCCTCTAGGGTGCCGCCGTTGAACAAGACACGGTCACCCTTTGCTAATGCGTTGTTCTTTGCTGCCTTGGCCTCATGGTGCACTGGCAACAATTCTGGGGCGATTTTTGTGTAATCGTACGGTTCGTGACGCAAATAGCCCTTTGCCTGCGCGATTAAGTTTTCTGGAATAGCCATCTTGTGCGCGATCCAAAACGCGTTGCTGTCGCCTGATTCACCAATTACGAGCTGATAAAGCGGGCGCAAGTTTTTTACATCAAACTGCATCGCGGCGTTAATGAAGTCGGGATGATTTTGGGCGTAATCTTTAATTTCACCGTAGTGGGTGGTTGCAATCGTAATCGCGCCCTTCTTGTAGTACGCCTGCAGAAGCGTAATCGCAATGGCTGCACCTTCGTTAGGCTCTGTCCCGCTGCCGATCTCATCTAACAGCAACAGCGTCCTCGTACCAGTGTTTTCCAAAATGTTTGAGAGGTTGCGAATGTGGGAAGAAAAGGTACTCAGTGCGTTGGTCAGGCTCTGGTCATCGCCAATATCTGCGAAAACGTTATTGAAGATAGCGATGGTCGTGCCCTTCTCGGCCCTGATTTGGAACCCAGACATGACTGCCAACGTGACGAGACCGACCGTTTTCAGCGTCACCGTTTTCCCACCGGCGTTAGGACCCGTAATAATTAAGCTGCGGTACCGGTCACCAATCGTAAAGTCTAACGGCACAGCGTCAGCTGATAATAATGGGTGCGGGCACTGAACCAGTTTGATCCGGTCTTCCGTGTTTAGCGCAGGTGTGATACCGTTAATGGCCTTGCTGTATTTCCCCTTGGCAAAAATAAAGTCGAGTTCGCCGATAATTCGAATATTCTGACTGATCTGAGTTTGTTTTTCGGCAACCAGATTGGTTAGTTTAGCCAAAATTTGATAGACAATAACCGACTCTTCTCCACGCAGCTGGTCACGCTCGCTGCTGAGTTTACCGACAGCGGCCGGTTCGATAAAGACGGTTGTGCCCTTGGCTGAACTACCAACGATCGACCCGCTGACCTGATTCTTATAGTTTGCCTTGATTGGAATCGCAAACCGGTCATCCTTCAGACTGATGACGGCATCCTGAATATACCGCTGATTCCCGCTGGCAGAAAGGAAACGAGACAGTTGGTCCTTGATCTTTTGTTCCGTCATTTCAAGATGTCTTCTCACCTTGCGTAATTTGCCGCTGGCTGAAGAATCCACTTGGTGGTTGCGGATATCGTCATAGAGCTTTGATTCAATCTCTGGATAACTCGCCATTTGGTCGATCATCGCCACTAGTTTTGGTGCCAGTGTCTTTTCAGCGGTGATCAATGCCCTAATTTTACGGCAGCCACGTAGAAAGTCGGCCATTTCGATTAATTCATCCGGTTGAAAGACGGTTGATTGATTGAGTTTCGTCAACATTGTTTTGATGTTGGCACTGCCAATGAACGGAATCGTCTTACCCGTTTCCAGAATACGACGCGCTTCATTTGTTTCAGTTAATGTTTTTTTGACTGTCTGAATGTCACTTGATGGGGTCAATTCATCAACGAGTCGACGCCCATAGTCACTCACACAATACTCCTTCACAAGTTTTTTTAAATCTTCATACTGTAATTTATCCAGCGTAGTTTGATCCATCAGTTTTCTCCCTTTGACGCTTTCAAGAAAAACGGCACTAAAAAACTGCAAGTCGCGCTCGGGCCACCTACAGCTTGCTGAATGATCATCTTAAATAATTAAGCATGTCTTCAAGCAAAGCTAATCTGTCTTCTTGAGAAGCGTCACGCAAATAAGATGACTGTTTTATCATCTTTAACGGACGTTAATTAATTAAGAATTACAGACGAACTTCGCTCAAAAAGACACCCCTTCCAGTTACTTGACTTCAAAACGCAGAATATCATATTGCTCCCGCTTGGTCAAGTATCTAGCAACTAGCCGCGTGATGAGCCAGACAAATTGGCCTTTTCCCTAATGCCTTAACTTGCTGGTATCTGCTATACTGCAATTAAAATAACAAACGTGAACATTTTCATTAAGGGGGAGGATTGCATGATTGGCCTGATTTTAACCACAAATACACCAGTTAAAAACGTTGACCAGATTGTTGAAAATACTATTGTGGCGGTCCATAATCTCGTCATGTTGTGCGACCAGATTCTGATCAGCTCGAACACTGCAAACTATCAGCGTCTGGCTGACGAATTCAGCGTCTTTCCAACGGTCACTGTTGTCACCAACAAGACCGCTTTTGAACAACGGGATGTGCTCAACGATATTTTTGCCGGTGTTTGCCAGTACCCTACGAAAAATGAATACCTATTATTAGATTCCTACTATAGCAAAATTGAGAATCGGGTTCTCGTTAATCTCGCTAGTTCACAAAATCGATTTGTGGCCACCCCGAGCTCTGATTTTTACACCATCGCCCACTTTTGGACCTCGAAGCAGGAATTCCAGGACTACCTGCAACTCGATGATAATCAGCCCAAGGACTTCATTTGCGACTATCAAAAATGTTTGCCGTTAGCTGTCCCCAGTAGTCAAATATTCTAAACAAACAACTTTTAATCATGCCATTTGTGTATCTAAATTGCACATTAGTCACGCATGATTTTTTTGTGATTTTGTTTATCGTGATACAATTCACAAATATATTTTGAAAATAAGTCGTAACACGTCATAATTAATCTCATTTTTATCGCACTTTCTTATTGTAATCATTCGTAATTATAATGCGTTTAGATGTGAAACACTGTTATAACGGTATCATTAGTGTATGGCCTTTATTTTCATGTATTTTGGAAACATGTAACAGTTGCCCAAAAAAATAGTTTTTCTTTCGTGATGAATATCGTGAAAAACGCTTTCATTACGATATAAAAATGTTATGATTAAGGAGAAATATCGGTTTTGTCCACCTTTTTTCATTGTCAAGATGCGACAAATCATGACCGATATGGTTCGTAAAGATTGGAGATGGTGGCATGCCAACTACCCAAAATTGGATTGAAAACTATTTTGATGAAGCAAGCGATGCCATCTACCTCTTCCAGGATGACACGTTACTCGTCAGCAACAAATTGGCCAAGGACCTTCAGGAAGAGCTGCATTTTGCGCCCAACTATTTGGTTCAGGTCGCTGACGCTGCCGTTAAGCAAAAATTTGCGCCCACCGATGACTGTTTCAGTTGTTCGATCCGCAACCTGATGCACGAAATTTCCATTCCCATCACTCTCGCTAATGACAAACGCCATCCGCTCAACTATTTTTTGATCTACCATGTGATCGATGTCCCCACAAAGGTGTTTTCGTTAACGCTGAAAAGCCGCGGCACGATTGACCGGATGGATCAAATGGCCGAACAACGTGAATTGTCCCGGTATGTCTCTGAGGCGCAGGAAAAGGAACGCAAAACAATTTCGGAGGATCTTCACGATAGTATTGCGCAGAGTATGTATTCCGCCATTATGGGCGTTCGGCGCTTAGCCAAAGACCACCTCTCCCAAACGGAAGCTGAGGAACTCACCGCAGGTATTGAAAAACAACTTAACGATACTCTAGCCGAAGTCAAAGGCATGGCACTGGATATTCGGCCATCCGTTCTCGATAATTTTGGCCTCATTCCGGCTCTGCGTGTCCTTGCAGAACGTTCAGAGGAAGCCACCGGCATTACCATTTCTGTCAGCGGCAGCGCAAAAACTGATGTCCTTAGTCCCGAAACACAAAACGTGCTTTACCGCATCGCCCAAGAGGCCATTCACAACGCGTTAAAACACGCCGAACCGCATGAAATCGACCTCTTGCTCGTTTCCCATAACCACTTCGTCACCCTCGAAGTCATGGACGACGGCAAGGGTTTCACAGTTCCCGAACACCAAGAATTCAACGGACGTTCCATGGGCCTCATGAACATGAACGAACGCGTTAAAGCCCTCAATGGTACCTTTAGCATCAAGTCCGAACCAGGCAACGGCACCATGGTCACCGTCAAGTTTCCGGTGGCACTGGATTAGTTTGAGTTCCTGGAGGGATTTTGAAGATTTAGGTAGCAGTTGACTTAGCCTCTGGATTCAAGACTACAGCGTACTAGGTTGTCAACCACCACTGCCTTAATCTCTAACTATCGAACCGTTTTTACAGAAAAACGAATGGTCAGCAAACACAAATAACCAAGAACCAGCAAACCACGCACCACAAATCAAATTAGGAGGAATCAGCATGTACAACGTTTTGATTGCCGACGACCACGCCGTTGTGCGGTATGGGTTATCGTCACTGATTGGCGAACAGCCGAACTTTAAAGTGGTCGACCAGGCTGCCAACGGTACCGATACTTACCTGCGCGTTGAACGCGGCGACATTGACATCCTGGTGATGGACCTCAGTATGCCGCCTGGTGAATCCGGGCTGATTACTACCCAGCGGATCCACGACCAGTTTCCGAACGTGCGCATTCTGATTCTGTCCATGCATGAAGAGCAAGAATACATCAATCAGGCGATCCACAACGGCGCCATGTCCTACGTGCTCAAGAGCTCCTCTGATGACGAGTTGCTGCACGCACTGACGGCATTGTCAAATGGTGACACTTACATTGATAAGAATATCAAGATTTCAAAAACTGACTTGGAACAGATCAATTCCGGCGACGTTAACGTCTCGCTAAAAAGCTATAACGCCCTCTCAAAACGGGAACGCGATGTCTTGCCGCTAGTGACGCTGGGCTATTCCAATAAGGAGATTGCTGCCGAATTGTTTATCTCAACGAAAACGGTCGAGGCGCACAAAGCTAGTATTATGCATAAACTAAAACTGCATTCCAGAGCGGATCTTATTAGGTATGCGGTGCATCATCATTTGATTGATATTTAAGAGAGTGGAAGGAAGCGGTTAGAGACCAGAACGAAAGTGCGGTTAGTGTGAAATCCTGGGCTTGGATTTCTCACTAACTGCGCTTTCGTGGCCGGTCTCTGCTTCCTGGAACTCGTTTCGACTAGGTGGCCTAGAAATAGTCCTGAAAACTGAAAAATTAACTAATCATAGGAAACAAAGTGGAACAAACCGGTTAAAGACTGGAGCAGAAGCGGACTATTTTATAAAATCCCGAATTTGGATTTTGTAAAATAGTCCGTTTCTGTGCAAGTCTTTGGTTTGTGTAACTCGTTTCCACTTGGTGGCCTAGAAAGCCACATGAAAAAATTTTACCGATCACAGAAAAAGCAGAAAAAAGCGATTCTGTACCAAAATACAAGCGTCCCTAGTAAAAATTCCAACTTGGATTTGTAACTAGAGACGCTTATATAGTTGAAAATCTACCGTTTGTTGCACGTGTAAATTAGATAACGAGAATATTCTATTCCTTGGATAGATGCAGCGTCTTTGCAAGGACCTATGGCAATAAATCTTTCAAATCCAAGCCCTTCGCATACCGATTCCGTAATGCCGCCAGTTTGACGGTAATAATCTGATTCTTATTCAGATGAGCGAAAACGCGCGCTTCTATCATCAGACCCTCAACGTGGTCCTTTTCCTTCTTCTCGCGAATGGCGTTTTCCGCTGCCAGAAATTTCAGCCGTGGCAAATAGTATGTCACGTGTTTGATGGAACAGAGATTCATCCCCGTATCAATCAATTCGTCGCTCGTTTTTAACTGATCCTGCAGGGCGTAGTAGTAAGCCGTGTAAAAAATCAGTGTCAACAGGCGTAAATCATCGCGCCGCGGGTCATCGTCCGATTGGGGCTTTTCGAGTTGTGTTTTGATAAAGTCGTTCACTTTGCAGAAATAAAATTGTGCCCGCTCAAACTGTTGTTTTCGGATATAGGTCAGGCCGGATCCCACGTACGCCAACTGAGAAAAGATAGTATCATGGCGTTCATCCAAATCGTTTAAAATTTGAGAAAAATCATATAAAACGACCTCTGGCGCTCGGTTGATCAGAGCATTCAGCATCCCGCGCAGGTAATAAAATTGAATCCGCAGCGGGATTGGGCTGATCTGTTCTTCATCAATGGCCGAAATCGTCTGCAACACCGTTTGGTAGTCACCCATTGCGAGTTGGCGTTCCGCCGTGTCCAGCTGTTTTTGAATCTGATTGGTCGACGAAATTTCATCCGAGTTCAGGTCATCAATGGTCAGCCCAATTCGGGTACATAGTTGCGTCAGTATCACCAACGACGGCACCCGGCCGCTGGATTCAAACTTGCTTAACGTTGACTGCGTGCAGATACCCTCACACATTTTGACCTGTGAAATCCGCAATTCTTTCCTGCGGTCAACAAATTTCTTTATGTTCATCTTAATCATCCATTCCTATCATTATCCGTGAATGCCCAGGGCGACCTTTGCGAACCGGCTCAGCCGATCCATATCCCATGCTGGTTCCCAGACAAGGTTGATATCACAAGCCTTCACGCCTTCAACAGAGACAACAGCTTGAGTAATCTGCTCATTTAACAAATCGCCCAGCGGACAGCCCATGGTTGTCAGGGTCATGGTCACCACACAACTGCCGTTATCGTCCACATTAATGTCGTAAATCAAACCGAGATTGACCATGTCGATACCAAGTTCAGGATCGATCACATCCTCAAGTGCTGTCAGGACATTATTTTCAATGGGTGAAAAATCCTTACCTAATTCTTCGTCTGCCATGTTGTACCCCTCCGTTATTTTTCAATTCAATTTTCGGTTCAGCCGACAATTCCTTCAGAATCGTCTTCAAGTTAAAAAATATTCTTTCAATACCCTAATTATGCCACGAAAATATTCCTAGTGGAATTAGTCATTTCCCTTATTAAGCAAAAAACATAAAAATGATATACTTTTATACTGAAAGGTGTTGATATTGATGAATGCATCCGTCATTTACGCGTCACTTACTGGAAACAACGAAGAAGTCGCTGAAATCGTTGTTCAACAGCTGAAAGATAAGGGTCTCGACCCTGAACTAACTGAAATCTCACAGGCCGATGCCGAGGATCTGGAAGACGACGACCTAATCGTTATCGTGCCTTATACCGACGGCGAAGGTGAACTTCCTGATGAAGGGATGGACTTCTACGAGGATATCCAAGACCTTGACCTCACTGGTAAAGTCTTCGGTGTTACCGGGTCCGGCGATACCTTCTACGGCGATGACTACTGCAAAGCTGTCACCTATTTTGATAAGCAAATTGCCGGTACCGGCGCCACTCGCGGAGCCGAACCGCTGTTTATTAATTTACAGGCCGATGATGAGGATAAGAAGCACTTAGATGCTTTTACTGACGCATTGTTGAAAGCAAGTAACGCAGCGTAATGTGACTATTATTCCTAAATGGGAAATAAGGGACTGGTTGATTTCTTGACTGGTCCTTTTTGTATGCACACTGTTTTGTTGCATTATGGAATTATAGTACCAACAACAGCACGTAAGCTGCTCCAAAATACTGCTAAAAATGGCTGTTGCTACGTGAATAGCGTTTTAATGACCCACCTTCAATTTGCGGCCAGGAATTCACTCAGGTACACATTTTTCGTTAATTCTGGGTATTGTTTTAACGGTGCGCACAAGCGTCCTTCAAACGTTTGTAGGGATTAATTATCGAGGGTGACAAATGTTGGAAAAATTAAAAATCCTGTTCACCAGTTTGTCGGTGAGACAGGATTTTTATTGTGGCTTATTTAATTTGAAACATTTGGGGTATTGCAACGTATTGCTAAGCTAAGTTACGTTGCGAATGAGGTCGCGTTTCTTGCTGTTGGACATTTGCGGCTAAGCCCCTTTGGGTTGGCGTTCGAATGTTCTTGAGCTGAAACGTGCTTCAAAAAGCTGTGGGCTCCTGCGTAAGCAACTTCCGGCACAAAATCCACGGGATTGTGCTTCTGATTGCCTGAGTTGTCCTTGCGACGTGCGGTGCTTTTACATTGCCGAAACGTGCTCCGCAAGGCTGAGGGCTCCTGCGTAAGCAACTTCCGGCACAAAATCCAAAACCGGGATTGTGCTTTTGATTGCCTGAGTTGTCCTTGCGACGTGCGGTGCTTTTACATTGCTGAAACGTGCTCCGCAAGGCTGAGGGCTCCTGCGTAAGCAACTTCCGGCACAAAATCCAAAACCGGGATTTTATGCCGAAAGTTACTTACGCTCCGCCCTCAAAACGCCTTGCTCCGCACTCTAGCCTATAGACCCCTCCATCTCAAAACTAATCAGCCGGTTCAACTCAACCGCATATTCCATCGGTAACTGCTTGGTAAATGGTTCCACGAAGCCCATGATGATCATTTCGGTTGCTTTTGCTTCTGAAATGCCACGGCTCATCAAGTAGTAGAGTTGTTCCTCTGAAATTTTTGAGACTCTGGCCTCATGTTCCATCGCCACATTGCCGTTGTAGATTTCGTTATACGGAATCGTGTCTGACGATGACTGGTCATCCATGATGATCGTGTCACACTCCACGTGGGCCTTTGAGCCGTCCGACTTGTCCGTAAAACGCACCGTCCCACGGTAATCAGTCGACCCACCCGTTTTGGCGATTGACTTTGATACGATGGAACTCGAGGTGTTTGGCGCGTTGTGGATCATCCGCGCACCGGAATCTTGGTGGATTCCGTTACTTGCGACGGCAATCGACAACATTGTGCCGTGGGCGCCGCGGCCGTTTAGATAAACGCTTGGATACTTCATGGTGACTTTTGAACCGAGGTTCCCGTCGACCCATTCCATCGTGGCGTTTTCTTCAGCGGCTGCCCGCTTGGTTTCCAGACTGTACACGTTATCCGACCAGTTTTGAATCGTGGTGTAACGGCAGTATGCGTCACGCTCCACGTTCACTTCAACAACCGCAGCGTGCAAACTATCTGACGAGTAGTTTGGTGCGGTACAACCTTCAACGTAGTCCACGCGAGCGCCCTCATCAACGATGATCAGGGTCCGTTCGAACTGGCCTGAGTTTTCTGAGTTCAACCGGAAGTATGATTGAATTGGCGTCTTTGTTTGAACACCCTTAGGCACGTAAATGAATGACCCGCCTGACCAGACGGCACCGTTCAACGCAGCGAACTTGTTGTCGAATGGCTTAACCAGTTTACCGAACCACTTCTTGAATAACTCTGGGTATTCACGCAACGCGGTATCCGTATCGGTGAAAATGATACCCAGCTTGTCAAAATCATCCTTCATGTTGTGGTAAACCACTTCGGACTCGTATTGTGCTGAGGAGCCAGCTAAATACTTTCGTTCAGCTTCCGGCACCCCTAACCGGTCGAAGGTCTTTTTGATATCATCGGGCACATCGTTCCAGTCACGGTACTTTTTATCGGTCATTTTTTGGTAGTAACGCATGTTTTTCAGATCCAGTTTAGTCAAGTCAGGCCCGTATGACGGGTATGGCATTTCCTTGTAGATCTTGTAGGCGTTTAACCGGTAGTCCAGCATCCACTGTGGTTCCTTCTTCTCGGCAGAAATTTCACGAACGATGTCTTCGGTCAGACCACGCCCCGTTGTAAATTCTGGTTTCACGTCATCGTGGAACCCGTATTCGTAATCTTGGTCGTTTTTAACACTATCAGGTATTTCGCTCATTCGTTAATCCTCCTTCTCCGTTGTCTGGGTGCCCTCTTCGCCAAGTAAAGCCCGTTGCAGAGCCCACCATGACAGTGTGGCACACTTGATTCGCGCAGGGAAACTCATGATGGAAGACAGAATCGCAGCATCCTCAAGTTGATCCAGATCTTCCTGGGAGTGTTTCTTGCCAATGACCATATCAGAAAACGTTTTGGCCATGTGCAGGGCGTCTTCCTTTGACTTTCCCTTAACGGCATCGGTCATCATACTGGCGGAAGACTGGCTGATCGTGCAGCCTTCGCCGGTGAAGCCGATGTTTTTAATTTTATCATCATCAGTTAGTTCAATTTCCAAGTTGATCACGTCGCCGCAAGTCGGGTTTTTCAGGGTAATGGTCTTATCCGCGTGATCGAGTAAATGCTTATTGTGCGGGTGATCCGAGTGATCCAGGATGACCTCGCGATACAGACTATTAAGCTTTGACAGTCCCATGATTAAAGAACTCCTTTGTTTCCTGAATTGCACTGAGTAACTTGTCAGCATCTGCCTCGGTGTTGTAAATATACAGGCTGGCACGGGCAGTGGCGGTCAGTCCTAAGTAGGCCATTAAAGGTTGGGCACAGTGGTGACCGGCCCGAACGGCGATGCCTTCCATATCTAAGGCAGTCGCAACGTCGTGGGGGTGCAGGTTATCAAGGTTAAACGCGATAACGCCCGTGTGTTTAGCAGGATCTTGTGGTCCATAAACGGTCACACCGTCCAGCGCTTCAAGTTTCGGCAACAGGTAGTTGACCAGTTCCTGTTCGTGAGCCTGCACGTTATCCATCCCGATATTTTCGAGGTAGTCAACGGCTGTCCCTAAACCGATTGCGCCAGCAATGTTTTGTGTCCCGGCTTCAAACTTGTAAGGCAGTTCGGCCCAGGTACTTTCAAACTGGTGGACGAAGCCAATCATTTCACCACCGTACTGGTAGGGTGGCATTGCTTCAAGCAGTTCGCGCTTGCCGTATAAAATACCGATCCCAGTCGGCCCCATCATCTTATGGCCGGAGAAAGCGTAGAAATCAACGTCGAGGTCCTGCACGTCAATGGCCATGTGCGGTACGGATTGGGCACCGTCACCGACAAAGACTGCGCCGTGCTGGTGGGCAATGGCGGCCAGTTCCTTAATGGGACTGATAGTGCCGAGCACGTTGCTGGCATGAGCCACGGCAACGATCTTGGTCTTGTCAGTAATCAGCGTTTTAGCTTCTTCCAAATCGAGTTCGCCATCGTCTTTGAGGTGAATGTACTTCAAGGTTGCGTGCTTCTTAATGGCCAATTGCTGCCAAGGGATCAAGTTACTATGGTGTTCCATGATGGAAATGACGATCTCGTCGCCGGCCTTCACATTGGCTTCACCATAGGTGCTGGCCACGAGGTTTAACCCGTCAGTACAGCCCTTAGTGTAAATGATTTCTTCTGGTTCCGGTGCGTTGATAAAATGTTGTATCTTCCGCCGGGCTTCTTCGTATTCAGCGGTGGCACGTTCTGCCAGGGTATGGACACCACGAAGCACGTTGGCGTTATCGTTTTGATAGAAATGAACTAACGACTCAACAACCTGATTGGGACGCTGAGCGGTGGCGGCGTTGTCTAAATAGACGAGCCGTTCATCGTTTACCTTTTGATTTAACACTGGAAAATCTGACGCGTACTTACTCAAGTTGTTGGCCATCTTCAAGCTTCCTTTCGAGAATATCGATCATTTGTTGACGCACTTCTGGGAGCGGCACGGCACCGATAACGGCGCTTAAGAATCCGCGAATGACCATCCGTTGTGCGGTTGGTCTTGCGATTCCGCGGCTCATCAAGTAGTACATTTGTTCCTGGTCGACCTGACCCACACTGGCAGCGTGGCCGGCCAACACATCGTTTTCATCAATTAAGAGGATCGGGTTAGCGTCCCCGTGGGCTTCGTTGGACATCATCAGCACCCGGTTTTCCTGCTCAGCGTTAGCGCCGGAAGCACCGTGAATGATGTCGCCGATTCCGTTAAAGACTAGTTCAGACTTCTTTAAAAGCACGCCCCGTTGGAGGATAAACCCAGTTGAGCGCTTCCCATGGTTCGTGACCCGGTTGTTAATACCTTCCCGTTGTTCGCCGGAAGTCACCGCAATGACTTTGGAATCGGCTTTAGAACTCTTACCGATCAATTCGGAGTCGAAGTCGCCAACCGTTTTTCCGTCATTCATCAAGCCAATGGCCCAGTCAACGGTTGCGTTATCGCCAATGTTGGCCCGACGCTTCAGATATGACGTGGTGTTTTCGCCCAGTTCATCAAGGGATGAAAAATGGACTTCACTGTTTGGCTTGGCAACCATTTCAACGGCAGCGCTGGCGGCGTTAGCGACGTCACCAACCGTTGCCATGTGTTGAATATAGGAGAACTTTGAATCGTTGTCTGCCACGATCAACACGTGGGAAACCATGGGCTGCTTGCGGGTGCTGTCCTGAATCAGGTAAGCTTCAATCGGTTTGTCGATCACAACGCCCTTCGGCACATACAGGAAAAGTCCCGAATTCAGGTAGGCGGCGTGGTAACTGGTTAACCGGTCTTCGCCGAGTTTAATTTCGCGGAACAGGTATTTTTCAACGAGTTCGGCGTGGTCGTGCAGCGCCGTAAAGAGGTCGGTCAAGATAACCCCTTGCTGTTTTAAATCGTCGGGTAAGTTCACCGCAACGGTTGTTTGGCCGGCTTGCACAAATTGGATCCGGTCATCAGCGAACGGCACACTATCTGCTAACGACTTGTCAGAATCCTTGAATTCTAGCGGTTCGTCGGTTGGTGTCAGTGTCCAGTCGCTGTACTGGAATCGTTGCATGTTGGGAAAGCCAAGGTCAACGAGGTCATCGATAGCGGCCACCCGGTGGTCAACGAGCCACTGCGGTTCGTTGTGGGCCTTTGCTGCACTCGCCACATCGGTTTTGAGTGTTTCATAGTTTTGAACTGCTTCTGTCATAATGGGCCTCCTTAGTCTTCGTCAACGAGGTTAACGTCCAGGCCAAGTTCGTCACGCAAACCAGCGTACCCTTCGTCTTCCAGTTTCTGAGCCAGGTCAGCATCACCGGTTTTGACAATTCTGCCGCCCATCATGACGTGTACAACGTCAGGCACAATGTAATTTAACAGGCGTTGATAGTGGGTAATGATCAGTGAGCCAAAGTCGTCGCCGCGCAGGGAATTGACCCCTTTTGAAACGACTTTGAGGGCATCGATATCAAGTCCTGAATCAATTTCATCAAGTAGTGCGAAAGATGGCTTGATCATCAGTAGTTGTAAAATTTCGTTCCGTTTCTTTTCACCGCCAGAAAAACCTTCGTTGAGGTAACGTTCCGTCATCTCTTGGCTCATATCCAACAATTCCAAGTTCTTATCGAGTTCCTTCAAGAAGGCCATAACGGAGATCTGGTTATCTTGTGGCCGGCGAGCGTTCATTGCAGCCCGTAAGAATTCAGCGTTAGTGACCCCCTGGATTTCAGCGGGGTATTGCATCCCGAGGAACAGGCCTTTTCGGGCACGTTCGTCAACGGGCATTTTAATGATGCTTTCACCGTTTAACAGAATATCGCCTTTCGTGACGTGATAGGCTGGCTGGCCCATAATCGTTTGCGACAGGGTTGATTTCCCAGTCCCGTTGGGGCCCATGATGGCATGAATTTCGCCGGTCTTCATCGACAGGTTCACACCCGTTAAAATTTCACGTTTCGTTTGTTTCTCTTCGTCTTCAACTTCAACATGTAAATCTTTAATTTCCAAAGTAGCCATTATCTATCATCCTCCACTGAAAGTGATTATCTTTAAATTACTCTTTTAACGAACATTATCAAGCCCAATTAAATATTCCCAAGAATCATAATTTTCTCATAATCCCTGTTAGAATACGACATTAAAGGCGATTAAACGGGCTTTATTCTTTACATAAATAAATTATAGTCTGCTGGCAGTTCAAAAAGAATTAGGCATTTCCCCTATCTCTGAAATAGCGCTATCATTGCGTTTTCCCCTATGATTAGTGAATTCCTTCCTTTGGGTATTCCATTATTCCTTGGAATAACTGTCATAACGGTATTCCGTCAATATTCCTGCAATTTTTTGTGTCTTTTATACGCAATGATTGGCGGTAATTTGGCGCAGATTTTGATTTCAGGTTCATTCTGCAATGCCGCTCACTTTGAGCCAATTGCCAACACTTCTAAAATATCAAAATGCAGCTGAAACGCGTTTGTAGAGAAGTCACACTCGACCGCCTGTCATCCTTAATACAAGTGATTTCTCAGCATTTGTCGTCAGCACTGCACGGTAAAACAAATATTTCGTACATAATCAAATTTGAAGTGGCGTCAACGCTAAATTAACATTGCCAATTTTGGCAAGTTTTTACTATTAATACCGATTATTCTAACCGCTCAGTTCTTTCAGCAGTATAATAAGGCGATTTCATATCTTAAATTTAAGGATGCGGTTAGTTCGCATCCGTTAAGGAGCAATCTCGATGAGCTATAAAGTTAATTTTAAAACTGTGGAAACGACTGGTTTAGAATCCTCTCCAGTTGTTGATGCCCTCGCTGGGCTTCGAGCGAATGAAGCGCGTTATTTTTGGAACAAGTATCAACATGAATACGTCACTGAGCCTGCTGGTGACCATCCTGAATTGCTTGACCGGGTCAACACGATTCTTCAGGAACGTGACATGGTGCTGCCGTACAAACCGCTGGAAGTTTCGGATTTTGTTGTTGACGGGGTGCGCTGGACCTACGTTTTCTACGAGAATGGGTTATCAATCAACGTGCTCTACACTTTAGCAGATGGTGGCAAATGGGCCGTTGGCTTCAAGCTCTCTGACGGCATGGCGATTCCGGATGTCTTTGAAGGCAAGTTCAAATTTGCCCGCCAGCGCTCCAAACTCGCAGGAACGATTCGCGGGTCGTTCTTTAAGATCAAGGGCGACTATCCCGATTAATCCAAATGGCAATGAACACAAAAAGCGACCCACAGCCGGGCCGTTTTTTGCGTCCATAGAAAAAGGTATCACCGCATGACTGCAGCGATACCTATCTCTTACTCTTCAAATAATACCGCACTGAGCTGCTCAGCATCGATGCCTAAAATCGGTGTACGGGTCAGCTGTTTGGCAATCGTCTGGGTCACCGTGCCACGTTGATATGGCTGACCCAGCAACGCTCTATCGAACTGGACGGCATCCAGGTTGCTAAAGAAGTCCCCTGAAAGTTTCACCGCCGATAAATGGTCGTCCGCCAAACTGTAATCAATCTGAACGAGCCCGCCACCCTTGATGTAGCGCTTATGGGTCGTTTGAAACGTTTGCCGGTTCCCGTAAATCACGGCGGGATCCGCAAACCGTGCTTTGGCAATAGCATCGATTCGCGTTTCATCCTCAGCTGTCAGGGTCACCGTACGACAGTGATTAGCCGTCACAACGGCCTCAATGATGCCTTGGCGAAATTGGTCAGCGGTCCATTCCGGTTTTTGTACCTTAAGATTGATCGTCCGCTGGTGAACTGAATGAATGTGCTTAGCCTTTTGTTTAACCGGGTCGACCCGAAGGACGCTGGCCATGGCGGCCATATCGGAATCAAATAGTAAACTGCCATGGTGCAGCTTATAGCCGGGTTCCTCATACTGGGCACTCCCGGATACCTTGAGGCCGTCAACGACTAAATCATTGCGGCTATCAGTGGAGGCGTGGATTCCCACAGCAACCAGCGCTTTTTGAATGAGCGCCAAGCCTTCTGAGAAGTCCAAATCGTTGGCTTGATCCGGCATGATCAGGGTAAACTGGCACCCGCCTTCATCCGTATAGATGGTACCGCCACCCGAATACCGGCGGACCACCGTGAGACCGTGCGCGTCTACTTCGTTTAGATTCAGCTCCGAAAACGCATCCTGGTACTTGCCAAGCATCACCGTTGGCGTCGTCGTCCACAGCATGAACACCGGCTCCGTGAACCGATTATGGGTCATCAGGTCATACTCCAGTGCGAAGTTATGATACACATCTCGCGACGTCACTGGCAGATAGATCATTTGTTATAAACGGCCTCCAACTCTTCCTTAGCTTTGTATGAACTCCGTACCAATGGTGAGCTGGCAACGAACTTGAAGCCGCGGCTCATCGCTTCCTTATAATACTTTTGATACCGTTCCATTGGGACCCATTCACGCAACCGGTAGTTCTTTGGACCTGGTTGGACGTACTGGCCAATGGTCAAGAAGTCAACATCCACGGCACGCAGATCGTCCATCAATTGGTAAACTTCTTCGTCTTTTTCGCCTAAACCAAGCATGATCCCGGTCTTGACGTAGGTTTCCTTAGGCGCGTGTTCCTTGACGTACTTCAAGACGCCAAGTGAGCAGTCGTATGTGGCCCGGTTCCGGACCTTAGGTGTAATTGAACGCACCGTTTCCATGTTGTGGTTAAACACGTCAGGCTTGGCCGCGATAACCTTGTCCAAGCAATCTGTCCGACCTTGGAAATCAGGGGTCAGCACTTCAATCGTTGTATCTGGGTTCAGTTCGCGAATGGCATTGATGGTGCGCACAAATTGGTCGGCACCTAGATCAGGCAAGTCGTCCCGGTCAACACTGGTAACCACCACGTGACTGAGTTCCAATTTCTTGGTTGCTTGGGCGACCCGCAATGGTTCGAATAAATCAACTTCTTGCGGATTGCCGTGAGGAATGTCGCAGAACCGACAGGCCCGGGTACAGTTAGGGCCAAGGATAATAAATGACGCGGTCCCGCTCCCGAAACATTCCCCTAAGTTGGGGCAGTTTGCTTCGGCACAGACAGTGTTGAGTTTCATGCCTTTCAGCATGTCCTCCATCTTGTCGACTTTCTTTTGATCATAGGTCACCTTTAACCAAGTTGGCTTGGTAGCGGCAACTGCAACTTTTGCGTGTTCGTGTTTTGCCATGTTTGTCACTCTGCTTTCTGAGATGGTGTTGGGCCGTCTCTGTTTTGGGTTGTTTTAAATTCTGTTATTGATGTTTTTTAGTAGGATGTTTTTTATTAGTTTGTGGTCATTTGGTTGGCTGTTTTGTTGATTTTTCCTGGCAACCTTGCCGAAACGTGCTCCGCGAGGCAGAGGGCTCCTGCATAAGGCACCTGGCCCCAAAAGTCAGGCCCGGACTTTTCCTGGCAACCTTGCCGAAACGTGCTCCGCGAGGCAGAGGGCTCCTGCGTAAGGCACCTGGCCCAAAAAGTCAGGCCCGGACTTTTTGGGCCAGGTGCCTTACGCTCCGCCCTCTAAGCGCCTCGCTCCGCACTCTACTTTGTTTCTATAGTTGCCACCAAATCATCAACCTTTGTCTCATCACCCGTAGCAACGTTCTGTTCCTTCAAAACGCCGGCTTCCTGGCTTTCAACTTGGCTGACGGCTTTTTCGGTTTCCACTTCAAACAAAACGTCGCCTTCCTTAACTTCGTCGCCGACGTTCTTCAACCATTTGCCGAAGAAATAATCATCTGACTTGGGACTTAATTTTGGCATGTGAACTTCTTTTAGCATATGAATCGCTCCTAACTGGTTTTGTTTACAAACTCAATATAGCACGAAAAAAGCGCTTTCGAGTGGCCTGCATTCAGAATTAGGAAAAACCCTTAGAAACGTTTTTATATCAACGTTTGTGCACGATATCAGCAATTCTAAAAATAAGTATTTTAAATAGGGTGTTTGCATTATTTTATGTATGAATATTCTTTTAAAATGGTATTCTATTATTATATAAGGCTTTTTTTGAAGCTTAGTTTCTTACTCGTATCATCAATAAATTATGTTTACTATAATTAACTTATACAACGTTTAAAAGCCTATCCTGACCGAGGGCTTTTGCTCAAAAGTAAGCGTTTTCTGCATTGCAAAATGTTGCCATTGTTATTTAAATAATTACTAATAGTAACGATTAGCCTGTATCATTTCACTAGGCCGATGGTCAGAACGTCTTGGCCATTATTTTCGTCCAGCCATCAGTTTCGATGACTCATTTAAAATATTCATATTCCATAAAAAAAGGACAGGCGCAATGGTCTGTCCTTTTTTATAGGTTAACTTTCTTCTGTTACGGGTTGCTGTGGTAATCGTTTCAAACCGATTCCTGTAAACCCGCTTAAAATTGAGAACACAGGTGACAACAAACTAAAGAAACAGAATGGCAGAAAGGCTAGCGTTGGCACGCCTAACGTCCCAGCCGCAAAGGAACTAGCCACTCCCCACGGCACCAAGTAGTTGATGACGGTTCCGCCATCTTCCAACACCCGGCTCAGCGCCAAGTTATCCAACCCGTGCTTGTTGAACGGCTCCTTGAAGGCTTTCCCCGGCAAAATGGTCGATAAGTACTGTTCCCCAACGAATAAATTGACGGCGATACCGCCGAAGACGCCGGCTGTGACCAAGCTGCCATCACTTTTCAGTCGTTTCACCAACGGGTCCATAGCAATCTGAATCAAATCAAACTTCATTAACAGGCCGCCCAGTGACAGCGTCATAATAATCAGCGAGACCGTCGACATCATCGAGGTGATCCCGCCACGGCTCAGCAGCGTATCCACAGACTGGTTACCCGTATGCGCGACATAGCCGCTCTCCATCATCGTCACCAGCTTCTGAACGAACATGGCTGGGTCGTGAATGAAAATCATGACCACCCCGATGCCTATATTGATCATCAACGTCGCAATCGCCGGAATTTTCAAGAAGGCACAGATAAACATGGCCAAAATCGGTAACGCTGCCCACCACGTGATCATGAAGTGACTGTTGAGCACGTTTACCGTTGTTGACACCTTGGTCAGCGTATCGCTCGACGTATTGTGCCCGAGAAACGCGTACAGTACCAATGAGACCAAAAATGCCGGAATCGTGGACCACATCAAGTTCTTAATATGCTTAAACAGGTCGGCATCCGCAATGGCTGAGGCCAAGTTAGTTGAATCGGATAACGGCGACGTCTTATCGCCGAAAATGGCACCGGAGATGATTGCACCGGCCACCAGTGCCGGATTCAGGTTCATCGTTGTGCCCATACCGAACAGGGCGATTCCCACCGTTGAAATCGTGGTAAAGGCGCTCCCAATTGACGTACCAATCAAAGCGCAAACCAGAAATACCGATGGCACAAACCACTGCACACTCAGCATCTTAAAACCGGCCACCATCAATGATGGAATAATACCGGCCGCAATCCAAACACTGATCAGCACCCCAATCAAAATGAAGATAAACAGCGGTACAATTCCAGTCGTAACCCCTTCGGTAATACCCTTGTGGATTTCCTCCCATGAAAAGTGTTTGATTCGCGCCCATAACATGACCAACGCAATAACTAGTAAAACTGGAATCTGTGGGCTAATACCAAACCCAATCACTCCGACGCCCATAATGACCAGCATCATCAGCAATACCATGATAGCCTCGCCGAACTTTACTCTTGGTGCTTCTTTCATCTTGTATGTCCCCTTTTCTGTCGTTTGCTTTGTTGAGTTTCGATTTCTGCGTGATGTTGTAACGTTTGCTGAACAGCCTTTTGTCGCTGGTAAAACCGTTGAAATGTGTGCTGGCTTTCTGGCTGTGCTGCTAAGAATTGTGTTGCTTTTTTGATTATTACATTGCTGAAACGTGCTCCGCGAGGCAGAGGGCTCCTGCGTAAGGCACCTTGTCCCGAAAAGTCAGGCCCGGACTTTTCGGGACAAGGTGCCTTACACTCCGCCCTCTAAGCGCCTCGCTCCGCACTCTACAAAAAAACGCCCCTGCTGCGACTTTTTCGCAACAGGGACGATTTGGCAAACCGTGGTACCACCCAACTTAGAGCCCACTTGTGGCCCTCACTCACTAGATGATATCGGTTCTAGTTATTATCCGTATGATTGATAATCAGTATTTCGAAATCATCACCCTGATCGGTTCGCAGCAACCACCGACTTCCTGACACTCAGATGAGACACTACTTGATTTGACTATCAAATAATCAATAAACAGGGTAACATGCCGGGGTGGGAAAGGTCAATTAAAAGGGAATTAGAGTTTTGTAAATAAGAGAGTGGAACAAACCGGTTAAAGACTGGAGCAGAAACGGACTATTATATAAAATCCCGGGCTTGGATTTTGTAAAATAGTCCGCTTCTGTGCAAGTCTTTGGTTTGTGGAACTCGTTTCCACTAGGTCACCTAGAAAGAACAGTTCGGAATTTAGCTCCCGGTCTGATGACAAATAAGAGAGTAAAAGAAAGCTGTTAGAGACCAGAACGTCAGCACAATTAGTGGGAAATTCTGGGCTTGGATTTGTCACTAATTATGCTGACGTGGCCGGTCTCTGCTTCCTCTAACTCGTTTCCACACAGTTGCCAAGAAAGCCCAACAAACCAACAGATTCAGTCCAAGAAGGCTATCAACATATCAAGCGCACCTCTCTAAGCTCAAACTACCAATCTCAGAACCATTGTCTAAACCCCAAGATTCCAGTTGAAACGCGCCCTTCAAACGATTAAACTGGTCATTATATTAACCGGTTACAAATTCAAGAAATAAAGGACTGATTGCATGACTCACCATACGAAATGGCGGTTGCTCAGTATCGCAATGTACGTCATTTTTGTTGTTATCTGTATCATCTTCAAGCTCCTTCGTCCGGCCGATATTGGCTGGTCATGGAGCGTCTTTTGGTACATCGCTGCGGCTGGGATCGCCTACTACTTCTACTTTAAGAACGTGGCCTACCAAGAAGTCGTTTACTATGCTAAGAAGCTGCAGATGAACCGCAGTGATTTGGAGGCGATTGTGCCTAACCGAAAAAACACCGCTGAAGTCCCTGACCCGGATCACCCAAACATTTTCAGTCCAATCGTTCAAGTGCCGTTAGCCATTTTAAACCGGCTATCAGATGAATTGATCAAGCAGGCAAAAGAACAGGAGATTCCACCCTTTAAGTAAATCAATGACTGCAACGCGTTGCAATTTCAAGCAATGCGTTTTTATTTTACCGATTTCAACCTTGTTTTCGGTGCTATTACAAACATTTTTTCGCATTCTTGTGGTTATCATTCGGGTTTATGGGTATAATAGAGGTCAACTAAAGGAGGTTTCATAATGATTCATAACGTGTATTTAGACCACGACGGTAACGTTGACGACCTGGTCTCCCTGCTGTTGCTCATGCAGGTGCCGGACGTCAAACTAACTGGTGTGGGCGTTGTCGGTGCCGATTCCTACCTTGAACCGGCCGTGTCAGCATCCCGCAAGATCATTGACCTGTTTGGCCATGACAATACGTTACAGGTGGCTGCGTCCAATTCGCGCCCTGTAAACCAGTTTCCAAAGGAGTGGCGATTAAGTACCTTTTCATTTGATGCCTTCCCGATTTTGAACGAACGGGGCACCGTTAAGACCACGATTGCTGATAAGCCGGCCCACTTGGACATGGTCGATAAAATCATGGCTGCCGATGGCCCGACAACGCTGGTCATGACTGGACCGCTGACTGACCTGGCCCGAGCCTTAGAGGCCGAACCAGCAATCGAGAATAAGATCGACCGCCTGTGCTGGATGGGCGGCACCATGGATAAAGTGGGCAACGTCGCGGAACCCGAACAAGACGGCACGGTTGAGTGGAACGCCTACTGGGACCCAGAAGCCGTTAAAACGGTATTTGCCACCGCAATTCCAATTCAGATGGTCGGCCTCGAATCGACCCGCCAGATTCCACTGACACCTGCTACTCGGCAGCATTGGGCTGGTCTGCGTCGGTACGCTGCCATTGACCTGATGGGTCAGGGTTACGCGCTGGTCCCGCCGCTGGAACATTTTGAAACCAACTCGACCTACTATTTGTGGGACGTGTTGAACACAGTCGCCAGTGAGTACCCGGATGTCGTTACAACCAAGGAAGTTACCGGTGATGTCCTGACGACTGGTCCGGGTGCCGGTCGGACCTTTGAAACCGCCGATGGCCGCCCAATCACGCTGGTGACCACCGTCAATAAGGATGCTTTCTTTGCGCGGGTTGATGATTTAGCAAAACGCGCATCGACTTTAAACTAAGAACCTGAATACACCAAGGATTATCTGTTGTTTGAGATAATTCTTGGTGTATTTTTTAATTTAATGGTTGACGTTTCGAAAATTGCTGTTACAATTAATATCACAAGTTACTATTAAAGTAACAACCTACATTAAAAATAAAGGAAGTTTTTTATCTATGACAACATACGCTGTTACTGCTGCCACCGGCCACTTTGGCCAAACCGCTCTGAAAACATTGGCTGGTTTAGTACCCGCCACAAACATTATCGCGCTCGCACGAAACACAAAAAAGGCTGAAGCACTGGTGCCCGCCGGTGTAACTGTCCGTCCTGGCGACTACGACAACGAAGCCGAACTGACCGCTTCGCTTGCTGGCGTTGACAAGCTCCTGTTCGTTTCTTCGCAACCGGGCGGCCCCGTTGACCGCGAACAGCAACATAAAAACGTCGTCAACGCTGCCAAGGCTGCCGGTGTGAGCTACATTGCCTACACCAGTTTCCCGCACGCCGATACCGCTACGTCGCCGCTTTCAGCTGACCATAAGGCCACCGAAAAAGCCATTCTAGATGCTGGCATTCCCCATTCATTTCTACGCAACAACTGGTATCTTGAAAACGAACTGGATAGCTTGAAGGGTGCCCAAGCAGGCCGCCCATTCGTTTACGCTGGTGGGGACGGCCAGGTTGGCTGGGCCTTGGAACGCGAATACGCAGAAGGCGCCGCCACCGTTTTGGCTAGTGATAACCAAAAGGACATTTATGAATTCTCAGGCGCCCCGCTAACCTACAAACAGCTGGCTGCCGCTTTGCCTGGTAACTTTGACGTCCAAGCCGTTTCGACTGAAGACTTCAACAAGGGGCTTCAAGCTGCTGGGTTGGACGAAGGCACTGCCGCTGTCGTCACGATGATTCAACAACTCATTCTTGACGGCGAATTAGCCAAGACGTCAACCGATCTGTCAGAAATCTTGGGACACGATCTAGTGCCTTTAGACGCCGCCCTGGCTGAAGTATTAAAGGCTTAATTTGTTTCAAACATGATTTCAATTCATTCCTAAGTAAAAAGGCTGAACAACTGGTATTCGTACCGGTTGGTCAGCCTTTTTTATCCGTGCAATACACGTTGTGCCCAATGGCCAACGCGATGCACTATGCTTCATTTTTCTTGCGATTTTTTCAACCAGGCAAGGTCTTCCGGATCAGGACCGACCCGTTTGTCCTGGTCCAGTTTAGCAATTTCAGCCATTTCTGCTTCGTCCAAACCAAACGCAAAGATATCACGGTTCTGCTTTACACGGTCTTCATGAATGGACTTTGGAATGACCACCTCGTTGCGTTCAACATGCCAGCGCAACACAACCTGTGCCGGGGTAACGCCGTGGTCCTTGGCTAATTTTTGAATCAGCGGATCATTGATAGCGTTGTTGCGACCGCCACCCAGCGGGCTCCATGATTCGTGCACGATCCCCTGTTTTTCAAGGTAGGCGTGCAGTTCCTTTTGCTGGAAATAAGGATGCGTTTCAATTTGGTCAACGGCTGGCTTAATTTCAGTTTGGCTCATCAGGTCTTCAAGCTGAGCGGGCACAAAGTTCGACACACCAATGTTCTTGATCTTGCCTGCTTTGTACAAGTCTTCCATTGCTTTCCAGTTATCAACATAACCGGGTGCTGGCCAGTGAATGAGATACAGGTCCAGGTAATCAAGGCCCAACCGGTCGAGGGAAGCCTGAAATTCAGCCTTTGTTTCATCATAACCGCGAACATCATTCCAGATCTTCGAGGTTACAAAAATATCCTCACGCGGAATGCCGCTTTCGCGGATGGCTTCACCCACCCACTGCTCGTTACCATACAACTTTGCAGTGTCAATGTGACGGTAGCCGGCGTCAAGCGCCCACTTGATAGAATCTTTCGTATCCTGCGCGTTGTCGACTTGAAACACCCCAAGCCCCAACTGCGGAATCGTGTTGCCATTATTTAACGGAATATCAGGAATATCATTATGCATTGTTCAAAAACCACCTTTCGGAATTTTGTTGAACGCGTGTATCAGTACAGGTTAATTTTAACGATTACGGTCAGGTGTGGCAAGCAAATCAAACACTATGATTTCCAATGTGCACCGAATCAGTAAACTAGGGTGAATTGGGTTGTTGCATTTCGTCATTTAGCACGGCAGCAAGACGGCTTGCGGCTATAAGATCCTGCATTGTCAGCAAAAATTTTGACCTTAGTTAGATAGGTGCAACAGCAACGACGAAAAATCACACACTGTTAACATTATCTAAGCCAACTCGTATTGTAATGACCTTTAACAACCCAAGTGTAACCGTGGGTGGCATGCAGCTTCGAGGCTTTTATCGTCCAACTAAGGTTAGCTGAATTAAAAAGCCGTATCTTCGTGCCTTTATAAAGAATTTTGCGTTGCCTTATTTTCCAAGTACTTGGATTAATTTGATACACATAAACTGATTTTCTGACGTGTTTTGTTCGCCATTTAAACCAATAACTCGAGTCGTATCCCGGCAGCGAACTCGCATGCACGCCAATCGGCGCACCCGCCCCAATTAACACGCCAGATACTCCTAATATCATCCATTGATTCAACTTCAAAATAACATCTCCCGAAAATAAAAGATTGTTTTTTTTAGACTGATAATCGCAAATAAATGGCGCTCAGTTATGATATATCGGGTCGTGGATAGCATGCCACAATATCTCGAGCCCAATTTCCAGTGGTATTAAGTACTCTCTCGCTCATCGATGCGAAACGGCGTGTACTGCGATTCAAATTTAGTCATATCGCGTTGCAGCATCATTTTCATGCCGCGACTGCCCATTTCGTAAAACGACTGGGTCACACTGGTGATCTGTGGACGAACGATCTTGACCATTTGCGTGCCATCGATACTCATGATAGCTAGATCAGTGGGCACGTTCAGTCCAAACGTTTCAGCTTGGTTCATAACACCAATTGCTGCCAAGTCACTGGTCCCAATAACGGCGTCCAGTTCTGGTTTAGCACCAAAAGTCTTCATCGCTTCAATACCATCGTCATAGGTAAAGTGTCCATCCTGAATCCACGCCGGTTTAGTTGGCAGATCATGGTCCGCCATGGCGCGCTGATAGCCAAGGACCCGTTGTGTGCCAATGTAGGTGTGGCGGTCAATGGCAGCAATCCCAATTTTTTTGTGTCCTTTTTTGATCAAAAAGTCAGTCGCCTGGTACCCGATACGAAAATCATCTGATGCAATAAACGGTAAATTCTGGCTATCAAATGAGGTTGACAAAAAAAGGTGTGGAATGTTCGCTGCTCGCAGCATGGCGATGTCGTCGTCAACCGGCCGAATGGCAAGAATCAAAATGCCCATTACAGAACGCTCAATCACTGTCTGCAGAGCGCGGTGCTGCTGATTAGGATCAGACTCGCCCGCGTACAAGATGATGACACTCAGATTGTGTTTGAACGCTTCATCTTGGATGCCTGCAATAATATCGTTTGCGAAGTTGGTTTTGGTCGCGGAAACAATGACGCCGATGACCTTGCTGCGTTGTGTGACCAGCTCAACCGCAGCCGTGTTTTTCCGGTAGCCGAGTTTTTCCGCAGCTTGACGGACTTTCGCAGCTGTTTTTTCTGAATAAAACCCCTCTTTGTTGGCTAAAACACGTGAGACCGTAGCGATGGATACGTTTGCGGTTTCGGCAATGTCCTTGATTGTGACTGTCATAAAGGACTGCCCCCTTTTCGGTTAATCATTACTTACATTCTATCATAAAACTGTCGATTATCTATGTAAACGTTTGTGTTGTTGATTCAAAAGCATTGTAAACGTTTACTTTTCGTGATAGTATCGAAAATGTAATCGGTTACGAACACATTTTGGGAGGCATCATCCTTATGAATGCAAAACCTATCACTAACGCTTCTGATGTGCCGGACGTGAAGCCTAAAGAACACGGGCTGCCGACACTGAAATTATCAACAATTTTTGCCATGACGTTTGGCTTTTTCGGGGTCAACATGGCGTTTTCACTGCAATCATCACAGCTGGGGCGGATCTTTCAAACGATTGGGACCGACCCGAATAAGCTGGGCTTCTTTTTCATCCTGCCGCCACTGGCTGGGATGGTCATCCAACCGTTAATTGGCAAGTATTCGGATAAGACCTGGTCGAAACGATTTGGGCGCCGCATGCCATACCTGCTGATTGGCGCACCAATTGCGGCAATCGTTTTAATCTTGTTACCAAATGCCGGCTCGTTCGGCTTCGGTTACGGGTCCGCGGCCGCCCTGACGTTTGCGGCCATCGCAACGTTGTTTATGGACGTCTCCTCCAACGTTTGTATGCAGCCGTTCAAGATGGTCATTGGCGACATGGTCAACGAAGACCAAAAGGACCTCGCCTGGTCATGGCAACAATCCTTCTCCAACTTGGGTGGTGTGCTTGCAACTTTGGTGCCATTTGTTTTAGCCTTTATGGGGGTCGCCAACGTTGCCCCAAAGGGTGAAGTGCCAACCACGGTTAAAATCGCCTTTTACCTCGCAGCCGCAGTACTACTGCTGACCTCGCTTTACACCATTTCGCAAGTCCGAGAATACGATCCAAAGACCTACGCCGACTACCACCACATTGATACAGCAGAAAAGCAGCCAAAGACCAGTCTCTGGGAACTCTTAAAGAAGGCTCCTAAAGTCTTCTGGGAAGTCTCCGTCGTTCAATTCTTCACTTGGTTTGCGATTCTCTACCTCTGGACTTATAGTACCGGCGCCATTTCCATTAACGTCTGGCACACCAGCAACGCCTCATCCGCCGGTTATCAGGCTGCCGGAAACTGGTACGGCGTTCTCACCTGCGTGCAATCTATCGCTTCCGTTATTTGGGGAATGCTGGTTCAGGCGCGGACCAAACCAGAACACCGAAAATTCTGGTATCAGTTTGGCCTTGTAGCTGGTGCTATCGGGTACATCTCAATCTTCTTTATTCACGACAAATACCTATTGATTCTGCCATTCTGTCTGATTGGGATCACCTACATTACCATGAACACGCAACCCTTCTCATTACTAACCGAAGCACTGAACGGTGAAAATGAAGGCTCCTATCTGGGACTGTTCAACTGCAGCATCTGTTTGCCGCAAATTGTGGCCTCTGTCGCCAGCTTCTGGCTGTTTCCACTGGTTCACGAATTCATGCCAGCAATGTTCATCATCGGCGGAATCTCGCTCCTGCTGGCAGCCGCCTCAGTTAAAATTGTTCATTCAAAATTTGATAAATCTGCAACACACTAATTTAACTTAAGGGAGATCGTACTATGACAGCAACACATTCATTTCAAGACGAGGTCGTTTACCAGATCTATCCGCGCAGTTTTCAGGATAGCAACAGCGACGGCATCGGTGATTTAAAGGGCATTCAGCAGCGGTTGCCTTACCTGAAAAAACTGGGCGTCGACGTTTTATGGCTCAACCCAATTTATCGTTCACCGGACAAAGATAATGGCTACGATATTTCCGACTACGAAGCCATCCAGCCCGCTTATGGTGACATGACTGACTTTGAAGCTCTGCTGAACGCGGTGCACGATAACGGCATGAAACTTCTGATGGACCTCGTTGTGAACCACACCTCTGATCAGCACCGTTGGTTTCAGGAAAGCAAAAAAAGTAAGGACAACGCCTTCGCTGACTACTACATCTGGCGTGATCCCGTGGACGGTCACGAACCCAATAACTGGGGCTCCTACTTCAGCGGCTCAGCCTGGACCTATGTACCTGCCCGCGGCCAGTACTACCTGCACCTGTTCGCACCAGGACAACCGGATCTGAACTGGGAGAATCCTGAAGTGCGGCAAAGTGTTTACAGCCTCATGAAGTTTTGGCTGGATAAGGGCGCCAATGGTTTCCGGATGGACGTCATTAATTTGATTTCTAAACCAGCCGATTTACCGGATGCGCCGCAAGCTGCCGGTGCCGAATATGGGAACGTCGAATCACTCGTTGCGGACGGTCCAAAATTAAACGACTACCTGCAAGAAATGAATCGCGAAGTTTTATCACAGTACACCGATATTTTGACGGTGGGTGAAATGCCCGGATCAACGCCAGAAGATGCCACCCATTACACCAATTTGGATGGTTCCGAACTTAACATGGTTTTCCAGTTTCAGCACGTGAACCTATCTCCTAACCCGGACGCGCGACTCGGTAAGTGGAACGACCAGCCCCGTAAAGCTGCCAGAACTCAAACAAGCCTTTGCCCGCTGGCAGGTTGCGTTAGACGGCAAGGGCTGGAACAGCCTCTACTGGAATAACCACGACCAGCCGCGGACGGTCTCAAGGTTTGGCAACGATAATCCGCAATACCGGGTTATTTCAGCAAAAATGCTGGGTACCACACTGCACATGATGCAAGGCACACCATACGTCTACGAAGGCGAAGAGATTGGAATGACCAACGTACATTATTCGACGCTTGATCAATACGAAGATCTTGAATCGATCAATGCCTATCAAGCACTCGTGAATGACGAAAAGGCGGTCACGCCCGAAAAGATGTTGAAGTATCTATCCCACATTTCGCGGGACAATGCCCGAACACCTATGCAGTGGGATGACTCGACTAACGCCGGTTTCTCCACCGTTAAACCGTGGTTTGCTCTGAATTCAAACTACCCGCAGATCAACACAAAACAAGCCCTCGCCGATCAAGATTCAGTTTTCTACTATTATCAAAAACTGATTGCGTTACGTCATGACAGCGACTTGATTAAATTAGGTGATTTTGAGTTGCTTGACCCAGACGACGGTGACGTGTTTGCTTACAAACGACACTATAATGGCCAAACATTGCTTGTAATTAGCAATTTTACTGCTAATGAAGTCAGCCGTGACTATGGTCAAGAGCATGCCGACAGCCTCTTGATCGGCAACTATCCGGACGACCAGGCCAGAGTACTACGACCCTACGAAAGCAAGGTTTACCAGTTCAATAACTAAATGAATACACCGAATTTAATTACATTTTGACGTCAAGTATTCAACCCAACTTATTTTGGCGCAAACTGGCAGTCCACTGCCAGATTATCTAAATATAAACCTATGAAAACGGCATCGTCCTCCTGTGAGGTTCGGTGTCGTTTTTTTAAATTGGTCATAAAATAAGCCTCATTTTACGATAAATATTCATAATTAAAGTGAATATTCACGTTTTTTTGAATTCTATACCAATTTGGTAACGAGACCATGACTTACACAAAATGAATATTCATAATTAATATGCATTATATAAAATCCTAATTTAAATATATTATTTTGTTATTATTGGTCGGCTTTTCTCACTAACAAATAGTGCATTCATAAAATGGATTAACTGTTAATGATTAGCGGTGTAACGGGAAAGATGCCTAGATAAAATAAATATCTGCGTGGAATCAACAAAAAAATTTAAATTCTGAAAAAACTTTTTTATTTCGCAAATTGTCCGGTTCTAAGCTGATTTGACGCGATTACTCAAGTGACATCACAGTGAAATAACTAACACTTTTTAAATAAAAATTCATTAAAAGTCTTGACGAGGCAAGTAAAAACATCTAAATTTAAACTTAATTAGTATTTGATTAGAATAAATACTAGATTTAATTTATTTCTTATTTTGCAGTTGGTTCAAAAAGTTTGAAAGATGGTGAGTTTTTATATGGATCAAACATATCAACATGATTTTGAACAAAATGGTAAGCGGTATACATATTATGATATCGCAGCTTACTTGACCGATCGTGGCCAAGACATTACCACGTACCCCTATACCATTCGCATTCTCTTAGAAGAAGCACTTCGGCGGGCCAGTCAGGAACCCGACACCAAAAAAGCGTTGGAAACCTTTATCGACTGGGATCACAACCACGACAAAGACGTTGCTCACCAGCCAGAGCGGGTCATTCTTCAAGATCTCACTGGCGTTCCTGCCATCGTTGACCTTGCCGCCATGCGTGATGCTGTGGCTGATGCTGGCGGTGATGTGGAAAGCATCAACCCAGAAGTCCCTGTTCACTTGGTCGTTGACCACTCTGTTCAAGTAGACCACGCCGGCTCTAATGACGCTTTTGACTACAATGTAAAAAAAGAATTCGCACGCAACAAAGAACGGTACACCTTTTTGAAGTGGGCCCAAAATAGTTTCAAGAATTTGACGGTCATTCCGCCTGACACTGGGATTATTCACCAGGTTAACCTGGAATACTTAGCATCAGTTGTCCGCAGCGAAAAACAGGCTGACGGGACCTACCTAGCCTTTCCAGACACCCTTGTCGGCACAGATTCCCATACGACCATGATCAATGGTCTTGGCGTCCTCGGCTGGGGTGTCGGCGGCATCGAGGCTGAAGCCAGCATGCTCAGACAAAAATCCTACATGACAATGCCAGCAGTGGTGGGCGTCAAACTCACCGGTCGTTTACAGCCCGGAGTGACCGCCACTGATTTGGCGCTGACCCTGACGCACCTCCTGCGGGAGCACAACGTTGTCGGCAAATTCGTTGAATTCTACGGTGAGGGACTTGCCACACTGCCCCTTGCCTACCGGGCAACGATTGCCAACATGGCCCCAGAATATGGTGCGACCTGCGGCTACTTCCCAATTGACGACCAGACACTGGCCTATCTCAAATTGACGAACCGCCCCCAAGAATTGATTGATCTCGTCACCACCTATGCAAAACGCAACCAACTGTATGATAACGGTACGCAACAACAACACTACACAGAAGACGACGCCTTGGACCTCGGCACTGTCACCAGCAGTGTCGCCGGTCCTAACCGGCCGCAAGACACCATCAAGCTTGATGAGATGCCAAAGCAGTTTGATGATCGCCGCGATATGCCAGCCTACCCCGTTACCGTTGCAGGTCAAGACTTTGACCTGCGTCCCGGTTCACTGGGCATTGCCGCTATCACAAGCTGTACAAACACTTCTAACCCGCAAGTCCTGATTGCGGCTGGATTGATTGCTAAAAAAGCAGTTGAACTCGGCCTGAAGATTCCAGCTTACGTTAAAACATCGTTTGCCCCCGGCTCACGGGTCGTTTCCGAATACCTGAAAGCTGCCGGTCTACAAGGTTACATGGACCAATTAGGCTTTAATTTGGTCGGCTACGGCTGTACCACTTGTATCGGAAACTCTGGTCAGCTTGAACCCGAATTACAAGAACGGGTCGCTAAAGAAGCCTATCCGCTGGCTGCTGTTGAAAGTGCCAACCGGAACTTCGAAGGTCGGGTCAACCCGCTTGTCAAGGATACCTATTTGGCATCACCGCCATTAGTTGTGGTCTACGCGTTAGCCGGCACCTGTGATATTGATCTGACAGCGACACCGGTCGGCACTGACAAGAACGGTCAGGCGGTTTATATGGAAGACCTCTGGCCAGATGATCAAACGATCGATGACATGACGCAAAAATACCTTAAGCCGGAACAGTTTGCCGAAAACTACGCATCGATTCTCGAACAAAACGACACTTGGAACAAACTGGAAGCACCAACCACTAAGACCTATCAGTGGGACGACAAGTCGACCTACATCGCTGAACCGCCATTTGCGCACAACGCTGCGCAACCAGAACAACCGCACTTCACCAACATGCGCGTTTTGGCAAAACTCGGCAGTTCCATTACTACCGACCACATTTCACCAGCCGGCTTTATCGGCGCCCGCACGCCGGCAGGCAAGTATCTGCTTAGCAAGGGTGTTGATATCAAGTCATTTAACTCCTATGGTGCCCGTCGTGGGAACCATGAAGTCATGGTTCGGGGAACCCTGGCAAACATCCGCCTGCAAAACCAGCTGTCACCGGATAAAATTGGCGGGTTCACGAACTACTTACCAGACGACAAGGAAACGACCATTTACGACGCTGCGGAAGCTTACAAGCAATCCGACACGCCACTGGTTATTCTTGCCGGCAAAGATTATGGCATGGGTTCTTCGCGTGACTGGGCAGCAAAGGGTGTCAAACTCCTTGGTGTCAAAGCCATCATTGCTGAAAGTTTCGAGCGGATCCACCGCGCCAACCTCGTCATGATGGGTGTCATGCCCCTCGAATACCTGCCTGGTCAGACCGCAGATACGCTGGGTCTCGATGGTACCGAAACCTTTGAAATCAACGTAGACGGTCAAACAGCCCACGTTACAGCCACTAAGGGCGATCAAAAGACCACCTTTGATACCAATGTCCGCTTCGATACGCCAACCGACTGGACCTACTACCAACACGGCGGGATTCTACCGCTTATCGTTCAAAACAAACTTGCCGGATAATTCCGGTCGTCAGTCATTGTGAGGTGATTGAATGGCATTACCAAAAGGCTTGGCCGGCGTTGTTGTCGACCAAACAAAAATCAGTTCAACTAAAAATGCGATCCTAACCTACGCGGGTTACCGAATCGAAGACCTGGCAAACGCGTCATTTGAAGAAGTCGTCTACCTACTGTGGTACACGCGCCTCCCCTCTCCAGAGGAGCTGCACAACTTCAAGCGCACGTTAGTCGGCCACATGAATCTGCCGGACGAAACACTCCGATTAATGAATGAAATTGCGAAAGAACCACAGCATCCCATGAGTATTCTTCGGACCACCGTTTCGTTGCTTGGCACCACTAACAACGTCAAACGCGATGATCCCCCGACCATTCTCGGGAAAATGCTGACGGCGATCGCAGCAATCATCCGGATTCGCGATGGCAAACCATTGCTGCGCGCACAGCCCGATTGGTCCGTTGCAAAAAACTTCATGTACCTGTTTTCCGGTAACGAACCAACCGATGAACAAGCTGCGATGTTTAACACCGTGATGGTCCTGCACGCGGAACACGAATTTAACGCGTCCACCTTCACCGCGCGGGTCGTGGCCTCAACACAGTCCGACTATTACTCATGCCTGACCGCCGCCGTTTGTGCTCTGAAAGGGCCGTTACACGGTGGCGCCAACGAACGGGTCTTCAATATGTTGGAGACGATTCGCGGACAGGAATTAGCGCCGACCGAGTATCTCAAACAAGAACTCGCAGCCGGTCACAAAGTGATGGGCTTCGGTCACCGAATCTACAAAAACGGCGACCCCCGGGCGAAGATTCTTCGCGGCATCGCTGAAAAATTAGCTGCGCAAACGGGCAACAGCGACTACTATGACTTGCAAGCCACGTTAGCCGATTACATGCTCAAAAATAAACACCTGCATCCAAACGTCGACTACTACACGGCGTTGATCTACCACTGTTTAGGTCTGGATAAAGCCACCTTTACCATGCTGTTTGCGGCCTGCCGCACAGCGGGTTGGCTGGCCCACATCTTAGAACAACAGCGCGAGGGTTGTTTGATCCGACCATCCTCAGAATACGTCGGGCCCACCAACCAACACTACTTTGGAAATCGGAGGCAAACATATGACACCCAGCAAAATCACGTTCAATTCGGGGAAGCTTAACGTACCCGATAATCCTATTATTCCTTTCATTGAAGGCGACGGCATCGGTCCAGAAATCTGGGGTGCTGCCAAAACAGTCTTCGACACCGCTGTTCAAACAGCTTTTCAAGGCAACAAGGCGGTCAGCTGGCTGCCGTTGCTGGCCGGAGAGACTGCACATAAAAAAACGGGCCAATGGCTGCCTGATGAGACCTTGACTGCCCTGCGCGAAAACCGCGTTGGTATCAAGGGACCCCTGACCACCCCAATCGGTCATGGTCACCGTTCCATCAACGTTACGCTCCGACAAAAACTCGATCTCTACGCCTGTTTCCGCCCCGTCACTTACTATCCTGGGACGCCGTCACCCGTTGTTCATCCTGAAAAAGTCGACATTGACGTTTTCCGTGAAAACACCGAAGACATCTACGCCGGGATCGACACCCCGGGCGGCACGCCAGAAGCTAAGGAATGGCAAGACCTCTTAGCAAAACAGGGTCAGCTGGATAAGGTCCGGTTCCCAGAAACAGCTGCTTATGCCATTAAGCCGATTTCCAAGGAAGGCTCCACCCGTTTGGTGAAAGCGGCCTTAGACTACGCGCTAACGAACAATAAACACATTGTGACCCTGGTCCACAAAGGCAACATCATGAAAAAGACTGAGGGGGCCTTTAAACAATGGGGCTATGAATTAGCCGACAGCTATGACGAAACGTTCACTATGGCTGAATATGACCGAATCAAGGCTGATGAAGGCAGTGCAACAGCCGACGCAAAACTGGCTGAGGCCAAGGAAGCTGGCAAGATCATTGTCAACGATGTCATTACCGACAACTTCTTTCAGCAAGCTCTCCTCTACCCTGACCACTTCCAGATTGTAGCTACCATGAACCTGAATGGCGACTACATTTCCGATGCTTTAGCTGCCCAAGTTGGCGGCATCGGCATCGCCCCCGGCGGTAATATCAACTACCAGACCGGCCACGCTGTTTTTGAGGCCACTCACGGTACTGCACCGCAGTTTGCGGGTCAAAACAAGCTTAATCCAACCTCACTGATGCTCTCGGGTGCCATGATGTTTGATTACCTCGGTTGGCATCAGGTTGCCGACCTCATCCGTGATGGCATTAAGCAAGCCATCGCCACCCACCACGTGACCGAGGACTTTGCCCAAGATGATACCGCAACCGTTCTCGGTACTAGTCAATTCGGCGACTATGTTGCCGGGTTGATCACCAACGCAGTCAAGGCTTAATTGTCCTACACCTTATATGTACGTCATTGAAACCAATGATGCTTTAAAAACCTCAGATCTTTTCTGAGGTTTTTGTATTGTACATGCCGAGTCGTTCGTTGCATACCGCCTCCGACCACTAGGCGCTATTTTCAGTATTCAAAACCAACCGACTTCACCCAACGAATATCTCAAATCGCCGCCATTTTCGGTGCGAATCCGAAAATTTAATAATTCAGTAAAACGCTGATTATACCCGCTTTCATCAGCAGTTGATTTTACAAATTAGGAAAAAAAGGTTAAACTTTTAGGGCAAATGAAGTATGCTTAAGCTTAGTAGTATATCATGTGGGGTTAGCTCGCACGTTCTTGATACTGGAGGTTTTTCACGTGAATAATCAGGAACCGCAATCGCGAATGCAACGCTACAATTTCAACACCGAGGACAATAATAAGCGTCCCAACCGCAAACGTCCCAAGAAGCCGCACCGGATCCGCAAGATCCTCGTCAGTTTCTTGGTTATCTTAGCGCTTATTATCGGCATCGGTGTTTGGCTCGCTAATCGCTCGACCAGTGTCGGTACAAACGACGACACAACGCAAGTTTCAAGCAGCAAAAATGATACATCAAAAAAGGACAGTGACAGTTCATCCGCTTCCGATAAGGCTTCTACTTCATCGGATAGTCAGACACACGATAGCAACAACTCATCAGATACAACTAGTCAGGACGGCACTAGCGAGGCACCAGCCTCAGGCCGTCAAAGTTCGGACACTCAAACATCAGAATCAAATGTTCAGGACAGCGGGCAAAACAGTTCTGCAAGCAAAAAGAAAGCTTCGTCAGAAAGTAAGGCCTCATCAAATACTACTGCTAAATCTTCGACATCTTCATCCAAAAAGTCATCGAAAGCAGCATCGACTTCCTCATCGACAGACAGCGATGCTTCATCCTACAACTTTAGCTCATCACACACTTTCTCCTCCATCTCGGATGCGAAGGCGTGGGCTTCAGCTACGAAGTCCTCATGGTTAAAGGTGGGATATTCCACCTATACGATTACTTCCGATGCTCAGGGTAACTACGTGTTACAATTTACAAAGTAAACCCCCGAAACAGGTTAATTCGACGCCTAAGCCTACAATGGTTTGGGCGTTTTTTGGTTGGTTAAAAAAAGTGGTAGTCCTCGAAAACGAAGATCACCACGATTATTACTTTATTCCCCTAAAAACCGTAAAGCAAACTGCTCATAAAATTGCACACTCAGTAAAAATTGCTTTACGCTGATAAATTCATTTGCTTCATGTGAGGTGTTGCTGCCGGGACCGATCACGATTGTTTCAAACGGTCGCTTAGCCCGCCTGAATTCCGCACCATCGTTCGCCCCTGCTGATCCGACCGGCATAATTGGCCGTCCCATAACGCGGTGGCCAACTTTTTGTGCCAGTTTAACCATTGGTCCGTCCACACGGCCCGGAATGGCCTCCTCTGGGTAACTGTACGTGATGCTGAGCTGAAACCCCGGCCGTTGATTCAAATGCTCAATAAGCCCCTCTAGTGCCTGATAAATGACCTTGTTTGGGTAGGCAGGCGTTGTCCGGATATTTGCCGCCAATCTCGCGTGATCGGGGACACTATTGATCTGCTCACCTCCAGAAATCATGTCGACACTGTGAATCAGACCGCCTAAAACGGGATCCATCTTATCAAATGTTTTCATTAACGCATTGACTTCATTATAAAAAGCCAGCAGGTGGTCGATAGCGTTGATGCCCTTCTGCGGGTTGGCGCTGTGGGCCGACCGACCGACAGAATCAACGTAGTAGTCGATCACACCGCGTGACATATAACTCAGCTTCGTCATTCCGCTGGGTTCAGCAATCACCAAACCAGCCAAATAGTCCGCGTAACCGGCATCCGTCAGTTGTGCAGCCCCATACTCACCAGTTTCTTCGCCGACGGTGGCCAGCAACCGAATCGAGCCGGTTGTCGGTTCACCCTGTTCCAGCATTTCCAGCATGGTGATGACAAGGGCTGCCAAACCGCTCTTCATGTCCGAAGCGCCCCGACCGTACAACCGGCCATCCTTGATCTCCCCGCCAAACGGATCGCCATCCCAGTCAGCTAAATCACCGGGTGCCACCACGTCCATGTGTCCAGAAAAGCCCAATTGCGGCCCATCCTGATTGCCAATCGTGACGACCAGGTTATCGCGGCCGGGTGCGTACGTTACCGTCTCCACCACAGCCCGATTTCCGTACGGCGCAAACAGCCCTGCAATGTAGCGGGCTACTTCGGCCTCGTTTCCATTGACCGACTGAATTCGGATCAACTGTTGCAAAATGGTCACCATGGTCGTTGTTTCCATACTTGTCCCCTCAGTTCTTCATTTGTTTCTGCTCACTTTAGCATACCCTGTTTGTCGCCATCTAATCAACTGAATCTCAGACAAAATTGAATTACTTACGGTTTAATTCATTCTTGCTGTATAATATAGTAAAGATTCATTGGAGGGTTGTGCTTATGAAAATTGATATTCCAATTACAAACGGCTACTTACCCGATAAATACGGGAAGCACGCTGCCGACGAATTCAAACGTGATGGGGGGCCCGCTCGGTCATTTCCAATTACGCTGACCGACGTCCCAGCTGGCACCAAAACATTTGCTGTTACCATGATTGACCACGATGCCATTCCAGTCGGGGGATTCACCTGGATCCACTGGGTTGCCGCCAACATCGACGGGTCACTGACTGAAATTCCTGAAAATGCCAGTCTTGATCCAGCCGTGCCAATGACGTACGGTAATAATTCTCAGGCCGGCCACATGGTCAATAATCCGGACGAGATTTCCCGGACCCATTACACTGGCCCGCTGCCGCCCGACAAGGATCACCGTTACACCGTCACAGTTTATGCCCTTGACGATCGGTTGCCGCTGAAAGACGGTTTCTGGCTCAACGAACTGTGGGATGCTATCGAAGGACACGTTTTGGCACAGGCGACCAAGATTGTGCTAAGCCGCGTTTAATCGCGAAGAGAAGGGGATTTTCCTATGTTAAAATACCAAAATGTGTTGGTACCGCTTGATACCTCATCGTTATCCGAACTGGCGCTTGCTAAGGCCGTGGCCGTTGCGAAACGAAACGACGCTCACCTGGATCTGCTCAGCGTTATTGATACCCAACGCTCAACGTCCAGTTACTTCGGTTCCATGATGACCAGCGACCTCGTTGATAAGTTGGTCGGCGATGCGCGCAAATATTTGGAAACACTCGTCAAACAAATTGAAGAAAAGTACGGGCTAACGGATGTTTCGACCCACATCCGTTTCGGTAATCCAAAAACCGTGATTGCCATGGAATTCATTAAGGATCATAAAAATGACTTAGTCATGATGGGCGCCACCGGAATGTCCGCCATGGAACGGGTACTGACCGGTTCTGTGACTGACTTTGTCACTCGAAACGCACCCTGTGACGTGCTGGTCGTTCGGACCGATATTGCCAATACATCGATGTCGGATACCGACAGTCCGTTTCGGAAAGATAACAACTAAACAGTATGACATTGATAAGGCTGGGAACTTGGCTTCTCGGCCTTTTTCTGTGGAATGAGATGTGATATTCTTCAACGTTATTGCCAAAGATGTGGTCATTAACAATATTTCAGTATCTGAATTTTGACTAACACGATTGTTTTTATTAAAATATAATGAGATAATTGTTAGACTGATGATTTTTGCTTACAGGATACTTTTATTTTTGGCGCTTATTATTGACGTCTTAGTGTTTGCGGCTGGGTTGATCAGTTGGAAATTACTAGTTGTTCAATTTTTTGTTACATATTTTGGTTGATGCGGTACTTTTTTGGCGTTAGAGATTATTTTCCGTTTGCTCAAAGTGCACGTTCGATTTGCGTACTGCCCTTACATTGCTGAAACGTGCTCCGCGAGGCAGAGGGCTCCTGTATAAGCAACTTCCGGCACAAAATCCAAGTTCGGGATTTTATGCCGACCTGCCCTATATTCTGATTCCTTCCGCACGCTTATTATTTAATTCTCTATAGATGCGCACTTCTTCTGCGCTTTACCCTTACATTGCTGAAACGTGCTCCGCGAGGCAGAGGGCTCCTGTATAAGCAAC
>NZ_AYYR01000129.1:49233-88924 GCF_001435975.1 Secundilactobacillus collinoides DSM 20515 = JCM 1123
GGTGCCTTATACTCTGATTCCTTGTGCACGCTTATTATTTAATTCTCTGCAGATGCGCAGTTCTTCTGCGCGCTACCCTTACATTGCTGAAACGTGCTCCGCGAGGCAGAGGGCTCCTGTATAAGCAACTTCCGGCACAAAATCCAAGACCGGGATTTTATGCCGGAAGTTGCTTATACTCCGCCCTCTAAACGCCTCGCTCCGCACTCTTATCTGGAGGTTCTATGAACACAAACAACAAAAAAATTGCTCTGTTCCCGCTTGTCATGCTGGCGCTTGGGTCGCTTATTGGTTCTGGTTGGCTTTTTGGGTCTTGGGAAGCTACCAAGATTGCTGGACCCGCTGCCATTATTTCCTGGATTATTGGGGGGCTAATTATTGGCGCGATTGCTTACGATTACGTTGAAATCGGCGCCATGTTTCCTGAATCTGGTGGGATGAGCAAGTACGCGCAGTACTCCCACGGGTCACTGCTAGGCTTCATTGCTGCCTGGGCCAACTGGGTCTCGCTGATCACGCTGATTCCTATTGAAGCCGTGGCTGCCGTACAGTATATGAGCTCCTGGCCGTGGTCATGGGCGAAGTGGACACACCATTTTCTAAGCGGTGGCGTCATTACCACATCCGGTTTGTTTGTGGTGTTCGGGTTCATTATCGTTTTTACCCTGCTGAACTTCTGGTCCGTTAAAATCTTGACCCACTTCACCAGTCTCATTTCGGTCTTTAAAATTGGGGTGCCGCTGCTGACCATCCTGTTGCTGACCATGTCCGGCTTCCATCCCGGCAACTACGGGACAAGCTGGCATCAGTTTATGCCGTATGGCTCTGCGCCCATTTTCACTGCGACCTCGGCAGCTGGGATCATCTTCTCGTTTGATGCCTTTCAAACGGTTATCAACATGGGGAGTGAAATTACGAATCCCCGGAAGAACATCGGGCGTGGGATTACGATTTCACTGCTGATCAGTGGAATTATTTATATCATTCTGCAAAGCACCTTCATCACGGCCATGCCACCGGCAATGATCGCCAAATACGGTTGGCACGGCATCACCTTCAACTCACCGTTTGCGGATATGGCAATTTTGCTGGGCATTCACTGGCTATCCGTCCTATTGTACATGGACGCCTTCGTTTCGCCGTTTGGGACCGGGGTCTCCTTCGTGGCTTCCACCGCGCGCGCCCTGTTTGCCATGGAAGGTAACCACCACATTCCTCGTTTTATCGGTAAAATCAATCCAAAATATGGGATTCCGCGTGCCGCCATGCTGGTCGATACTGTTCTAAGTATGGTGATGGTATCGGTCTTCCGGTCATGGGCGGTACTGGCGACGGTGCTCTCAACGGCCACGTTGATTGCCTATCTGACGGGGCCAGTCACGGCGATGTCACTGCGAAAAATGGGACCAAAATTACACCGGCCAGTTCGTTTGAAACGACTCCCGTGGATTGCCCCCATCTCGTTTGTCCTGGCATCACTGGCGACCTATTGGGCCATGTGGCCGACGACCGTTCAAGTTATTCTGGTGATTCTATTGGGTCTGCCCTTTTACTTCTACTACGAATGGAAAAACGGCTTCGTGGCAACTCGCAAAGCTTTCAAAGCCAGTTTGTGGATGATCGGTTACCTGATTTTTATCTCCATCATGTCCTACATCGGCAGCAAGCAGTTCAATGGTCAAAATTGGATCCCGTATCCGTTGGACTTCGTGGTCATTATTCTGGCGTCCCTTGGCTTCTACTACTGGGGCATCAAGAGTTACGTGGTGACTGCTGATTACTATAAGGCTGAAGAGCTGAATAAATCGGTTGCGGGTGAAGACCCAGAAGACTAATTACACAAAAAAGAGACTGTTCAAATCATTTGAGCAGTCTCTTTTTATCAGTAGGAAACATCATCTTAATATTAATTGAGCGGCTTTAACGGTTTGATCACCTTCGCCGGGACACCAGCCGCAATAACGTTATCCGGAATGTCACTGACAACCACCGCGCCGGCGCCAATAATCACATTGTTCCCAATATGAACACCGCCAGTGACCGTCACGTTGCCGCCGATCCAGACATCATCGCCGATTGAAATCGGTGACGTGTAGGTGGTGAGATATCTGCTGCCGTCCGGACGCGTGCCGAAACGCGCATTCGCATTGATGGCGTGCTTGCCGCAATAGAGTTTTGTGTCCGGTGCGATCACGACCCGGTCGCCCAGCGTGATTAAATTGGAATCCTGAAACGTCACGTTACTGTTAATAAACACATTGTCACCGATTTTCGTGTGGGCCCCGTAGAGGATGGCGAAGTTGTCGCCAACGGCATCATCCGTTCCGGAGGCACCCAGCATGTGTTTGATTGTTGTGTTTCGGACGTCCAATGAGGTTTTACCATCATTGATAGTTGCTAAGTCTTTTTTCGTATTGGCCATCATGGTTTGCAGCTCTGGATCCAAGTAGTTGTATTCTTGACCAGCTAAAAGTTTTTCGTGTTCTGTCATTGTCATTTTTATTTTTCCTACTTTCCTTGAAATTGTGAAAGTGCCGGTGAGACTTCATCTGCAGAAAACTCATTGACATCATAGTGGGCAATGTCCGGATAATAAGCGTCTTGCGAAATGAGTTGGTCCAGCGCCGACCTGGATTCGGCCTGCGCAATGATGACCCCTGACATTGCGTGAGTTTTAGACGGTCCAACAAGTAAAAAATGACCGTCTTCGATATGCTGATTAAACCAGGCCTGATGCTTTTCAAAATGCGCCTTAGCCAAGGCAGCACTTTCTTCTTTTGTAACCGTCATACTGATGACATACATGATAAGTCCTCCTATTATTGCGGAAGTCTGAGCACACTGATCGCGTCGCTTTTGCGCAACGTGTTCAGTGTAATTGCACAAAATTAGTTTTAAAAATCTTCTCCCGGTCGCTTTCAGACAGCGGCAGGGCGTTAATGGCATCCTCGATCACCTGTGACGCACCGATTGGCGGCACGCCCAGCGGTTCATCAGTACCAAAAAGCACGTGGTCGGTGCCAAAAAATGCGATGGCAAGCGCTAAGGCATTCGGATTGCCCAGAATCGCGGTATCCACGTAGAATTTTTTAAAGGCTTGATAATTCGCCTCACCCTGAATATACCGGATACGCTCGGCAAAATACGGCACCATAGCCCCCGCGTGATGAACGATGACCTTTAAATTTGGATACTGGCTGAAATACTGCGCGTTGACGATATTGTTCATCGCCAGCGTTTGTTCATATTCCCAGCTGAACGTGATATTGTTATCGGTTTTGGTTTCATCAAAAATCGGGTGCAGCCAAATGGGTGCGTCAATATCGGCCATTTTTTGAAAAATCGGTTGAAATTCAGTCGCCGTTATCGGTTTCTTTAAAGCACGGGTGAATAATTGAATGCCGAGCATCGGACCGTGGACCACATCATCATCAATGATTTTGAGTGCTTCTGGCACGTTATTCATCGGCACCATCGCGACACTGCCGGCAAACTGCTGCGGGTATTGCTGACAAATCGAAATAAGTGCCTCATTGGCCTGTCGAGTGACGTCAGCCGCTTCATTTGGTGCCATGTAATCCTCAGGGTTCAGATTGACTGCCGATAAAATTTCAGCTTGTCCTGGCAAAATACTGTCTTTGTCCGCCGCAATATCATTTAACAACGGCTGACGCATCCACGGCGCTATCGCATCAGGAGCAACAGCGAGCACTTTTTGTTTCAATTGTGTCGGCAGCGTATGCGCGAACACATCAATAATCTTAGCGTGATCCTCATTCTGATTGATCATAGGCTTACCCTTTCACGTGAACTAAGCAACGGTACGCAATTAATGACTCGCCATAACAACGGTTATTTGGTGACAATAATCACCTACAATGCGTTTGGATTCAAGCTGCACAATCAGCGCAAAACACCAGTGCTAGATCCAACTCGGCTGGTCGCCATCGGTACCCGGTTTGTCCAAACCGATACTGTCGTTTTGATACAGCGAAGGATCTTTCAACAAGCGAATCACGAAGTCCGCAACACTTTTCCTAGAGACCTCCGTCCCCTTAAACGGCTCAGTGGCACTGGTCGTTTCATAGGCAACTTCATCGTTGTTGGTCAGCCAGGCTGGCCGAAGCTGGGTCGTCACAATTTCCGGCGTTTTAAGGATCAGGTCATTTGCCTTTCGAAAGCCGGGCAAAAAGGCGGCAATTGCTTGTTCATTCCACGCCCCGAATTTGCCAGGAACTTCGTTAAGGGCACCTAGGGCGCTGTAGAAAATAAGCCGGTGGACTCCCGCTTGTTTCATGGCAGCGAGCAGCTCACTGGTTAGGTCAGCCAAATCAGTACCGCCCAAATTAGAGTAGACAACGTCCACATCCGTTAACGCCTTGACCAAAGTCTCGGTCTGCTTCACGTCCCCTTCGACCACGGTCACGCGATCAGCCTTCGCCCAATCACCCAATCTTTTAGCATCTCTTAGGAATAAAACAAGCTCATCAGTTGTGTCTGCAATTAACCGTTTTGCAACTAGCTGTGCGGTGGCGCCATGGGCACCGGCAATTAAAATTTTCATTTTATATCTCCTCTGAATTAACTTTGTGTTTAAATCTACTGAACAGCACTTCTGTGTCGAAACGCTGATGTCTTAGTCATCAGGTATTGTTTTGATGATTTTGGCAGGCACACCAGCAACAACGGTATTGTCCGGCACATCCTTCGTCACCACAGCGCCGGCACCGACCACGGCATTTTTGCCAATGGTCACACCCGGCAAAATAACCGCCCGAGCGCCAACCCAAGCATTTTCCATGATATGGATCGCACTCACGAATAATTCCCGTCGGTGTTTTGGCGCCAGGTCATGATTGACGGTGATGAGAGATGCACCAGGCCCGATCAGCGCCCCATCATCAAGCGTGATACCGCCGAGATCCGTCATCTGCACGTTTGAATTCAAGATGATGTTCTTACCAAAATGCAAGTCGCCACCGTAATCCGTATAGAACGGCAGTTTCATTTGAAAATTTTCTGGCGTTGGCCTGCCGGTGATTTCCGACATCATCTGCGCAATCATTTTGCTATTGTGCGCGTGTTCGTTCATATCCTGAACCAATCGTTGATTGCGGTCGATCACAGCCCGACGTTGCGCCAAGTCCGTTGCGGTTAGTTGTATCGTTTTTGTCATGTCTTTGCCTCCTGTCATCCAATTTATTGATACATAGAGTTTAATAGGATATGATGGCAATGTTAAATACCTATAATAAATAGGCATCTATTCAGTTTAGCTATCGGAGGCGGTACCATGGAAATTCGCGTACTACGTTATTTTGTGTCCGTTGCTCAAACCCATAACATGTCAGAATCCGCACGCATCCTGCACGTCTCACAGCCCACCCTTTCACGGCAGATTGCTGATTTGGAGACCGAATTAGGCGGCCCGTTATTTGAACGGCGCTCCCGCGAGATGGTGCTGACACCAACAGGCAGATATTTATTCGAAAAAACAACCACGATCCTAAAATTAGTTGATAAGACCACTGCCAACGTTCAGGCCCAACAGGTCAACGTCTCGGGCACCTTAGACATCGGCGCGGGTGAGAGCATTCAATTAAAGTCGCTGATGAATTTATTAGGCCACTTTCAGATCGACTACCCAGACGTCGTCGTGCACCTGCATACCGGCAACGCGATGGCGATAGAGACCCAGTTGGAAAACGGGGTCCTTGATATCGGCGTCGTTATGGGTCGGCGCGATCTTCATCTGTTCAACGCGTTGCACCTTCCCGGGGAAAATCAGTGGGGCCTGCTGATGCCGGCAAACAGTCCCCTTCTTCAAAAAACCGCAATTGCCCCCAATGATTTAATTGGTCTGCCGTTACTGGTTTCCGAACAATCCTTACTCCGCGAATTTTTTGCCGACTGGTGGCGCAATGTTGCTGATGAAATCACAGTCGTTGGCACTTACGATTTAATCTATAATGCTGGCCTGCTGATGCAGGAAAGGAACTGCTACGCTATCGGATTTGATGGGTTGATCAGCGGGGAGACCTCAAGCAAGCTTGCGTTCAGACCGCTGAGCCCGGCACTATCCGAGCCCAATAATGTCATCTGGTCAAAAAATCAGCAGTTGTCATCCGCCGCGTCGCTATTTATTAAGCGTGTCCAAGCGACCTTTGAATAACGCTTTCGTTCCGCACGTAATCTCACCCTTTCCTGTCTTAAACGTTAGCGAAAAGGCCTCACAATAACAAAAAAACGGTATGGGCAGTTAAGCCCATATCGTTTTTTTATTGTGCCCGAAACGCTTCTGGAAAGCGGTGGCTAATATCTGTAAACACCCCATCAACGCCCCAGTTAAACAGCTGGTACGCCGTGCGGAGGTTATTGACGGTCCAAACGTTCAGCTGGTAACCCGCCTGTTTCAGCTTTCTCACCCGTTCCTGGGTCAACCCGCGAACGTCCGGGTGAATGATCTTCGAGCCGGTGGCATCCGCCACGGCCGCCCAATTTTCGTTCAACTGGTTGCGTTTAAACAAGATTGCTGTCGGGGTCTCAGGACTTAACGCCTTGAACTGCTTCAGCATGCTTGCATTAAAGCTTGAAACAATCACCTGGGAAGTTGGCGACACCCGTTTTAGTTCCGCTGCAAAGCCATCAATCAGCTTGGCAGCACGTTCGTCACCGCCCAAATACGGTTTCAACTCAAAGTTCACATTGAGGCCATCAGCATTGATCAAATCGATCAACTGCGTCAAAGTTGGGATACGCTGTCCTGTGAACTCGGGGCCAAACCACGACCCGGCATCAGCAGATTCGACCTCCACCAATGTAAGTTCGTGGATGGCACCTTTTTTATCGGTCGTCCGGTCAATACTTTCGTCATGCAGGATCACAATGTGACCGTCTGCCGTGAGGTCCAGATCTGTTTCCAGCCAGTGTACGCCACTTTCCTTGACCTTATGAAAGGCGGCCAGGGTGTTTTCTGGGGCTAACTGGGACATGCCGCGATGGGCAAAAATACGTTTTGTTGTTGCATCAATATTGTTATTGTTTAACATTAGCGCACGACCATTACTGAAATTGGCGCGTACTTCGCCATATAAGCGGCTTGCGAGCCGAACCGTTTCCGGATTCCCGATTTGGCCAGTGAACCAATGACAAGCAGGTCTGGTTTCAATGCAGGAATAATTTCCTTAACAATGGTCTCGCCAGGATCACCTTCTGAAACAGCGGTGTTCACTTTTTTAATGCCGAAACGTAAGGCCAGATTTCGGTATTCTTCCAAGTGTTTGGTCAATTCATCACGCTTGCCGTGGACAAAGTCTTTACTGAGTGCCTGATAAACGTTCATGTCATCCGATTCTAAAATTGAGGTGATGGTCAGCTCGGCGTCATCGCTCTTAGCACGGTTCATTGCGTAACGAAAGGCCAGCTGAGCGTCGGGTGAATCATCGACCCCCACCAAAATATGGGTAAACTTCTTTGGATCCATTTCTGACACGATAGATCAACTCGCTTCCTATGCCTGATTGAACAGGACGTTGCAATCATAAGCGGCCTGTCTCTTTGGCCCCTATTTTACCATGAACACACAGGATGAGAAAGAAAGCAGTCAGCTTTAGTATCCGGATTCCCTTGGTCTTGTACAGCTGGTGATAAGAAAGTTTTCGGCCCAGTTTCCATCCGTGTAATTAACCCAAAAACCCACCGAATCGATAGTCAATCGCATTCGGTGGGTGTGTTCAGTTGTTTAATCTAACGCAGCAATCGCATCATCATCCGTGGTGATCTGATTACGACCGTTGCGTTTTGAATGGTATAGAAAATGGTCGGCCCGGCGAAAAACATCCATTACCTCAGTGTCCCCCGCGGTCTTAACCGTAACGCCCATTGAGGAGCTCAGGCCAAAAGTCTGTTTGTCCTCGGTATGCAAAACGAGCGTTTGCAACCTTTGTTGACACGCCGCTGCAATCGATTTGGCCTCCGCCATCGTTGTTTCCGGCAACAAGACTGTAAACTCCTCACCGCCCGTTCGATAGAAAGTGGCCTGCGGGGCCAATTCGGTCAGCGTTTGTTGCATCGTGGCAACGAACCTGACCAATGCCTGATTGCCCATTAAATGGCCATAGGTGTCATTAATTTCCTTAAAGCGGTCAATATCCATTGCAACAATTGCCAAGCCTTTATGGTTCAAAAAGGACGCATCCAAGTCCTCGCGAAACGTCAACCAGTTATTGGCACTAGTCAGACTATCAAAGTGGACATCGTGAGCGTTGCGGGTACTCTCAACGTGATCGTGACGCAGCACCAGCAGATAGCCGTAGCAGAGCGTTGCCGCAATCAGAAAACTAAACAGACGCTGCTCCAGAATGTTTTGACTAAGGTGCAGGACTTGCTGCATCGCAATCCAGAATGCAATTCCCGCGATGTAGCGCCCCGTCAGTACGAAGTATGGGTGCTCGTCAAATGGGTAGAACCACTGAAATTTTACGAGGAGGAACAATAGATAACCGCCAGCAAACAAGTACAGCGGCCAGCCTGTAATTCCCAAAACAGTGGCAAACAGAACAATACTTATCACCGCTGACAATCCGACGTTAAGCCGCGTCTGAAGCAGGTCGGTGTAGTTGTTTAACAACAGAAACTGACAGTTGACCAGCACCATTCCGGTAAAAGCATTGGGCATCTTGGTGCTCAGCCAAAGAATCGCCAGACTAATGATTGTAAAGTAAGCGGTAAAGATCAGTTCCGAGCGCCACGGACGCGGGTCTTCACCCTGATCGTCAAAATTAATAAAGTGCATCATGATTTGAAGGACGCCGATAACGCCAACGTTCACAAACGAGATCAAAAAACTCGTGTAAATAATTGAAATTGCCATGTGAAATTCTCCAGTTTAGAGAGCGGCAAGAAATGGATCAGGATATGTACTCAGCGTGTGCAACGCCGCATCTGATTTCGTGTCGCAAATTACTCGGCATTTCTGCAGAGTATCTATGAGTATAACACTATTTTAAAAGTGACTGACGATAAATCGTTAAAATAATCAAATTTACGCATCGTTTTTAAATATTCGTGTTGATTATCGGACACCATGCAAATTTGTTGCCTGACTTAAAGGGCGTCAGTCAATAAGGTTGAAAGGCCGCAAAAACGCGCGATAACCCCGTTTAACCTCTGGAGAACGACCCGTTCATCTAATGAGCGTGCAACAATAGTCAATCTAAAACGTTTAATTATCTTGCAGTTTGGTCAACTTTGGGTATACTCTAAAGTCTAAGGGGAATCAGCTGGGAAGGGCCCGGCTGGCTATCATATAAAGGAGCGGGCATATGGCTAAAACGGGGAAATTACTAGGGATCATGGCGGTATTCGGCGCACTTATAGGCGGCGGTGCTGCTTCAACATCGATACAGGCACAGGCTCAGACCTTACCAGCAATGAAGATCAGCAAGCTTAACTACCAATCAACTTCAAAGAATCTTTCGTTCACGGCTAAAACATCGGCTGATGTCAGCAAAATTGCCGTTGAATATAAAGGTAAAACAACCTATTTCAAGGCTAAAAAAGCTGGCACGTCAGTCACTTACAAATTCACTGGCTACCGCAATTTCAAGGTGTACGGCACAACCAGCAAAAAAGTCCGCTCCACCAAAGCCGCAACGATCACGAACAAACAATACGGCACGGTAGATCCACTGGATTACAACGAGACCCACACAACTGCCGGCTACACGTTAAACGTCTACGCATTAGCGGCTAACCGCACTGTTCGCCTATACAGCGGCAACACTCGGTTAGCAAAAAGCACGACCAATTCTAAGCACTGTGCAGCTTTTACGTTATCGCTCACGAAATACCTCAAATACGGTAAAAATCTGACTTACACGCTTCAAGCCAAAAACCGTAAAACCAGTGGTGCTAAGGCAGTGACTTACATGCCGCACGCTAGTGATTTGGCATTTAGCGCCGTTGAGTAAGCTTTCAGACAACCACAAAAGAACATCTAAAAAAAGACATTCGAATTGAATGTCTTTTTTTGCAAACTATTTTTTAAGCGGCCTGTTTGATAACACCAGCAGCAATTTTCCGTCGTTTAACAGCTCGATTCAACAGAATTGCCAGCACCAGTGAAATCAGTGCAAACACAGCGGCGCCAACGCTGATCCACTTCAATCCGACATTTGCCATCATGAGTGATGACGTTGCTGAACCCAGTGAAATTCCAAAATTAAAGAAAATCGAATTCAGTGAAGATGCTAAAACGATTGATTGCGGATACTCCCGTTCAGCTAAGTTTAAAAAGTGGATCTGGATCGGCGAATTTAATATCGTGATGATCAACGTCAAAACGAGCAGGATGGCCAACCCAGCGGGCTTACTTGCCAGTGCCATCGGCAACAGCATCAACAACACAATATCTGCCACGTAAAACCGCGGCATGACCTGAAGACCCCGGTGTTCCGCCAGCATCCCCGATAACCGGTTACTGATAATACTCATAATACCGATGATAAACAGCAGCCAATTCAGACTAGCTGTGCTGAAGCCAAGTGCGGTGGTCAGCAGCGGCCGAATGTAAGTGTAGTAGCCGTACATTGCTGCCGCCGTAAAGAGCACCAGAAAAACGGCAATGTAGATGCGTCGGTCCTTCAAGAGCGTCAACTGGCCCGCAACTGAGCTCGACACCTGTTCGAGATTGCGTGGCAAGATAAAAATCAAAAGGACAAGCGTAATGATCGTAATCACCGAAATGACAAAAAACGTGTAGCGCCAACCATACGTCATGCTGATTGTCGTTCCCAGCGGCACACCGAACACCGATGCAATACTGAATCCCGCGAAGATCCATGACACCAGACTCGCCCGCTTATTTCTCGGCGCAATGGCGCTGGCGAAGGTCATAATCAACGAAATAATTGCCCCAGCAACTGTTGCTGTGAGCATCCGAGCCAGCATCATCGTGATGAAACTGGTTGCAAACCCGCTCAAGGTATTACCAATCAAAAAGATGACGATCAACGTCAACAACGTTTTATAGCGACTAAACTTACTGGTTAAAATCGTCACAAATGGCGTGCAGATGGCATAGGTAGTCGCAAAAATCGTCACCAAATACCCCATTGTCGCCACCGGTGCCCCGAATGACTTAGCCATGTCCGATAAAATCCCAACAACGATAAATTCGTTACACCCCAGCATAAATGCCACTAGGACAAAAATAATAGCTTGAACCCGATACTTACTCATAGCGCCTCCCTTTTGTAGCTGCTAATAACACACATCATCTAAACAATAGCCCAAACTCATCCTGAATTTAAGCCCTAATTCACATTTTTTAAACACCGGCGTTGGGCTGATTACCACCGAGCAGCCGAATCCCTGACCACAGCATGAGCGCGCCTAACACGCCGCCCAACACATCCGTTGGAAAGTGCACCTGCAGGTACAGTCGTGAAAACCCGATTAATATCACCCAAAGCACCAGCAGTACCGTGACCGTCCACCGCAACCAACCGCGATGCATCTGGGTGACAAACAACGTCCAGAGCAGCAGTGCCACCAAAGTCGTTCCCAACGTGTGACCGCTCGGAAAACTGTAGCCGCCTGTGGGCAGAATCTGGTGCATTGGCCGCGGTCGTTTAACGATCTGTTTGATCAGCGAATAAAACCCATCACCCATGAGTACCGTGGCCAAGGCAATCCCGCCCTGCCACGGTTGCGACTTGATAAATAGGATCACCGCAATAGCCCCGGCTTCAATGAACGTTCCCGTAGGTCCGCCCGTGTGGGTCACCCCTTCAATGAAACTTGTCAGCCATGGCGTTTTCAGCTGTCTGATCAGGTCTAGCAGACCCTGATCCGCCCCGTGTGTGGCTTTAAGTGCTACCAGAGCCATGACACTCACAAAACTCACCGCGCTGATAATGAGACACCATTCCCAGCGTTGACGCAATTGTCGGTTCACCGCTAACGTCACCTTCTTAGTTTTTAGGCAGCAGGAACCGCTGCGTCACCTGCGTGAACGTTGCGTGGAGCGGTCCCTGCAATTCTTCGCCGTCCACTTGAATGTGCTCGCCGGCTTCCGTTTCAAAATGAAATTCGGCCCCTTCATAGTGGTGAATCTGCGGCAATTTTGGTTTCTTCTTGATCAACGCAACTAAAGCCTGCGCGATAAGCTGCCATTTTTCCTTACGCACAATGACGAGGTGCAGTGCGTTTCGGTCATCATCCGCCGGCATAATGAGCCGAACCCCGCCGCCCAGAAACGGGTGGTTCGTAAAAACGCACAGATAGGCTCGGTCATCGTGGTGGTCAAGTTTCTTCTGACCCCAACTGGCAGTGAACGCCTGTTGATGTACCAGCGCCGTCGCGAAGTGCATTGGGTAGGATAAACTACCCAGTTTTAACCGATTCAGTACATTTTTGAGTCGTGAATGGTTCGTGGCATAAACAACAAGGGCATCGATGCCGATACCGAAGTTATTGATAAAGTACTTGGTATCGAACTCCTTTGCTGTCACCCGACCGACGTGAACGTCACGCTGCACGGCACTCGTGAGGCTGGCAGCCGCTTCCTGGTAATTCAACGGAATGTGGTTAGCCCGCGCAAAATCGTTTCCCGTTCCGGTCGGGATGTACCCAATTGGCACCTGACCCCGACCCATTTCCTGTAACCCATTGACCACATCATGCAATGTTCCGTCGCCGCCAACAACAATCAGTTGCAGGTCAGCCAAGTGTTCCCGGTAATCGCGGACCAGTTGTTTTGCCACCAAATTCGCGTCACCCGGTTGGTGGGTCTGGTGCACATGATGCTGCGTAAAATTCGCCGCAATCAAGGCAACCAGCCGCGGCATCTGTTTAACGAGCCGTGCGTTGCCCGCGTCCTTATTAATGATAAATTCCCCAACAACCGAAATGACGATCAGCTCCCTAAAAATAGTCTACTCACATGTTACCAGAAGTTGTGCAATTATTGTTCAGATTTAACGCTGAAAGCGCTCTGAATTCACAAACTTTTCGCAATTTTTCATAATAGCGCTTTATTATTTTGGGAACAGGGTGCAATTCGTGATTCTTTCTTGGTCATAAAAGTCTTATAATGATATGCAGGCTTTATTTTGGGGGAATGATTTCAATGCTGCATCACATGATTAAATACGTGCTGGCCGCGCTGGCTGTGCTGATTGCCATTAGTGCGCCACTGACTGCCAGTGCCCAAGCAGGTCACACTGCCGCACCATACATAACCGTCTCATCTAAACACGCCATTACCATTAGTGTATTTCGGGTCAAACCATCGGCAAGCACGCTGACCGCCAATCAAAAGAAACACCCAACCGTGGTCTTTACCAGCACCAGTCACCAACTAGCACGGCAGGGCAGCCAAGATTCTGCATTAGTGATCACTAGTCCAACGGCGCAAACAAAGGGGCACGGTTTGCCGTTTCTCTCTATGGACACCGCGCCAATGATTGCTTTTACCGTGCTGGTTGTGATGATTGCCTGGACGAGTATCGGGGGCAATGAGGTCGTCAGTGCCCTCTTTAAAAATTGGCGTCGCCGGAACTGACGCTGCTGACGACCGAGCCGTTTTCAGCCACCATTATAGGTTATGACCTGACATCAAGTTCAGCGCCAAAAGGACGTCAAGTGTAATGACCGAAACCCGATAAAACCCATGGGAAGGTAACGGCTGAAACACGCCAGCCGACACCTGTGTCTAAAAGTGCTAAACTTAGGCCACTACGAAGATAAGGTTGGGAACAGTATGATATTAGAACGACAAAATTTCATGAGTATTCCAAAGACCAATGACAACATTAAACGGGTCATCGGGCCGGATAACGTTAAGCAATTACAGGACATGGGCATTATTTACCAGCTCTGTCAGTCCGGGGCAAACGAAGTTGGAACAAAATTGGAAAACTTGGACACGGAATTTCAATTTAAGCACGACCATAATCCGATTCACCACATGGAAGAACGAATGAAGGACGTACAGAGTCTCTTTACTAAAATGAAACGCAAGGGGCTCGAGTTATCCGCACAAAGTGTCCGCGATAATATTTTTGACGTGGCCGGTATTCGGGTCATCACTAATTATCTGGACGACGTTTACCTGATTGAAAAAATGCTGTTGCAACAATCTGATGTCACCTTACTGAAACGTAAAGACTATATCCGTCATCCAAAGGACAGCGGTTACCGCAGTTTGCATTTAGTCGTTTCAGTACCCGTTTTCCAAACCGATGGTGTCCACAACGTCCCCGTCGAAATCCAGATTCGCACAGTGGGGATGGATATGTGGGCCAGTCTTGAACATAAGTTGCGCTACAAGACCGACTCCAATCCGGAAGTAGTCGCCAAATATGCCGATCAGATCCAGGGCTTTTCAGACGAAATCACGTCTATCGAACAGCGGATGCAGGAGATCTACCAGCACCTGAGTTAGTGTCTGTTTTTGAATTTTTTGACACTCAAAGTAAACGACACATGCCGGCTCCAGAGTCGCCCTTTTAGTCATATTAGTCGCGTCAAATGGTCGCCCCAAACAGATTACCAAAGACAAGACAAAAACTGCCAAGATACGCATTTCATTGCTGAAATGTCTACCTCGACAGTTTTTTCTCCAAAATATGCCCTAATGGCCCACATCCTAATGTGTAACCCATATTTTTCAATCTTCAATTGCAACTGGAATCCCCATTCCATGGCCGATCAAGACTTGCTAATACTGGCTTTAGATACTGTGCTTCCGCCCGTTTGCGTGCCCGAACAGCCTCACTGCGGTCCTTGAAGATCGAGTTCAAAACTAAGTGTCCCTTGACATAGAGTCTGGCAACCCAGACTTCTCGGCCTTTCTCGTAACTGACACCGATGACCCCGCTGCGGTTCGTTTGCCGCCGCTTGGTCATGGCTAAAACGTTGGTCCCATTGACGATACCTAACGATGCGGTATTACCAATGTGACTGCGAAAGGCTTCATTTTTCGCGCAATTTTGTTTGGACTGCGCGCGCCGCAAACAACCGCAGCTTCTGGTCACGCCCGTTTTTAAATTGTAAGCGTCAACGACACAGGTATTACCGCATGTACATCTGCACTCCCATAGTGCATTGCCATTCGGTCGCTTACCGACCTTTTTAAGGGCCGTCAACCGGCCATAGCGGTTACCCGTTAAATCGATTGTTTTCATCTTCGCACCCCCCCCGGCGTGTTGAGAAAAAAGTTGTCCAAAGTAAATACCCTACATCAATGATACGGTGCTAGTGTGCCTTTCATCGATGCGTTCTGCCTATCAATATTAACCCGTGTGCGCGGAATTATTGACTAGAATTGCAACTTATCAAAGTAAAGTTGTTTCAAAACTTGATTTAGCGCGGTGAAGTCTGGCCCATAATCCATACCAAGCAGTACAAATACCCGCGAATGATCATGGTGGGGATACGGTTTCATCTGGTCGGTAATGATCAGGTCATAGTTCTGGTCCGCCTCATACGGTTGCAGACTGACCTTAATGTGCTGATTGATGTGCGCACCCACCCGAGCAATTGCCGCGGTATTCAAAATCTGTTCCAGATTAAAATCACAGGCAATGGTCAAGTAACTGTTACTGCTTCCGAGCGCCATGTTCACGATAACGGCATACCGCATCAGAATTTTGTCGAACTTATCAGAATCCTGAGCGGAAATTGCCAGCGTATGGAAAGCCTCCTCGCAGAGTTGATAACACTTTTGCACCAGCTCATTTGCAGCTTGGCCGTCTGAAAACCGGCTCAGTTCATCTTCCGCAAACGCTTTAGCCGCCACTGAAGAGATGTCCGGAGACAATGCACCGCGATAAAATGCTAAGCAAAAATGAATCTGACTCAACGATAATTTCGTTTCTTCGGTAAACGTACTCGGCAGGCCAGCAGCTAACGGGATCCGGCCCACCGTCCGAATAAATCTGCGGTTGAGCGTGTCTATTTTTGGAAACTGCAGGCTCAAGTGTCCCACGAACTGTCGCGCACTTGGCTCATCAGTGTTGAAGCAAAAATGAATCACTAAAAAGCCCACTGCCTGATTCAGTTCCCGCGCATCCCAACTCAAATGGACCTGGTGAAAGTAATGTTGCAGATTATCTGAAAATTGTTTGATAAAGGGCGCGTTACCGGCATTCCGGAAATTAAAACTTTCATAGTCAATGTCGCCATCCCGCACAGCAGTTAAGCGTTGTTTGACTAACCCAAAATAAACGGTCAGCATTACCTTACCCGTTTCCGTTAAAAGACTTTCAAAATTTCCCATTTTAAGCAGTTGCGCCACCCGGTCGTCTGCATACTCAAAACGATTGACCTGAATTGGCCGCCCCAACCACAGTAATTGGAAGTAAAAGTACCGAATCTGTGCCTCACACCCAAATAACTGCGTATTTTTGATGCCAATATTGAACTCAGCCAAGCTCCGGTTTATTTCACGAATCCGCCGAATCAGCGTCGATGTGCTGACACTCAGTCTGTCTGCCAACCTTTGAATTTTGAATTGCCGATGGTTTAACAAGTAAATCAGAACCTGGTACTTCACCGACTTATGCAAATAGTGATAGTACACATCACTGAAGGAGACATCGCCGCTATGCAGCAGTGAGACTTCTCCATCGATGTTAACTACCGCTAGTTTGGGTCCCAAAGCCTTGAGATTAAACGCAATTAACTTTATATCTTCTCGAACAGTACTAACGTTTATGGCAAATGTTTTTGCAATTTGGTTAACCGTCAAAGATCCCCGCTGTTTTGATAGTAATTGGATCATTTTAATTTGGCGCACATCACTATGATCCAGTAACTCGAATAATTTCAATTGAACTTCCCCCGCTTCCTCCAACATGAGATTGTGTCCCTCATGCATTATTGTGGCTGGCATCCTCCAAATTTTTTAAACGTACTTGCAATGACTAATACACCCCATTGATCAGTCATTTAACATGAATACTACCATTTTATAGCCAATTTTCGGCCCGCGACTATCAATTTTTGACACTTGCCTATAAAAAGTTGATAGTGCCACCCCAAGATTTTTTCGTATGTGTTTAAATCTGTTTAAAAATTGTCATAGATTGCCTTTTTGAGCGCAGTTATTGAACTGATTGTGTCCCTGAAACTGGTTATACTGTAGGTGCAGCTGTGATACCTAGTTATTCCGAGTTGTGTTGGCTGGGCAGATACTCCCCTACCACGGACACCGTCAACATGCATCTCCCTTAAACAGTTGCAAACAAGAAAAATCCTAAACGTCTGGACATTAGCCCTTGTGGTTAATGCCCTTTTTGTGTCGGATAATCCTTGATATCGCACGAACAAAGCTTACCGAATGAATCCCTCGGGTTTATCATAACAATAAATTGCAGAAAGGTTGGGAATGACGGCTCGAAGATTGGAGCAGCCGGGCGATTGTTGTTTTGTTGAGGTGGTTATTTAGGGCTACTGTTGTTGTCGCGTGCGATTTTATCTTACTGTGCCTATATGTGCTCCGCGAGGCAAGGGGATACTGCTTTGCCGCTTGCGCTTTGATTTTACTGCGCCTATACGTGCTCCGCGAGGCAAGGGACTACTGCATAAGGGACTCTGGGCCAAAAAGTCAGACCCGGACTTTTCGGCCCAGAGTCCCTTATGCTCCGTCCCTTAACCGCCTCGCTCCGCACTCTAAAAATCTTCACACCTTTTTAAGTTAGCTTTAACCTATAGTCTTTATAGTTAATATCAATCAAGCGATACAAACAACTTCGCACACTGAAAGGATGACCGCCCATGATTATGATGACGCCTAAAGCTAACAACACCAACACCAATTTTACTTCCCCGCTCCAACACATTAAGCTTCGTCACTTGGACATCAATCCCGTCAGCTCGCCGATTGTTTTCCGGAAGCGTGCCAACCCCCTTGTCACGCCGAACTGGAGTTACACCCCTTCCTCTAAATAACTGATATTCCCCCAAACACAATCCACTCGGGTGTAACGTATCTGCTTCAGTTTCAACCCCCTTTCCTCAATATAAAAAATAGCGCCGACCTTCCCCTGGGTCAGCGCTATTTTTATGCTGTCATTAGAATCACAGTTTCCAACTTTTCTAAACTTAACACTTTCGTTACCTTTACGGTTGACTAATTCAGCGCGCTAGATTAGCATAATTGACGATATCAACTTTTACTTGTCACGATTTTAAGGGGAAAACTATGTCAATCGCAATTATTACGGATAGCACCGCCTATCTTTCATCCCAATTCATTCACGATCATCAAAATTTGCTGATCGCGCCTGTGCCAGTGCTGTGGCATGGCAAAACTTATACCGACATGGTGGACATCACACCAGACACCTTTTATCCAGAACTTGCCAAGTCCGCCGACATGCCGTCAACATCCATGCCAAGTTTAGGTACCATGGAAGACCTGTTGGATCAGGCGCAGAAAAAGGGCTATGACGACGTGGTGATCATTCCAATGTCAAAGGGTATCAGCTCCTTTGCTGCAAACTTACACGAGCTGACGGACCACAACGAACCACGCGTTCACCTATTTGACACTAATAGTACTGCCGGGGGAAATAATCTCTTAGTTCGCTTGGCCGTCCAAATGGCAACGGCACAATTTAGCATCGATGAAGTTCTTCAAGGCCTGACCACCTTGCGCGATTCCATGACAATTGAGTTTGTGGTCAAAGATTTGACCCACTTACAGCGAACCGGCCGCATCAGCAACACAGCCCGAATCTTGGGAAGTCTGCTTCACGTCTGCCCGGTGCTGACAATGGACGTGCACGGTAACGGAAAAATCACACCAATGGCCAAAGAACGGACCGAAAAACGGGCGTTAAACCATATTCAGGGTGACATTCAACGCATCATGGACGCGAATACTGCTCTGCCGTATGCCGCCGTGGTGTTTGATGGTAACCATGCCACGGCAAAGGCCCGCTGGGTTGACCAGCTAAAGGCCAAATTTCCCGGGTTGGCCATCGATACCAGCTTCATCGGCCCCGCAATCGGCTGCCATACCGGCTCCGGTGTGTTAGGGATTGCTTGGGCTTATGACGGCGAAGCAATTATTGACCAGATACGGCGTCAACGATAAAACAAAAACAGGCTTATAGCACGCAACCGTGCTAATAAGCCTGTTTTTTTTGTGGTTAGCAACACACATTTGACGCAATTAGTCTTTGTAGATTTCTTTAGCCAGAGTAAAGGCAGACCAAGCCTTTGGCCAGCCGGCGTAAAAGGACAGGTGCGTGATCAATTCGACCATTTCATCCTTTGTGACACCGTTTTGTTTGGCGATCTTCATGTGGGCTTCCAATTGAGGGACGCCTTGAGTCAGCAAGCTTGATACAGTAATCAGGCTGCGGTCGTGGGCGGACATCTTGTCTTCCCGTGACCAGACTTCGCCAAACAGCACATCATCGTTTAATTCCGCGAACTTTGGGGCAAAATCGCCTAAGTTGTCACGGCCAGCAGTTTGTTTTTTAGCCATTATTCAGCGCCTTCTTCCGCCTTGGCGTAGTCAGCATCTGAAACAGCTTCGAGCCATTCTGGAGTACCAGCGGTGATGGCAACGTGTGAGAACCAGCTGTCCTTAGTTGCGCCGTGCCAGTGCTTGACACCATCATGGGTAACAACAACGTCACCGGGCTTTAACAGACGAGCAGCCTTGCCTTCTTCTTGGTACAAGCCTTCCCCACCGGTCACCAACAGAATTTGGAACCCATCGTGATGAATGTGCCAGTTGTTCCGGCATCCCGGTTCAAACGTCACGTTACCAACGCCAACGTTTACGGCAGGATCTGAGACTAATCCTTGCAAGTAACTTTGACCGGTAAAGAACTTCGCGTAAGCATCGTTCTTGGGACCCATTGGGAAAATACCATCTTTTACTGCTTCATTTTTAGCCATAATATATCTCTCCTTTAAATTGATGATTGAATTTAAGCTTGTTTTGTCGGGTAAATTGTAAATTCGTTGACGTTAACGTCTTCCGGTTGGTCAATGGCGAAATTTACCACACGGGCAACAGCGTCAGGGGTGATGCCGACCTGCTTGTAAAAGGCGTCCATGCCGGTCTTTGTTGCATCGTCAGTAATCGTGTGCAGCAACTCTGTGTTGATTGCTGCTGGGTAGAGGCTGGCAGTTCGGATATTCGTCCCTTCCTGAGCACTCTCCATTCGAATCACTTCCATTAAGTTGCGCACAGCAAACTTAGTGGCACCGTACACCCCGGCACCAGCATACGACTTGATACCGGCAACTGATGAGGTGGTGACGATTTGACCGTGTTTTTGTGTGGTAAAGATTGGCATGACGGCCGCAACACCGTTTAGCACACCCTTCAGGTTAATGTCGATCATCTCGTTCCATTCGTCAGTATGGAGCGCACTGATTGGCGAAGACGGCATGATCCCGGCATTGTTGAAGATCACGTCTAAACCACCAAAATCAGCCTGTGCCTTAGCAACCAAATTCTTCAAATCGTCTGGCTTGGTAACGTCAGTCACAGAATAACTGGCAATCCCGCCGGCATCCGTAATTTCCTTAACAAGGCTCTGCAGCCGTTCCTCTCGCCGAGCACCTAAAACGACTTTGGCACCGTTCTGTGCGAGTAATTTGGCAGTGGCGGCACCGATTCCCGATGACGCGCCAGTAATAACAATCACTTTATCTTTAACTGTCATGTTTTTAAAACTTCCTTTCTTAATTCTTCTTCAGAATAGACCTTCAAGTACACTTGAAGGCAAGTGTTTAACTCAAAATAATTTAAAAAGCCCTCAACCACCGAGAACTAATCCCGGTGTTGAGAGCTTTATGCGCGTAAATAAATTTCTGTCATTGATCTGGCCACACGTCTTCGTTAAAGACTTGCCATGCATTCCGTATTTACAAGTTTCAATTTAGCATACCATCAGAGTGATTTGCGTTGAAGCTGATTTACCTCCAGCTGTGTGCCTGCCGAAGCTCGCAGCGATGGAAAGTTTAGACTGCTGGCCAGCGACTTCAATCACTTCAGAGCAACCCCGCAAGGTCAATCCGCGTCACGAAGCGATAGATGTCGTAACTACTTGCAACCTGTTCCAACGCTCCACATGACAGGCGTTACTTCTTATTCTCTTCGATCCAAAACTTCAACGCCCGATTAACAATGGCCATTTCAGCTGGTGAAAAAGCCGCTTCGACTTTGGCCTGTTGATTATCAATGTAACTTTCCACATGCTGTTTCAACTCCACAGCCTTCTGCGTTAAGATCACCTGCTTCTGCCGGGCGTCACTGGCAGCCGATTGACGCACCACGAGGCCCTTGCGCTCCATGCGTTGCAGCAGGACCGTTGCCGTGGAACGTTGAATGTTAAATTCTGCCTCAATATCGCGCTGGAGAACAACGTCGTTTGACCGGCGTCCCAGAAAATCAATCATCGACATTTGGACCCCCGTTAGACCGTATTGTCGCGCGTAGGCGTCCATTGCCTTGTCCTGGTCGTTAGCTGCGCGTTTTATTAATACACCAAAATTAGATGCCATTTTTTTACCTAGTTTCTCCTAATTTTCTGTTTGGCCAGTGGTTGTGCGAACCGAGCGCATCAACGAAACAAGTGACACGACCATGACGATTGCTAAGACCAGCAGTGCGTGCTGCGTCCCAACGGCGGTCAAATGTGCCTGCGTGCCGTGACCGGATTGGCTGGCCGCCACAATGGCGGAGACGATTGACGTCCCGGTAGCGCCGGCGAACTGCTGCAAGGTGTTTAAAACGGCGTTCCCATCACTCTGCTGTTGTGTGCTCAATTCTGCTAGCCCGCTTGTCATGATGTTCCCGAAACTTAACCCGATACCAAACATATAGCCCAAATATACACTGATAATGACGATATTGCTCATGTTTTGCGCTAAAATAGTGAAAACAATCAGACAAACCAATACCAGTCCGCAACCAAATAAAATTGGTTTTCGCGCGCCGAAATTGTCGAGAATCCGACCACTTATCGGCGCCAGGGCAGCCCCCAAGGCAGCGCCTGGTAAAACGACCAGCCCGGCAATCGTGGAGGTTGAGCCGTTGACCAGCTGAATGTAGTTTGGCAACAGGAACGACATCCCTAACGAGATCAGCTGTAACAGGAAGAACGACAGGACGTGGCCGCTGAATCTGCCGGTTGTCATAACGCGCAGATCGATGACGGGTTGGGCGATATGCATTGACCGGTAAACCAATCCGACCAGTCCGATGACACCGATAAGCAGTGCACCACCAATATCGAGACTAAGAAAACTGGCACTGCCGATGTTACTGAAGCCCACGATCAAACCAATAAACGTGACCATAATCAGCAATACACTGATAACGTCCAACCGTACTTTACGAATCTGACTTTTTTGTTCAATCGTCATGATTCCGATAACCAGTGAGATGATTAATAACGGCCACAGAATGATGAAGACAAAGCGCCAGCCAAGGTAGTTGGCAACGATGCCGCCAAAGGTTGGCCCAATGGCTGGGGCAACGGCGGTGATGAGGGTTCCGACCCCCATCATGAGCCCCCGTTTACTGATGGGTACCTGTTCCAAAATAATGTTAAACATCAGCGGCAGGGCAATTCCTGTTCCAAACCCCTGAACGATTCGGCCAAATAATAACAGTGTAAAGGCCGGTGCCGTTGCATCGATCAGAACGCCGGCCATAAACAGCAGATTCGCCGTGATAAACAGCGATTTCGTTTTGAACCGCCGCTTAAACGTAGCTGATAGTGGTACGATGATGGCCACGGTCAACAGATAGCCAGTCGTCATCCACTGTACGGTGCTGGTAGTGACATTGAATTGTTTCATTAATGTGGGAAAGGTCACGTTCATTGACGTTTCCACAATGACCCCGCAAAACGACATCAGCCCAGTGGCAATCACCGCGGCAATGACTTTTGGGTCAATTTTTTGAGTTCTTTTTGTTTCTTGCATATTTCACACTCCTATTTTCGTTAGCAATCTAACGAAATATAGCGTAGCGCGATTGTTGCAAGATGTCAAAGGATAGTTTTCATTATTCTGGCTCGAGTGAAATTCTTGCAAAATCGTATCTTCAGTGCGATAACAATCCTTGCATTCAGTCTGGTGATTCGGTATGATGTAAATCGTAATTATTACGTTATAGGAGTGAAACCCATGAGAAAACACGTCATTTTAGAAGCAGCAGAAACCCACGAACGTCTTTACTTAACCAGTAAGAACGTTCGCAACACCCCGGAAAGACTGGAACTGCGTAAGTATTCACCAAAATTACGCCGACCGGTCGTTTTCCGCGAAATCAGCCGTTAAGGAGGCCGTTATTATGGAAAAAACTGATTTAGCCAGCGCTTACCGTCGTTTAAAGAGCAGCAACGCCAAAACGCGGGACCGCGCAAAGAAGACCATTAAAGATATTAAGCGTCAACAAGCAAACACCAAGTAGGAGGTATTGATCATGGCCGTACCAGCAAGACGGACGTCAAAGACTAAAAAACGGTCGCGACGTGCAAACCTGAAATTGACCGCACCCGCTATTCATTGGGACCCGAAAGCCCAAGAGTACACCCTGAGCCACCATGTGTCAGCCGAAGGGTATTATAATGGCCGCAAAGTATTGTAATTTAAATCAAACCACCTGATTCAGTCGCCGCTTGCAAGCGGCCTGGGTCAGGTGGTTTTTCTGCCCATGCACAACGTATTTCTGCTAATTGCCTATTCAAATTTAGTCAATAGTCGTTTTATAATAAAAGGTATCGACAATTGAAAGAAGGAACTGCTGTGGCAATCGTAAGTGTCATTTTCGGTCAGACGATGATCATGTTCTTGATCATGCTGATTGGTTTTCTGTGCTTCCGTGTTGGGCTGATTGACGACACTGGGAGCCAACAAATTTCAAACGTGGTTATCTACATATCTAATCCAGCACTGCTGCTGAATTCCTTTATTGGCAAACTTAAATCCTCGCAACTGATGGACGGGCTGGATATTCTTGGGCTGCTTATCGTCATGATGCTGATCACCGTTGTCATCGCTAAGCTGCTGTTTCGCAAGCCGAACCAAATGCTGGTGCGCTTTGCGTTGATATTTGCTAACTTGGGCTTCATTGGGCTGCCGCTTTCCAAGGCTGTCTTAGGGACCGGCAGTGTGTTTTACATGAGTATTTTCGTTGGTGTTTCAAACTTTGCTCTGTGGACCTATGGGATCTACATGATTTCCGGCGACCGGCGAACCATTCAGTTGAAGAAACTGGTCATTAACCCGGCCATTTTAGCGTTGGTGTTCGGTTTGCTGTTTGCCTTTACGGGCGTCCAACTGCCGCATGTTCTAGGTACCGCCGTATCAGATCTTGCCAACATGAACCTGCCGCTGGTGATGATCGCCATGGGCTGCTATCTGGCCGAGGGCGACATCCGCGGTGCGCTCAAGAGCCGCGACCTCTATGAAGCAATCGGCGCCCGGCTCATCATTGCCCCGCTGATTGTTTTAATTATGCTGAAATTTGTGCCGAATAATTTGATGATGGTCAAAGAGGTGATCCTGCTTGGGCAGGCTACTCCGGTTGCCGCGTTGATGGCGATCTTCAGCAAAACGTTCAACAAGAACTACCTGTTTAGTACAACCGTGGTTGGTTTGACAACACTATGTTCGCTGGTCACCATTCCGTTGTTTATGGGCGTGGCTCAGTGGTTTTGGAGATAGTGCGTTGCGCAAGACAGTTTAAAGACAGCTGCCCTCTGCCTTCCAAAACGCGTTTCCGCTGCGTAATGGTCGAACAATCCCCCACGTGCAGGGGGATTCCCTTTATATACCACAATTGCACACGGCACAATAGCGGTTCGATCCACCATGAACTGAAATCCGCGCAGCACCTGCTAAGTACACAAGGGTAACATAGTATTCTCATCCAACATTTCGGGTGATAGTACTACAAAAAGTCAGACCCAGTCATCGTGGTCTGACTTTTTTCTATGTGTGCGATACATTCCCGTTACTCAGCAACTGAATCCGCTGGTAGTGACCTATGCGCGCCATTAGCCAGACTACAGTGGGCGGTATCATCCGTGTGATCCGTTTTAGCAAATTCAATTGTTAATTTTCTAAGTTCATTATCGTCAATAAGAGCGATTGAGGCGTCCTGCTCAAATTGCTTTCGATCATTAGGCACAGTCCATCCACTCTGGTCCGGTCCCTTAGGAATAATCTGAAAATCTTCTGGTTCAAGACCCGCCATATAGTAGTGCACTTTGATAGCTTCAAAGTCAGTATTCTTCTTAAATGCAGGCATCGAATACAAATCACGGGCATACGCCCAGAGATTGTCGTAATCACATAATCGTTTCTTGTTACAGTTAAACTTTGTGTAATAAGCAGTATCAAACCGCGCCAATGTCGTATACAAACGAATGTCGCTGTCGGTAAGCTGATTACCGAACAAAAAACGATGGTGCCCCAAGCGCTCATTCAGCCAGTCAAGACGGTAAAAAAGATGATCATAAGCCTGTTCGTAGGCCTTTTGACTAGTTGCTCGTCCTGCTTTGTAAACGCCATTGTTCACGTCATGGAAAAGGATATCGTTTAACAGATCTATCTCATCGCGAATTGCTTCTGGGTAGAGATCAGGCGCATCGCGCTTTTGATAAGAAACCCATTGAACCTCTAAATAATTTGTCAATTTTTCGTGGTCATTCTGGACAACTTTTCCTGTTGCCTTATCGATGACCGCTGGCAGCCCTGGACGACCATCAAAATCAGGAATCGTTTTGCGATACGCCTTTAAGAGCATGGCACTGCCTGCTTTGGTGTCAAGGCCGCCATGGTCGATATCGATCGTGTCAATGACATTTCCAAGTCCTAACAGGTCAATCGCAATAGTTGCTCTGGTCGCCCACGGACAGGATTTTGAATAGACTAAACAATATTGATTTGATATCACTGGTAATTGACCAAGACGGTTGCCAAAAGGGGTGGTAATGGTTACTGAAGATTGTTGTTTTGACATGGTAAGCCTCCTGTAATGACATGCGAAAGATTTATTGCGGTTAGCAATTGCATGTATTATTGAACGCATTTACCCTGAGCGTCAATATACCGGTTATTGCGTACAGCTATCACGTTTTAGCCACTCGATAATGTTTCGGTCAAATCATCCAATTAAAGGCCGCCTATGCCTGTTGAGCATCCCTATAACACAGATAAGATTATTGTAAATACAGGTATGCAAACCACGCTCATTCCTGTCATTTTTGACCGCTAATCAAAACTTTTTTTCAATAAAGGTATTAATCTTGGCATAATCTAGCGCGTACAGAACAAAATCAATCATCAAAATCGATAAAACAACACTTTCTTAATCTTCTACGAAAAACAGTGCGTCTCAACGAGGTTCAAGCAAACAGCTTAACCCAAGTTGAGGCGCACTTTTTTATGATTGCAAATATAAACCGTCACACGGAATTACCCGTTTTAGACGTTACTCGGTAATGAACACATACTGTGAAAGATCTTCGACCCAGTAAGTGTGCACTTGTTCAGGATGGTAGCAAACGATATCCTGTAAAAATTCGTTGTCGATCAGGGTGTAGTAAATCTCATCCAGGTCATTAAAGGTTTCGATGTAGCCAATGTTATGTTGCCAGCGAAGGCTTTCACTCGCCTCGTTCCATGTTTCTGGGAGTTTCTCGATATCATATTGGCGGGCTAATTTTTTCCAGCTCGTCATTGGCACTACGGGTACACGTGTTGCTACGGTACTTTCAGGCATTTTTTTGTCAGTCCTTTCCAGTGGTTCAGGATAGCACTGATTCATGCCGTAAGCGGTTATATTTTGATGAGAATTAATAATTGGTATAGCGGCTAATTATACAAAATTAACAAGCATTGATAAGCCAACGTTGATGGGCTAAGAATTGCTTTATATCAACGATTATTCATATTTTGGGGCATTTACGAGTTAATGACCGCCGCTCAAAAATAGCCGTGATGCCCAACAATATTGGACATCACGGCCTGATAATCTATTCATCCTATGTTAAGACTGTGCGGTCACACCGTCGTTAATTGCTTGAATCAGGCTTTCTCGACCGTCCAGATCCTCATCGCAGTCATATAGAGCAGCGTGATAAATCTTGCGCCATGGGTCTTCCACGTTAGCATATTTCGTATCAAAGGACTTGATTTCGTATTGACCATCAGGCTGCACGTGGATAATGGCACAGCCAGCGGCTTCCTTATGCTCATGAGTAAAGGTGATTGGGAAGGTTATTTCTTGCGTTTGCACGTTTTTTGTATTGTGTTGCCGCGTTTTTAAAGTTGCCAGAATGTTGCCAATAATCGTTTCGCGTGTCACTGTTGGTGCCTCCATTTTTCAACCGATTTATTACTGCTATTAACCGTACCACAGTTCGCTGGCAAATTGAAAAGAATTACAGATACTTTGAACCTTCCCGAACGGCGAGCTTACTAAGTGAATGACTGGCGATAAAGGCTTTCACCCACTCGGAATCAGTCTTACTGTAGTCCCGCAATGCCCAACCAATTGCCTTTTGAATAAAGAATTCATCCGTTGAAATGTCATATTCGATTGCTCGCGTCAGCATCGTCTGGTCCAGCGTCTCTTTTTCGAGGAGTTGCAAAATGATGGCGACGCGCCGCATCCACATGTTCTCGCTCTGGTAAAACAAATCAAACACGACCTGTTTTTGTTCCGGATGCCGACGAATATACAAACCGAAAACTTTGCGCCACGTATCCACGGTATCCCACCATGATTTCTTAGTGATGAAACTGGTCAAGTGGCGAATATCCCCAAAATCAAACCGGCGGACATTGGCCACGCACATATCAATCGCAACGTACTGGTACTCCCGTTGCGACCGTTGATACAGTTGGGCTACCCCAGTCAAAACAGCTGCCACAGGCAGTTGTTTACTGGCCTGGATCAGGTCGTGAGATTGCTGTTTCCGGTCAGGCGTTTTGAGGCCAGCAAACGGAAACTGGTTACGCATATAACCCGCCATTGGTGCCTGATTGATTGGATTTTCAGTTAGTGTGAAGTCTTCAAATATGGCCATGCGGTGCTCCTTTGTTTTGTGGCGGGTGCCATCTCAAGCTGCCTTATAGGCACGCTGATGCATCAATTGCAGCGATTGTTAAACCCATCTCGGGTTCAATACCAGCCTTAGAGAAGCCCTGCGCGACACCCTACCCGCAACCCTTCCAGTCAGAATAATCGCCCTGAGTATTTTCAATGCTAAATCAGTATCATGTTCTCCAACTTCATTAACTCAATCTTCTTATCCACACCGGCAGCATAACCGGTCAATGCACCGTCTTTTCCCAAAACACGGTGGCAGGGAATAATAATCGAAATCGGATTATGGCCAACCGCACCACCCACAGCTCTAGCCGACGAACGGTGACCCCCATTTTCTTGTGTGACAGCATCGGCCACATCCTGATAAGACATCGACTGACCGTACGGAATTTGGCATAGCACATGAAGCACTTTTAACTGAAAATCAGTGCCCCGCGGCGCTAATGAAAGTTCTGTCACAGCGGGTTGTTCACCGGCAAAGTACCGATCAAGCCAACGTTTTGTGGTGTCAAGAACCGGATTAGACTGTTGCTGAACCTGGCTTAGGTCGTAGTGCGCGCCGTAATGTGCCTGGCCGTTAAACCAGAGGCCTTCCAGGGCATCCTCATTGGCCAATATCGTTAACCGGCCAACAATTGGCGTGTCATAGTAATCGCGATAAAGCATCCGTCATCCCTCGCTTTCTTCATAAACGGTCTATTGCATTTATTATACTAAAAAATGAGCCTTGGCGGTTTGCCGCAGCTCATTTTAGATTTAATATAGTTTGCCGACAATCTTATCTTCCGCAAACAAGGCCGAAACCCCGCCTGTGTGCCAGAAAACAACATTGCTGCCAGGTTTGATTTTACCTGTTTTCACATAATCCAGTAACCCCGCAAACGCCTTGCCAGTGTAGACCGGATCAGTCAAAATGCCTTCGGTTCGTGCTAAAAGCTGAATTGCTGCCGAGCCTGATTCACTTGGAATCTCATATCCATCGCCGAAATACGACTGATCAAAATGAGTATCTGCCAAGCTGACGTTCTGTTCCAACCCCAACAAGTCAAGGGCATCGTTTGCGATGTTGACCACTTTTTGATAGTGTTCTTCTGGTTTTGGACTCACGTTGATGGAGAGGATTTCTGTCGGATGATCCGGTCTTGAAAATGCCTTGGCACCTGCAATCAGCCCCGCTGCGGTACCGCCAGTACCACTCCCCTGCACAATGTAATCCACGGCCACGTCAGGCAATTGATCAATCAATTCCTTAAACCCTAACGCAAAACCGGTTGAGCCAATCGGGGTGGCCCCGCCAACTGGGATAATGTAGGCTTTATGACCTGTCTTTGCCAATTCAGCTGCCTCTTGTTTAGCCTCTTCCATCGCAAAGGCATCGGCCTGCGCCTCGGTCCGATCAGCCATTGAAACATAGTGGATTTTAGCACCGAGAATCTTATCCACTAAAATGTTAGCCCGATCATCGCCGGCTTTATTCGGCGTAATCGTCTCCAAGTACAAGATGACATCCAAGCCAGCTTTACGCGCAGCAACAGCCGTTTCCATGGCGTGGTTGGACTGAGTTGCCCCGAAAGTAATTAACGTGTCAGCACCCTGCTTCAGCGCGTCACCGACCAAGTATTCCAGTTTGCGAATCTTGTTGCCGCCAAAGAGGTTAGGACCGGTTAAATCATCGCGTTTCAGATAGAGATTCACCCCAAGTTGGTTTGAGAGACGGTCGAGTTTATGAACCGGCGTTGGGAAAAAGCCAAGTTCAAATTTTGGTAATTTGTTGTATTCAACCATTTTTTAAAGCTCCCTACTTTGTTGTAATGTCTTTACCAAAATACTTTTCAGACAATTTCTTCAAAGTACCATCTTTACGAACTTCGGCGAGCGCTTTGTTGTACTTTGTTTTAAGTTTCGTGTCCTTCTTGTTGAACAGTGCAGAAATTTTAGCAGGCTTTTGTTCTGAGCTAGTCAACACGCGTTCTTTCAGGCCCTTAGTTGAATTATCATTCTTGTAAGCAATCCAAGCAGCTTCAGCATTAATAATACCGTCAGCCTGTTTTTGTTTTACTAGACTTAATTCAGTTGTGAAATCACCGACTGGCTTGATTTTGGCGCCGAATTTCTTAGCAATAATTTCATTATCTGAACCGGTTGATTGTGTAAATGTCTTGCCCTTAATATCACTCGTTGACTTGATAGAATTATCATTGGAACGGGTAATCAAAACATACTTGGAATATACATATGGTGTTGAGAACAGGTAGTCCTTCTTCCGATCAGCAGTTTGCGTAATGTTATTCATGACAACATCGTATTTATCACTCCCTAGTCCGGCAATCAAACTATCCCATTTTGTTGGCACAAAGTTTGCTTTCAGGCCCATCTTTTTGGCAATGGCTTTGCCTAACTGCACTTCAAACCCAGTCAATTTCCCATTTTTACGGTAAGAATATGGAGAATAAGTACCTTCCAAGCCAATCGTCAGTTCATTGCTATGAACTAATTCTGACTTATAGCCACTATTTGATGAAGATGAACTTGAGCCACAAGCAGTCAATGCAACCCCAATCAATGCAACGCCAGCAATTACTAATCCCTTTTTCAATCTTGAACTAAATGTCATCTTAAATGACCTCCCAATTAAATGTTTTTAAATGTCATAGCTGAAATAAAATCTACAATCCGTTGATTGTCAGTATTAAAGAATTCTTTGACCGGCCCATCAAACAAAATTTGGCCGTCCTCAACAAAAATCATCTTGTTCGCAACCTGTTGCGCAAACGCCATATTATGCGTCACAATGATCATTGATTGTTCCTCATTGGCAATTTGAAGCAGTACTTTCAATACTTCAAGTTCCAGTTCCGGATCCAGAGCGCTTGTAGGCTCATCCAAAAAAATGTATTCAGGATGCATTGCTAACGAACGGGCAATGGCTACCCGTTGCGCCTGGCCACCGGACAGTTGGGTCGGGTACACATCAGCCTTTTCAGCTAAACCAACCTTGGCTAGCAATTCGTGTGCTTCTTCGGCCGCCTCCCTTTTGTTTTTCTTTAAAACTTGAATCGGACCCTCCATCACGTTTTGTAAAACGGATAGGTGAGGAAATAGATTATACCCTTGGAAAACCATTTCGGTTCGTCGACGTACCCCGAGGATCGTTTTGTTATCAACACGCTTCGATAAATCAATATCCTGATCATCGAAATAATAGTGACCAGATTCGGGACGCTCAAGGAAATTCAAAGAGCGAATCAATGTTGACTTACCAGACCCAGATGGGCCAACAATAACGGTTGTTTGCTTTTCTGGAAAGGCTGCCGAAATGTTATTCAAAGCCTTTTTGTCGCCAAATGTTTTATTTAAATTCTCAACCCTTAACATGTTGTCACCCCTTAATTAATTGGCGTCACGTAGCGTGAAGTGACTTTTTCTAAGTATCCCTGCAGCCATGAAAGAACGGAACAGAACAAAGCATAGAATACTGCAACCAGACTATACATCACTAGCGGTTGATAGTTTTGGGCCGCAATTTGTTGACTTACTTCAAACATTTCGACAATTGTAATTGAAGCAGCCAGGGAAGTATCTTTCACCAGACTGATAAAACTGTTAGACAGTGGCGGTAACGACACTCTGAGTGCTTGAGGTAAAATGATTCGCCTTAAAATGACCGGTCTCGTCATGCCAATTGAATAAGCGGCTTCCCACTGTCCATGCGGAATAGATAAGATAGATGCTCGAATCGTTTCTGAGCAATAAGCACCGGTGTTCAATGAAAATGTGAGGATACCGGCAGCGACCGGTGCCATTTGAATTCCATTTGGGAAAACACCCTGAATCTTTAAATATGGTAAGCCAAAGTACACGATAAACAACTGCACTAAAAGCGGCGTACTCCGGAATAGCCAGACATAAAATCTCGCAATTGCTTTGATAATTATAAACGCACCTTTTCGTTGTGATAATCGAATCAGTGCAGTGAACAGTGCAATGATCAAGCCGATAACAAATGAAACTATTGATATTGGAATCGTATATTTTAATCCAGCCGCCAAGATTTGCGGTGCTGAAGTGGTAATGATGTGCCACATAGTAAAACCTTCCCTTCATTCTGTTGCCTAACCAAACAAAAATCCGTCCCATGCAAGATTATCCTGCACAGGGACGGATTTTTCCGTGTTACCACCCATTTTCGCGTCATTAAACGCCTCTGAACACCTTAATGTCCAAAATGGTATCGTGATTCCCACGTGTCTCAAGCTTTCACCCTTGACAATTACTCCGAGCTCATCTTCAGACACCGTTCCAATCTACTCTTTCACCAATCAGTAGTCGCTTCACAAATATACTAAGTGTCTTACTCTTCTCATCAACGCTAATTAAAGTTCGATTAAATTAAATTATGTAAATCATACCGCATATTAATCAAAAAGCAAGTTAATAATCAGTTACAAGGTGAACGTTCAACAGTTAACTCGGGCAAAATTAGCCTTATAATGGGAATCGTTGAAAAATAAAAAAGTGTTCATTACTAATCACTTGTAGTGCCGTAAAGATTTAACGATGTTGCACATGCGATAGACAGCATGACCGAAACAGCGTCACAATTAGAGCGCAGTCTCAATCTGAAAGGAGTCCCAATGACCGATTTTTTCTACGAAACCATCACCCCAAACCGTAATCTGCCGTTCCACCTGCTCATTCACGATACTGGTGAAGCGCACCAAGTGTTAAGCCACTGGCATCAGTCGTTTGAACTTGCGTACGTCATCAGCGGTGAGAACCGCAATTTCATCATTAACGACCAGCGTTTTGACCAGTTGAAGGGCGAGGCCGTCGTGGTCAACCCTTACAAAGTTCATAGTTTGAATTTGCCGAAGGACCACGAGCGAATCGCCATAACCGTTATGTTGCCAAATGATATTCTGACAGCCAGCAACGTCACCGCGGCGACCCGCATTCAAAACCGCATTCCAGATGATGGCCATCTGCAACGACTCTTTACGACACTTTATCAAACCACACGCCACTTGAAAGATTCTGGTACACAGGCTGAACAAATTGGGTTGGTATACCTCATTTTGAGCCGACTCGTATCTCAATACAGCAGTGTCAACCCTGGAAAACAACTCCCCAAAATTTCAGCCCAGATGGATCACTTGTCGCCTGTCATCACCTGGATCGACCACCACTACCAGGAAAAAATCACGGTGGCAAAACTTGCCGCCATTGCCAATGTCTCGGAAAGCTATTTCGCCCACCTATTTCAAAAATATTTGCACCAGACGCCGCTTGCCTATGTTACAAGGCGTCGCCTGTTAGCCACCGAAAAACAGCTATTAACAACTTCTGACAGTCTAGAAACGATTGCATTTAATACCGGCTTTGCAAACGTAAAAGCCTTTAATCGGGCGTTTAGACAGCGCTATTTAATCTCGCCTCATCAGTACCGGCTTACTCATAAATAGCAGGATCTACCCTCTTTTAAGCAGAAAATGACTTCATTGTCATCGTGAAAGCGCTTTATTATTTGAATGTGAAATGCGTTAACAACTTACGAAATGGGGGTACCATCATGACACACACATCTGACGAACACGATTCGCTAATGTTTAAAATCGCGTTATTGTCTTCGACATTTCTGATTACCGGCGCCAGCGCAACATCTTCTCTGTTACCAAGTTTGCGACAAGCCTTTCCAGCCGTCTCAAAGGCCACCTTACAATCTTTTTTTTCGATTACAGCGTTACCTCAGTTTATTGCATTAATTGCGGCTGCCTTTCTCGCAACAAAATTTGGCAAAAGAAACGTTATCTTATTTGGAGCTTTATTATGGACAATAAGCGGACTATTGCCAATGGTGTTAAATAACTTTCCAATTATTTTGACAAGCAGAGTCTTTTTAGGTTTTAGTTTAGGATTGATTCAGCCAATAGGAACAAGCATGATTGCCGACTTGTACACAGGAGAGGCCCGCAATGCATTAATGGGTATTCAAAGTGCCGTCATCGGTATTTCCGGAACTGTATTAACCTTTGCAATTGGACTGCTCATTACCATTAACTGGCGGGCTGCCTTCTTAATTTACTTAATTGGCCTTATTGTTTTCGCATTAACATTACATTTCTTACCCAAAAAATTAGTTGGTGAAGGTAAGACACAACAAGTTGAGCAGAGTGTTAATTTAGAAGACAACTCTAGCAAACACCTCGGTAAGGATGTCATTATCTGGGTTCTTTTGACTTTTTTCTTTAACTTGGGTCAAGGTGGAGTCAACATTGATTTCAATCTAGCAGTTGTTGAAGAACACATCGCAACTGCAACTGGAGCTGCTAACATGATGGTCGCCTACTCAATTTTCGGCCTGATTACTGGACTATTATTTGGCATTTATATGAAGTTTGCTAAGCGCTTCGGTGGCGTTATCGCAGCCCTGTTATTTTTCCTAGGTAATTTGCTGATTGCCACAACTCATGGTGTTGCCATCTACTACGTTGCAATGATGCTAACTGGTGCCGGATTTGGCTTATTTATGCCATATATGTTTGCTGCGGTTAACAAACACACAACAGCCGCCAACTCCGCTTACGCAACTTCAGCCACGACAGCCGCCGCTTCATTAGCGAACTTCATTGCCCCATATGTTTATAGTTTTCTCGCAAAAATATTTGGCAATAATAGCAGCCAATTTGCATTTAATTTTGCCAGCTTATTCTCACTCATTCTAGTTCTTGGCCTCCTCTATGAATACTTTGCAGAAACTAAGAACCAAAAAAATATTGCGAAAGGAACAATTTAATATGACAAAGAGAGACATGACAAACTACATCGCACCAAAAGACTATAGCTACAAAGATTTCCCAGAAGCAACCGATACTCCTGAAGGCATGCAAACATTGAAGGTTTCATTGACCCCAAGTTACCCGCATGTTGAACTCAACGTCCCGTACGCGATAAAAGACGGAATCACCCTGCATCTGCACATTCTGACACCCGCCGGCGCACAGGGAAAGGATACGCGCTACCCATTGATCATGTGGGTTCAGGGTTCCGCCTTTCATAAACAGCAACTTGGCAACCATATGGCGCATATGATTGAAGTCGCTAAACACGGTTTTGTTGTCGCCATGGTCGAATATCGCTGGGCTCCAGAAAGTCCGTTTCCCGCCCAGATCAAAGATTTAAAAACAGCCACCCGGTTTATGCTGCGCCACGCAGGACAGTATCATGTTGATGCAAAACGCTACCTTGCCTGGGGCGATTCATCTGGCGGACACACTGTGTCAACAGCCGTGGTCACGGCTAACTTACAAGAATTCAACGATGAAGATGTCACTGAACAGCCACTAGACTACAAGTGTTGCGTTGATTTTTACGGACCAACTGATATCAGTCAAATGAACAAAGTACCGTCCACGCAAGACCACATTACGCCACATAGTCTAGAAGGTGAATTCTTCGGGACGAACCATATTTATGACGTGCCGGAACTGGTTCAAAAAGGAAATCCCATCACCTACGTTGGGGATAGTCCTCTGCCACCGTTCCTTATTATGCATGGGAACAAAGACCGACTCGTACCGTTTCAACAAAGCGTGTTGTTCTACAAAGCCTTAAAGGCCCATCATCAAGATGTGACCTTTTATAAAATTGACCAGAGCGACCACGGTACCGATGCGTTCTTCACGCCGGAAGCACTTGAAATTACGTTTAACTTTATTAAGTCTCATATCTAACGATTAAAAACGATGTCCAATTTTAGAGGCATCGTTTTTTATTATGAATTTGAAAGGACACAACGCTATATGACGTGAATTGCTATAATATCACTCGTTCAAGTTATTGTCTAAAGCACATAATGCTCGATTGCAACCGCCACACCATCCTCATCATTCGTCGCAGTCACAAACTTTACGGCTTGCTTCACCTCAGGTATTGCATTGCCCATAGCAACCCCATTATCGACAAACGACATCATGGTCAGGTCATTTGCTTGGTCGCCTATAGCCATCATTTCATCAGGGGTAACCCCTAATTGCTGGCCCAAGAAGGCCAAAGCAGCGCCTTTATTTGCATGAGCATTCATCATTTCCAGAAAATAGGGCTGGCTTCTGACCACGTAATACTTTTGTTGCAGTGTGGTCACCAACTGCTGATCAGCTAAAAATCGTGTTAAATATTTCGGTTCATCCGCTAGCATGCCCTTATAAATAACGGTCTTCGCTGAAACACCTTGGCCTGGTTGGTGCATCACCGGCAATCCCGTCAGTGTTGCATCTAGGGTTGTATATCTACCAACTGGAACATCCGGCGTGTAGATAGCGTCCTCAGTTTCCGCGTGAAAATGGATTCCTTTTTCCTGCGCCATTTTCGCAAATTTTTGGTAATCTGCCGAATTAAGGGCCTGACTGACAAGCAATTTTTGCGATGTTGTTTGAACGACAGCACCGTTTAGCGTAATCACATAGTGGTGCGCGCTCTGATTCAGGCCCAGCCGGTCAAGATAACTGGCAACACCACTGTATGGGCGGCCACTGCAAAGCACTACCTGAATGTCCTTTATCGTCGCAGTCCGAATCGTATCGACTGTATGCTGTGTCAATACGTGATCAGCATTCAAAAGCGTCCCATCAATATCAATGGCAATTAGTTTGATTGACATATTTAACTCCTTTTTGATTCGTTCTTAGTGTAATAACCACGCGTTTGTGGGCAACCACCATAATCACTAAAACAATGCCGAGAAACACGGGCAGCAATGCAACGTTGAACTGGGCCACGATTAGTCCGAAACCAGCGGGCATCACGCACGTGCCAACATAGGCACCGGCCATCTGCACGCCAATGACAGATTGAGACCGATCCGTACCAAATACCGCTGGGACCGAGTGCAACAACGCCGGGTACATTGGTGCGCATCCTAAGCCAATGAAAAGCAAGCCGGCAACCGCCATGGCCTCGCCAAGGGGCAATGTCATCAATCCAATACCGATGGCAACGAGCGTTTGACCCACCCAAATCAAATGGGTGTCATTCAACTTGTAAGTCAAAAAGCCGCTCACAAATCGACCAATTGTGATACCTAAGAAAAATAACCCTGCCAGACTAGCTGCGGTTTTCGTCGACAATCCCTGGCGTAAGACGAGATAGCTGCTAGCCCACAGATTAGTGGTCTGCTCCAGGGTGCAATAACAAAAGAAGGTCACCATCATAGGCCACGCATTAGGTAGTTTAATGATTTCTGACAAGTCCAAATTAAGTCTTTTTGCCGTACCGAAGTCACGCTGTTCCCGAGCGGTTGGCCAAAGCGCCAATGTCGCCACCAAAACCGCCGCAAAAACGACCTGAATCATGGCGACCGCCACATACCCCAAGTGCCAATTATGCGAGACACTGAGAATCTGCCCCATAATGACTGGGCCAAACGACGCGCCAATACCCCAGGTGCCATGAAGCCAGCTCATATGGCGGCTTTGATAGTGCAAGGCGACATAGTTATTGATTGAGGCATCAACCCCGCCGGCACCTAATCCGTATGGCACCGCCCAGATACATAACGTTAAAAATGACTGACTAAATCCGAACCCGAACAACGCTAAAGCACTGACCAGCACGCTGACGGCGGTGACACGTCCCGTTCCAAAGCGATTGGTAAGATGATTGCTGGCTAAACTTGATGCAATAGTGCCAATGGCAATCAGCATGAACACGATCCCTGAAAAAGAAACAGGTACCCCGAACACCGGGTACATGGAAGGCCAGGCAGCTCCGAGCAACGCAACCGGCAGTCCAAGGCTGACAAATGCCAAATAAATGATAAACAACATGTGAACTACCTCCAGAAACAAATAAATTAAAGTTAGATTATCGCCATTTATTAGTTGATACAACGCCATTTCGGCCATATACTATAACAAAACCGCCAAGAAGGAGTACCTGCCAAATGCCATTACAAGAATGCGGCCTGAATTTAAATCACGAACAGCTTGAATTAAAACCACACGGCGACCTGCTTTTTCCATGTGCTGGTTACGCATCGGACCTCACGCCCGTCACGACTATTCCCTGGCACTGGCATGAGGATCTCGAGCTCGTGCAGGTTACCGCTGGTCAGCTGACCCTAAGTCTGCCAGACAGCACGCTTGACCTGACTGCCAACGACCTCGTCATCATCAATTCCAATGTGCTGCACACGCTCACCACGCCAACAGCCGCAAGTTTACATTCCGTAGTTTTCAGTCCGTTGCTGATCACCGGCACCCGTGAGTCCGTTTTTGCCAAAAAATATCTCAATCCGCTAATCTCAGACAACGTTTTTTCTGGCATAAAATTGTCTGATATGGAACAATCGTATACCGATTGGTTCACCCAAGCTTTCTCAGCGCTGGCCACTGATCCAACCGGGTTCGAATTCATTGTCCGTCATACGTTATCGCAAATTGTGTTGGCGCTTGACCATACCTTCAAAACACAGTTTCATTCTCACCAGTCAAAACGACTGGCTGATGACCGTATTCATCAAATGCTGACATACGTGCACAAGCACTATTGCGACCCGTTAACAGTTGCGATGATTGCACAAGCGGCCAACGTCAGTGAACGCGAGTGCCTGAGAACATTTCAGCATGAAATCAAGCTATCTCCGATTCAATACCTGCTCAAATATCGGGTCATGCGCGGTGCTGAAGTTTTGCTCACCCAACCGGAGACAGCTGTCTCCCAAATCGCGATGAATAGCGGCTTTGATAGTCCAAGTCATTTCACAAAGGTCTTTCGCCGCTACTATAAACAAACACCCAGCATGTTTCGTCACCAGCAGACAACAAAATAAAAACGGCTTAGCAGCGACATCCAAACGATGAGCTGCTTAGCCGTTTTTAACTTCAATCACAAGAGTTTCGGGTCAATCTTCAATTCTTTAAAATAATATGCCTTGTCATGCGCATTTACTGTGCGAACGGCTTTACACGGATCGCCATAGGCCACAACATTGTCAGGTAAATCTTTCGTGACGACACTGCCGGCACCGACCACCACATTATCACCAATCGTCACACCAGGGAGAATCGTGACTGAAGCACCAATCCAACAATTATCGCCAATGGAGACTGGCACATTATACTGATATCCCTGGGCCCGCAGCTCTGGTAAAATCGGATGGCCAGCAGTCGCAATTGTGACATTAGGCCCAAACATCGTCCGGTTGCCAACGTAAATGTGGGTATCATCCACTAGCGTCAAATTAAAGTTCGCGTACACATCGTCACCAAAATGAACGTGCCGGCCACCAAAATTAGCGTGAAATGGCGGTTCGATGTAGCAGTGCTCCCCTATTTCAGCAAACATTTCGTGCAATAATCGATGCCGTTTATCACCTTCGCTTGGCCGAGTTTGATTAAAATCGTATAGACGTTCAAGACACGACAACTGAATCTTTGAAATTTCAGGATCGCTGGGGTTGTAAAGTGCTCGAGAATGCATTTTTTCAATATCGTTCATCATAATCTCCTTTTTTGGTTGAATCTTTTTTTAGGGCCCAGTTTAAAATTCAAGTGCAACACTAATCAACTAGACCTTTCAGACTAGACA
>NZ_AYYR01000026.1 GCF_001435975.1 Secundilactobacillus collinoides DSM 20515 = JCM 1123
AGACCAATTATAAGAATAGGCCATTAGTGTTGCACTTAACTTGACAATTGAGGGAACAAATTCTTTTAGACATAAAGTATTCTTTATGGCAGCACGATATGTATTATCAACCCATGATGGCTATTCTATTCCTTTTAAAGGTGTTAATTGGCGAGAATTTAAGATTGTTTACAGTTGGCTAGTTCCAAAAATGCAATTTGTTTTTTTAAGTCACGGTGTCAGTAAGGACGATATTGTCGAAAATACAAATTATAAAAGGACACGCTTTGATTATTTTGTCACAACCACAAATGAGGAATTTAAAGAAATGTCCAGTAAGAAATATGGTTACCCGGATGGCAATATAGTGCAAACCGGATTTGCAAGGTATGATTCTTTGCAAAACGAAAAACTTAAGATAGAGGTTCAAAGCAGTATCGTTTTTATGCCGACTTGGCGCTATTATTTAGCTGATGTAGATGATCAAGAATTTATGAAGTCTGAATACTTCAAAAAGTTATACTCATTAATGCATAGTAAAAGGCTGGAAAGACTGCTTATGGAGAATAATGTAGATTTCTATTTTTTTCCCCCGCATCACGAAATTCAGAAAAGAATTCATTTATTCAATCTTGAAAACACAATAGTTAAATCTCTTAATACTGAAAATGTTGATTTTTCCACTATACTTTTAAAAAATTCAATGCTCATAACAGATTACTCCAGTGTTATTTTCGATTTTGCTTATTTATACAAGCGATCCGTGTACTACCAGTTCGACTTAAAACAGTTTCGACAGGGACAGTACAAAGAAGGATACTTCAAGTATGACAGGGACGGGTTCGGACCGATTTGCACTAATGAGAAGGATCTTATGTCTGAAATTTCGTCCGCAATACATGATGATTTTAAAATTAATAAAAAATATAGAAAAAGAATAGATGAAACTTTTACCTTACGTGATAACAAAAATAGTGAAAGGCTTTTTAATATACTAAATGATAAATAAAGAGAAGATGTCATTTGTTTCTATAATAGTGACATATGGCAATGTTGACAGATATGAAGGCGTCGTAAATACAATTGAATCAGTAGTTGACGCAGGAACAAAAAAAGTTTTTTTGGTAGACAATGGCTGCCATTACTCAATTTCATCTAAAATTAAAAATCAATTTTCAGGTTTCAATATTAGAGTTAGAAGATTTGAGGAAAATAAAGGGTCAGCGGAAGGCTTTTCCACTGGAATAAAAATGGTTATGGAAGATGCTCAAGTATCAGGGCAAACTTATATTTTGATTTTAGATGATGATGTTTTGCTTGATAGGAACTTCGCTGATAGATTCCTTTCTATTAATCAAACCTTAGTGGAATCAAATAAACATGTTTGGTCCCTTTTTCGAAAAGATAGAGATGAAACATTCGCGAATGGTTACGATAGAAATATCAATTACTATTATAACAGCGTGGCTGGATTTTCTCTTCTTAGAAAAAGTCGAAAAAATTTCAATTCAATACTAAATAATATTAGTTGTCCTATTTTTGTTCCATGGGCAGGGTTATTTATAAAAAACCCCGATTTAAAATTGAAGTGCAACACTTGATAACTAGACCAATTAGACTAGC
>NZ_AYYR01000130.1 GCF_001435975.1 Secundilactobacillus collinoides DSM 20515 = JCM 1123
CTTAAAACTGCTTCGGTATCATCGGCCAAATCTTTATCAATCTTGACTTGGACCCGCTTCTTTTCCTTAACTGCCATGATTGTCTCATCTCCTTTCTTTTGCTACTACCATTATACTACCTTTTGAGTATCTGATCAACGGATAAAACCCTGGCCTCAGACCACTTGAGGTTGGCATTGATCTAAAGGCTGAACTTTTGAGCTAGTTAGCTCTGACATTTATTTAAAAGCCCCTGTTCTTCTGTTTAAGCCAGTTAAATATAGCTTAAGCATAAAGGGGTGAGTAAGTCTCAAAACCGTTTAGAAAGGATTTTGCAGCCTTTTAGGACTAGTAGTACAACCCACTGTTGTCGTTGTCGGCCGGCTTTTCTTCTTCTGGGTGTTTGGCCGCGTATTCTCTAGCCGCTTGTTTATTCCACCAAACACCAAATAGATTTTGCATGGTGCCGTACAGGTAGTTTTCCACGTTCTTGATGTGCTTCTCATTGCTTCTTAGTTGATGGTGGTTATTCAGGCGTTAATTTTCAGCTCGATGTAGCCAGTAATTTAAACGCAACCGTGCAGGTTGCGAAGCGCAATGAGTTGCATCGATTCGAAGTCATGCCCCAACGTTGGGTAGTCGAACGATCTTTTAGTTGGCTAGAGAATTGTCGGCGACTTTGGAAAAATTGTGAGCGTCAATTAACCACCAGTCTGCAAATGGTCGTTTTAGCGTTTTTAGCACTATTACTTAAGAGATTTTAGACAGCTTCTTAGGGCGTTAAAGTAACGTCTCAAGGCTTTAGTCATTAAAAATTTAAGTTCTTCGTCGTCCAGTGGGATTATGACGCCAATATCTTTATAATCCTTCTCAACTCGGTACTTAGCATTTAAGATAATACCAACGAAGCGACGCATCTGTTGCGGGGTACGGCACCAAAAACTAAGCAGTCATGTTACAGCACCCAAGTAAAAGCTACGAAGATAAAAACATTCATCCTCAAAATATGTAACCTAGAAAAAAGGCCTCCAGTGTTAAACCGGGAGCCTTTTTTAGTATACCAATTTCTACTTTACATAAGGCGGCTTATCCCAAGTAACCACCATTCACCCTGATAAAACAACGGTCTGTTATTTTACCTTTGTGAAAATTTCTGGGAAACAATTGGTCTAGCTATTCAATCCCTGATTTATCGGTAAATATACTTTGTGAAATTCTCTTGGTTTATTCCTAGACCATTCGCTTAAATTCAGTAATTTTCTTTATATTCGACTTGACGGGTTACGGTTTTCCATTCAGTTTAGAGGGAGTGACGTTTTGAGCGCAGAATTGTTCCCTGGAAATAGCTATTTGGAATAACTGAACCAGAGTACAATTCTGCTACTAAAAGTTTCCCCTTAGTTCGTCGGTCGTTAACGCCCGTCGCTTGTCTGTACAATTGCGGTATTGCTACCACCACTCATTATAAACCTACGTTTTCGGTTTAACCTACTAAAAAACGCCCTAGTAGGCGTTGGCAATACGTATTTATGTTTGTTCGATCACCAACTAATCAGTGGCACCAAGCCGAAGCTTCGTTTTACCACCCGCGCCGTTAATGGTCGCGCTCACCATTCACCACCCAGCCGTACAGATGACCTTGTTGTGGTATAGCCAGACTTATTGAAGTCGCACTGGCAAACGTGTCCCCTTGGATTTAGACCCCAGCTTGTCCCCTAGGGCTTTAAAAATCGCACCGGCCATGATATAATAGTCAGTAAATGAGTTGACTTTTGTGTGGCGCTCACCGATGCCAGTCGGTGGGTGTTTTTTTTTATGCAGTTTTTTAGGTATTACTTCTTTTGAACTACTGACAGTGTCCCCCATGATTCACAGTTAGTACAGCAAACGGTGGAAATAATGTTAAAAACACATCATATAATAGGACTGTCAATACCAATGATTATAGCCCTTTCATAGGATATCTGTCAACAATTATATTTAATTTCCCTTTTTCCCTTTATCTATTTTTCCCTAAATAGAATTATCCCTAAATAGAATTATCCCTATATCCCTTTTTCTATTTAGGGATATTTTTAATTCCCATTATAACAGTGTTCTCAGTCTATAAGTATCCCTTTTTCCCTTTATCCCAATTTCTATATATCCCTAATTCTATATATCTAAATAACTATTTAGGGAAATTTCCCTTTCACTATTAAATTGTGGTATACTAATTAAAAATCAATTGGAGGTCGTTGTTATGGATATTCCAGACGTAGTAAAGGCTATACAGTCTCGTGATGAGGCATTAACCATTGTGATTGGTAATCAAAAGGGTGGCGTGGGAAAAACAACTAACACGTATCTCATCGCTTATACCTTAGCTAAAATGGGAATACATACGTTGGTTGCAGACTTAGACCCACAAGCCAACGCCACTAAAACACTAATGTTAACGAAAAGTCAGCAGGAAGATACCGTGTACTCAATTAAAAAAACTCTGATGGTAGGCATACAGGAGAAAGATCTAACAGACTTACCAGTTAAGATAATGGATAACCTTGACCTAATTCCTTCATATATTGATTTCCAAGATTTTACGAAATATTTATATCAGAATACGAATAATGAGTACGAAGAAACACATCTGTTGGAACCCTTGTTTAATCCATTGAAGAAGAAATATGATGTAATTCTGTTGGATGTGCCACCATTTAGTATTGAGATTACCCGTAATGCTGTTATCTTCTCAGACTTTGCACTTATCAGCTTGCAAACACACGATGATAGTCTATCCGGTGCAGAAGAGTATGTGAATACCCTTTCTAAACTTCAGCAAGAGTATCAGCTAGATATAGAGATAATTGGTATCTTGCCAATGCTTCACGATGCCCGTAACGGTGTCGATCAGACAATCATACAATCTGCTAAGGATGAGTTTGGAGAAGAAAATGTATTCACAAATATTGTTACTCAAATGGCCCGGATTAAACGATTCCCAATTAATGGAATTACCGATAAGGACCGCTTCGATAAGCGAGTGTTAGACAAGTACCAGCAAGTTACCGATGAGTTATTAAGCCGGATTGGCTTATTTATAGATGATAAGGAGGCCAAGTAAGATGCCAAGTAAAAAGCCTAATATTCTTCAACGAAGGGTTACCGGAGCGGTAAAGCCATCAGAAGAGTACCATGCAACAGATAATGCTACGAAAAAAGAGAATAAATCTTCCTCTATGCCAAAAAATCAGAAAAAATCCCTTAAGGTATCCGCAGAGACTTACAAGGATATGAAAGTCCTGAAGACAATTGAACATGTTAGCTTCGACTACGAGATTATCCAGCTTCTTATTGACCAGTATTACAAGGATATGACCGAGGAACAACAGCGCAGGTATACCGTATTGCGGGAGAATATGTAAGCAGTGCTACATTTAAAATAAAAGAAAGAGGTAGATTGTAAAATTAATCCGAACGCTGTTCGGACAAAAAAGATCAGCTTCCTTTAAAATGGTGTTTACCACAAACCCATCTTTTAGGAGCTGATCTTTTGTCTAGTATAACCTATTCCGAACGAATTAAAATCGAAACCTTTTGTGAACTAGGGCTGTCCAATATCCAAATGGGCGTTCGGCTGAACCGATCACCGTCAACAATTTCTTATGAATTATCTCGATGTCAACCTTATCAGGCTGAATTAGCACAAACAGATGCCGAATACAAGTGATCACGATGTGGTCGGAAAACTAAGCTGAGCGATGAGTTAAAGCAAAAAATTCTCAACCATTTACGTCTAAGCTGGTCACCAGGAATGATTGCTCACGAATTTAAACTAGCTACTAAATCTATTTATAATTGGCTAAATCAGGGGAGAATTGGTTTCTCCTTGAATGATCTACCTGAACATGGCGTACGCCAACGGCGTAACGTTGACCAACGATCCAAATATAATCAATCTTTGGGGCGATCAATTGAACAGCGTCCCATGATGATTAATCAACGTAATCGCATCGGCGATTTTGAACTAGATACAGTCGTTGGTCATCGTGGGCATAGTAAGGCAGTTTTATTAACTTTAATCGATCGAAAATCACGGTTCTTTTGGGCATACCGGTTAAAAGATCGGACGACAGCGACTGTTAATGAAGCACTAACTAAGTTCCTAACCACTTTTAATGGTCCGGTGCACAGCTTTACTGTGGACCGTGGCACTGAGTTTAGTGGGCTAGTATCACTTGAATCACAATATGGTATTAAGACCTATTACTGCCATGCTTATACGCCAGCTGAACGTGGTAGTAATGAACGCTTTAATCGGAATTTACGTTATTTTTATCCTAAAGGGACTCGTTTTGAGCACATTAGTGCTCAAGATTTAACGACGACGTTACTCCAAATTAACCAGCGACCGCTTAAAATACTCGACTGGCAAACACCGTATCAGGTTATGCTGACAAATTTGTCCAAAAATTCGGATTAAATTTGCAATCTACCAAATTAGACCAATTACTGGTGCTGGAACAGGGAAACCGATAGGAAAAAAACTTGATATACCATTAGAGACAAACAGAATCAGAGACAAACAGAATCGCTGTATGAATTCCAAACTGTACCAGTAATGGAGCTGCTCTTTTGGGAGTTGGCTTTTTCTTGTTGGACATGATAATCATCCTTTCTTTATCTTCGTGATTATCATAACGAAAAAGACAAAAAAAGGCTATTTTGAACGTGAACTACAAAAAATAGTGTGCCAAAGGCCCTTGTCACTATCTGAAATACATTTACCTGCCACAGATCACATCTGGAGTCGTTGCCGAAGCCCTCTGATGAACGATCTACCAACCGGCAATTTCTGCTTATCTATCATAATTATCTGGTATGTGTGATTAAACCATGGTTGAATTTCATGAATCTTTTCAATATTAACTAGTACATTACGATGCACTTGAATAAAACGTTGTGAATCCAGATGGCTTTTTAGCCAATTCAAAGTCTCATGTGCGATGAACTTTCCTTGAGTAGTTGTAATAGTTAATTCACCCTGATTAATGACCGCATAGACAATATCATTGATCTTAATGACACGTGTTTTTTCTTCTTTAGTGACAGTGATGAAAGAAGATAGTGGATTATGATTATTGCGCTAGCTTTCGTTGGCTTGCTTTTAGTTGGTGTTCAATGGCTGCCGATTATCGTAACCGGTTGCCTATTCTTATTCGGAATCGGTGGTGGCTATTTTCAGCCAGCTAATATTTCCACTATTATGCAATCGGGTTCCACCAGCAATCAAGGCACAATCGGTTCACTACAACGAATGATTCAAAATATTGCCATTGCAAATGGTACGGCTATAGGATCAACTTTGATTAATTTAACTGCGCCTAATCTTCCCCCGGGGATTCAAGTAACTTGGTATTTGGCTTTGTTCGTAGTAGCCATCATTGTCATTGCTGGAATCTCAATTAACTATTTACACCCAGAAAAGGGCCTGAGTAAACTTACTAATTTAATTAGACTTATTAAGTAAAGAAAATAGGGACCCTTTCAGTTAACATGTGCTAACCAAAAGGGGGCCCTATTTTCTTTTAATACCGTATTTCACACGGTATCGAATAAAGGTCGTCCGTTTAATACCTGTATTTCGGGACACATAAATGTCACTCATGCCAGCTCGATAAAGCTTAAAAGCATGTTGCAAGCGGGGATCGTCTTGGGTGTATTGGGGTTTGCGCCCATGATATTTACCCTGCTGCTTAGCTAAGGCAATCCCTTGCTGCTGGCGCTCAATGATTCGCTTACGTTCACTTTCGGCCTGATACTTATAGAGTTCAATAATCAAGTTGGTCATCAGTTGACGTAAATTTGGGTCAGCAATCCCTGTCATGGACGGCAAATTTAACACATCTAGGGTGGCCCCCTTATTTTGAATGGAGTTCATGATCTTAGTCAAATCATGGTTGTTTCTGCCTAAGCGATCTAATTCAGTGACCATTACAATATCACCCTCACGAATATAGGCCAGCATTTTTTGCAGTTCTGGCCGATCAGTGTTAGCCCCACTTAATTTATCCGTAAATAATTTATCAACGTCTTTTAAAGCCGCTAACTGTCGATCTAAATGTTGCTCCTTGGAACTCACACGCGCATAACCGATTTTAGCCATTTCCAATTCTCCTTTTGGACAGTTCTAATGAACACTTATAATTCCTAATATAGCACAGAAATAAAAAAGACCAATAGGGTATACCCTAGTGGACGTCACGCTAATTTATTGAAAAGGGAAAAATTCTTCTTCCCCTAGATTATCTGTATTTAATCTTGAATTTATAACGTTTTGATTTCCATTTACCATTTTTGATAAATCCTCTGGGGCTGTAAAATCTGAATGCAAAGGAGCTTCTTGATAGGCGATTTCCCAATCTCTCAAAATATTATAATCTTTTGAAAATTCTATGTTCTTTTTTAAACCCTCAAAATCCGGAAATAATTTGGTACTGATGGCTCCGTTTTCTTTTAAATATTTTTGTAAATCATTTCGATCTCTTTGCGATAGTTTGAAGGTTATTTTTTCTAAAAGAGTTTCATTATTCCATGAGTATTTATCGCCAGATTGCTTCAAAAAGTCATCAGGATTATTAGATTGAAGCCAATCAGCCAATATTTTAATTTGAGAGTCTTGAATTTTAGCATTATCGTTTACTTTTGTGCTATCTATGCTAGATAGCAGCCCCTGCTGTGATTCCATTCTTTCGTTTTTATGATCTGTATCAGATACTATTAGCGGTAATTTAGGATATTGATTCTTTAACTCATCATATAAGGTCTTATTAAGTCTATATATGCAATACTTGTGCTTGTTGAAGTCGTCTCTAAGACAATGCATTTTACAAAGATCGATATGTTGGTCCAAAATATTGTCATCAACAAACTGTTTAATATAACTGGTGAATGCAAAGTATAAAGCTACATAGACCGAATAACTCCAGTCTAGATAACTAGTGCTGAGAAGGGCCATCTGCCAGCCCATTCATACCTACTTCTGAATACCCTCGCTCAGCGGCTTTTTTAACAACGTCAGAATAAATATTGTATTGGGCAAAACTGATGTCTGTTTTTAACTTTCTAGCTAGAGTTGGAACTAAATCATATTTTTCAAATGCACACCCTCGATACATGAAGTTGCTATTATCCTTAGCTTTTGAAATGATTTTTTGTAACGTAGCCAATATTTCATTCCTCCTGTATAATTAAAGTTCGTAGAGAAGTTAAGGCGGTGGCTATTTCCGATCGGAGGTGGTGCTTATGGTGTTAAACCTTTAAAGCCCATAAATCCTAACGAAAGGAGTAGCCTAAGTGTCCGTTGCGGACGCTTTACAATTAATGCTGGCTTTCGGTACCTTTATCGTGGCTTTAATTGCATTAATTGTTGAGCTGATCAAAAGTCAGCAAAAAAATAACCGCCTTAGCTCTGGTCAGCTAGCGGTTATTAAGGGTTCTATACCTTTTCCTGTTGATAGATTACTTAACATGGTAATCTGTTAGCAGGATTTTTTAGTTTAAAAATAAAAAAAGGCCCAAAAGCCTTCTGCCTAAAAAATCCACCCACTACAGCATCATTTTTAAAGGACGTGAAAACTTTTGAACCCTATAGATAATAATATAAAATTTGCGCTCAGTATTAAAGATAAAAATGTATTTTTTTATAAATACCAATACCAAATAATTAAATCAAGACGTGCAAAAGTGTTCTCGGCAATCGTTAAAATTCATCAGGAACGCTGCGATTACTGTGGCTTCTCCAGTTTTAGTCACAACGGACACTACGTGTCCCGAGTAACTTATTTAACGGCTAATGCCAGTGAACCAGTTTACTTGGGACTCCATAAAGAACGGCTGATCTGTAAAAATTGTGGCCGGTCATTTATGGCGACTTCCGATATCGTCGATAAAAACTGTTGTATCTCTAAGGCGACCCGACAGAAGATATTGATGAATTTACAGGATGATCGAACTCAGACTAGTATCGCAATTGACGCTGGAGTTTCATCCAGCACTATCTGTCGCTATTTAGATAACTATGATGATTTGTTTCGTCGTAATCTCAATTATCTACCCGTTCATCTTGCGATGGATGAATTTAGAGGTGTTGGCGGCAAACTTCATTTCATTTGTATTAACGGTAATGGCGTGCATGAGATTCAACAAATCCTTCCAGATCGATACAAGAATAGTATCATTGAGTATTTCAAGCAATTTCCAGAAAGCGTACGAGCACGGGTGAAGACAGTTACAGTGGATCTGAATAGTTATTATCAAGACATTGCCAAATTAATGTTTCCCAATGCCAAAATAGTTATTGATTGCTTTCATATTATCGCTATGATGACCCGTGCATTCAATCAAAGTCGTGTTCAAACTATGAAAAAATACAATAAACAATCTGCCGAATATCGAACGTTAAAATTCTCATGGCGGCTTTATTTCAAATCCGCTGAAAATTTAGACGAAAAACAATTATTTTATGATCGCCATCTTCGAAAACAACTCACACAATTAGAACGAGTGGAAGAAGGGCTGGCGGTTAGCCCTGAGTTAAAGGCATCATACGAATCAATGCAAAACATCATGAAAAGTCTCAAAGATCACGATAAAGATGGCATCGTTGATTATTTGCACAACACTCAAAACTTAAGTCGACAGATGAAAGAAATTTTTCGTACCTTCAAAAAAAATCTGGAAGTAATTTTGAATGCGAGTGAAACAGGCTATTCAAATGGTCCGGTGGAAGGCATGAACAGAATGATTAAGCAAATTCAACGAACTGCGTTCGGATTCCGTAACTATCATCATATGATTTCACGCATTAAACTGCGCCAAATGAAGACTAAACCAGATAAAAAAACAGAGTTGAAAGTCGCATGACTTTCAACTCTGTAAAAGCTATCTATCAACAGGATTTGACAAAGAGCCATTTTATTTAAAATTGAATTGTTAATAATGTTCGAATACCAGCGTAGGCCATAAATAAAACAACAATCCAGCCTGTCACTAACAGCCACCGAGGGTGCCGGTATTGCGCCCCCATGATTTTATGACGTGTAGCTGCAATTAGCAAGATGGCAAGGGCGATTGGCAGAATCAGACCGTTCAACGCACCAACAATGACTAAGACCTTAGCGGGACTACCGATAAAGTAGAAAATAATTGTTGAAAGTGCGATGAATCCGACAATAATCCACGGACGCCAGCTTTCGTGGCCTTCCTTGTTCACATTGTAATCCAAAAATGAAATCGACGTAAACGTAGATCCAAGCGTTGAGGTCATACCTGCAGCAAACAGCAATAGCCCGAAGAATTTATACCCAAAATTGCCAGCAGCCACTTTAAAGATCGTAGCAGCCGGGTTAGTTGGATCCAACTGGTGTCCAGCCAAAACAACGGCTAAACTAGCTAAGAACAACATTACTCGAATTACTGACGCCACACCAATTCCAGTTAAAGCACCTTCATTTACATACTTAATGTTATTAATGCCACGGACGCCGCCTTCAAGTAGTCGGTGACCACCAGAAAATGAAATGTAGCCGCCGACCGTACCGCCAACAATCGTGACAATCGAGTAGAAATCGATGGATGTGGGCATAAAGGTATGGTGAACCGCACTCTGAAGAGGAACGGTCGTGACTGCCAAAATATAAATCAAAATCAGCACTTTAACAACGGCTAAAAGTTGAACCGTCCGATCAACAACCAACATAGCATTGCGTACTAAAAATAGCACGATTGTAACGGCTGCTGCAATTAACGCACCGTTCTCTGGTGAGATACCAAAGAGTACATTCAATCCTAATCCAGCACCCCCAATATTACCAATATTGAAGAAAAAGCCACCGATCACGATCAAAGCGGATAAAACATAACCCAACCCCGGCACAACTTCATTTGCCAAAACCTGTGCGTGACGCCCTGAAACAATAATAATTCTCCAAATATTCAACTGAACCACGATATCAACTAAGATACAAATTAAAATTGCAAATCCAAAATCTGCCCCCATCTTACTGGTGAAGGTTGCTGTTTGGGTCAAAAATCCTGGACCAACCGCGGCCATCGCCATCATAAATGCGGCACCCATCGCTACGTTAAACGGTGATCGTTTTTTTGTTTTCTTTTCCATCTCTCAAATACCTCCTCAAGCCTACATCGATTTCACTTCTATTTCTTCTTGATCTAATGCCGAATGGATTTTTTTGACAAAGGCCACCGCCTTAATGCCATCCCCGTGAACACATACCGTATCCGGGTTAATTGTCAAAATAGAACCATCAACTGCTTTAATTTGGTGTTCTTCTACCATTTGAATAACACGTTTAACAGCCACGTCCTCGTCAGTAATCACCGCATTAGGTTTCGTTCGTGAAACTAAGCTACCATCTGGTTCATATTGGCGATCGGCAAACACTTCTTGCGCGTATGGCAACCCAATTTCTTGAGCGGCACTTATTAACTCACTATTTGCTAGTCCAACCAAAATCAAAGTCGGATCAACGGCATAAATGCCTTCACAAATGGCTCGTGCCAGCTCGTGGTTAGCCGCTGCCATGTTGTACAATGCACCATGTGGCTTCACATGATGGAGTTTTCCATCTGGGGTGAAAGCCTGTAATGCACCCACTTGATATTGAACATCAGCTTTTGCAGCCAGCGCGCTAATTTGCATTCTTCGGCGACCGAAGCCCTCCAAATCATGTAATCCAGGATGCGCCCCCAACGCAACGTGATCCTTGGTTGCCAATGTGACTGTTTGTGCCATCACTTCAGGATCGCCAGCATGGAATCCGCAAGCGATATTAGCTGAAGTAATGTACGGTAATACGTCCTCATCCAATCCCAGCTTGTAGCGTCCAAAACTTTCACCAAGATCACAATTCAAGTCGATTTTTGCCATCTGATTACCTCCCTACAAAATATCTGCCAATTGATTATCACGAATATCCGTTACTAACATATGTCCTGGTGCATGTGTAATCACAAATTCAGGCTTACTCTCCATCACCACCGCTTGAGGTGTCACCCCGCAGGCCCAAAATACTGGCACTTCCCCGGGGTAAATTTCAACAGCATCCCCAAAATCTGGTTGATCAAGATTTTGAATCCCGATTCGTTCGGGATCACCAATTTGAATTGGGGTCCCATGGACTTGCGGCAGCCGCTCTGTAATCGTGATCGCTTTAACAACCTGTTCTTCGGGAATTGGTCGCATACTGACAACATAATTACCATGAAATTGACCAGCAGATTTAGCCTTAATGTTAGTTTTATACATTGGTACATTTCGCTTCATAGTAATATGCCGCATTTCAATTCCAGCTGCAATGAGTGCTGCTTCGAACGAAAAACTGCATCCAATCAGGAAACTAACAAGATCACCACGCCAAATATCGGTGACATCAGTAGGCTCAGACACTAATTCACCATTTTGGTAAACGCGATACTTTGGAAAATCCGTTGCCAGATCAACATCCTGTGCGAACGTTTGGAGTCGTTTAGATCCCGCATCCGCAACTTCCAAAATCGGACAGGGTTTGGGATTTCGTTGTGCAAATAACAAAAAGTCGTATGCTTCTTTTTTCGGTAAAATAACTAAGTTAGCTTGTGTGTACCCCGGGCACATGCCACTTGTTTGTCCCGTGAAGGCACCAGTTCGTGATTGTTGTCGAATCTGTTTTGGCGTGATGAATTCAGTCATGGGCATCCTCCTTTATTAATCGATCAATAAATTCAATATCAAACTTATTATCTAAAACATCCTGGTTGTTAAGTAACCGGTATAAGAAATCTAAGTTGGTACCAACCCCTTCAATTACGGTTTCATCGATCGCAACTTGCATCTTTTTTACCGCAATCTCTCTGGTCGGTGCATAGGTAATAATTTTTGCGAGCAGTGCATCATAGTTTGCCGGTACTTGATAGCCTTGATATAGTGCCGTATCAACCCGAACACCATTGCCACCCGGTAAGTGAAGCCCCTTAATGGTTCCCGGAACGGTTGCGGTAATCCGACACTCAAGGGCATACCCGTTTAAGGTAACTTTCTCCTGACTAATTCCCGGCGCCATTCCCGCAGCAATTCTCAGTTGGCCCCGAACGAGATCTACTCCAGTAATAAACTCGGTAATCGGATGTTCCACCTGAATTCGTGTGTTCATTTCCATAAAATAAAATTGACTGGGGCCAGCATATAAAAACTCGATCGTTCCAGCGCCCAAAAAGTTTAGCGCCTTAGAAGCTCGACGAGCGGTCGATAACATTTCATAGCGCGTTTTGTGATCAATTGCGCTCGGTGCTTCTTCCATCACTTTTTGGTGATATCGCTGTAAAGAACAGTCCCGTTCCCCAAGTGACACGGCATTACCAAAGCTGTCCGCCAAAATCTGCACTTCAATATGTCTAGGACGAACAATAAACTTCTCTAAGTACATTTCGGGATTGCCAAATGCCTTTTGCGCTTCCCCTTGGGCCATCGTAAATTCATGCTTAAGTTGCGCTTCACTATGAATCAACCGCATTCCTTTACCACCGCCTCCCGCAGCAGCTTTTAGCATCACCGGATAGCCAATTTCATTGGCTTGATACAGGGCAGTACCAAGCTCAGTGAACCCTTCTGCACTTCCCGGAATCACTGGTACATCCGCATTTTGCATCACCTCACGCGCACGAGCTTTATCACCTAATAATGCAATTGTCTCTGAATGTGGCCCAATAAATGTAATTCCCTGAGTCTCACACAATTTTGCAAATTCCGCGTTTTCGGATAAAAAACCGTATCCGGGATGAATTGCGTCAGCTCCTGTCCGTCGAGCAGCCTCGATAATATTGGTTTGATTAAGATAACTTGCCTGTGGATTAGCTGGTCCAATACAAACCGCCTGATCAGCCATCTTAACATGTAGTGCATCTCGATCAACGGTTGAATACACCGCAACCGTGCGCAAGCCAATTTCATGACAAGCACGAATAATTCGAACCGCAATTTCACCACGGTTAGCAATCAAAATTTTATGCATGTGATCACGTTCCTTATCTAATCGATTTCGATTTCAAATAACGGTTGGTCAAATTCTACGTTTTCTTCGTTGGCTACCAATACCTTGGTAATCTTTCCGGCGTGATCAGCGACGACATCATGCATCATTTTCATTGCTTCAATGACACCAATCGTCTGCCCCTTTTCAACTTGATCTCCAACCTTCACAAAAGCTTTCTCGTCCGGACTAGGTGCCTCATAAAAGATACCAACCATCGTTGCGTTAATGGTCGTTGGTTCATCAGCCACCGCCTCTTCAACTGGAGCAACAAGTTGCGTAGTTGGGACCCCTTGCGTGCTACCACGCTTCAGTTTATAGCGTTGTTCGTCATTTTCGTATTCAAACTCTGTCACATCATTTTGCTTCATTAACGCCATTACAGCCTTTATTTCATCAAGGTTCATCGTATCTCCTCCTATTTTATCTAAACAGTCTACTAATCTTAGTGGCTGTTTTTCGACTTACTTTTGGGTTTAAGGCATCAAACGTTTGTTTGATCTGCTTGAGTTGCCCTTTCTGGTCGGCTAGTGCTTGTTGACTCTGCGTCAAACTAATCATTTTGAATCGAACTACCTGACCTGGTACCAGCTGAGCTATCGTTGGTAAGTCGACAGATGCGACAACGCCAATGACGGGATACCCACCAGTCGTTTGCCGATCCGCCATCAAAACGATTGGTTGACCGTTCTTAGGAACCTGAATGCCGCCAGCCACCGTTGCTTCGGACAGCATCTCTGGCACATTAGCCACTGATAATGGTTGGCCCTCTAACCGTAACCCCATTCGATCCGCATTCTTTGAAATTTTAAACTGTTGGTTTGTAAATGCTGTGATTGTTTCAGCCTCAAACTGAGCAAACTGCGGTCCTTCTGTCACACGAATTAAAACCGTTTGATCTGTGTCGTGTGAGCTAACAGCAATTTTTCGCTTTTCCGGTTCCGCAATCACAGGCTTCGGCTCTACCGTTGCTAGAAAATCCCCCGTTTTAAGTGCGCGGCCCTTAAATCCACCCAGTCCGTAGCGCAAGCTAGTTGCCTTACTGGCTAAAATTGAATCTACTTGAAGTCCACCCGAAACCGCCAAATACCCATAGCGTCCCTGCGTCAAAGGACCAATTTCTAAAACATCCTCCGAATTAACCTCAATCGCCTGATTTTCATGAATCTGAGTACCATTTAGTTTGGCATTAACCACACCACCCGTCACAGCAATGACGGCCGGTGTTGAAAATGTCACAGTTGGTCCTAGAATGCTATATTCAAGGACGGCTTCATTTTCAACGTTATTAACGAGCAAGTTCCCCTGGATCGCGGACCACTGATCCATGACACCAGATGGTGAAAAGCCTTGCGCAAGGCCTTTAGTTCTTCCCAGATCCTGAACCGTCGTCAGTAATCCCGGCTGTGTCACTCGAATCCCCATCTTCAGTCACCTTCCTCGTCTCGATATATACTTGATAGTGCCCTTCGTCCACCATGTTCTTTATCTGCTGATACTCAAAATCAGAAACTGGATCAAAGTGGATATAATCCCCAGCATGATAGTAAAATGGCTCATCTTGATCAGGCTGAAATAATCTTAATGGAGTTTGCCCAATAATTTGCCAGCCGCCTGGAGATTCAATCGGGTAAATTCCCGTCTGCTCCCCTGCAATTCCGACAGCACCGGGTTCAATTTTCAATCTGGGCGTTGCTAATCTGGGCGTCGCAAGTTGTGGATCTAGTCCTCCCAGATAGACAAATCCGGGTAAAAAACCCAGCATGTAAATCAAATAGTTGGGTTGGCAATGACGTTTAACAACTTCTCTCGGTGTCAATTTGGCATGATTAGCAACATTCTTCAAATCAGGACCAAAATCTTTCCCATAACAAACTGGAATATGCACGATACGAATTGCCTGCGTTTGAAGCGTAGATGCTTTCAATGATGCCTGATGAATCACACGCTTCAACTGTTCAAACGTCACCAGTATCGGATCATAAAATACCGTCAACGTTCGAAAAGCTGGAACAAATCCAGTAATTCCAGTCTGTTGCATAGACCGCAAATTTTCTTGAAGTTGCTGAATCGAACGATTAATTTGTGGGTCAACACGATTGCTAAACGTAACATTAATCGCACAGTCTCCAGCTGGATATAATTTATATTCGTCCAATTGTTATCACCTCATTTATCAACATTAAAAAAACATTAGAGAAAAGTTTAACATATTTTGATTAATAAAGCAGTTTACGATTCGATACAATCGTAAAAATACAACGATTACATATCACTTTTATTTATAATCTGAAACTTGAAAGTTCATATTTGGGCAGACACTGCATGGTATCAGCCTTATTTTTACAAAAAATAAAACACAAGCTGCTCCTGTGAAGTATACAGTTGTGTATACAAAGGATAATAAGCCCGTCAAGCCCGTCAAGCCTTTCAATACAATGGGTTCAAATGCCCATTTAAATTACAAAGCGTCAGTTAATACTGTAGTTTCTAATAAATCTACAAAGGAAAATAAATCTGTTAATAATACACTGCCTCAAACAGGTGAGCAAGAAAGTAATAATCTAAGCATCGCTGGAATTATTGCGATGATTCTAATAAGCATGGGGTCGTTTATTGGGATTAGACGTAAGGAAAAAAAGTAAATCAACGTCGAAAAATTCACATAATATAATCCATTTTTTATATAAAAGATAGTCTGACTTCTTAAAAACGGAAGTTAGGCTATTTTTATGTTGGGGTGGTTTTTATGTAAATAGTACTAATTACTATTTACATAAATGTCTTAGTACGATATTCTAGATAATGTATCTAGGTTGTTGTATTTATTAGGGTAGGTGAATGTCAATGAATGTAATCGTATGTAACTAGAAACTATGTAGTTTAATGTTGGTATTAAGGATGAACTGACGTAATTGAGTACTTATCATGGAAGGATAGCACTGTTTTGAGAACATTAAGAAAAAACATTTTAGCATTAGGAGTTTTTCTGTCTATTGCTTTAATTAGTATAGTTTTAGCAGGTTGTAGTAGTTCAAAAAGCTCTAGCGATTATTCGAGCAGTAAAGATATTAAAATTGTAGCCACTACTGATTTTTATGGCGAGGCAGCAAAGAAAGTTGTTGGTAATAAAGGTACTGTTAATTCGGTTATTAATAATCCTTCTGTAGATCCACATGACTATGAGCCTACATCTAAAATAGCCAATGAGGTCAGTAAAGCAGATGTTGTGGTTGCTAGTGGTATTGATTATGATCCATGGATGAGTAAACTCGTAAAGAATAGTAA
>NZ_AYYR01000027.1 GCF_001435975.1 Secundilactobacillus collinoides DSM 20515 = JCM 1123
TAGACCAATTATAAGAATAGGCCATTAGTGTTGCACTTAACTTGACAATTGAGGTTTTTTTAAATACTGTGGTTTTTCTTTATAATAAACGGACATTAAAACACTAAAATCAGCTATTTTCATCTAGAACCGTCTCCAGTAATTACCACGCGAATGGTATCAAAAAAAATCAATAAGTCTGTAGTAAAACTGATATTGTGAATATAATACATATCATTTTTTAACTTTTCGGCCGGAGTATCATCATAACCACCATGAACTTGGGCATAACCACTAAGCCCAGGCTTCACTAATAAGCGTTGCTCAAAACCTGCTACATTTTCACTAAATTGTTTTGTAAAAACAGGTCGTTCCGGGCGCGGACCAATTAAACTCATATCCCCTTTGAAAACAAGAAGTAGTTGTGGTAATTCGTCAATACGTGTTTTTCGCATAAAGCGTCCCACTCTCGTGACTCGTGAGTCTTCTTTTTGTGCCCACATTGCTCCGGTTTTCTCTTCCACATTACTATACATGGATCGTAATTTGATAACCGTGATTTTTTCACCCATTAAACCCACACGCTCCTGACAGTAGAAAGCCTTACCAGGTGTTTCTATTTTGACAAGTATCATGAAAATAAAAATCATAACACCCCCTGGAATTAGTAATAACGTTGAAAAAATAATATCCAACAAACGTTTTAACAGTAAATAATTACAATGAACAGGCTTGTCAAGTTTTTCTATAAATCATTGGTCTGATAAAAAGTCATCTACTTTACTAGCGACTCCTAAATGAGTTACATGATTTTCCATGTCTGGTCTCCCCTAACAAATGATTTCCAATACTCTTTTAATCCATCTGCGATATCAAAGCGTGGTTGGTAACCAATCTTGCGCAACTTGTCGATATTCGCGAAAGAATTCCTAATATCACCTGGACGCTCTTTTTTGTGTACAACTTTCAATTCTCGTTGTGTTATTGATTCATATGTCTGAATTACCTGATTTAAACTTGTATGCGTACCAGCACCAACATTAAAAACTTGATGGACAACATCACTCTCCTTTGTTAGCAGATATAGCGCCTGGATAACATCTTGAATATAGACATAATCTCTTGTTTGTTCACCGTCGCCAAAAATAGTAAACGTAGATCGATGCAAAACTGATTGTGTAACCAGTGATAGAACTCCCGAATAAGGCGATTTAGGATTTTGTCGAGGGCCATACACATTAAAAAACCGAACGGCCACTGTTGGAATATCATAAAGCTTGCCGTAGTCAATTACGAAACGTTCAGTTGCAAATTTATCAATTGCATATGGAGTCAATGGGTCAACTAAAGATGTCTCATACTTTGGTAAATCTTGGACATTACCGTACACTGCTGCTGAAGAAGTATATAAAATTTTCTTAACCTGCAGTTTCTTTTTTCGAATTATTTCTAAAATAAAGATGTTCGCTTCTTGATTAATTTGATGCGTTTCGTATGGACGCGCAACCGAGTCAGCCACACTGGCTACTGCAGCTAACAGGTATATATAATCAAAGTCTTCCGTCATTAATAAATTTTTTATGAATTCATGATCAGTTATACTGTGCTCATAAAACTTTAAGTGGCTAGATGTTTGCAGGTTACTTTTAAGTCCCATCGACAAATCATCAACAACAACTACTTGATCATTATCTTCTATTAATCTATCTACTAAGTTTGAACCAATAAATCCGGCTCCACCAGTCACTAATACTTTACTCAATTTTCATCTTCCTAATCCTCAACTAAACTTTTCAACCTTGTCAGAAACTGAATAAATTTTCGAACCCTAATTTCTCTATTCATGACCGTATCCGTATCCATATCCGTACCCATATCCATCTCTAGGTACCATATCGTTCAGTACATACCCAAGCAAATTAGCATGTACCATCTGCAACAACTCAACGGCCCGAGTAATAGCAGTCTTCTGAGCAACACCCTGACGCACAACAAGTACAACACCATCAACTCTAGCAGCCAAAACTTGCGTATCAGTAACTGACAGTAACGGCGGAACGTCCAGCAATACCAGATCATATTCAGCTTCAACACTGTCTAAAAGTCGTTTCATCCGGTTTGAATTAAGTAACTCGGCCGGATTTGGTGGAATTGGACCGCTTGTGATGACTTCCAAATTATCGATTGCTGTTTGTTGAGTTACTTCATGAAAATCAAGGTTATTGGATAAGACTGACGACAAACCGCGTCCGTTAACCAAGTCAAAGGAGGATTGAACGCTGGGCCGTCTTAAGTCAGCATCAATGAATAATATTTTCTTTCCTTGCTGTGCCCAAGTTACTGCTGTGTTTGCAGAAACCGTCGATTTTCCTTCACTCATTCCTGAGGAAGTAAATAATAGCGTTTTGATCTGCTTATCCACCGATGAAAAATCAATGTTGGTCCGTACGGTTCGAAACTGTTCTGAGACAACGTTTTTGGGTTCCACTGCGGTCACCAATTTAACGCCATTAATTATTGAATCATCTGATTGCTTCTTCTTTCGCCTAAATAATGCCATAGTTTTCACCCTCTTATATCCGTACCCTACGTCTTGACCGTTTTTCATTCTCTTTGGAAGATTCTAAGGAGGACTTAGTTTTTTTAGTGCGAATGCTTGCTATGTGACCCAAGTTTGTTAAACCGAGCGTTTCAGTCAAGAAATCATCATCCTTAACCGTGGTGTCAGTCAGTTCTTTAATAAAGGCATATCCAATCCCAGCCAAGAATCCCAACACTAAACCTGCTAACGTAATCAATGTTGTCTTTGGTGACGTTTTGTCATTATCGGCAACAGCCTTTGACACGATTGTTACATTGTTAACACTCATAATGCTTTTGATTTTGGACTTGAACACACTAGCTGTTTCGTTCGCAATCACAGCCGCTTCCTGCGGATCTGTACTTTCCACGCTGAGTGCAAACACTTGCGAGTTCTGTTGGTTTGAAATTGAAATCGAGTTCTTCAAATCATCAACCGAAATATCGTACGAATTCCCAGTTGATTCAATCACAGCTGGCTTAGCAGCCTTCACTAACTTTTTCTTGCCCGTATAAGGATTTTTTTGTAAACTGCCTTTTGAGCTTTCCGTACCACCTTCTCTGGATTAGCCAAGTTATGTTTAACTTGCTTCAAAATAACTTCATTAGTGATGAGATCCTTATAAGTGCTGATCATCTGTACGTCAGCCTGCTGGTCCTGATATTCCGCACCAGCAACACTGCTATCACTTTTACGATTCACCAAAATCTGTGCTGTAGACGTATACTTTGGTGTTATCACGAGCTCAGCAACTCCAAACGCAATAACTGAAAACCCAATCGTACATAAAATAATAAAACGTAAATGTTTTCGCAAAATGCCAAACATCTGTCGTAAATCTAAGGTGCTTTCCATACGCTTCCTCCGACTTTAAATCTGATTTTTCCACCATTTTCCAAATATTCTAGTAATCGTAAAGAACTAAAGCCCTTCATCGATCCATTCCATTCCAATTAACGAATCACAAGAACAATTGCCCATAAACCAAATCATTTTTTTGCCGGGATACCAGTAACTACGCAAAGCCTTTAATTTGGTCGAAAAAAATCGGAGAATTTTTCAATCCCCCGATTCGCTGTCAATTATTCTGACACCGTCACATGCTTCAAGCCTAAGCTATTCCGCAACTTGTTTGATACGCGTTGCTGTTCCGTCTTGGACACGACTTCAAAGTCTTGTCCGCCGATTTCTTTGCCTACACCTTGTGCATGATCCGATGTTACATTTTTTCCTGCTTTACGATAGTTCAATGCTAGTTTCACCATGTCTGAACGTGTTAAATCAGTTTTCATTTCGTCTGAAATAGAAACTAAGAAGTCACTATTCAAAACTGTCTTGTAGGAAACTGATTTATGAAGCAGCGCCGAAATCACTATGCGTTGCCGCGTTTGACGACCGTAATCGCCTTGCGGATCATCATACCTCATTCTTGAGAAGGCCAGCGCTTTTTTACCATCCATGTGATAAGTCGTGCCCTTCTTGAATGTGTACCCTTCGTACGTAAACGACAGTGGTGATTGTACATTAACGCCCCCCACGGCATTAATGGATTTCTTCAGACCACCCATATTGACTAACAAATAGTAGTCAATTGGTACTTTAAAGTAGTCCTGAAGTGTTTCAATCGTTTCCTTCGTGCCACCATATGTATAAGCGGCATTGACCTTTGCCGGTGAGTACTGCGAAAAGCCAGGCAAGTTGACTTTCATGTCACGCGGTAAACTCATCATCGTGGTCTTATTGGTCTTTGGATTAATCGTCATGATCATGATGGTATCCGTCCGACCCTTATAACTTCGTCCCATTGCGCCAGTGTCCGTTCCCAATAACAGAATTGAAACCGGCTTGTTCTTGCCGATTACATTGCTGGCGCTTCGAAGCTTTGGTGCACCGGAGGAATTGTAAATGACCTTCGATGTCTGTGAAAGTTTATGCCAACCGTACATCGCGTATGCAGCACTTACCACAATTAGAGCGATAAACACACCGAGTATCGTTCGCCAAATGATTTTTCGGCGTCGATGATGATGGTGGTGGTGGTGATGTCGGTGGTCATATGGGCGATGATCTAATTCATTTTCGGATTTATCTGTATCCACAGTTTTCACTCCTCAGTGCCCCCAATATTAAATATAGGCCACTTCTTAAATAATACTTAAATACTAGTCCATTTTTCCATCATTTTCCAACAACGTCAAGTCAATTTGTTAAATATCTCTAAAATATTTTTAGATTTTGATAGATTATAAAAAGTATTAGTTATGTACCAATTCACGAATAAAGCGTTTAATTGCACACAATCTTATTCGTATTTTGTTAAAGTAAGTCACTTCATTTATCAGGCTGTATTGTCATAACTGACAGTTTTTTACGGACACTACCGCCACGATTTGTTGGTTATAAAAAATGCCTAATCAGCTGATAACTGACTAAGCATACCAATCAAAACATTTTAGTTATTATTCAATAATGTCGATTAATATCCGTTTACGGCATTTACAACGTTAAAACAAGCCAAATCGTTTCTTTTTGTTCGGCTTAATTGGCCGCAACTGATGCGGCAGGACTGGGTCGCCGTTAATGATCGACTTAGCGTTCTCCTCAAATTCATCCGCCAACGCATCACCTAAATCACCGCGAAGTTTCGCGAACGCTTCGCGCATTTCATACTTGCGCCCCGGCAAATCGTGGGCGTCAGAGGCAAACAAGTACCCCTGTCCAGCCGCAATCAATTGCGCGCTGAAGGTCTGTACCTTGCTCCCGAACGTGCCAACATAACTGCTGGCCGTGACTTGCGATAAGCATCCTTTTTCTAACAGATTCAGGATTAATTCTGGGTGCCTCATGATTTTCGTATTACGCTCAGGATGCACGATAACGGGAATGATTCCCCGCTGTTGCAGCTGATAAATCATATCATTGGTATAGGCCGGTACATCATCATCCGGAAACTCCAACATGAGGTAGTGGTTCGATTCATCCGCAAACAAAATATCGTTTTGATCCAGCGCCGTCAGCAGGTCACCGTTGATGCGCACCTCCTGACCAGGAAACACAGTCAAAGCGATATTGTTCTGCTTGAGCGCCTGCTGAAACTCTGTGGTCATCCGAATCACATCCTCACGATGGTTCACGTACACCCCGTTCATATGGTGCGGGGTCAATAGTGCGTAGTCCACGCCGTTCTCAACCGCCTGCGTTGCTAACCGCAATGAGGTCGACATATCCTTAGAGCCGTCATCGATACCTGGCAGCAAGTGACAATGAAGGTCAATCAAATCAATCATCCTTTCAAACTTAGGGTTTAACCATTGACTGTTATGAGCGGTCGGCGTGACAGCAAGGCTTAGTTTGTCGGTTCGGCAGCGCCGTTGGTTACTGGTAATTTGTTAACAGTCAATTTAACACCAATGTGTCCTTTTTCTGTATGATTAGCTTACCACACAAGCTTCAAAGGGTCATCCTAACCTGGCAACGATCAAGCAGATTTTCAACGTTTCAATAGTGCCGTTCGCTAGTGCACTAAGGTCATCGATAAATCTTAAGTTAAGCAACTATCTTCTTCGCCTTGGATCCATATAAGTGACCCTGACTTCGTAGCGCATTATCGGGATGAATAATATTTCAGAACACTTCAATCTAGTGACAACCTAGTGACAACGAATCAAGCTAGTTATCAGCGCCACCCGCCTGTTGAACTGCCCTCACCTGCGCATACACCGCAGCCCCAGTCATCCCAGCCCACGGTCCCAACTCTGCCGGCACCACATCGCAAGCCTCGCGGGCCACCTTTAGTGCATGGTGGGCAACAATCGCCCGCGCCGGTCCCAGCAACCGCTCGCCAGCCTGCGCTACCCCGCCGCCGATGATCACGCGCGCCGGATTGTACAGGTTGATGGCGTTGGCCAGCCCAAATCCCAGCATCTCCGACGTCTCTCGCATTGTTTCAATGCAAACCGCATCATGCTTGTCGTACCCAGTCGAGATCTGTTCAGCGGTCAGGCTGCTGAGATCACCAGCCGTCCACTGGGAAACGATACTCTTCTCGCCCCGCTGGAGATGGTCGCTGACGGTCGCCACCATGCCACGTGCCGACACGTAGCGGCCAAAACAACCGCTGCTGCCACAAGCACAGGGCCGGCCACCGTGTCGCACCATGTTCATGTGGCCCAGTTCCACCGCACTGTTGGTGGTGCCATACATCATTCGCCCATTTGTGATCATCGCTGCCCCCAAGCCAGTGCCCAGCGTCACCATGAGGACGTCCTGTTTGCCGCGACCAGCGCCGAACTGCCATTCGCCATATAGGTTCACCCGCACGTCGTTGTCCATGAAAGTTGGGATGTGAAAGGCTTGCTGGACCGTGGTCACGACTGGCACGTTGGCCCAGTTGCTGAAATTAGGTGAAGCAATGGAGAGACCGTGCTGGATATCCATTTGTCCAGGCACACCGAGGCCGATTGCTTGGATATCGTTTGGCGTTACTTGGTTCTCGGTCATCAAGCGATGGAGACCCGCCAGTAAATTTTTCATAACCACCCCGCTGCTGGTCATCGATTCAGTTGGCACCTTCAGTCGTGCCACCGGCCGTAAGTCATCCGTCAGCAAGCCCAATTTAATGAACGTGCCACCCATGTCTGCCCCAATGTACATGATTCCTCACCTTATCCTTTTATTCGCGCTGTTAAGCGGTTACAGTTTCTTTCCATTATAATGCATTTATCCCGCGAATCACCGGCAACTTAAAAACCGCCTGACGAGCTTTCAGCAAGTCGGGCGGCAAATTAGCGGGTATAATAACAGCAATAAGGAGGTGGGTGTGATGAAGATGAACAGAATCGTAATTGTGGGGCTCGCTGCGGTCACCCTCGGCGTCAGTGTCCCGGTGATCGGCCACGCCAAAGCCCTGCCCGGTCTCACCTCCCACTACTGGTGGCACCCCCGCCACATGCATGTGCGCAAACCAGTGACTGCGCTGAAATTCAGCGGGCTGGTACCGGATAGTCTGCAGAAGCCGATTGCTAAGAAGCGGTTGAAAGTTGGCACCGCCATTGTTGTTCAAAGCGGCGGGCTTGAATGGGACTGGAACGTTGCTGGGCGCGGGATGGTGAATAATCGGAAGCAGTTTTGGATGGTTCAGCGGACTGGAAGCGGGTGGATGAGGCAGTAATAGGTAGCGAGTCGACTCACCGTATGCGTGTCCTTTACTGATCTGAATCTATTGGCACATTATTCAAAATTTTTAATCTTCGTGACAAAAAAAATTATTCTAAGTTTTACTTTCTCTAATGCAGTCTACAACAAATGGAGCTGATAGTATATTATCAGCTCCATTATGTGTACATATTTTGAACATACAATTACATATTAATACGGCGGGATATTAGTTCCTAACGAAATTTCGTTCAAAATGAAATCATTTCTGAAACTAAGAACTTACTACTCTAAAAACATTGATTCGTAGAAATGATTCACACGAATCGTCTCAGTTTGTCAAAATTGTGGTCAGTAAAGTGTCTTTCATACTTTGAAGACTTGTTAATTGGGTATTTAATGCATCCCGCTGTTGAGTCAAAGCAGTAAACTCTTGATTTTTTTCATTAATTAAGTCCTGATAATGTTGTGGATCATGGTTAACTCGTTTGATTGCAGCAATCTCATCTTGCATTACTTGGAGAGTATTGGAAAAATTTTCTTCCTCTAGAGATAGTGCATATTCAGCGTTTGTTTTTTCTTCTGCAGTCTTTGCAGTAACCACCGCCACTTGAAGTGCCTTAACTCTATTCTGGATGGTATCTAAACTAGGCATTTTGTTCTTGTTTTCAACATAGTTTAGCCAATAGTCTATAACATCATCCTGCATTTGAATACTTTCTTTGTCGACTTTGTCCATCTGTTGCTCAAGTTGTGCTATTTCAGTCTGTAGCGCAGCAACCTTCACACTGACAGCTTTATAGTTTTCTTTTGCTTGTCGAATTTTAACCGTATCTCCACTTGTTGGCTGAACACTTGTTGGTAATTCAGTGGTTTTGGTTGTGGTTGGGTTAGAGATCACATTCTGAGTTTCTTGCTTACTCGATGAATCAACTGTGTTATTAGTGGTTTTTCGGGGAATCCCCACATACATTTTTATTGAATGATACCCTTTTTTACTAACCGTGACGCGATAATGCGCGCCAACTTTAAGTTTATATTTGAGTGAAACTCTAACTCGCCCTTTCTTGTTAACTGTTCCACTACCATATAAGATTTTATATCTTGTGACCTTCACTTTTGCCCCTGGTGTCGCCTTCCCAGTCAACACCTTACTGGCGCTGGTCGGTGTAACAATCTTAGCAGCCACAGATTTCACCTTCGCCTGCGCTGGCAAACTGCTAAGTGCAAATACCGCCGCAACGGCTGGTATCAAAATCCCTTTATTCATGTCAATACTCCCTGTGTATCAATTTTTTGGAACTTTATTAGTTTACCTGAAAGCGTTTTGACTGGCTATCGTTTTGTCACAATTCTCACAATATTGTTAATAATGATATAACTTTTAATTAATGTACATTAAAACAAAGATAAATAAAAGACGCCGACCTTTTTTCGGTCAGCGTCTGATTTTGCAATATTGAGATACAAAAAATATCCATTTAGGCACAACAAGCTGGGCAACAATCCGTGAGTGACCAAATTTGATGTCAGTAAGGTTGAAACGATTTAATGTACCGTTTTGAATAATTGGGTATGCAAGGTATCTATTTTTCCATCAAAGTCGTTTGCGACTTGGTCGGTTGTCAACAATCAGAATAAAGCACAGTATTTGTATCTCTAATAAGTGTTAACACTCGCAATCATCCGGCAAGCAATCACACTCAATATGCTCTGGCGCACTCTTAGCCTTCTCAGCGAGTTTTGCCTGCAACGCCGCAATATCTCCCTGACTTAAAGTGGTGTTCGCCACCAGATCCAGCAAGGTCGTTCCCCGCTTCATCGCACAGAGGTTATCAAACAACTGTTCAGCTGTCGTGTTCATCGCGGTGGACTCGGAAACGGTGGCGTTGTACTTGAAACGCCGGTCTTCGCGGGTCGTTTCCAGCATGCCTTTGTTCACAAGGCGTCGTAACAACGTTTTGACGGTGGAAGCGGACCACTGCCGTTTGTCCTGCAGCATATCAATGAGATCACGGCTGTACGCACCATTCTTAGTCCAAACAATGCGCATGACTTCCCATTCAGCGGGTGAAATTTCTGCTACTTTCGTTTCGTCCATGGTTGGATCCTCCGTTTCGGTTTAATAATTATACGTAGTGTAACGCCTTTCGTTTACAATTGTCAACAGAACAGTTTTCCTGTCTTTGTCTACAAACTAGTGTACCGCATTTTGTGTCTATTTGGTATGGCTGCCGGTTTCGGAAGCTTGTGAAATCATGTGGTTCCAAACTGAAAACCCTGCGACCTAGGGAAACGATAGCCATCATTATCAGCTATTGTTGATGGAGTATACCAATATCGTTTAGCAGGTTCTTAAACAGATGTTTATCAATGTGACGCATGCTTACCAATTTCTCATTTAGGTGAGCTAATGCCTTGTGTGCAATGCATTTATTCGTATAATGACAGTTAAGGGAAATCACCCCGAGCACTCACAAGGAGGAGATATTCATATGGTTAAAGTAGGTATTAACGGTTTCGGTCGAATCGGTCGGTTAGTGTTGCGACGGATCCTTGAACTCAAGGATCCGGACATTGAAGTGGTTGCCATCAATGATCTGACCACCCCATCCATGTTAGCTTATCTGTTCAAGTATGACTCCACCCACGGCACCGCGCCGTACGACGTTTCCGCCACCGATGACTCCCTAGTCATCGACGGCCAGCAGTTCCGTGTGTACGCTGAACGGGATGCCGCCAACATTCCTTGGGTCAAGGAAAACGGTGTTGAAATCGTCCTTGAATGTACCGGGTTCTACACCAGTGCTGAAAAGTCTCAGGCCCACCTGGACGCCGGTGCTAAAAAGGTGCTGATCTCCGCCCCAGCCGGCCCGATCAAGACCATTGTTTACGGCGTCAACGATGACACCATCACCGCAGACGACCAGATTATTTCGGCTGGTTCTTGCACCACCAACGCGTTGGCACCAATGGCGTACTTCTTAAACAAGCATTTCGGCTTGGAAGTCGGCACCATGACCGTCATCCACGCCTTCACCAGCTCCCAAATGATTCTCGATGGTCCTAAGGGCAAGAAGCTGCGGCCTAACCGGACAGCTTCGTCCAACACCATCCCTCATTCAACTGGGGCTGCTAAGGCCATCGGCTTAGTTATTCCAGAACTGGACGGCCATCTTCAAGGCCACGCACAACGGGTTGCCGTTATCGATGGGTCCGTTTGCGAACTTGTTTCTGTGCTGGGTACTAAGGGCGTCACCGCTGACCAAGTCAACGATGCCATTAAACCGCACACGGAAGACAACGACTCCTTCGGCTGGAACGAAGACAGCATTGTTTCATCTGACATCATTGGCGACACCCACGGCGGCGTGTTTGACCCAACTTTGACCGAAGTCACCACAAACGGCGACTTCCAGGTGGTCAAGACCGCTACTTGGTTCGACAATGAATACGGGTTCGTATCCAACATGGTACGGACTGCTAAGGCGTTTGCTGAAAAGTAGATGCGCTTTGACTGATTGTATTTTGATTTGAATGATTGCAGGCAATCGCCGGTTGGTGATTGCCTTTTTGTTTAGTACGGCGCTTTTTGTGCTGGCTTATGGTTATCCCCAAGGTTTTTATGAGCCAGTATTGAGGAACCATATTTGCTGGGTCAGTTTACCTAGTAAACGAATGCCGTATGCTGACTACGTTAATAAAACGAGGGTGCGTTAAAAGTCGGGACCTCATTTTATTAAAAAGTGTTAGTGTTTCGCCTGTAAGGTCAAGTCGATAATCAATCACACCGTTAACCAGCTTAACTATACCCAAAAACACCATTCACCCGGATCATCTCAGTCCGAAGGCATTGTGCTTCCAAGCATTGTCTTGAACGTTGATTCTGTTTTCCTACAAACACTTTCTATCTCAACTAATCGCAGTAGTCCACGCGGTACCTGCCGCCTGGTTGCAAACTGGTTGCTGACCCCATCACGCCCATCTGTCGGCTGATTGCCACTGAAGCGCAATGCTTGCACCTGCATCCTTCGCATCAGCACGCAAAATTACTGGAAATATTTACAATAAATCGGGTTAACCATTCTATAGCGATTCATTACTGTGCTCAATGACAAACGAACCTATTAAAGATAACGAGGTTTCGTTTCCAGACACTTTACTAATACTGTGTATAAGGTATAATGGTGCCACCAACCAATAAGGAGACCCAAAAATGAAAATCACCAGCCCTACTACCACCTTTACCATCCCAGACGAATACGGCTGCAATGCTGCACCATCACAGATCACCCATGGGATTAACCCCTACTCATTTCCCTTCGGTGTAACTGACATTCCAGCCGGTACCAAGTATCTTGCAGTGACACTACAGGACTTTGATACCATTAAACTGTTTGGCTTTACCTACATCCACTGGGTCCTCACTGACGTCCCCGTTACAGGCGACACCGTAGACTTCCCAGCTGATTTTAGCCAAACGACACTTGCACCCCAGGGCTTCAATAGTAATCACTCCGCCATGAAACAACGTACCGACCCAGAGTGGGACACCTATGATAACCATGTAAATCTAGAAACCCACTATACCGGCCCGCGGCCACGATTTGGTACCCATAACTACCGAATGAACGTCTATGCCTTGAAAGAGGCAATGGGCTTTGATCAAGGCGCGTTCGATCTGGCCGATGTCATGAACAAGCTTGACGGCTTGGTGGTTGATCACGCCGCCCAGAATTTCCCATACGAGCGGAAGATCCCAGTCGAGAAATAACTTAAAAGGCCCAGCGTCCTGAAGCGTACGCTGTGCGATAATCCCTTTATGGTTGTCAGATGAAATACAATAATTCATCTGATGATTAT
>NZ_AYYR01000003.1 GCF_001435975.1 Secundilactobacillus collinoides DSM 20515 = JCM 1123
AAGAAGTGGTTCGAAAAGCAGCGTAGCAATTCGTCCAAGTATGGGGGCACGGTCCACCAACGCCCGCAACGTTTCTTCAATTGCAGTGGTTGAATCAAAGTAGTGCAGGATGTAAAAATCAAGGTAATCAGTATTTAACCGTCTGAGACTGCCTTCAATGCCCTGCATGATATGCCGGCGGGACAGTCCGGAATCGTTTAAGCCGGCATCCTCACTGGCCGGAAAATAAACTTTAGAGCTCAGGACATACTGATTGCGTTTACCAGCGATCAATTTACCTAAGATCCGTTCCGACTCACCGTTCACGTACATATCTGCCGTATCAAAGAAATTGATGCCAGCATCCGTCACCCTGTCGAATAAGGCCTGCGATGTTTTTTCGTCTGCATCACCGCCAAACGACATCGCCCCAAAACAGAGTTCAGACACTTTTATACCCGTATTACCAACAGTTGTATAGTTCATCGAATTACCTCCATCTTCAAGGCCCTGTCCTTCATTGCCTTGTGAGTTCTACTAGTCGATGCCGATCTGGTTCAACCAGGCCTTCACCTGTGATTCAGCGTGCCCAACACCGTAACCGGACGTACCAAAACCCTTCAGCACATGTGACTGGGCAGCAGCTTTAGCAAAGGCCTGTTCGTACCCGCCGGCAGTACCCGCGTGGGTGTAGAACGGAATTAGCGTCACTGGACTGTCTTTAATGGCGTTCAAAAAGCGCAACACTGGCGTGGATGGTGCTCCAGACCAGGTTGGTCCGCCAACGAACACGTGTTCGTATTGGCTTACATCCGGCACTTGACCACTAAGACTTGGAAGTTGGTTATTGGCTAATTGCTGCTTGGCAATGTCAGAAGTTGCGTACATATCGTCTGAGAATGTGTCAGCCGGAACTTTAATTTCATACACGTCGCTGTCAGTCAAATGACTGATGGCAGTCGCTAAAGCTTCGGTGTTGCCTGACCACGAATAAAAAGCAATTAAATTTTTTGCTGTCATTTTTAAAACGCTCCTTTTTTATAGTGAGTGACCATCATCTTTACTTTACAACCTTCCAGTTGCTGTAAAGCAAGAACTTTTTATTGCAAATACGCAAATTTCCTATCACGGCCATCCCTAGAAATCAAACAAGTACCACGTCTGATCGACGCGATACTTGCTAACACGGTTAAGATCACCTTTTCAAACGCTTAAGACAGATTCACAATAAAATCTTGACGATTAGTTTCCTGCAGCAATGTCACCAATTGAACCGGCAGCTCACCGAGGTAGATCATCGTGTATGGTGAGATGTCCAGGTCCTTCAATTGAAAGGACAGTGCCTGCCAATCGGGATAGTAGTACAACGCCCCCGACTTGATTTGAGAAGTCGCAGTGGCATCCGTGGTCGCTAACGCATCTGAGAGTTTGCCATAGAATTCAACTCCAGCCCTAGCTGTAATGGTTAAATCAAGGGGAAACTGATGTTGCAACGCGGCTGTCACCGCGTTGTCAATCAACTTGATATCAAAAGTCTGTAATTCAGTTTTTACTCGCATCTCACTCATTGACCTCGCTATTCAATCGTTTTGATGACCTTTGCCGGTGACCCAACAGCGATACTGTTGGCAGGAATATCCTTGGTCACAACGGCACCGGTTCCGATAATCGCGTTTTCCCCGATCGTCACCCCGGGCAGGACACTCACGCGCGCACCTAACCAAGCATTTTTCTTAAGTGTGATCTCGCCGGTCTTGACCACCCGAATATTTTTCGGTTCGTGGTTGACCGTAAGCAAGCCAACACCAGGGCCCATCATGACGCCATCTTCAATCGTAATGGTGCCGAGTGACATCATCGTTAAGTGGTGGTTGGCATAAACGTTCTTGCCAACGTGGACATTGCTGGCGCAGTCGATATTCATCGGCGGTGTAAAGAACGTCCCGTCTTTCATCTGACCACCCATTAATTCATTTTCAAGGGCCACCAGCTTGTCTTTATCTGCTGGATCAGTTTGGCTGATTTCCCAGCAAATGTGATCACAGCGGTCAATTTCGCCATGGACTTCGCGTTGGTAATCCTCGTTTCGAATATCGTAGGATTGCCCATTTCTTAAATCATCAAAAACACTCATTTGATTACTGACCTCTTTTTTATAATTAGTTTTCTGGTTTCAAATCGCCGTAGAAATACGATGTATTCACGTTGGCCATTTCAGCGGCAACCCTGGGACGTCCCATTGGACGGGTTGCACGCATATTCGGTCAACTGTCATGTGGATGACAGCTATTTTGAAAAATCAATTTTGAAACTGACATCAGTCTACAACCTTCAAGTAACTTCAAGGCAAGCGCTAAATTCAAAAAAACGAAAAAACTTTTTTGCCGGTTAAAGTTACTATAAGAGCCACCTGTAAACAGTCGTCCAAAATGGTCATTCCCGAACAATTTCAGTTGAAATTAAAATAAATATCGTGTAACCTAGCCCTTAATTTATGTCGACCAGTTAAATTGGTCGCAATCGAGGGGAGCATTCGACATGACCTATTCAGTTCAAGATGTCGCAAACAAAACCGGGTTAACCACCTATACCATTCGCTATTACCATGACCACGGCCTGCTGCCATTTGTAAAACGTGACGCCAATAATAACCGCGTGTTCGATGACGTTGACCTGGAATGGGTCGATTTGATCACCTGCCTGCGCAGCACAGGGATGCCATTAAACGACATCAAGCAATACTTTGACCTGGTGATTGCCGGCGAAAGCACGATTCAAGAACGGTACGAAATTATGTTGGCGCAGCAACAGCGTACGCTCAAAGAAATCAGTGACCTGCAGACGCATTTGACCACCATTAATCGCAAGGTATCACATTACGCCGACGTTTTAATCAACCACAAAACTGACGATTACGAGCCGTCCAATATTCAGGAAACTGAAGTGACCGACAATAATCGGACCAGCGCTTAACCCACATTAGAAAGGATGATGACCCATGCCACTATTACAATTTAACCTCGTTAAGGACGCTTGGACGCCCGCAGACGTGCAAGAAATACTCGATACCGCTTACGACGTGACGCTATCCATTTTCCACGCACCACAGGGAGATCGTTACCAAACTGTCAGTTACTTTACGCCTGAAAACTTGATCATGAAGGATACGGGGTTGGGCTTCGAACGCTCAAACAAACGCATCCTGCTGAACATCCGAACACGTCCGCGCACTAAGGATGAAAAGGTGGCCTTCTACCAGCAGCTGTTTGAACAACTGCATGCCCGCTTCAACTTGAGCGCGCACGACCTGATGGTAAATATGGTCGAAAATAGTGATGCCGACTGGAGTTTTGACGGCGGGAAAGCCCAATTTTTAACTGGTGATCTATAGTCAAACCGCACAAAAAAACAGGTTCGCTACCGCGTTTCTCACGCGTATCGAACCTGTTTTTTTGTGTCCTTACTCACTAAAATTAAGGTTTATCTTCACCTATACCAATTAGTACATGCGAGCAGTGATGTACATAATGCGCCACTGCCCGTCAATTTTTTGATCATGCAGGGTTAATTCCAATGGCCACGTATTTCGTGACCCGTGAATGCTGGCATCCACCTGACTCTGGCCGACTAACACGGCCTGGTCATCGCTCAGTTCAGAAATGTCAACGTGCGCCTCATCGGAGGAAAAATAGTGCATCTGCCCGCTTTGAATTTCACCCAGCCAAGTGGTCTTATCCTGCATCATGCCGGTCATGTGTTTCAGGTAAAAATCATCATCCAGCAGTGCGCCTAACCGCTTAACATCACCAGCCACCATATACTTGTTATGGTCGCGGTACAGTTGCAATACAGCCTCTTTGTCAGTCATCACTTGCCTCCAATATTAGTCCTTAGGTTCAGGAATCACTTCATTTAGCAAACTTAACGCCGTTAAGCTGCGTGGGTAGCCGATAAATGGTAACAGCACGGTCACAGCTGAGATCAGGGTCTTCTTATCGTTACCAACGTTTTGGTTTGCGGCAATGTGTCCCTTGACCTGTGGATCAGCCCCGCCCATTGAAATAAGCATGGTAAAGGTCAGCAGTTCCCGAGTCTTAGTATCCAAGCCTTTCCGTGTATAATAATCACCGAAACAGTTATCAGCCAAGAAGGTTGCAAAATGCTTTTGGTTCTCTGGTGAATTGGCCAGCATGTTATCCACAGTGTCGCCAACAATGCCGCGCACGGTTTCTAATCCCTTATCATAACGGGTCTCTGGCGTGGTCGTTGATTGACCTTCCAAAGGTACATCAATGCCGCGGTCTTTGAACACTTCGTTAGTGCCGTGCAGAAAATCAAACACTTTACCTAACCCAACATATGGGACAGCTTGGTACACGATCTCTTTCACTTCGACCGGCGTCACACCAATGTTCAAAGCACCGTTCAGCATGGCCTTGTATTCGTTCAAACACTGCATCGCAATTAAGGACGCTAAGGTGAGCTTCATCCGTAGTTTCAGATCCAGATCTTGATATTTCAGAACTTCATCAAAAGTGAAGTTGTCAAATACTTCGATAAATTCGGGGTCAGTCTGCTTCAGAGTGGACTTCAGTCCTGGGAATAGTGTTTCGTGATTGTCTTGTGCCGTTTTACTAATTGCCATAATCATAGCCTCCAGTTGTTATTTAATTAACTTACACCACGAGTGTAGCCCCTTGAAGTTACTGCAAGGCAAGCGAAAAGATCACTTTTTTTGGACAATTGTTATTTAATGCTTCAAATTGGGCGTGTCAATCGTCAAAAACGCGCTGCATCCCCATTCGCAATAGGCCTTTTTATTGGTTAGGTATCAAAAAAACAGCCAAGGGCGATTCCTAGGGAATCCGCCCTCGACTGTTTTTTGGGTCTTGAACAGCGAAGCTTCTTTTTGTTTGCCGAAAACTTGTTTGCCGAAAACGCCTTGCAGCTTGTTCAAGTTATCAATAAACGGCCGGAACAACAGATGTCGGGCACTTTGCGGGCGTCATCGCTTAGCATACAGGGTTAATGCAATGCAACGTTTATTTGCCTCAGAGCATTTCCCCTAATTCGGACAGGTCACTTTAATGACCTGCCGCAATTAACCAATTGACCCGTTTAACATTGTTGACCAACTCGCGCTCACTTCTGTGCATCGGCAGCCATTTTATCCAGTGCCTGCGTAAAGGTTGTTTGCGCATCCGTGTACTTGTAAGTATAGAACTCCGGATACTTGGTTTTGAGCACCGATTTCGGATCTAATCGTCAGGACTGGTCCTTCACGAACGACGTGTAGGCAAGTGGCTGCCAGAGGGTCAATGCGGTTTGGGTCGGGATAATGGTGGGTAGGTCGCCAAACAGTGTGTTAATCTGTTCCGTGGTTAAATGCTGCTGCGTTAGTGTTTCTAGTTGCTGATACGTGCTGGTAAACCCAAGCCCCATCACCCGTTTGCCATTGCTTGCCGGATTTGTCATTAAAGCCAGTTCAATACCGGCAATGTCACGCACATCCACACTATCCATCGGGCCTTCAACGAGAGGTTGACTGCCATGAAGATAAGCGTAGATCATGTCATGCTGCCACGGAGTAAAACTAGGACCCACAATGTTGGTTGGGTGCAGCACCGTGACATCGAGGTCGATCAGGTCTGCCAGTTCACGCACTCGTTGCTCTTCACGGACCTTCATTGTAATAAACGGCTCGTACTGCCGATCCATGTGAGCCAAATCAGGCCACGTGTCCTCATCAATCACCGTTTTGCTGGTATCCGCGATACCCATGTAAATGGCTGCGGCGGATCCAATATGCACCAGTTTTTCAACCGTCCCTGCCGCAATGATGGCCTTAAACAAGTTGTTGACCATCGCGACCTTCGTTGCCACAAAGTCGGCGATCGTTTTTTCGTCACCCGTGAACGGTGCTGAATTGTTAAACACCCAGCGACTGCCGGCAATTGCTGGCTTAACCTTATCCGGGGAGGCCAGTAAATCGGCCTTAAAGCCGGTGACGTTTGGCAATTGCTGCTGCAAATAAGTCATTTTTTCCGGGTTACGATAAGTACCGACAATGTTGGTATAACCGCGGTCAGTCAGCGTTTTGGCTAACCAGGCACCCGTATAGCCGGTAATGCCAAGAATAGTGATTTGGTCGTTTTTCTCCATCAAAAACACTCCTTTTATTTTTCTTTACGCATTTAGTGTACAATCTTAGAGCGGGTCTAAGGCAAGTGTTTGGCTTACCCGATCACCTTGATCATCCGCGCAGGGTTGCCGGCGACCACGGTGTTGGCTTCCACATTCTTTGTCACCACCGAGCCAGTGCCGATGACGGCGTTGACACCGACCGTAATGCCGGGCAGGATCGTGGCACCAGCACCGATCCAGGCACCCTGTTTAATAGTAATCTTCTTGCCGATCAAAATACTGCGTTCTTTGAGGTCGTGGTTGTTGCTGACAAGCTGAGCATTGGCCGCTATCTGAACATTGTCTTCAATCTCGATACCGCCAGCAGCCATCATCAGAGCGTTGTACATAATAGAAACATTGTTGCCGATGTGCACGTTTTCCGGCCGTACAATGTGGACCGGGGCGGCAACGTTGGTGTTGGTCCCGATGCGGTCACCAAAAATTTGGTGTAACAGGTCGTCGGCTTCCGGCGTCATGGGCATCGTCTGGTTGTAGTTGAAAATGAGCTGCTGTTGAGCCGCCGTTTTTTGCCGGTCAGCCTCGGTTGCGTTGCGTAAATCAATTATTGTCTCAGACATCATGTTCTCCTTTTTTTCTGTGGTGCAGCAAAAACAGTTAACCACGGGGAAACGACCTCGTGCCTAACTGTTTTGCTGGTTGGTTATCGTTATTTTTGCTCAAGCTGTTGCAATTCAGATTCATCATCATTTTTTTGCGTCTGAACCCGTTCCAAATGCTGCAGTTCAAGCCTCAAATCATCTTGTTTTTCGGCTAACTGCTGTAAGGCTGTGTGCAGCAGTGCTTTTTGCGCGTCAATGATCGTGCATTTTTTCTGCTGCAGATGCGCATAGCGCTGCAACTTATCCAGTGAAATACCGACGTCGTACATCTGGTCCACGAATTGCGCCAAGTCGATCATTTGGTCATCCGTTAACTGATCGGGCAACAAATCTGCGTCCCGGTAAAAATCGAGTTTAATTTTGGCAATGCCGCTTTTCTTACTGAGGGTTTCAATATCCATAGTTATCAGCCACCTTTCCGTTGGTTCTTTATTACTGCGTTTACTGTTGCAATTTTGACTTACTATAACCCTTAAAGTTCACTTTAAGTCAAGCTGTTTACTTCGTTTTCTTGTCCTGAGGCAAAATCAAGATGACGACCAGAATCAAGGCAATCAGCAGGAACACTGCCCCGCCGCGTAAAGCCCAGTCAGTCCGTAAGGCTAAACTGCCAGTGCCGGTCAGGGCGGTGGCAATCACAACCAAAACAGCTAACCCTAGGGAACCGCCAACCTGGTGTGCAACGTTCACAACACCGGAAGCAGCGCCGGCATCTTGGGCGTCAATGTGGGCAATGCCGGCCGTGGTCAAAGGACTCAGAGCAGCCCCCTGACCGAGACCGATCAAAATCATTGGTAAGGCCACACTTGCAACATAACTGCCATCGGCCCCAGCAAAGCTCAGCCAAACCATCCCCAGCAGCGTCAAGACAAGCCCGCCGATCAACGTTTTTGCGTTGCCGAACTTAGCGGTCAGCCGAGAAACTTGCAGTGCACTAATAAAGTTGGCAATGGTCATTGGAAAGAACCCGATACCGGCCATCAGCGGTGAAAAACCGTAAACCTTTTGCAGGAATTGCGTAATGAAGAACCAGAAGGCCATCATGGCCCCTAAAAACAACATCCGTGCCAGGTAAGCGCCCGTCCGTTCCGAATTCTTAAAGACCCGCAGCGGCATAATCGGTTGACTGACCTTGGCTTCGCGCCATACAAATAAAACCAATAAAATGATTGCAGCAATGATCCAGTACAGTGCAGGACCACCGTCAGAAATCAACAGAATACCATAAACTAAACTCACCATCCCGAGTAAGGAAAGTACTGAACCGATCCCATCAAATGAACCGTGTTTTGCGGGGGTCGGGTGAACCGTCTTGGTAGCCCAAACCAGCATCACAATGGCAATCGGGACGTTCACGAAGAAGGCGTACCGCCAGCTCAGCAAGCTTGCGAACAACCCGCCGATAACGAGTCCAACGCTGGCACCGATACCGGCAACAGCGCCGTAATCAGCAACCGCACGAATACGTTTCACGCCAGCGGGAATGCTGTCCATTAACAGCGCAAGCGTTGACGGTGCTAAAGCAGCCGCCCCGGCCCCCTGGAACCCACGGGCAATGATCATCCAAAGGGCACTGTTCGCAAAGCCCACCAGCAGTGACCCTAAACCAAAGATCACTAACCCGATGTTAAAGATTTGCTTGCGTCCCATGATATCGCCCAAACGACCGCCGAGTAACAATAGTCCACCGAAAATGATGGTGTAGGCGTTTTGCACCCAGGTGAGGTTCGCCGTGGATAAGTTCAGGTCCCGCTGAATATTCGGCAGCGCGGTGATGACCACCGAGACGTCCAGCACCGTCATGAAGTAGCTGACTAACACGATAGCTAAAACTGATAATTCGTATTTCGTAAATTTTTCTTGCATGATTTATTTTGCTCCTTTAACTCGCTTCGTTTGTTTTGCGCTTAATTGATTACAAGAAAGGAGTATAAGAGGTTGAAGTAACTTCAAGGCAAGGGTTTTTTTAATTTTTTTTTGAGCGCGTGAAAAAGGGCGTTTAAGTGGCGGCGCTTAACGGACGCTGAGCCGAAAAGTCCGGGCCTCATCTTTTGCTCAGCGTCCGTTATGCAGTAGCCTCTTGCCTTCTGGAACGCGTTTCTGCTAGGTAGCAGAGAAAGTAATTTGAAGTATCAAAATTGACGATTCATAGGAAGACAGTGGAAACAACGGTTAAGACAGGAAGCTTAGTTACCTAAAAAAAGCCATCCAATCAACCGTTTATTCACTCGTAGGAAAATAAATTTCGGCCAACGAGCAGGTTCACTCCCAAAATATAAACGCTCCTAACTGAAAATCCCGAACGAATTTTTAGCTAGGAGCGTTTCGTTTATATGACCGAACACGGCCGTTTGCCGCGCATTTTGGCTAGAAAACCAGAACCCGCAAAAATGACACTTTTATGACCTGAAAGACTTTTGAATCCGTTTTGAGCACCCATCCACCACGGTTCTTCAGACCACAATTATTTTTCAACAACCTGATTGTGCCCCGAATCACCCGCATACGGAAAAACGTTCTGCGACAGCTTAAACGCAAACGTATCCCGATTAATGGCGCCCACAATGTGGTCTTCGTCGTGAAACAGCTGTACTAAGTATTTAGCTGACTGTTCACTAGTGAAGTAGGACTCACCGAACGCGTCATCATAGTCGTAGTTCTCCACGTCGTTGGCCACCTTGCCAAAATTGGTCTCAGTCGCAGCCGGCGCGTACAATTTAGCCTTCAGCGCTGCGCCCTTATGCCGCAATTCCAGCGCGAGGTTCTCAGTAAAGGCCCCCACGTAAAACTTCGTTGCACTGTATGTCACACAGGTTGGTACCATTAAGTAGCCGCCCACTGATGAGACGTTGATCAGCTGTGTACCTTGGATATTTTCGTGATCCTTCACATAAAGCATAGACAGCAGCGTCAACGCCTCGACGTTCAGCTGGATCATCAGCATCGCCTTATTCACATCCTGGTCGCTGATGAGCTTGTAGTCGCCGAACCCGGCGTTATTGATCCAGCAATCGATATTAAAATCACTTAACGAATAGTACAGCGCTCGTGCCTGTGCGGTATTAGTCAAGTCGTACGACCGCACCTGTACCTTTAAATCAGGATGGGCGTCCTGGATCTCAGCCCTGACCGTTTTTAAATCGTCTGTGTTCCTGGCAATTAGAATCAAGTTGCGACCTTCGTCTGCGAATTGTTTGGCTGCCGCGCGCCCGATGCCGGTTGATGCACCGGTAATTGCGATGTATGTTTCTGATGTCATATGTAGGTCCTCCGGTTTGATGATTATTTGTGTAATACACGTATTGTCTTCTATTTTAAATGATTGTCTCATTGATTTCACCTTTAATTTTAATAATTAGAGACTAGTTATCGAAACCATGATCACGCTTAATTGCGGCTACTATGGGTATAATAGAGACAACTCATCATTATCGGGGAGGCTGAGTCATGAATAAGGACAGATTGATCGCGTTTGAAGATGCGGTGTTAGCCATTATTGATACCATTCTAGTTTTAGATTTACAGAAACCCGCCATCGTTTCTTGGGCTGGGTTATGGGCGTTGCGAGCCAACTTCTTTGCGTACACCCTGTCCTTCTTCTGGATCGGCCTCATGTGGGTCTCGCACCATAACCACTGGCATCTAGTCAAACAGATCGATAACCACACGGTTTATTTGACGCTGATCCTATTGTTTTTCTCATCACTCTTCCCATACACGACAAGTCTGGTGGCCGAAAACTTTTACAACACCACCGCCCAAGTGTTCTACGGAGTGATCATCATTATCATTTCGTGCTTAAACGTCCTGATCTCCCTTAATTTAAACAAACTCAATCCCGAGGCACACTTCGGCCTGCTGTATAAGATTCCCAACCACACTGTAATTTTGGATCTGGCCTGCAAGGTCATCGGCCTGTTGATTGCCGTGTGGGTTTATCCGCCAGCCATGGTGTATTCAATTTTAATTGCTAGTATTGTACTACAGTTTGATTTTTCAAGGCTTTTCGCGTGAAGCAGAGAGTGGAAGGAAGCGTTTAGAGACCAGAACGGAAGCGCAGTTAGTGGAAAAAACCGATCTTGGATTTTTCACTAACTGCGCTTCCGTGGCCGGTCTCTGCTTCCTGAAACGCGTTTCCACACGGTAGCCTAAAAAAGAACAAAAATCAATTTCACGTCAAAATAAGGAGGCGCCAACTAAAAGCCCTAAACGGTTTTAGTTGACGCCTCTTATCTGGTCAAAAACAAGCATTTGCAGCAAGTTTTGACATGTTTATAGCTCATATAGCCCTTTAACTCAGCCTCATACCTATTTAATGTGCGCTGCAAAAAACGCTTTTTCCGCATTGTTACATTCAATGCCAAGTTCATCTCGCTGGTCGATATGGAAAACGTGTCCGCGTGGGTGGTCGGCATCACCATAAACATGGAATTCATGGGGATGATTGCGGTCAATCAAGAACTGATCCATCCGCACGCCCTCGTCATGCAGAAAATCATTGTTGGCGGTCATGATGAACAGCGGCGGCAATTCAGCGGACATGTAGTTTTCTGTCTTTAACTGGTCGGCATACAGGCGCTGAACGCTTGGGACAAAGTAGGCCATGGCGATCAACGTGTCGTCCGCCAGCGTTTCCGGCCGGTCCAGAAAGTAGACGCCGCAGTTCAATGCGGCTGCCCGAATCGTTAAACTGGTTTTCGTCATGCCCAGTGCCCGGCGATAGGCATCATTTGTTTGGGCGGTCAGGTACTGCTGCGCAAGTGTGGCACCGGCACTGTCACCGGTAAAGAACACATTGTCCAGATCAATGCTGTATTCAGCAGCGTGGTCCGCGGTCCATTTCACAGCGGTGGAAACGTCCTGGATTGCCCCTGGGAAAACGGTCTTTGGTGCCAACCGATAGTTGAAATTCACCACGGCGAACCCCTGGCGTGCCCACCACAGGCAGTAGTGTTGGTACAATTCCTTGTCGCCGTATACGAAACCGCCGCCGTGCACGTTGACCACTGTTGGGTAGACGGTCTTCCCCTGTTTTGGGACGTAAATGTCCAGTAAATTTTCAGTCCCATTCGGCCCGTAGCTTAAATTATCGAAACGGGTGACGTCGGGATAGCTCGTGGGCAACCCAGCATCTCGTTTCGCGTCGTTCGCGCCCCACTCAGTCCGCATTTTCGTTACGGCTGCCATCACTTTATCTTGCTCGTTTTTAATCATTTCATTCACGCTTCTTTCTTATTTTTCAGATGTTGCTGCCCGGATGCTGCGCATTTGAATCGCCACGACCACCGCCGTGACAATTGCCAACACAAACAGTCCTGACGCACACACGACCATGGCGCTGACGGGACCAGAGTGGCCGAATGCCCCTGATAAAGCGTTTACAACTGTCGGTGATAAGAAGACCCCTGCGTTGGTCATGATGAGCATCACGGATGACGCCAGGTTTTCAGAACCCTTTGGCGCTTTAACGTTGACCATGGTGTAAATATACGGGATCGTGAACGCAAACCCGATACCGATAATAACCACGCCAACGGTCACGCCGCCCATCGCGGTCATTCTGGACAGCAGCAGGAAGCCGATTGTCATGAGAAACAGCCCCAGCGGCAAGATCACTGACCCGATCCACTTGAAAAGTTTGCCATAGAACAGGCTGAACAGCATGGAGACCAGCGTCAAGCCGCCTAAAACGGCGGATGCTTGGGAAGCAGACCCGATGTGTTGGGCTGCAAACAGACTTGACAACTGCACGGTCACGACCATGAAGAACACGTACACGAAGAAGGTCAGAATAGAAATGGCGATGACTGGCGTGTTGAGCCGCTGTCTTGCGGCTGGCTTGCTTGTCGTTGTGGCCGTCTTGGACTCGTGCGGGTCTTGCCGGTCAATATTCGGCACGACTGCGCCAAACAAAAGCATGACTGGTAAGGCAATGGCGTAAATTAAGAACGTTGCGTGCCAGCCGAAGATGATTAAATAGCTCACCGCAAACGACAACACGGAACTGCCAAGGTTTTGAACGGTCGATTGAAAGCCCATCATGGTGGCCAGTTCATTACCCTCGTAAAATTGTGAAATCAGACTGAGTGTTAATGAATTAAACAGCCCGATTCCGAAACCTAACAGAAATCTCGTGACAAGCACGATCGTATAATTGCTGATGAACACGGGGATCACGCCGGCAATTAAGGCAATCGTCAGCCCGGTCATAACTGTGCGTTTGGCCCCAATTCTAAGGGTCACAACTTCACCTAGAAAGATCCCAAAAATAACGCCCAGATTCGGAATCGTTGATAGGGTTTGCACCGCCGACGCTGATTGGCTGCTGAAAGTCTTGGCCATCAACGGAATAGCGGCCGCAATATTTGGCGCAATCATCAGCATCAATGAAATTGATAAAATAGCGATTTTAAACAGCCACGATTGCGGTTTTACTTTTTGCATGTCACTCACTCCATTCATTAAATAGAATTTTATTAACGGTTAAAGACTATCATGTAAGCGGTTACTAAAAGAGAAATGAATTCACTAAAAAAAGGCCAATTATTGACCTTTGTGTGTTTGTCGATATTTTAATGGATTTTGCTGATAAACCTTAATGAACAGTGTCCGAAATGCTTTAACGTTGGCAAATCCCGTCAAATCAGCAATTGCAGAAATTGACGTCTCTGTGGTGACCAATAATTGATAAGCATCTTGAAGCCGAATCAACTGTAAATACTGCATTAAACTAACCTGCATCTGCTTTGTAAACAGTCGTGACAAGTACCCGGTTGACAGATGCATCTCCCCCGCTACCTGGGTCAACGTCAGCGCCTGGCGTGAGTTATCCGTCAGAAACGCAATGACTTTGGCAAGCGCCTGTTGCTGGGTTGTGCCATGGAGGTTGTTTGGGACATCACGATACTGGCTGAAGTGTTTGAGCAGAATGTAGAGCACCAGGTAAAGCGCGCTTTGTTGCCGCAATCGCAGTAACCCATCGGTGGGTTCGGCCTCGATGGTCGTTACCCTTTTGATTGCATTGACCAACTGCGGGTAGGCCGGGTTCTTCTGGTCAACCAAAAACCAAATGAATTGGAAATTCGGCAGCTGTTTTTCAAGAAATTGATACGGCATCAGCAACGTCACCGCGCTTGTTTCAGCCGTCGACTGCGCACTGCGAACGCCGTGGATCTCATTGGCGTTGATCAACACGATGTCCCCGGCCTGTGCCGTGAGCGTTTTGCCGCTCACCACATACGTTGCACTGCCCGCTAACACCAGGTCAATTTCAACCGCCTGGTGCCAGTGTGGCAGAACGTTGCTTTCGTTACCGCGATGTTCAATGACGCGAATGGGTAACCCCTCGTTGGGGGTGACGAGTTCGTGATGGTACATTTCCTTCACCTTCTCTTCACGCCTTAAGCGCATAAAAAATGGCCAACCAAGTTTGCTTCAGTATCTGAAGACTGGTTAGCAGCTAGTGCTCTCAATGTAACATGCGTCAAAAACCGTGTCAATTATTGCGGGTATCAGCCAGTTGGTTGCCAATGATTCCTCACATAAGGTCGGACTACCGTCTTTAGGTCAGCACGACTAACGTTTTCGGGTCATTCAAAATGACAATCGATGCTTTGTAAACCCACCATTCATTGCATGACCCGTTCTCTTTCAAAAATAAGGTGATCGTCATCCCACAAAACTGATACAACACCCGTCAATTCTATACAATTCAAGAATTGACGGGTGTTTTTTCAACCATAACAACTTTAAATTAGCGAGAATGAGACACCTATACTGACTGTTTCTTTTCACCAGACATTTTGTTTGAAAGCAACAAGGTTGGCAAAATAATCAAAATCGCAGAAATCGAAATGATCAAGAACCCATACTGATATGATTCAAGACGAATGTGACTGAGGTGCTGGGTAACAAACTGCTGAAGCTGTGACGTCTTGACTTGGTACTGCTGGTTCTTTAGCCGCCGTTCGAAAACATGAACGTTGTGATTGGCAAATGATGTGACTAAAGTTGTCACAAGTGCTGAACCAAAAGCCCCACCCACATTTTGAATAATACGGGAACCAATCGTGGCCGCTGGCGTCTGCGTTTTGTCCATGCCCGTATATGAATCTGCCATCAAGGGCATGGTGACACCGCCAGCGCCAAAACCGCGCACAAATAAAACGAGTGCAATGATCCAGTAGGCCGTTTTTTGGGTAAACCAGAAGAACGGAATAGTCCCTAAAAAAGTAATGAGTATGCTGACCATAACAACGTATTTTGCGCCGATACTATCGGTGAGTCGACCGACAAACGGGCGTGTGATCAGCATGCTTAAGCCCTGTGGAATCAGTGCTAAGGCAGCCGCAATAACGCTCATATGACGCACGTTTTGAAAGTACAGCGGTAACAGCAGCATCGCGCCATTTAAAAAGAGTCCAGAAATGAAGATGCCGATCGAAGAACCAGTAAACGCGTGAAATTTGAAAAGACTAAGCGGCAAAACCACCCTGTCATGCCGCACGATTGCCCACACAACATAGGCAATGGCCATCCCTAACCCAAAGAGCAAAAAATCGACCGTTTCCCGGTTTAAAAACGTGTCCTTTGTGCCGGCTTCGACTACGCCATAAATGACCGTCGAAGACAGTAAAACTAATAAACCAATGCCTACAAAGTCCATTTTTGATTGCTTGTCCTTTGGCGGAAATTGCGGCATCTTGCATGCAATCAGAATGACGGACATGATCGTAATTGGCACATTTATCCAAAAGATCCAGTGCCAGGATAAAAATTTAATAATCACGCCACCGACAACTGGTCCAAGCAGCGGTCCCAGAATAATCGGCAATCCAACCGTTGCCATCAGTTGCCCGAGTACCTCAGGCCCAGACAGTTGAACAATTAAATTAATCAGCAACGGTGTGATCAACCCATCAGCGAAACCTTGAACCAAGCGCATCGCAATTAAAAAATGAACGTTTGGGGAGATGGCAGCCAGTAAGGAACCAACGCCGAATAATGCCTCACTGAAAATAAAGAGTTTTTTGCCATCGAATTTGTTCAGGAGCCAGCTTGAAAATGGTACCGCAACCCCTGTGGCCAATAAATAACAGGTCACTGTCCACTGAACGGTCGTCAGGGAGCTATGAAATGACAGCCGTAAACTATTGAGGGCGATATTGATCATCGTCGTATCCAACATTGGCGCCATGGCACCAAACACAATAATCCAGGCAACCATCTGAGTTTTTTTTGAAATCGCATTTTTGCTTTGCAATGTAACATGCCTCCACTTTTCTAAGATACACTTTGCACTTAAAATGCATACCTGTTATAATACACTTAACGAATCCAAAGTCAACAAGAAACAATTTGTATCTTAGAAAAGAGGCCTTTTGAATGACAAAGAGGAGACGGCATGGCGAAGAATTAGAAAACGCTATTTTCGAATCAACGATTGCAATATTGGACAGTGACGGGTTAGAAGGACTCACCTTTTCGAAAGTGGCCTCGTTGGCCAAAACAAGCCGACCGGTCATTTATCGTCGCTGGGACTCCCCCTTTTCACTCGCACTTGATGCGATTCGAAATAAAATCCGTAAAGAAAATAGTGGGCACCTGCAAGACATAAAACTTAACGGCGACCACTTAAAAGATGACCTCTCGCAAGTTTTGCGGAGATACATGGTCGTGATCAATACCTTTAGTCACTACTACGCCTCGCTATTCTTGGCCGGCGCCAGCCAAGAAAATGATACCGTCTTGGACAGTTTGTTTGACTATGCCGATAAAGAAGATATCAAAACAATGACCCTCATTTTTGAACGGGCAATTGCGCGCAAAGAAATCACCAAGGACAACTTCTCCGATGAAGTCAAACTGTTACCGTTTGAATGGCTGCGTTACCATCTTTTCACAGAAAAAAACGTCAGCGAAGCACAGTTGCAGCATTTTATTGAGATCGTTCTGCTACCGGTTTATACGCAAAAGTAACAAAAATGGTTCTGTATCACCTGATCTCAAAACCCTTCGATTTCACCTGCCGATGGCAATTCCAATCACATTCAAGACAGGATGATTTTCTAGCTATTAGTGTTGCTGATTTCTCCTCGGATATAAGGTCATCTATAAATCACAGAATTACACCAAAAAATACCGGCTGTAAAATTTCTGGTATTGGTGGTCACGCCAATGCCAGTTTTTTATTGTCTTA
>NZ_AYYR01000028.1 GCF_001435975.1 Secundilactobacillus collinoides DSM 20515 = JCM 1123
TTACTATTCTTTACGAGTTTACTCATCCATGGATCATAATCAATACCACTAGCAACTACAACATCTGCTTTACTGACCTCATTGGCTATTTTAGATGTAGGATCATAGTCATGTGGATCTACAGAAGGATTATTAATAACCGAATTAACAGTACCTTTATTACCAACAACTTTCTTTGCTGCCTCGCCATAAAAATCAGTAGTGGCTACAATTTTAATGTCTTTACTGCTCGAATCATCGCTAGAACTTTTTGAACTACTACAACCTGCTAAAGCTATACTAATGAAAGCAATAGACAGAAAAACTCCTAATGCTAAAATGTTTTTTCTTAATGTTCTCAAAACAGTGCTATCCTTCCATGATAAGTACTCAATTACGTCAGTTCATCCTTAATACCAACATTAAACTACATAGTTTCTAGTTACATACGATTACATTCATTGACATTCACCTACCTTAATAAATACAACAACCTAGATACATTATCTAGAATATCGTACTAAGACGTTTATGTAAATAGTAATTAGTACCATTTACATAAAAACCACCCCCAACATAAAAATAGCCTAACTTCCGTTTTTAAGAAGTCAGACTACCTTTTATATAAAAAATGGATTATATTATGTGAATTTTTCGACGTTGATTTACTTTTTTTCCTTACGTCTAATCCCAATAAACGACCCCATGCTTATTAGAATCATCGCAATAATTCCAGCGATGCTTAGATTATTACTTTCTTGCTCACCTGTTTGAGGCAGTGTATTATTAACAGATTTATTTTCCTTTGTAGATTTATTAGAAACTACAGTATTAACTGACGCTTTGTAATTTAAATGGGCATTTGAACCCATTGTATTGAAAGGCTTGACGGGCTTGACGGGCTTGACGGGCTTGACGGGCTTGACGGGCTTGACGGG
>NZ_AYYR01000029.1 GCF_001435975.1 Secundilactobacillus collinoides DSM 20515 = JCM 1123
GCTAGTCTAATTGGTCTAGTTATCAAGTGTTGCACTTCAATTTTAAATCGGGGGAATTCGTAAAGTCCATTTACAGGGGAAACCAACCTAAATTTCATCCGGAAATTCATAAATTGCCCGTGCGCCGCCAATTAGTTTAGGACGGGAAGTCAGGTAGGTCGTGTGGGCCTCGCCGATTTCTTTCACGCTGGTCTGAATCGGAATTTGAACAAATTTGACGTGCATGCCGATTTGGGTGTCGCCAATGTCCATGCCGCCGTCAGCAACGATGTGTTCCACTTCAACGGGATCCTTGAAGGTCCGGTAGGCAGCAATCTGAGCTGCGCCGCCTGCGTGCAGGGAAGGGACAACGGACACGATTTCGTATCCGCGCCGGTCAGCCACTTCACGTTCCATGAGGAGGGCACGGTTGATGTGCTGGCAGCCTTGGACGGCGAGCGCAACGTGGTGCTCAGTTAATATAGGAAGTAATGTGTCAATAATCGTGTCGCCTACATCCTGGCTGGAGGCATGCCCCATCCAAGCGCCGGCCACTTCGCTGGTACTGCAGCCGAGAACGAAAAGGCCGTTTTCCGGGAGGGTCACCTTATCGAAGTAGTCGCTGAGGGCTTGGGTTAATTGGTTTTTAATGGTATCTAGATCCATGTCTCTCTCTCCTTATGCTTGTAATCATTATGCCTACTATACATTGGGAAGCAGAAAATTACAATCAACTCAGCACGGAAAATGAAAATTAGATTAAAAGACGATACAGTGGGCGGATGTTGTCAAAGTCCGGCCATTCGACTGATTCAAAATAAAACCGATTCATTCGGCAGTGATTGCTGAGCGAACCGGTTGATGTTATTTAACCTTGTTTTGAATTTTTTCGAGTTGATTAAACTGACTCATCATCCAACTTTCGTAAGTTTTACCAGTTGGCATAGATTCAGTGACTTTTAGGATTGGAACGTTGTTCTTTTTAGCAAGGGTCATCATGTTTTTGGTGATTTGGTTGATTTCCTGGGTGTTGACGACAAAGAACTTGATTTTGTGCGCTTTGATGTCATACTGCATAGCTTTGATTTCTGAAGGGGAAGGGTCCGTGTCGTTTTCGACCGCTAGTGAATACCCGTTATCAGCAATCGTGTAACCGAGATCGTGCAGGGTGTAATCGAAAACTGGCTCGCTGACGTCGACCTTTTCACCGGTAGCGTTTTTCTTGAGCTGATTGAGTTTCTCTTTGAGCGGTTTTAGTGAGGCAATGTACTGCTTCGCATTTCGTTTAAAGTAAGCCTTATTTTGAGGCTGAAGTTTTGCATATTTTTTGACGAGATAATTTGCCAGCTTCGGCATCGTTTTTAGATTGTACCAAATGTGCTGGTTCGCATCGACTGGTTTGCCCATGACCGTTTGGCCAACATTGATCTTTGTCGTGTGGGTCGTGTCCGTTGCGATGCGCGTCATCCATGTGTCGTAGCCCAGACCGTTGTAAATAATGACATCAGCATCGCTGACGATTTTGGCTGTTTTCGTTGTGGCTTCGTATTCGTGTGGATCCATGCTGGGGGAGTTGATGATAGATTTTACTGTACCCTTGTCACCGAGGACGGCTTTGGCGGTCTCACCGTAGAAGTCTAAGGAAGTGACTACATGGATTTTGTGAGTTGCTGCAGAACGAGTTGTCGATTTGGTGTTTGTGCAACCTGTCAGTACAATTAATAGGAATAGACTTGCAAAAACGAATAAAAAACGAGTGATGTGATGTTGACGAATAGTCAAAATCAAGCCCCCAAGTTAAAAAGTAATTGTTACGCTTAGACTTTCATCTTCGCAGATTTTAACGCGAATTGCAATTGCGTTTTTATTTTCCTAGTTTAATTGCAACAAGTATATTAGAATCTTAATTGGGTGATCATTTGGTGACCAAGTCATAAAAAAACGCGTTTTGCTGATTTTGAAATGTTGATTTGATGGGATTTGTTTAGTGTATTCCCCGCATGTGCGGGGGTGATCCTCAAAAAAGGAGGTAACATTTATGAAATTTTCAGTATTCCCCGCATGTGCGGGGGTGATCCCTTTGTTGTGTTTATCCCAAGCAATTTCTTTAAGTATTCCCCGCATGTGCGGGGGTGATCCCATATGACGATTTTTGCTGGAGTTGTAACCGCAGTATTCCCCGCATGTGCGGGGGTGACCCGTCACATTCATGCTCGATAGCTGGGATATTGTGTATTCCCCGCATGTGCGGGGGTGATCCCAGTCAGGAAGACCTGAGTAATGCAATCTTGCTGTATTCCCCGCATGTGCGGGGGTGATCCCTACAACGTGTACGCCAGTGCTAAAGACGCTGGGTATTCCCCGCATGTGCGGGGGTGATCCCGGAAGCCAGTCAACGGGTTGCCTTGGGTTTTCGTATTCCCCGCATGTGCGGGGGTGATCCTGAGTTTAACAAGCATGTACAAGCGCTGGAAGAGTATTCCCCGCATGTGCGGGGGTGATCCTTCCAGCCGAAAATTCCCAATTTCTGATTTTCAGTATTCCCCGCATGTGCGGGGGTGATCCTATCTTCTCCGGCTTTGCCCGTCACAAGCTCACGTATTCCCCGCATGTGCGGGGGTGATCCTAAGCGTCCGAATATGAATCGGGGATAAAGACCGTATTCCTCGCACATGTGGAGGAGAATACCAAAGAAACGATATCATGCGTTTCGATTGAATTTTTTTGTAGACAATTTATTTTGTATCACAAAATAATAAGAAACCATGCAAAGTCTACACTTGACAATGCATGCGTTTTTTGTTTTACATACGGTGAACATGAAAAAAATTAAAAAACAAAAATAATTCTATGCATAAAAACGTTTTTAAATTAATATAAGGATAAGTGATTTTTTATATGTGTAGACAGTTGATTCTGTAGGGGGATTCACTGTCGAAAAAACGTATAAAAAATATAAAACTAGAGAGGATTGATAACGTAGATACATGTATCGGGAATAAAGGAGTGTGATAGTTCTGGTTACTTTAACGAATCAAGCGACAAGTCTTTGGGCTAAAAAACGGTCTGAGGATGGTGAGCATTACTGGTTACCACTAATTACTCATCTCAGTGATACACAGAGTACGATAAATTGGCTTTTTAATCATTGGTTTAGTCCTGGGCAAAGACAATTATTAACGCAACGGTTTTCCGAAGAGGACGCGGAAAGACTTGTTAAGTTTATTGGCTTTACGCATGACATTGGGAAAGCCACACCGGTCTTTCAAACGAAGCGGTCGTTTGACGGAGATCTTGGCCTTGACGCGGAACTTTTAGAAATGCTAATCCGCCAAGGTTTTACGGGTTTAGATGATGTGACCTTGTCAGATTCTCGTAAATCACAACATGCGCGCGCTGGTGAAGCATTATTAGATTTTCGAGGCGTTCCAGAATCAGTGACTGCAATCATTGGCGGGCACCACGGTCGCCCAGAGGATTCGCCACAGACGCAACAGATAGATACCTATACTGCCAACTATATGCAGGTAGACGTGGCCAAAAGTGAAGCTGACAAAACGATTCAGCAAAACTGGCAAAGTGTGCAGGAACAGTTATTTAAATATGGCCTGAGCAGTTCAGGTTACGATAGTGTCGATGAAATTCCTGATATTAATCAGCCTGAGGCAGTATTGCTGGAGGGACTGCTGATTATGGCTGATTGGCTGGCCTCTAGTGAGTCGTTAGACGATTCGGAAAACACACCGTTATTCCCTTTGATTGGTTTGAACCAAACGTGGTCTGACATTGATATGAGTAGCCGTTTTAGAAACGCAATTTCGGCTTGGTATCAGAGCGGAGAATGGGTACCTGCTCAGGTAGGTATTGAAGCGGATCCTTATCAAAAACGCTGGGGTTTCAATGCCCGTCCGGTTCAAAAGACCATGACTGAAGCAATTGAGAAAACAACTGACCCCGGAATGGTGATTATCGAAGCTCCGATGGGACTGGGCAAAACGGAAATCGCCTTAGTTGCAGCAGAACAGCTAGCCTATAAAACAGGTTGTGATGGTATCTTCATGGGATTACCCACACAAGCCACTAGTAATGCGATGTTTGAACGGGTAGAAGAGTGGTTAAAAAAGCTTGCTAAAACACAGAATGATAATTTTGACATTAAGTTAATGCATGGGAAAGCAGCATTTAATGAAGATTATCAGGCAATCCCGAATGCATCGAATGTTGATGATCTGGGTTCAGTGGTTGTTAATAGCTGGTTTGCTGGTAAAAAGTCGATTCTAAGCAAGTTTACGGTCGGAACCATTGATAATTTTTTGCTCTTAGGCTTGAAACAAAAACACTTGTTTTTAAAACACCTTGGGTTAAGCGACAAAGTCGTTATTCTTGATGAAGTGCATGCATATGACATTTACATGAGTCAATACCTGTATAAGGCAGTTGAATGGTTGGCCGCTTATCATGTGCCAATTGTCATTTTGTCTGCGACGCTACCTAAAAAGAAGCGTAATGCTTTGCTTGAAAAATACTACAAGGGTAAATATGGGAAACATTTCAAAAAAAACGTCGTTGCGCCAGATAACTGGCAAGATAATCAAGCTTATCCGCTTCTAAGTATTTTTGACGGTAAAGAAATTAAACAAATTACAGATTTTTCTGGTCAAAGCGATCAAAAAGCCCTCTCCCTGCAAGTCACAAGAGTTCAGGCAGATGACGAAGAGGTCATTCACTCAGTTTTGGAAAACCTTCAGGGTGGCGGGATTGCTGGCATTATTGTGAACACGGTAAAGCGGGCGCAAACACTTGCACAACTGGTTCCACAGGATGTGCCATTGATGGTTCTCCACTCTGCATTTTTAGCACCGGACCGAGTTGCAAGGGAACGAGAACTGGAGGACGCGATTGGTAAGCATGCTAAACGTCCGGACAAAATGATTGTGATCGGGACACAGGTACTGGAACAATCATTAGATATTGATTTTGACGTCATGTATACAGATATAGCGCCGATGGATCTGATTTTACAGCGTGCTGGGCGTTTGCATCGTCATGATATTGAGCGGCCGAGCAAGCTGAAAAATCCACACTTGTATGTTATGGGCATCAGTGGTTATGGCGATTATGGCGATGCCAACGAATCGATTTACGAAAAATATTTATTAATGAAAACAGATCATTATTTGGCTAAAACAATTGAATTACCGAATGATATTTCCCGCTTAGTGCAAGCAGTCTATGATTCTGAAACGGATAAACTAGTAGACGGTCTTGACAGTGCCCAAGAGAAATTTGAAACCGACTTGGAAAAAGAAGAAAAGAAGGCCAAAATTTTTCAGATTGAGGCGCCCAATTTGACGGTATCGGCATCTGATGACGACGCAACCATTCACGGTTGGTTAAGTCGCGGTCAAAGGCGCGTTGACGTAGACGAACAGAAGGCAAACGCGGCCGTGCGTGATATTCAAGAAACGTTAGAAGTTATTTTGATTAAACACACGAATAATGGCGATTTCTTGTTGACTGGTCAAAACATCAATAACGTGCCACCGGTCAAAATAGCACAACAGGTTGTGAGGTTGCCACTCGCGGTGACACCAAGCTATAGGATTGATCAAATTATTTCAGATTTGGAAACACAAACCGGTAACTATTATCCTAATTGGCAGGAGAGTCGTTGGCTGCGAGGCGCTCTTGCGCTCCCACTGAATGAAGAAAATACGGCTCAGCTCGATAATTGGCGGCTTCATTATTCGTCAAAATTTGGTCTGAGTTATGAGAAGGAGGATGAAAATGAGTAAACAATCGTTCAACTTGGTTATCGATCCATGGATTAAAGTGATTGAGAAAGACACGAATCAAGAAAAACTTGTCTCCTTGACCGAATTTTTTCAGGAGGCACAAAATTATCGCCAGCTCGCTGGGGAAATGCGGTCACAGGATTTGGCCATTCTTCGGTTCTTGCTGGCAATTTTAACGACCGTTTATTCACGATTCGATGCGAATGATGAACCGTATGAATGGCTTGATGTCGATAAGGAAGCACTGCAAGTTAGTCAATCTGTTGATGACGATGAATACGATCAAAGTGATTTACAAGAGACGTGGCATCAATTGTTTCAGGCAGGTCATTTTTCTGAAATTGTTATTCGATATTTGAATCAACACCAAAAGCAATTTGATTTATTTGGCTCACAGCCTTTTTATCAAGTAACTGCGGACCAATATGACCTATTGGTTCCGACTAAGAAAAAGGTTGCAAGCGGCTCTGGAACAGTATCAATCAAGCAAATGAATCGACTGATTTCAGAAAGTAACAACACGCCCTCGTTATTTACACCTAAATCCGAGGATGAAAAAAACAAAATTGCTTTAGATGAACTCACTCGCTGGTTGATAACGTATCAAAACTTTACTGGTGTAACGGATAAAACCAAAATTGAAACTGATGAAAAATTTTCGACACCTGCTGGCTGGTTGTACAAGCTAAACCCGGTGGCTGCAAAGGGACAGTCAGTTTTTGAAACATTAATGCTGAATCTTATTTTGTTCAATCAGGACACCAAAGACCACTATATCCAACAGAAGCCCGTCTGGGAATATGACAACATCAATGACTACGTGACTGAGCGTAAAAAAATGATCTTGCCAGATGATGTATCAAGTCTTTATACCGCATGGGCACGGCTGTTACACATTGAATGGGACGAAAATGAGCAGCCAACTATTTTCAGCGCTGGTCTGCCGATGTACAGTAGCGAAAATGCGTTTAAGGTTGAACCAATGTCAACCTGGAAGCACGATGCGCAGGGAGGTGCCGATGACCTTAAACCAGCGGTGAAAAGTACTCGGTCGCTTGGCATTGCCATGTGGCGTAATTTTGGGCAGTACATTAACGTTGAAAAAACTGATGGAAACGTGACCGGAGTGGAACCAGGATTGGTCACTTGGCTACACGCACTTAAAAACAAAGGGTTAATTGAAAAAAATCGGCATTTGAATTTAATAAGTGCTGTGCTGGTTAGTGATGGCAATGCAACGTCACAGGCACCGGTCGTTGAGGTCACCGATGATTTAACGATTAGAGCGGATGTCTTGTTTGATACCGAGGGCACGCAACGTTGGCCAATTCGTATTGAAAATATGATTGACACGACGCAACAAATTGGCAAGGATTTTTGGCAATTCGCGGCCACTATTGGGCAAATTCGCAATCTTGATGCACGATCCTTTGCGAGTCAACAAAGTGCAACCTTTTATGAGCAATTGAACACACCGTTTAAGCTTTGGCTAGCGAGTCTGTCAAACGATGATGATCGAGACGCTAAAGAATTGGCGTGGAAGCATGACCTGCGACAGATTGTTTTGGATTCGGCCGAAGCTTTTATGCAGACTAGTACATCTCGAGATATAACAGGCATTATTGTGACCACTAAAGAGAAGAGTAGAGAAATAAATATTTTTACGGCAAATAATTACCTACGGCACAACGTTCAAAAACATTTAGAGGGGTGATTTAATTTATGGCAAAAACAATAACGGGTTCTGTTGATCAAATGCTGCAACAACTTTATGATCACGGCAATCCTAATAAAGCAGTATTAGCTAGTGCGCGCCATGCGGTTTCCTTAGAAAGCCCGCAGGCCCAGGCGGTCTGGCCAATTATCATGGCGGGAATAGAAACGCCGGCGATAGTTTCAGAGACTTTTGCCCCTAAGTTGAGCAGAACTGGTGAACCAACGTACGCTGAAACTGCCGCTTTTGCAGCAATTCGACTCTACGCCATTCATCAGCAAGGGACAGAAGCTTGCGTCTATGGAAGAGCTTATGGTGATGAGGCGGAAGGCACGTTGTTTTTTAAAGCTCTAGCACAACTTCGACTCAATGAGAATATTCAAGTTGCTCTTGATCGTCGGGTCAAAGCGCTACTAGCCACAACTAACGTCACCAGTGTAATCAACTCACTGACCCATCTAGTGTCCATTCTAAAGGCCAGTCAACGAAACCAACAGATTGACTACGCGCGCCTAGCAGGCGATCTTTTTCATTTTCAATTTAGTTATGAATCGGCTAATCAAGTGCGACTTACTTGGGGTCGTCAGTATTATTCAAATGTAGAGTCTTCACAAACTAAAGGAGAGAAAAACTAATGACAACCAAAAATTTATATCTTGATGTTCATGTGATTCAAACCGTCCCATCATCCAACATTAATCGTGACGATACAGGTGCCCCAAAGACAGCGCTTTATGGTGGCGTGACGCGTGCTCGGGTTTCCTCACAAAGTTGGAAACGTGCGGTTCGACAAGGTTTTAAAGAAGAAAATGTTTCTGCCGGAATTCGTACTAAAGAAGCCGCTAAATTATTGAAAGATGAATTGATTAAACTAGATTCAAGTTTAAGTGATGAGGATGCCACTGAAAAAACCGCTGACCTTTTCAAGACGGCTGGCGTTAAATTAGATAAAAAAACGAACTCAACAGGTGCACTTTTACTTGTTAGTCATGGCCAAATCGAAAAATTAGCACAGTATGCGCTGAATAACGATACTTTTGATAAAAAAGCGCTTAAGAATGTGTTAAACGGCGATCAATCTTTAGATCTCGCCTTATTTGGGCGGATGGTAGCCGATAATCCGGAACTAAATGTAGATGCATCTGCTCAGGTTGCGCATGCACTTTCAACACATGAGATCGTCCCGGAGTATGATTACTTCACGGCCTTGGATGATCTTCAACCAGAGGATAACGCTGGTGCAGCCATGCTCGGAAGCTTGGAATTCAATTCCTCTACACTTTATCGTTACGCAAACATAAATATTAACGAATTGGCCTACAACCTGGACCAAGACAGTGCAATCACTGGTGCAGTGTCGTTTGTGAAAGAATTTTTATTAACAATGCCGACTGGTAAGCAAAATACGTTTGCTAACAAAACGCTTCCAAGCTATGTCATGGTTAATTTGCGGACGGATACACCAGTGAACCTTGTTTCGGCTTTTGAAGAACCAGTTAAGTCAAAAGATGGTTATGTTAAAAAATCAATTCAAAAATTTGAAAAAGAGTTTGAAACCAGCCAGGATTTTGTCGATACACCAAAATTAAGTGTGGTCTTAAGTAAATTTGATACCAACGATGGTGACAAAGTCGCTAATGTCACTGAGCTTTTGCAAAGCGTCACCGATGGGTTAAAAAAGGCGGTGCAGGATGAAAACACTAACGATTAATTTCAACTCACCGTTACAATCATACGGAAATGAGGCCTCGTTTTCCCGCCGAACCTCGAGTGATTATCCTTCCAAGAGTGCGGTTATCGGAATGCTCGCTGCTGCCATGGGATACCGACGCGATGACAACCGGATCACAGCGTTGAACGATCTTAAATTTGCCGTACGAGTTGACCAGCCAGGACGAACATTGACCGATTACCAAACAGTTGAATGGAAAAAAGGAACCCGAAAAATCACTTATCGAGACTATTTACAGGATGCCGTCTTTGTCGCAGCTGTGGGCAGTGATGATTCACAATTGATCGACGAACTTGCGGATGCATTAAGACACCCAAAATTCCAATTGTTTTTGGGTCGCCGTGCAAATGTTCCTGCGGGTCCGTTGAAATTACACACCGTTGCTGATGAAAATCCAGTACAGGCCTTAAGTAATCTTGAGTGGCAGGCATCAACATGGTTTCAACGTCAAAAAAAAGAATCTGTTGTTAGTGTCGATTTGATTGCAGATGCCGATCTTTTACCGAAGTCTCTTCACACTAGCGGATTAGCGAAGGACAACGTGATTTCCTTTGATCAGCGTCACCGACAATTAAGTTTTCGAGCAATTGCCAGTCAAAGAATTCAGTTGACGAATCAGAGCTTTGAAAAAACGACAGCTGACACGGATCATGACGTCTTTAATATTATCTAGAAAGGAGGACCCTATGTTTTTATCGAGAGTTGAAAGGGCGAATAATAATCGTCAACAAATTAAGAGCTTAACTCACTTAGGTGCCTATCATGACTGGGTTGAACAGAGTTTCCCTGAAGAGATGAAACAGGGAGAGCGACTACGACATTTATGGCGACTAGACCAAATCGCTGGTCGTGAATATTTGTTGATATTAAGTCAAAACAAACCGGATCTGCAGGCACTGTCCCGGTATGGTGTTCCTGGTACCGAAATGACGAAGAATTATGATCAGTTTTTGAATCAGTTACAACCAGATGACCAGATGAATTGATGCGATTTAGACTTACTGCAAATCCAAGCTATGCAGTGAGTCATACGGGGGAAAAGCGAGGGCGCGTTTACCCGCACGTCACAGTAGAACAACAGCGGAAATGGTTAATACAACGAGCTGACAAGGCTGGGTTTAAACTCGTTAGTCAAGAATTATCTGACGCAACAGATCAGGATGATCTAGCGTTTGATATTGTAAACCGTGAGCATCCAGTGTTGCATCGTAAATCTGGGCGGGGTGTCCGGCTAAGTCGGGTGACCTTTGAAGGACTGTTACAAATTCAGGATTTGACAGTGTTTAAGCAGACCCTGATCAATGGGTTAGGACGAGAAAAAGCGTTTGGGATGGGATTAATGACGGTTATCCCTGAGAGGTGATAAAATGTCAAAAAAATTTGGCGCCAAGAAAGCAGAACTTTCTGAATTAGGCCGCGAACGTGACCGGGTAACATTTCTCTACCTTGAGCATGCCAAATTAAATCGCCAGGATAGCGCAATATTAGTTTCAGACAGCCGGGGCATGGTTTTTGTCCCGGCTGCTGTTGTCAGTGTCTTATTGCTTGGACCAGGTGTGGATGTGACACATCGCGCGATGGAGCTGATTGGTGCTTCCGGTATGGGATGTGTTTGGACAGGCGAACAAGGCGTGCGCCAATATGCATACGGACGGCCACTGAATCATTCATCATCGTTACTTGTGGCTCAGGCGAGACTTGTTTCTAATTCAAAAACACGGATTGAAGTTGCACGTAAAATGTATCAAATGCGTTTTGGTGATGTTGATGTGTCAAAACTGAGTATGCAAGAACTCCGGGGAAAGGAGGGTGCCAGAGTTCGACGCGTTTATCGTGATCAAGCCGAGAAAACAAAAGTTGCTTGGTCGCGTCGGGAATATAATCCCGATGATTTTGATTCGGGAACGCCAATTAATAAAGCGCTCACGGCTGCTCATCAAGCACTTTATGGGTTGAGTTATAGTGTGATATCAGCTTTGGGAGCATCTGCGGGATTGGGATTCGTTCACACGGGCCATGACCTTTCATTTGTTTACGATTTTGCTGATCTCTATAAGGCGGAGTACTCTATTCCCATTGCATTTAAAACCACCGCAAAATTTGGAGCAGATAAAGATATTGCGTCGAAAACGAGACTAGCCATGCGTGATACTTTCAAGGAAAGCAAGTTGCTGGTTAGGATGGTAGCGGATTTAAAATCTTTATTAGGTGAAACTGATGTTAAAGAAGATGTTGATGTGCTGAATTTGTGGGATGACAAGCTTGGACTGCAAAAAATGGGTGTCCAATATCAAGAAATGAGGGCGGACGCGCCGATATGATTGTAATTACTTTGACGAAAGTGCCTAATTCACTTCGAGGCGATCTGACAAAGTGGTATCAGGAAATTCAAACCGGTGTTTATGTTGGCAATGTAACTGCTAAAATCAGGGATGAATTATGGAACCGCATTATGAGAGATATCGGTAACGGACAGGCAACTATGGTTTACAATATCAACAACGAACTGGGGTACACTTTTAAAACAACTCGACCCGATAGAGAAGTGGTGGATTATGATGGCATTCCCTTGATGATGCATTTGGTTTCTGCAGATAAGCCAATTAAGCACGGTTTCAGCAATGCTGCTAAATTTCATAAAGCAAAGGTAATGTCGAAACGGGTCGAAAGTAAAAGTGGTGAGGGACAAGAGATTAGCATCCAGTCAAAACCGTTCGTTTCAATTGATATTGAAACAACAGGCCTAGATGTTGCTACAGATAACATAATAGCGATTGGTGCTGTCAAATCGTCCGGTATTGCTGTTGAAAAATTTTATCAACTGATTAACATCAATCAAAAAATTCCGGCAGCCATAACAAAGTTAACGACTTTAACGTCAGAACAATTGATTTCTGAGGGTATACCTTTAGAAGATGCCCTAAGTGGACTTCAAAAATTTATTGGTGACTCACCTCTGATTGGATACAACGTTCATTTTGACGAAAGTTTCTTAACGGCAAGCTTTCGAAAAACTAGGTTGTCAATTTTGGCCAATCATTTTTATGATTTGATGCCCGTTGTGAAAAAGAATAACCAATTTTTAGATAATTACCGGTTAAAAACAGTGTTGGAAACATATAAAATTAAAAATGAACATCCACATAATGCATTGGCGGATGCTCAAGCAACTTATGAGTTAGCAGAGCAACTCATAAAAAAACGGGTTTTGCGATTTTAAGAATGCTGCTATAGTGGGATTTGTTTAGTGTATTCCCCGCACATGCGGGGGTGATCCCTGCTGATTGCCAGCACGGGGATGTGATGACGGGTATTCCCCGCACATGCGGGGGTGATCCCTCACCAGCTGTCAATTTGAGTTTCCGTGTGACGTATTCCCCGCACATGCGGGGGTGATCCCTGCCAGCGACCGTTGCAGAAACGTGATGAGGTGTATTCCCCGCACATGCGGGGGTGATCCTTTCATTTGGCGTTGCAGTGGTTGTCGCGGGGCGTATTCCCCGCACATGCGGGGGTGATCCATCAGAAAGCCGGTGCCGATGGTGACTAAGAGAGTATTCCCCGCACATGCGGGGGTGATCCTATATAAAGTGTCGAAAGGGACAAGGAAACAAAGTATTTCCCGCACATGCGGGGGTGATCCTCTAACCGCTTAAAACTGTGTCTACCCATTTTGGTATTCCCCGCACATGCGGGGGTGATCCTATGCACGACACACGCACACGTATTTCAACGTTGTATTCCCCGCACATGCGGGGGTGATCCCTGAGCAACATTCATTTCGTCCCGATACAGGGCGTATTCCCCGCACATGCGGGGGTGATCCTCGATCAAGGACGATGTCTTTACTATGCCAGTGGTATTCCCCGCACATGCGGGGGTGATCCTGCAATAACGGCATGCCTGAAATCACGTACATGGTATTCCCCGCACATGCGGGGGTGATCCCATTTCGACCGATATTGCCTGTGTCACCATCGAGTATTCCCCGCACATGCGGGGGTGATCCTGCCTTGCGTATACAAAGTCGCGTTTGAGAAATGTATTCCCCGCACATGCGGGGGTGATCCTACACCTATCTTGATGCTGTGGAAGCTGACTTTGTATTCCCCGCACATGCGGGGGTGATCCCATCGCCGATAGTGGTAGTGTCATTGTCTTTAGGTATTCCCCGCACATGCGGGGGTGATCCTTAACAATCGAACCACCATTGACTGATAAGCCTGTATTCCCCGCACATGCGGGGGTGATCCCCGACGTATCACGAGCTCGTGGTGGCGTCTCGTGTATTCCCCGCACATGCGGGGGTGATCCTTACGACCGGCGAGATTATGAACCGCCTCACGAGTATTCCCCGCACATGCGGGGGTGATCCCCGCGTTCAACAGAACTGGTCGTGACAGTCGTTGTATTCCCCGCACATGCGGGGGTGATCCCAGTACGGCATGGACGGTATGCTCAACCTCGATGTATTCCCCGCACATGCGGGGGTGATCCTGATTGAGTGACCTTGGTCGACTTAGTGACAGGGTATTCCCCGCACATGCGGGGGTGATCCCATGCAGCAGAATGCGTCTCACATTACCCCTATAGTATTCTCCCGCACATGCGGGGTATGGGTGGCAAGGTTAAGCTTGATAGTCATCCGAGTGTTTTCTGTTATGTTCGGTGTTGTTGCTGATGTAGTATTCATTAATACCTACAGTGGTTAAAAGAGTGAGATGGTTGTGAAAAAATCTGACCTTTATTTAATGCTCTAAGTAACTGTTAGTATCGATAAGAGATAAAAGTTCATTATATTGAAATATTTAAATCGTTTCCGGATTTTTTACCATCAAAATAGAGACGAATCAATACGTACTAGTATGATTGAGGCATCTTATAACAATTGGTCATAGATTAATATTAACTTTTATATATAAATTAATTCTAATAGATGATAAGCTAATATATAAGAAATAAAACCCACAAAAATAATTGAGATGACAAACATTGACACCAAATAAAGAATTTGAGTATACAAAATTAAAGTTAGGAAAATACGGAATGCCAACTTGGGATGGTTTAATTGGCGTAACGATTGAATTAGCGCTAACACAGAAAGAATGGAAATCAAAGGAACTTCAAGTAGTTGTTTCAGATTATTTGAACTTGCCAGATAGACTGCGAAACCTTAAGTCTGAAAAATATCCCGATGATTCAGTGATTGAAGGTAGAGTGAGCTGGGCATTATCAGACAGTGCAATTGCTGGACTCTTCATTCGTCCAAAGCGAGGTATCTACCAGGTTACCGAGTTGGGAAAACAATTATTTAATCAATACGGATATCAGTTGGACGCAAAAATTATTCATAGTCAGCCGAATTATCAAGCTCATTTGAAAGAGATGAAAAAACGTAAATCGACCGGAAATAATAATGTCGCACCAAATGAGAAGCAGCCGGGACAACCTCTTTCCTCAACCGCAAATGCTATCAATGAAGTTGAAAAAACAATCTTTGACCATAATCAAAAAATTGCGGATGAATTACTCACTCGCATAAGAGAAGCTGATCCCAAGTTTTTCGAGCACTTGGTGGTTAATCTCCTTGTTAAAATGGGTTATAAAGGTGTGAATGGCACTTCAATCGTTACTCCAAGCACTCATGATGGGGGTATAGACGGTGTTATTAATCAAGATGCACTTGGGACAAGCACCGTGTACATTCAGGCTAAGCGTTATCAGGCTGCCAATATTGTTCAACGTCCTGCCATTGATGCTTTTTATGGTGCGTTATCTCGTGAACACGCTGATCGTGGTGTTTTTATTACAACTTCAAGTTTTTCAGAACAGGCCAAAGTCACTGCGAAATCTTTTTCAATTGTGCTAATTGATGGTTTGGAATTGACTGATTTAATGTTGCAATTTCAAGTCGGTGTTCAAGTTAAAAGACACTACGATTTGTTTACAATTGATGAGGACTATTTTGAAATTGAATAATATTTTGGCTTTAAAGTGGACGATAAATTCTATTAGCAAATAATCCTATGCATGACGCATCTCAAGTACTTGGCAAACAGTCTCCCATCCAGTATCTTAGCTATTTCAGAGGAGAAAAAATTATGCAATTATGGGGATAACTAATAGCAGAATGTGAAAAGCTATCAATGCCGCAACGAATTCTAGCGTAGGCCACCTCGTTATTCGTGAAACAGTCTCACGATGAAAAACCGGTACAACCTGTCCAGACCTAAAATATTCAAAACACTTTAAAATGAGATTTGGTTGTTATAAAATGAAAATATGATCTGGCATTCATCTAAAGTTTTAGTTGGGTGTTAGTATCGATGAGGTTAAATTGATTATATTAAGGCCGGCTGTATTTGTTAAGAATACGACCGGTTTTTCCGTGTAACACATTCTCCGTATCACTCTAGTTGGTTGGTCAACTATCGCAAATCCCGTACCGTAGTTACTGCAGAATGGAAGAAATCATGCAATTAGAGGAACAACTAAAAACGCAACGCGAAAGGCTCCAAATGACGCAACGGGATTTAGCGGAAAAGCACCACGTCACCCGCGAAACGGTTTCACGCTAACGTAATAGGATAGGACTAGATACGCTGTTCGACATCAGCGTCATCCTGTCTATCTCACTAGACAATCTACTAAAGGGCAATGACGCCAAGCCGGTCACGCAAATCAGCAATGTTCCAAAACTGATTCGAGCACGGATGAGCGATTACATTACCTATCGACAAGCATAATGTCTGACTGAAATCATCTTGGCATCCATTTTAATCGCCAAACAAAAAACGGCAGGTCCCGCAAACAGGGGCCTGTCGTTTTTCGTAGTTATCTTACAAAGGCAAATCCATTACTCGGGCTCAGCTATAAACCCCAATAATCTAATCTAAAATGTGTAACCCGGTTGCTTTGATGTCGGCCTCGAAGCCCTTCACCGTGTTCATTGTGACTTCGTCGCCAGTCTGGCCAAAATGTGAAACAAGCTTGGCGATGATTGCCGGCGGAACCGTAATGATGTCCACGCCTGCTTCCTGGGCTTGATAGATGTTGTTGATCTCCCGGGTACTTGCCCACAAGAGTTCAACTTCATCGCGTTTGGCGGTCAGGGCAGCACTCTCGGCTACAAATGGCCGCGGGTCGGCGCCAGTGTCCGCAACCCGGCCAACAAAGATCGACACGATGCTTTGGGTGCCGGGTTCGATGGCTGCCAGACTTTCTGCTACTTGGTCAGTGGTGGCGATGGCGGTCACGTTGACCTGTACGCCGGCAGCGGTCAGGTTGTGGATCAGTTCAGCAGTGGACTGACCGTCTGTGGTGCGAATCGGCACCTTTACGTAGACGTTTTTGCCTAAATCGTGTAACAAATGGGCCTCTTTTTCCATGGTTGGGAAGTCGTTACTGAAGACTTCGAAGGAAATCGGTTCATCTGGGAACGTCGCAACAGTTTTCTTTGCGAATTCCAGGTAGTTGGTGACACCAGCCTTTTTAAGCAGGCTAGGGTTCGTGGTGAAGCCGGTGACAAAGTCGTTTTTGTTGATGGCCTGCATGTCGCCCAAATCAGCACCATCGGAATAGATTTTAATTTTGAATGTAGGTGTAGCCACAATTATTGCCCCTCTCTAACTGACTGTTTTTCGGAAACGAGACTCAGGAACGCGTCAGCAGTATTTTCGGGTGTGATACCGAAGCTGTCGATGATGGTTTGCGGATTGCCGGACTCGCCAAAGCGGTTGTTGATGCCCAGAGCGATTCCGCTTAACCCAACGTAGTGTTCCCAGCCCATGGTCGTGCCTAACTCAATGGAGACCCGTTTTGTGACGGCTGACGGCAGGACAGATTCCTTGTATTCAGCTGACTGGGCGTCGAAGAGTTCAAAGGATGGCATCGAAACCACCGAGACATCGTGACCCTGTTCGCGCAGCTGTGTTTGAGCAGCAATCGCCACGTGAACTTCAGAACCAGTGGCAATCAAGATACCTTCTGGAACGTCACCCTTGGCAGGAGAGAGCACATAACCGCCGTGCTTAACCCCTTCATCGGCTAACGTTTCTGTCAGTGGCAGGGTCGGTAAGTCCTGACGAGAAAGCACCAGAATAGTTGGCGTGTTCGAGGCAGCTAAGGCAACCCGCCATGCCGCCGTTGTTTCGTTGGTGTCGGCTGGCCGGATGACGTTTACGTTCGGCATTGCCCGGAAACTCATCAGATGTTCGATAGGTTCGTGGGTCGGGCCGTCTTCGCCAACAGCAACGGAGTCGTGGGTGAAGATGTAGGTGGCTGGAATCTGTTGGATGGCAGCTAATCGAATGGCGGCTCTCATGTAGTCTGAAAAGACGAAGAACGTGCTGGCAAAAGCGTGGATCCCGCCATGCAGAATCATGCCGTTAACAGCGGTTGCTTCACCGAATTCGCGGACACCAAACCAGATGTTTTGCCCGGCTGGGGCGTTGGCCTCGTATGCCGTTGCCGTTTTAATATTCGTTTTATTTGAGGCAAATAAGTCAGCGGAACCACCCCAGAAGCTTGGCAGTTGCTGAGAGATGGCGCCGATGATCCGTTGGCTGGTGTTCCGCCCGGATTCCTTTTCGCCAACGTGACTCACAGGCAAATCCAGATCGAAGTGAACTGGTTTGAACCCGTTCAAGAACCGCTCAGCCAGCTCAGGGAACTGCCGGGTGTATTCGTCAAACAGATTGGTCCAGTCGGCTTCGGCATCGATGCCGCGGTTCTTGACGTTTGATTTGAAGTTGTCGGTCACGTCTTCGGGTACTTCAAATGGGGCGTAATGCCAACCCAGTGCTTCGCGAGTAGCCGCCATGTTGGCTTCGCCCAGCGGCTTGCCATGCACGGTGTTCGTACCTGCGACCGGGGAGCCGAAGCCGATGATCGTTTTAACATCGATCAGGGTCGGTTGGTTCGGGTTAGCCTTGGCCGTTTCAATCGCAGCGTTGATTTCAGCCACATTGTTGCCATCGGCCACGTGGAGCACTTGCCAGTCGTAAGCTTCAAAACGTTCGGCGACGTTTTCGGTGAACGCCATACTAGTTGGGCCATCGAGAGAAATGTTGTTGTCATCATAGAACACGATGAGTTTGCCGAGTTTCAAATGGCCCGCTAAACTTGCGGATTCGTGTGAGACGCCTTCCATCAGGTCGCCGTCGCCAGAAATGACGTAAGTGTAGTGGTCCATAATGTTGAAGCCCGGTTGGTTGTACTGGGCAGCCAGATGGTTTTCAGCCATCGCCATCCCAACCGCCATCCCAAGGCCTTGACCAAGTGGGCCAGTGGTTGCTTCAACACCATCGACGATCCCGTATTCGGGGTGACCTGGTGTCTTGGATTGGAACTGCCGGAACTGTTTGAGGTCTTCAATAGAAAGATTGAAGCCAGACAGGTGCAGCAGGCTGTACAGCAATGCAGAACCGTGGCCGGCAGAAAGTACAAACCGGTCTCGGTTGACCCACTTTTGATCAGTGGGGTTAATGTTTAAATGTTTTGTCCATAATGTGTAAGCCATCGGGGCAACTCCTAATGGGAGACCCGGGTGACCTGAATTGGCCTTTTCAATCATATCAACGCTCAAAAAACGTAAGGCATTGATTGATCTTTGGTCTAGGCTGTTGTTTTGCATGTAATCACGCTCCTATGTCCAGAAAATATACGGTATTTTGAGCAGACTGTCAACTCTCGAACTCTAAATGGTATACCTGAAAATTTTGACGTTTTCAGTTGTCCAAATCGGTTATTGCGAGTTATGAAAACAACGCATAAAAGGGAATGAAGCGCTGTCTTCAAAAACAAGTCTGGTATTCTTCTGAAAGGCATAGGTAATGCGTCGAAAGACTGAAACAAATTTCATTTCTGATTTATTTTTAAATCAACAATGATGGGAAAATTCATTGTAATTATCAAGCAAACTTGTTATGAAAGCTGATAACACACGGGAAGTGGGAATACTTCTCTGGGAATGTTGATGACTGTTTTCAGCAATTTTCATAAGCATTACAAGATATTAAAACAATTTAATGAAATTATTTGTAAAGTTTAATTGTACTATACGCGATTTGCCTGAAAAAAGCGAGGAACTGGGTCAAAAAAATTAGAGAAGTTTCGAATACGCTTAGAAACGCTGTGAAGTTTATGGTCAGTTGTATAACTAGTCCGGATTTTTGAACAGATGGTCCGCATATTTTTAAATGGTCTACCTCATTATTTGAGCTAAACTATGAATTGAATGTCATGCGATACTTATTAAAAAAGAGCGGAATATTTCTGCTTAAACCGGTTAAATTCGGTTAAATGGCAGTGATGAAGCTTAAAAAAAAAACTCACAATAGCATTTTTATATCGTAAACGAGTATTTTGTTGCCCTGAAACCGCTTTTATTATGCTAAAATGGTCACAGCTTATGTTGGGTCAATACTAATTGAAAAGTGGGTGTTCGTGATGAACGGGTTTATTGGTGAATTTTTCGGCACGATGATTTTGATTCTGTTAGGTGCCGGAACTGGAGCGGGGATCAATTTGAATAAGACGTACGCGAAAGGATCGGGCTGGCTCTTTGTCAGTCTTTCCTGGGGCATGGCCGTGACGATGGGCGTCTATGTTGCTGGCGTTTTGGGCTCGCAGGGTCATTTAAATCCTGCAGTTACAATTCCCTACGCCATTTTCGGGCTGCTACCGTGGCATGACGTGGTACCGTATTTATTAGGCCAATTTTTGGGTGCTTTTGTCGGCGCAGCGTTAGTCATCATTCAATTTCGGCCACATTTTAAGGCGAGTCCGGATGAGGCTGCCGGAAATTCAGTCGGTATTTTTGCCACACGGCCAGCCATTAATTCGCCGTTGTTTAACCTGATTTCTGAAATTATTGCCACCTTTGCGTTTGTCTTTATTCTATTAAATCTAGGGAATTTTACTCAGGGACTGAAACCGTTCATTGTTGGATTGCTGATTATGGTCGTTGGTACCGGCCTTGGGACCACCACCGGGTTCGCATTGAACCCTGCTCGTGACTGGGGTCCCCGACTGGCCTACACGATTTTACCAGTGCCGCATAAGGGCAGTGGTGAATGGGGTTATGCCTGGGTACCGATGTGCGGACCGCTGATTGGCGGGTTTATTGCCACTGGTTTGGAAACCCTGCTTAAGTAACTTTACGGCAGTATAATGAGAGTGACTCTAAATTTCACCGGCGTTGCCGGTTTGAAAAGGAAGTGGAACCATGACATTTGATAAAAACAGTTTTTCATTAGCAGGTAAGGTCGCCCTGATCACCGGCGGCGCCCGCGGCATTGGTCAATTTTATTCGATTGCGCTTTCCAAATATGGGGCTGACATTTTTGTGGTCAGCGCTTCACAGAAGGGTTGGGAAGACACAACGCAGAAGGTTGAAGCAAACGGTCAGAAGGTGGCTTTTTTACAACAAGACATCACGAACCCGGATGCTGCTGATGACATTGTGGCGGCTGCGGTGGCTGAATTTGGCCATCTGGACATTTTGATCAACAATGCCGGCGTTCAACTGCGCAACGATGTTTTGGATTTTAAGGACGAAGACTGGCGCAGCGTTATCGACGTTAATTTGAACGGCCTGTATTACTTGTCCCATGCAGCAGCGAAAGTCATGGCCAAACAGCAACACGGTAAGATCATCAACATTGGCTCAATGCAGTCGTACCGCGCTGGTAAGCGAATTTTTCCTTATACAGCCAGCAAGCACGCCGTGATGGGCTTAACAAAAGCATATGCTGATGCGCTAGCGCCGTACCACATTCAGGTTAACGGGCTGGCACCGGGTTACATCAGCACAGAAATGACCAAGCCGCTTCAAGAAGATCCCGTTCGCGGACCGGAAATTGCTGCGCACATTCCATCAGGTGACTGGGGTCAGCCTGAACAGCTGATGGGACCAATGGTGTTCCTAGCCAGCGAAGCGTCCGATTATGTGACCGGTGTAATGCTTCCCGTTGATGGCGGGTATTTGTTACGGTAGGCGAGACTGAATGAATCGCTTTCATTTTGTGAAACTGTGCTATACTATATTTTGTAATTAAATAACTAACTAGGGGCGCAATCTGCTGAGACGGTTTTATCCGAACCCTTTGAACCTGTGAGCTAACACTCGCGAAGGAAAGTTAACGTATAATCAATGACGATTAAACGACCGACCAGAGTGTTTCCTCCTGGTCGGTATTTTGTTGCCTGTTTTTTTAAAACGAGGAGGAACTACATGACCACATTTACAACGCAAATCCACAACGCAGCGGAACCTTTTTGGCAGAAGAGTTTTGACCATCCTTTCGTCCACGAGATCGGTGACGGATCGTTGCCTAACGACGTGTTTCGTTACTATCTGATTCAGGACCGATACTATTTAAACGAGTTCGGGAAGCTGCACGAAAAAATTGCTGAAAAATTGACCAACAAGGAAGACATCGCGTTTTTAATGGCCGGTGCGCAAGGCTTGAAAGACGGTGAAATTGCTGTCCGGGAGGGCTTCTTTGAACAATTGGGCATTACGCCAGATGAGATTGCCCACACACCGATGGCACCGACCGCGTACAACTATGTGAACCATATGTATTCTGAATTAGACCGTGGGACACCAGGAAGAGCCATTGCCGGTTTGTTGCCTTGTTACTGGCTGTATAACGAAATTGGTCAACGGTTGGTAGCTGCAGGTTCACCGGTGGACTTATATGAACGCTGGATCAAGACTTATGACAGTGATGATTACACCGACAGTGTCAATACAATGATTCAATTGACTAATAAGACCGCCGAAAACGCGGATGAAGCAGAACGCACACAGATGCAGGATTCGTTTGTGCGAAGCAGTGCGTATGAATTGGCCTTTTGGCAGATGGCAATGGATAAGCAGGAATGGACAGTGCAGAGCGTGAAGCAAGACGCCTAAGGGGCGGCGCATAACGGATGCTGAGCTGAAAAATTTGGGTCTGACTTTTTGGCCCAGAGTTCGTTATGAAGGAGCCCCTTGCCTTACGAAACGCGTTTAGTCACGGCTGTCAAGAACAAGCAGTAAAGAACCAAAAGGTAAAAACCAAAAACCAAGAATCGCAAAACTCAGATAAAAAACCAAAAACCAAAAAAGTGCCCCCGACCCCCAACGTCGCTGGCACTTTTTAAATGTGTACGCCCTAAAAAATTAAAAAGCCATATTCTGACTTGTACCGATTCGCTAACCCATCTATAATCTCACTTATACTACATAGTAAAGCGAGACGATTTGATGAAAGTTCAAAAAATAACTGCGACCAATGACGCTGAAATGGCCAAGATTCTCCGTACTGATTTAGAAGATCTGCACCTCAATCTGCCGGGAACGGCCTACTTTGATCCATTCGTGGACCACTTGAGTAAGTGGTATGACAAAACGGCCGACGCTAAGTATTTTGTGGCAGTCAGCGATGACCATCGCGTCATGGGTGGTTGCGGTGTTGGACCAATTGCGCCTGAAGATGGTATCGCTGAGCTGCAAAAACTATACGTTTCACCAGATTACAGACGACAGGGCGTTGCTAAAGCGTTGATTCCTGAATGTTTTGAATTTGCGAAACAGCACTACGCGTACCTGTATCTTGAAACATTCCACCAGATGACGGCGGCAAATAATCTGTACAGGTCATTAGGATTTGACCAGTTAACCAAGCCGTTACCGCAATCGGAACATGGCGCCTGTGATACATGGTATCTGTACGATTTGGCCGAATGAGCCAAACTTGTTTGAATAAATGATAATCTTCGGTGCTTGACAAGATTAGAAATAACGACTATATTTGTCATTAAATTTTAATTCGCTAATAACTTTGAAGAGAAGAGACCAAGTTGCGCAGTCACAGAGAACTCCGGTAGGTGAAAGGGAGGAGCTGCAACGCTTGCGAAGATGAACTCCGAGCAGTTGGTCACCGGTTCAAGCTGGTGATCCGGTGACAGCCGTTAAGTTGTCGGTAAGCAATTACCGGTAAGGTGTTTTTATAACACGAACTTGGGTGGTACCGCGACCTTCTCGCCCCTTGTCATAGTCAATATGACAGGGGGCATTTTTTATTGGCAAATTTATCGAAAACAAATTCTGGAGGAAACCAAATATGACTGAAACAACTTTAACTAAATTTCCATATCGTTTTGACGTAGTGGGCAGTTTATTACGTCCCACTGATTTGAAGCAGGCACACAAAGACTTAGCTGCTGGTAAGATCACCGCTGCTGATTTGCAAAAGATTCAACGCGAAGAAACAAAGCGCATCGTTGAAGAACAAGCTAACATCGGTTTGAAGGCTGTTACTGACGGTGAATTCAACCGGTCATGGTGGCACTTGGACTTCCTTTGGGGACTGACCGGTGTCGACAAGTACGACTATCATCAAAGTTACAAGTTCAAGGGTGACACAACTCGGACGGACAATGTTGAATTAACTGGTAAGATTGCCATCAATCCAAACCACCCCTTCTTTGAAAGCTTCAAGTATTTACAATCAATCGTGCCAGAAGGCGTTTTAGTCAAGCAAACGATTCCTTCACCAACTATGTTATTCCGTGACAACCGGAGCGACAACTGGAACAAGTTCTATGATACTTGGGATGAATATTTGGTCGACCTGTCAAAGGCGTACCGCGATACGATTCTCCACTTCTACGACTTGGGCGACCGTTACATCCAATTAGACGACACTACTTGGGCCTTTTTGATCAGCAAGTTAAACGAAACAGCAGACCAGCCAGAAGAACATGCCAAGTACGTGAAGTTAGCTGAAGACGGCGTTAAGGTGATCAATGGTGCCATTAAGGACCTACCAGAGGACCTGACCGTTACCACCCACATTTGTCGTGGTAACTTCAAATCGACCTTCCTGTTCTCAGGGAGTTACGATGACGTTGCCGACTACTTGGGTCAATTGAACTACGATGGCCTGTTCCTTGAATACGACAACGAACGTGCCGGCAGTTTTGCCCCACTTGCCCGTATTTGGAACAACGACAGCCACAAGCGTTTGGTACTAGGTTTAATTACTTCTAAATTCCCAGAATTGGAAGACAAGGATGCCATTGTTGCCCGTATTCAAGAAGCAGCAAAGACAGTGCCATTGGAAAACTTGGCCTTGTCAACACAGTGTGGCTTCGCCTCTACTGAAGAAGGCAATGAACTGACGGAAACACAGCAGTGGGCCAAGTTGAACTTGGTTAAAGAAATTGCGGAATCGGTGTGGAAAGACGCCTAGAGAGTGAAACAAGGCGTTTTGAGGGCGGAGCAGAAGCGACTCTGGGCAGAAAAGTCCGGTTCTGACTTTTTTGCCCAGAGTCGCTTCTGCAGTAGCCCTCAGCCTTGTGAAACTCGTTTCGGCAACGACGCCAGAGAGTACAACGCCAAGACCACTTAAATAAAGAACAGAAAAGTCCGGTTCCGACATTTTGGCTCATAGCCCGTTATGCAGGAGCCCCTTGCCTTGTGAAACTCGTTTCGGCAACGACGCCAGGACCACTTAAACAAAGTGCAAAAAAAGGTCCGTGCCTGACTGTCTGCCAAGTGTCGCAACTGTAATGACGCTTAGCATTCTTTATTTCTTTTAGCTAAATAGTCTAACAAGTATCATCAATCGAAAATAAAAAAACGGGACCGACAGTGATTGCCAGTCTCGTTTTTTAAGTCGCATGTGAAATTTCCAAGTGAATCTGCTATCATGTAATGATACAAAAACGAAACGAACAAGTGAGGTACAGCGATGATAAAACTAGTAGCAGTGGATATGGATGGCACTTTTTTGCGGGATGACCGCACGTACGATAAAGGCCGGTTTCTCGACCTTTTTAAACGGATGCAGCAAAATCACATCCACTTTGTGGCCGCTAGCGGATCACAATACCAGCGATTACGGCACGAATTCACCGAAGTTGCGGACAACATGGATTTTATTTCCCAAAACGGCGCCATCGTGCATCAGGGCGACCAGTTGAGGGAGATAATGCCGTTATCGGACAATCAGGTGCATGGCATCATCGCGACCATCAGCCGCTTGTTTGCAAAACACGACGTTAATCAGGAAGTTGTTTCCGGGCTAAACGGCACCTACGTGAATGCCGACATGGACCCGGAAGCGTTGAAAATCGTTAAATACTACTACCGGCCAGTGATCAGCGTCAGTAGTTTAGCACAGTTAGTCGGGCAAACGGTGAATGATCAATTCACTAAAATTGCTATTAACTTTGCTGAGACCGTTGATTTTCAGCAGGCTCGCACAACCTTGAAGGCGCAATTGCCAGACTTTCTCAGCAGTGAAAACTCAGGTTTTAACACGGAACTGATCGGGCTGAAGGAAGCGACGAAGCGGTCCGGTATTCGTGCGTTGCAGAAACTGTACAACATTGCAGATGACGAGGTCATGACGTTTGGCGATAATGAAAACGATTTGAGTATGCTGACAATGACGCCAAATAGTTTTGCGATGAAGAACGCGGATGCACACATTCAAAAGACTGCCGGAAATGTGACACAATTTGATAATAATCACGATGGTGTGCTGGCGGCCATGGCGAAGGCATTGTAGGGAGCGGAGCAAGGTGTTCTGCGGTAGCCCCTTGCCTTGCAAAGCGCGTTTCAAAAATGAAACCTGAGTGCCCGCCGTAACCTCCACTAAGGCAGATGCAGCCGAAAATTTCATTCAGCACTAGGCTCCTGTCTCACGCAGTTCGTTTCCACGCGGTCGCCTAGCAAGACGGTAGAAATTCAAGAAAGTAACTAATAGTAAGAAAAAATCGGCGCAAGAATGTTTTTGCTCCAAGAATATAAGCGACCCCCCTCTGAAAATCTCGAAAAGATTTCTAGAGGGGGTCGCTTATATATTTTAGAACTGTTTTTATCACAGGTTTAGATTGAATAAACATGACGCCGTATACTTAAAATATTCCGGTCATGGGTAGAGAGGGGATTCTTGCCTCAATTTTTTATTTAATATTTCGGTGTCCAACGGGTATCGGCTACCGCTTGCTTGACGTCAGTAATCGGCTCTTTGGTCAACTGTTGATCAACTGCACTCTGCACGACAGCTTCGGCCACAGTCGTCGAAAATTGAGCTAATTTCGTAACGGGTGGCAGTACCGCTGCCCCGGGTTTGCTAGCATCCACTAAACCACCGAGAGAGTGGGCAGCAGCTGATATCATTTCGGCGTTTAACGTGGTGGTCTTGCCGGCAATGACACCCAGTCCTAAGCCGGGATAAACTAACGCATTGTTCGCCTGACCGATTTGGTAAGTGATGCCGTTCAGTGTGATGTCTGGCGTTGGAATCCCAGTGGCGACCAGTGCTTTGCCATCAGTCCATTTCAACAGATCTTCTGCTTTTGCCTCAGCGAGCTTGGTTGGGTTCGACAGTGGCATGATGATTGGCCGCGGGGTGTGTGCTGCCATGTCCTTGATGATGGCTTCCGTAAAGGTGCCAGGCTGCGTTGAGGTTCCGACAAGAATCGTTGGGTGAACGGCAGCAACCGCACTGGCGAGGTCGGTCAAAGTTTCTGAGTGGTCGAACTCACTACGCTTACGGGCAAACGGTTTTTGTTCCGGCGTCAGTGTTGGATCATCGTCAAATAACAACCCTTGCTTATCTACAAGGTAGAAATGGGCTTTGGCTTCGGCGGGTGTCAAACCTGCTTGCAGGTATTCACCGTAAACGCGTTTTGCGATGCCCGCACCAGCACTACCGGCACCAAAGCACAGGTAAGTTTGGTCGGTCAGGTTTTGCTTGGAGATGGCAAGCGCACCCAAAACGGCTGCGAGAACGATGATGCCGGTACCTTGGATATCGTCATTGAAAATCGTGTATTTATCTTGATATTTCTTCAGGATTTTTGCTGCGTGACTGCGGCCGAAATCCTCAAAGTGCAGGTACATATTTGGAAATAGCGCTTCGGCACTGGTAACAAACTGGTCCACGAAGTCATCGTACTGAGAGCCGGTGATTCGGGCGTGGTGGTTGCCCAGATATAACGGATCATCAAGCAGCTGCTGGTTGTTTGTACCAGCGTCCAGCATAACTGGAACTGGTAGTACCTGTTTTGGATCGATGCCGGCAGCGGCTGTGTAGACCATCAGTTTACCGATTGAAATGGCGACACCGTTCGTGCCCCAGTCGCCAATACCGAGAATGCCTTCCGCATCTGTGACAACAATAAGTCGGATATCCCGGCCAGCAGCAGCGTTCTTTAGGCTATCTTGGATGTCATCGGGGTGGTCGATTGAAAGAAAAGCAGCTTCCTGCGGTGCATTATACAAATGACTGTAGCGCTCGATTGTGTCCGCAATCGTTGGGTCGTAAACGATGGGCATGAACTCTGCCACGTGTTGACTGAAGAGGTTATAAAACAGAATGCGGTTTTCATTGAACACCGTCATTAAATATTGGCGTTTGAGTTGGTTTGTTGGCTTGGATTGATATTGCGCGTATGTTTGCGCAGTCTGCTGGGTCAATGTTTCAACGTAGGGTGGAAGAAGTCCTTCCAGTCCGAGGTCGTGGCGTTCTTCAGGGGTAAATGCGGTACCTTTATTTTGAAACGGGTCATTAAGGATGGATGCTGTCATATGAATTGCCTTCTTCGTTTAATTGATGACCGTAGCATAGTCCTTGTGAAATTTTATAGTCAAACTGGACAGCTATAATAATGGACAGCTATAATAAGAATTGATTATAATAGGTTTTGAAATCGTATTATAACAAGGGGTGATAGGAATTAATGAATACACAAGACCTAAAGTACTTTGTTAAATTAACCGAAATAAAAAATTTTTCGCAGGTGGCTCAACAGTTTAACGTCAGTCAGCCGACCATCACGTTTGCGTTGCAGAGACTTGAAAAGGAATTGGCGACGACCCTCATCAGCCGTCATCGGGCGCGTGGTACACTGACGGTGACAACAACGGGTGCCCAACTCCTGGTTCACGCTCGAGCAATCATTGACCATGAGGCGTTGCTGCAAAAAGAAATCGCAGCAGAAAAAGCGGGTCGACTGCGCCTAGGATTACCGCCAATCATTGAAACACAGTATTTTACGCGAATCGCGAAACAGTTGAAGGTGAAGGGGTTGTTGGATAAGATTCAAACCTTCGAAGCGGGTTCTTCGACAACGTTGCAGGCACTCAAGCAGGGCAACATTGACCTGACATTGATGGGGTCGATCGAACCGCTGGCTGAACCGCATATTGTGACACAGGTGTTTAATCAAACACCATTCGCGGTGTATATGGCGGCGGACGACCCGTTAGCTGACCCGAGCGGAATCTATTTCAGGCAGCTAAAGGACCGTGAATTTGTCATGTTCAAAGACGGTTTCATTCATAACCAGGCGTTTAACCAGCTCGCTCGGCGTGCACGAGTGCGGCCAAAGGTTGTTTTTCGGTCAAATGAGATCCAGGGATTACTGAATCTGATTGCGGCAGGCATCGGCATGGGGTTTATGATGACAGCGGTGGCGCCTGCCCGCGATGACGTGGTTCAAATTCCCTTACTGGATGCAGATATGCCCACGTTTGTGACCAGCCTGGGTTACCGCGATTCGCACGTGTTTAGCCCCTTGCAACAGGAAATTCTGGATGTAATTCAACACGCCCTGACTTAAAAAACAACCGCGCTTGCACCTACCTAATAACTAAGACACTGCAGGGACGGTTGTTTTATTCTGATTAAAAATTATAAGAGACCCGACTTTGACTATAGAAAACCAGTCGTGATAGGCTTTTTAACATTCTATTACATAGTCAGGGATGAGGATTTGAATCAATCGATCGATTGGAAACGAAATTTGCGGATCTTCTGGCTCGGAGTTTTTATGGTCAAGGGTGCAATCTCAATGGTGGTGCCGATCGTGCCGTTATTTTTTAAAACAATGGGACTTTTCGAACCAGTCAGTTGTATTTATTGTGTGAGGTTGCGTTTAGCATCGCCTTTTTAATTAAAACCATTGCATTACCGATTTGGGTTAAGTTGTCCGACCAGATTGGACACAAACCGATGTTGTTACGGGCTTCCAGCGGGTCAGCCCTTTGCTGTTTTCTGGTCAGTATGGGTTGAATTTTGGCTTTTCGATTTACGTTTCCCAAAATGTAGCGAGAAATTTGACAACCTTCGCTGTCTCCGTGTAGCTGAGGGTTTGGGTTAGATTCTGAAAGTAAATGCGGTCTCGAAAATTCATGATTGGCCTCGTTATTAAGTGATACTTGCAGTTTACGCGTTTTAGTTAACGAATTAAAAAACGCCTGCAATTTGCAGACGGTTTTTTGATACTGTGGACAACCTTGTTAAGCTAAACAGAATCTGATTTGCGGTCCAATTTTCTGGCGCCTATTTTACTGTTGCGCCGAGATTAGATGGCAGCGTCCCGAAATATGCCCAACGCTTTCTTGCTTTAAATATAAGTGATGTCCATCGGAATTGCGCCAACCAAGGATTCATGCACGGTGCACTTCCGCACAACTTCCTTCAAGAAAAATGCGTGGTCTGCTTCCGATAGATTCGTCTCAGCAGCAATTTTAATGTCGATATGGGTGACACGGGAACTCCCATCTTGGTAAGATGTCGTTTCACCTGAAACATCGACTTGAAACTTCTTAATGGTCAGGTTCTTTTCCTTATTCTCCAAATCGCGGGCGGTGACACTCATACAGCTGCCCACCGCGCTTAGCAGGTATTGAACCGGGTTGGGCGCTGCGTCTGTGCCCTTTGCGGCGGCTGGTTCATCCGCCAAAAAAGTGTGTCCGCCAGTGCGGTTCATGACCTGGGTCCCCAGTGGCCGCAGGGTTGAATGTACGATATATTTTCCCATGATATCCTCCTCATGTTTTCTGATGTTCTAATTGTAAGGTCTTTTGGCGGTAAATGCTATAATTATAGTCGCAAGGGGAAACGCTTACATGATTAAAGGAGGAAAATTATGGCTGTATTAACAGATGTATACGAACTCAACAACGGCGTCAATATCCCAAAAATCGGGTTTGGGACCTGGCAGATTCCAGACGGCAAGGTAGCTTATGAATCGACTTTAACGGCTTTAAAAGAGGGATATCGCCACATTGATACTGCAAAGGCGTACGGCAATGAAGTCAGTGTCGGCCGTGCTATTCGCGATTTTGGGATTGCTCGCGAGAATGTTTTTGTGACGTCGAAACTACCCTCGCACATCAAGGACCATGATGGTGTGCTGAAAGCCTTTAACGAGACTTTTTCGGATTTAAATATCGGCTATGTTGACCTCTATTTAATTCACGCACCATGGCCTTGGCGAAACATCGGGCAGAAATGTGATACGGAAAATGTTGAGGCATGGGGCGCCATGGAGGAAATTTACAAGAGCGGCAAAGCGCGGGCCATTGGGGTATCAAACTTTAACGTGCACGACCTCAAGAATCTCATGAAAAACACCAAAGTGACACCAGCCGTTGACCAGATCCAATACTATGTTGGTTTCACGGAACCGAAGATCACAGCGTTCGCAAAGGCGCATAACATTCTCATCGAAGCGTACTCGCCGTTGGCCACCGGTGACGTTTTGCACAGTACTGAATTAACGGCGCTAGCGGACACGTACAACGTTACTGTCCCGCAGTTAGCCTTGCGTTACTGCCTGCAAGCCGGCGTGCTGCCGTTACCCAAGGCTACCAGCCAGGCCCACATAGCAGCGAATAAGGCCCTTGATTTCATGATTTCTACTATTGACATGGAGAGACTTAACGCATGTCAAGATACAGCACCGAGCCATTTTCATAACGAAACACAAGGGTGACACTCGGCGGTAATTTGGTTGCCTATGGTTAGGTAACAGTTGCCGTTCACCGCCTCGATACTCAGTGTAAAAGGAGCGTTGACACAGTATAAGTGCGTAGTCGGGGCGAATACAAGGGACTCGGCGCACTAAATCCAACTCAATAAAAAAACGACCTCCTAATGGAAGTCGTTTTTATGTTGTATCAATGACATTAATCCACAACGCGAACCTGGATGTTTTGACGGCCGAATTGCATTGCTTCGGCGTTCGTCATAGAGATATCCAACTGGTTCGGGTTGCTGTAGGCAAAGGTTCCGGTATCGTTGACGACTCGCTTTTCAGTGGTGCCATCTTGGTACTTGATCTCGAGTTCAGTGCCCTTAGGGAATCGGCTTAAAGCGGCGGCAACGCCGGTTCCAGTTGGAATCGAAGTGCCTTGGCCACCGGCAGCGACTTGTGGGTCGTAAGCGGTAGCAACCATGCTCATCCAGCCACTTTTTGATGAACTGTCAGTGGACTTAGCAGTAGTGGATTTGCTGCTATCAGCTGATAAAGGCTTAACCTTGGATGAGGCAGCATCTGTCTTGGTATCGCTGCTGATCTTTAACGATTGCTTAGGAAGAATCACCGCGTGAATGGATGAAAGATCATTTGCTTTTGCGATACGCTCTGGAGTGGTGTCATACTTTTGAGCAATGGCCCAAAGGCTGTCGCCGGATTTTACGGTGTACGTCGTGTCTGCTTTAGCGGTGGTCGATACAAGACCTAAACCGATAAAGGCGCCGAATACGAGCAAGCTACGAGTAAAAGAAGTGTGTTTTAACATATAAATAGTGTGCCAACCTTTCGTTGTTATACTAGTAATTTAAGAAAACCGTTTATGTAGCCATTAGAAAAACATTATTTCTCCTGGCTACAAGAATTACTATACCATGCAAAAGGGTAGTTTTTTTAACAGCGCGACTACAGTAAATTTCGTGTTTGTCTTTTAAATGTTATTTTGTAACGTTAGTGTCATATTCAGAAATATGTAAGCGGAACAAGGCAGAAATGTTACAGTTAAATGAGATATTGATTAGAATATTAAAGATTATCAGGCGAAAATTAAACGTACATACGGGTCTTTAACGGAAATAACCCTCAAATTACTTCTTATTGCTGAATAACAGTCAGGTTCATTCGATATCTGACTTAATAATCCTTAAAGGAAAAAAGGTCCCTGCCAACGAATGGTTGTCGCTGAAGGCTTTTTTCTCATACAAGCTGTTACAAGAGTGCAACGGCGACGGTATCATCTACGGGCAATCCTTTAAATAAGAACGCGTTTTGGGCAAAGAGACTCAGCAAATGGCGGTCATTGACCCGCCACTCTTGCACCTGCTGCGGGGCTACCGGGAGTACAATTGTTGTGTGATCCGCGTTGATATTCATCAGGTAAAAAAGTCCATGTATTGGAAAAGAGAGGTTAGCGGCCACAAGTTCCCTATAGGCATCAATCAGCGCTGTTTCCTGTTTCGTTTGTCCAAGTGGGGTTAGGGCCGTCAGTTGCGTTTGAAAAGTACTGCGCTCTGTTGCAGAAAGCGGGTGGTCAAGCAGTGTATTTTTAGTAGCGGTATAAAGTGTTTTTAAGTTTGCTAAGTCATTGGACATATTGTTATCTCCTTATTAAACATTAGATTTCTGGTTTGATTAAAACAAGTTCCGCGGCGTTTGTCCAGTGATAACGCCACGACCAAATTGAGGATACCAAGACTAAATTAATGGAACAAAACAGGAATTAAGACGCAAAAAGTTGGACGGATAAAAGGACATAAAAATCGTTGAAATCGCTTACAACCGGCAATCAGTTTACTTAATATTGTTAATTTAAAAAAATTCCAAAATTGAATAACCAACAAAAAAGCCACTGAACGTAAGAGTTCTAGTGACTTTTGTTAAAATGTTAAGTTGACCTAACTTTGTTTTTGTTTTACTTTTGGATTCAAATAGATTACAATTTGTTTTGCAGTTAAGAATAATTCTAATCTAAAAGGTGGGTGAACAACTTGAAGAAAAAGCAGACATTAGCGCAGCGAATCAACGTCATGCGGGCCGCCGTGATGGGTGCCAATGATGGCATTCTATCAGTTGCCGGTATCGTTATCGGGGTTGCCGGCGCAACCACCAACAGCTTTGCCATCTTTATTTCGGGTATTTCAGGTATGTTGGCCGGTACGGTATCTATGGCGATGGGCGAATACGTGTCCGTTAACACGACAAAAGATACGCAGCGGCGAGCAATTATGCGGCAAAAAGAGGCACTATCTGAGTCCTATAATAACGAATTTAACTTTGTGAAGCAAAAATATGTTGATGACGGTATCGAGCCCGCATTAGCAGAGCAAGCGACTCAGGAAATGATGACCCAGGATCCGTTGATCACGACGGTTCGTGAACGTTACGGATTTGATGTTGGTGAATTTACGAGTCCGTACGCGGCGGCCTTAGCGTCCATGATCTCGTTTCCAATTGGTTCCATTTTACCGATGTTGGCAATTACACTATTGCCGGCAAGCGCGCGTATCTGGGGTACCGCGCTGGCCGTTATTATCGCACTGTCAGTCACCGGGTTCAGCGCCGCTACGCTGGGGAATGCAAGTCGGTCGCATGGTGTCATGCGCAACGTTATTTCCGGTGTGATCACGATGCTTGTGACGTTTGCGATTGGGACCCTGATCGGCAGTCATTAACTAGGGGGAGACATTTATGATGAATCAAGTAATCAATGGCATTAAAGCCAGAAAACCTAAAAAGTCTTCCCAAACGATGGAAGAACGCGCGAATACTTTACGGGCCGGGGTACTGGGGTCAAACGATGGTATCCTGACCGTTGTTGGAGTCCTGTTTAGTGTGGCCGTTGCCACAACCAATCAGTTTACGATCTTCATTGCCGGCCTGTCAGATCTGCTCGCCTGTGCCTTCTCAATGGCCTCTGGCGAGTACGCCTCCGTCAGCACACAAAAGGATACGGAAGAAGCCGTCGTCCGTACTGAGGAACGCTTACTTCAAACGAATTACGATGATGAGGTTGAAGCAGTGATCAACCACTATACCGACCGGGGTGTCACACGCGAAACCGCTGAAAAAATTGCAAACAACTTGATGGCAAAAAAGCCGTTAGAGACAGTGATCAACGTGAAGTATGATTTAAAACTCAATCACTATATGAGTCCATGGTCAGCAGCGTTTTCCTCCTTGTTCTCAGCGTCAGCCGGTGGCATTTTCCCACTGGCAGCAATGACGTTGTCGCCGGTTGCCTACCAGTGGCCGATCACGATTCTGGCTGTTTGTGCTTCGGTAGCCTTAACTGGATTTCTGAGTGCTAAGCTAGGTGATGGGCTTACGAAGACCGCAATCATCCGAAATGTGATCGTTGGGATTCTGACCATGATCATTCACTATTCGGTTGGGATCTTGCTAAAGTAGTGTAACAGGGAGACAGGCTCATAGTTTGGACGACTTGCGACCGCGTGCAGTGGCGCTCAAAGGCTGGCAAAGCGTGCAGCTGTTTTCAAGCAAACCCAAAAAACTGATAACACCAGGTTGCTATAAGAATGTCAATCAAAAAAAGGACTGAGCCAAGCTCAGTCCTTTTTATCATCTTTTAATTCAAACAAATGCGGTTGGCCATAATAGTATCCCTGCCGGTATGCAACGTCCATTTGATCCAGCATGCTGTCATCATCGTCGTCTTCAATGCCTTCAACAATGAGCCGGAGTTGTTCCTTCTTGGCGATGTCTTGCCAAAATGTCAAATCTTTATGGATCTTGGCATCCATATGATCACGACGGTAGTTCTGCATGGCAAACTTGACTTCGCTTGCGAGTGACAATAATGAACTGATGTGGTCGTAAGTATTGATGCCGGTGCCGACATCGTCTAGGCTGAACTGGATGCCATGTGTGTCAAAGTGACGAATCTGCCGTTTTAGCTGGGGAATCGTCACGTTATTATCGCCGGCTTCTTCGGTGACTTCAACAATCAAATTGACCGGAAAAATCGCCTTTTGGGCAGCAATCAATGCCGCCGACATTTCCGGGTTGATGAATTGCGTTCGGTTGAGATTAAACGAGACCGATTTGATTTTAAGCGATAATTGCTTTGCTGTCTGCGCCATCACTGGTACCTGTTCATCGATTGGAATTGACGCAAAGTTCTTTGGGAGCTGCCAATGGCCGTCCACGAATTTCCGAATGAGCATTTCGTAGCCGATGAGGGAGTTTGTAAACGCATTTAATTGTGGTTGGATAAAGTACCGGTACACCTGACGTCCCTCCAGACTAATCATGATTTTAAGCTAATTATAGCATACTGATAGGATAAAAGTTTTCAAAGACTGATGTTTTTCAACAAAAGCGATAGTATAATGTGGATAGTTATGGAATGTAATGGAGGGCAACTAATGAAGGTCATTATCGTGGGCGCGACGCACGCTGGGACCATTGCGGCAACTGAAATCTTAAAGATTCACCCCGAAACAGAAGTGACGATTTACGAACGGAACAATAATTTTTCGTTCTTGTCGTGCGGAATTTCTTTGTATTTGGATGGTCAAGTCAATCGGCTTGAAGACATGTTTTACTCGTCACCGGAGGAACTCCGAGATATGGGCGCCAAGGTGGAAGATAATCATGATGTGTTGTCGATTGATGCGGTCAACCATGAGGTTCAGGTTGCCAACATGATTACTGGCAAAATTTTTAAGGATACATACGATAAATTGGTGATGGCAACGGGATCAACGCCAGTTGTGCCGCCAATTTTCGGGATTGATAACGCAAAAGTCCTACTGTGTAAGAACTACCAGCAGGCACAGGAAATTTATCAGGCATCTGAGAAGTACCACCGTATCGCAATTGTTGGTGCGGGTTATTCAGGCACGGAATTTGCGGAAGCATTAGCGAAGACCGGCCATGAAATCCAAATGTTTCAAAATGGTGATCAGATTCTAGATAACTATGTGGGTAAAAAGATGTCAGACGGTATCGTGGATATGTTGGCACAACACGGCGTTCAAATCTTTCTAAATCACCGTGTCACCGGGTTCAATGGGGATAGTGACGGCAATCTTGAACTTGAAACGGCTCACGGTAACTACAGCGCGGACGCGGCGATTGTGACGTCTGGATTTGTTGCTAATAGTGATCTGCTTCATGGCCAAGTTGAAGTGGAAAAACACGGGTCGCTTCTGGTCAACGGGCACATGCAAACTACAAACCCAGACATTTTTGCGGCTGGAGACTGTTCCATGGTGCGGTTTAACCCAACGGGTGGACCGGCATACACACCACTGGCCTCCAGTGCGGTTCGTCAGGCTGTGCTTGTGGCGCATAACCTTTTCCACGAAAATTATCCCTACATGGGGACGCAGGCAACGTCAGCAATCAAACTTTTTGGCTATTCAATTGCCACGACCGGCTTGACGCTGGAACATGCGTTAAAACGTAAAATTAATGCGGCACAGGTGGTTTACGAAGGTATCTGGCGCCCTGAATACATGCCGACAACGGATGCCTTGACGATTATGATGGTGTACAACCGGGATACACGGCGGGTTCTCGGTGCACAATTGATAAGTAAGCACGAAATTGCCCAGTCGGCAAATGCCATTTCAATTGCTATTCAAAATAATAATACGATTGATGACCTATCGTTGGTTGATATGTTGTTCCAACCAAATTTTGACAACCCATTCAACTACATTAACATCGCAGCTCAATTGGCAGTGGATCAGGAACGGCAAGCTAATAACGATAGCCCAAGGTTCACGGCTTTGGGAAATCAGCAAGGATTGTAGCCTGTGGAAGAAGACGCCTAGGGTGGCAGTCTGGCTGATACAAAGTACCTAAGTTTCAAAATGGGATTCAACTTTAAAGTATTCGCACTGGTCAGATTTCAAAATCAGCGCAGGTCCAGTGTGTTGAGTCCGGAAATTAGAAAAAATCATCAGAATATTTAACAAAAAAATCACCCGGCTGCGTAATTGCAGTGGGTGATTTTTTGTACAAAGGATGTCACTTGTGTTAAATGTGTCACTTCAGCTCGACAACCCCGTCTGAATAGCTATTGAAACGAAGCGTCATCGGACAAGTTTTGCAAAGCTGTCTGGCGTGCATTTTCCATTTACTGTCTTGCCTGAATATTGCATGCTAATCCGTCTTTACTTTCCCATGAAACTTCAGGAAGTAAACTAAAGTCATAATGACCAGGAAGATAACGCCGACCCAAATCGAAATTCTGGTTTCTGGGTTGATGAACATGAAAATCAACGTTAACAGCAAGAAGAACAGGGTGATATAGTTTGAATATGGTGAAAATGGCATCTTAAACGGATGATCTTTCATCTCGTCTTTGTGTACTTTTCTGAACTTGATCTGGCTGATCAAGATAACGAACCATGGAATCATCCCTGGCAGGACACTTGAACTATAGACCATGATGAAGATGTTGCTGGCACCTTTATAGAAGAGCGGCAGGACAAAGTTTAGGACGACTCCAAGGAAGATCCCAAAGGAAATTGCAATAACTGAGTAGAATGGGACGCCGTGACGGTTTAATTTCAGGAATCGTTTTGGCAGCTGACCGTTGTTGGCCAGGGTGTAGGACATCCGGCTGGCACTGTAGATCCCGGAGTTCGATCCGGACAAGGCAGCCGTGATGACAACGAAGTTAATAATTGACGCCGCAGCGGTGATCCCAATTTTGGCGAAGGTTTCAACGAAGGGTGAGCCAACGTTGTCAAGTTCGTTCCATGGGTAGATGCTCAGGATAACGAAGATGGCGCCGATGTAGAAAATCAAGATCCGGAAAACGGTTGAGCGGATAGCTTTAACCAGCGTTTGACGCGGGTTTTCAGCTTCCCCAGCAGTGACCCCAATCAACTCGATACCTTGGTAAGAAGCCAGCACGATGGCGAGGGCGAAGATGAAGCCCTTGAAGCCGCCGGTGAAGAACCCGTGGGTCCACATGTTGCTGATCCCAATTGGGTGGAAGTGGTTCCCGATACCAAAGACAATCAAACCGAGACCAACGATGATCATCAGAATAATGGTCACAACCTTAATCAGCGCGAACCAGAATTCCAGTTCCCCGAACATTTTTACAGAGATCAGGTTGGCTAAACACAGGAAGGTGATGGCAACCAGACCAGGAATCCAGTCGGGTAAATGCGGCCACCAGTAATCAAAGTAGCCCCCAATGGCAATCATTTCACTCATCCCAACAATAACGAATTGGAAGATGTTGCTCCAGGCGGTTAAAAAACCAGCTAATGGGTGAATATACTCAGTGGCGAACTTGGAAAATGATCCCGTATCAGGATCCACATAGAGCATTTCACCTAACGCCCGCATGATCATGTACAGGAAGAGACCGGCAATGGCATAGGCAATCAAAACTGAAGGCCCCGTCCACTTAATGGTTGAGGTGGAGCCCATGAACAGCCCAACACCAATGGTCCCGCCCAGTGCAATCATTTGCATCTGACGGGCACTTAACTTACGTTTCATAATTTCTAATCCCTTTCACATAAAATCTTAGTTAATGATGAGGGAAGCTGACAAATAATATTAGTGCAACACCGCGATGTGATATGATAACGATAATAGACTTAACCACAGTCAGCCTCATTTTATTAACTTAGTATGAGAATAATGCTACACGAAAAACGCCGCGATGGCAAATGTAAAGAAGGATGTTAGGCCATGATCAAGACATATTCGTTATGGGATAACCTTACCTGGGTGGCGGTTAGCCAGCCAAATCAACAAGATTTTAGCCAGTTGGTAGAAAACTATCACGTGTTACCTAGGTACATTTCCTACATTAAGGACCGCCGGGAACGTGCTCGGTTTAATTACGATAATACACATGACAGCAAGCTGTTAATTTTCCGTGTGATTCCTGAACATAAAGACGACCATGAGCTGGGAACGGATGAGACGCTTCCCGTGGCCTTTTTGCTGCGTGATAATCTGGTCATGACCATCGTTCAAAATGAAACGAAGTACGTTGTTGACCTGATGGCGTCAATCGTCAAGGATCATCGCGAACAGAAACGACCAGTTAGTGAACTGAATTTGATTATTGAATTATTATTCAACTTGAATGACGGGTACGCAGATCGAATCGATGCACTGGATGATATTCAAGAAAACTTGGAAAATTATCATCGCCGGCCAAGTAACAAACAAATTGCTGAACTGACCAAGTTGGACAAGGGACTTGTGTATCTAAAAACGGCTGCCCATAACAATGTGCTGGCAATCGGTCAGATTCAGGTTTTGTCGGATGCGGATGACGACCCGCTGCACCTGGATGAGAGCGAAACCCAGCACCTAAAGGACCTCATGGTGGAAGTTGAACAGAGTCGCTCGCTGGCTGATATTTCCGCCGAGGTCGTTGAAAAATTGTCCAATAACTACAGCAATGTCTTGGACAATAGTTTGAACACGACCATGCGGTTACTGACCGTCTGGACGCTGGCACTGGCATTTCCACCCATTGTGTCCGGCTTTTGGGGAATGAACATGGACCTGCCGCTTACCAAACTGCCGTGGGCGTGGGTGCTTTCTATCGTGCTGTCAGTGGTTCCAATCTTTGCGCTGGTGTGGTACCTTAGAAAGCATCACGATTTATAAGGAGTTTTTGACACATGAAAATTGAATCTGTAACACCTAGCGACTTGGACCAAATCGTTGCCATTGAACAAGCTGGGTTCACGCCTGAAGAGGCTGGGACGCCGGCAGCGTTTAAAGTTCGAATCGATAATTTAGCGGACAGTTTCTTGGTAGCTCGTGATGACCAGGGAACTGTTCAAGGGTTTATTGTCGGGCCCGTGGATGCAAGTCCTTATGTCCTCGACGACATGTACGCAACCTCAAAGCCGAACCAGCCGACTGGTGGTAATCAGCTCGTCTTGTCATTAGCCGTGGCCCCAAGTGCCCAACATCAGCATCTAGGCAGCCAGCTTTTGGCCGCTTTGGAAGACGTTGCCAAAAAAGCCCAGCGGGAAACGATATCCCTCACTTGTCTAGATCGGCTAGTGCCGTTTTACGAACAGAATGGCTTCCACAACGATGGGGTGGCCGATTCTGACCACGCGGGTGAAATTTGGTATAACCTCGTTAAACCGCTCCGTTAAGCTATTTTAGACGGAATTTTCAAACCTGTTTGAAAAAAGTTTTTAAAAAAGGGTTGACGAATATCCATTTTGGGATTAAATTAAAGCCACATTAGCAATTGATGAGAAAAAACAAATGCCATGAAGCGGAGAGTAAGTTTAACCGCGACGTCAGTGAATCCCGTTAAGTGAGAAGGGACCGTCAAGTTAAGGTGAAAGTAACCGCCGAGCAGTGGATGCGAAGATTGAGTGTCCATGGGTCGTACCCCTTACAGTACTAGCGTATCGCCCCGGGGCCGTACGCGAAAAGGTGACGTCTGCGAAGACGTTGCGAACAAAGGTGGTACAGCGCAGAAGCGCCCTTAGTTAACAGAAATGTTGATTAAGGGCGCTTTTTCTCATCAAAAATAAAAAAATGGAGTGTGATCTTAATGAAATTTGCAATGATTGGTGCCGGAGCTATGGGTTTACGTTATGGGATTTTGTTACAGGAGGCTGGCAACGATGTCACCTTTATCGATACGTGGCAACCAAATATTGATAAAATTCGCGAACAGGGCGGCGTTTACGTTTCTCGCGACCATAAAGATCGCCATTTGACCCCAATTAAATTGGAGACCCCGGAAACTTATGATGATGATCCTGACATGTACATATTCTTTGTTAAGCAGATGCAGCTCGAAGACTTCTTGAAGCGTTGTGCGCACTTCTTCAAGCCAAACCAATACGCCTTTACCTGCATGAACGGGATGGGCCATATCGAAAAATTGCAAAAGTACTTTGCCGACGACAAGATCATTGCCGGGACAGCCCTGATTGCTACTGTTTTGAACGGCCCTGGCGACGTTGACTTCATTGGCGAACGTGGTGCCGGCATGATGAACATGGCCAACTACACTGAAAAGCCGGATGAAATGACACACCGCCTCTTCGATGAACTCGACAAGGCTCAGATGCACCCATCACTAAAGACCAACTTTAAGGGGACGTTGATGACTAAAGTTATCTTCAACTCCGTTATCAACACCATCTGTACCTTGTTTGGTATCACCATGGGTGAATTCGGGAACTCTGACCGGGCCTACGATCTCGGCCGTCAATTGATCGACGAAGCCTACGATATCTGTGCCCGTGCCGGCATCACACTGGTTTCTGACCGTGACGAAGAAATGGCCGCTTTGGACCACAACACCCGGATCGATATGCCATTACACTACCCATCTATGTACCAAGATATGAGCCACGACCGGCCAACCGAAGTTGACTACATCAACGGGTACATTGCTGAACTTGGACGCAAATACCACTACGAAGCTAAGACCCACATCTTCTTGACCAACCTGGTTCACTTGTCTGAATACCACCGTGCTAACGAAAAGAAGGCACGTGAGGAAGCTGCTGAGAAGACCGAAGCTGTGCTTTAAAGGCTTAATCACTTAAGCCTGTGAGCGGGTGGATGCGTACCTTGTAAGCCGCCCCATGTGAACTAGCCGCGAACCATGGTTAAGAAGCAAAAGATAATAAACGCTGGTTTGTAGAGAATCCGTTCGTGACTGTCTGCCATTCAGTGCGAGCGAAGCTTTCTGCACCAGTTGTGAGTTTAGACATTATCTTCAGTGACCTAGACATCGTTCAGTTAGTTTTCATACCGTTAATTGCAACATCTCCTTTGGAAATAACAAATAGAAATAATAAAACGCCCATGCAGTCGTCTGATTGCGTGGGCGTTTTTTGTGAAAAATCAAGATTATACGGCGTAGAACCCTAGTGGATGCACCGTGTAAGCCTTTGCCATTTTACCGAGGGTGTCAAACAAGGTCTCCTTTTGGTCAAAGGTGCCTGATACTTCGATATAAAAGGAATAGATTCCAATTTTTTGCCGCGTTGGCAAGGACATGATCGTGACCAAGTTCAAACCGGCGTCCGCCAAATGGTTCAAAATTTCGCGCAGGACGCCTGGTTGTTCCGTTGGGGGTGTAATGAACATTGGGAACTTAAAGGCCGTATCTGGAGCTTCAGTGGCTTCTGGTGCGACTAATGATGCGGGCTGCTTCTTAAAGATAATAAAGCGTGTGGCGTTATCATCCTGGTCGGCAACGTTATCCTGCATCAGCGGGAAATCCAGAGCTGTCATTTGTGATTGCGGAATAATGGCTGCGTCACCGTTCTGTCCGGCCTGGAGTTTTTCCAGTGATGTCATGTTGCTTGAGGTGGTGATGATTTCAGCCTGGGGCAGGTTTGCCAGTAAGTTTTGACACTGACCCTCGGTCTTGAACTGGACGTAGATACGGTTGATTTTGGCCAGGTCATCAACCTTGGCCGCCAACCCGAAGTTAACGGGGACGGTGACCTCGCCAATTTCAGTGACGTCAGCGACCTGCAGGCGTTGCAGGGTAGCTTGAACGAAGCCGTCTAATTGGTTTTCTAAGGGGAGCAGGCCCAAGCCGTCTGGGACCACAGAGTTGTAAACCAAATCAAAAGTCGGGTGATAATCGGGTTCGATATTTAATTCAGGATGGCGCGCAATGAAGACTTGAGCGGCTGCGTCCGTGAAGGTGCCGGCTGGACCTAGTACGGATAATTTCATGAAGGACACTTCTTTCTTATGAGCAACGCACGAAATAAGGCCATTTGGTCTGTAACCGATAACAACCTTGTCGTTTCAATTAATTTCTAATACCTTCATTACAACACAGGTCGCGACCCAGAGCAACTTAATTTACACCCGCCATGAATCGTGGCAGAATAGTTGCATCAAAGGGGGAATCACGTATGACAAGACTTGAAATGACACAGGATGTCCAGACACGATTGGCAAACCACCTCGCACCGGGTGATCAGCTGATCCTTGATTTTGACGATGGTGTGGGCCGTTATTCTAAGGTGGGCGTTTGTTCACTGGATGTGAGTTTTCGGTTCCTGATCGTTTCAAATGATGCTGTTGACCCCGTTTACGATGAGACGCTTACCAGTCCGGCTGGCAACGTACTGATCAAAAGCTATGCTGACAATTACCTGAATGAAAATCCTAAACTAACGCTAAGTCACTTTGGCTTAATTCAACTCTCTTCAGCGGTAGGGGTGTTGGACAGTAACGTTGAGATTATCGATCATCCTGACGTAGTGACTGAGGCAAAATAAACTGTTTGATTTAAAGTATCATCAAAGTGCTCCGGACAAAATTCAATTTTGGATTTTGTCCGGAGCACTAATTTTTTTAAAAATGTCTTAGTGGGGTTTTTCTGTGAATCGCGCAAATAATTCCGTGACGTGCGATGCAATCTGCTGAATAGACAGTGAATTTGGATTTTGCAACCACCATTTAATGGCTGATGCTAACGCGGAAGAAATGAAAATTAAATCTACTTGTTGATATAAAACGTCCTTATTAGTCCAACTCAAGGTGTCGTCTAGAATTTCTTTGATTTTGACTTGAAAAGGCGGTAAAAAATATTTTTCGTTTTCATTATTAAATAGTATTTCGAATAGTTCATGCTTTGAATCAAAATACGAAAAAATAAGTGTCATTAATTCTTGGATTCTTTTTTGAGGAATATTGGCGTGTATTTGCACAGCGTAACTGGAAAAATCTAAGGTTTGAAACGCTAAATATTTGTTTAATAAATCATACTTGTCTTCAAAGTGAATATAAAAAGTGGATCGATTAACATCAGCCTGATCCGTAATATCTTTTATTGATATCTTTGCGAAATCTTTTTTTTTGTAGTAACCCTGTAAACGTGTCAAAAATGAGTTTTTGTGTTTTGCGAGACCGTCGATCATTCTTTGTCTCCATTTCTGTATTGCCTCCCAGACAACAGTATTTTCGAATTGTCGATTAAGCGACAAAACGGTGTGTTTAATGATTGTTGGTTGTGGTTGAAACGATTATATTTTGAACCATGATAATTAATAAGCTTGAAAGGAAGTATTACGATGACTAAAAACACTAGATTAAATGAAGGCTTACCAATTTTTGTTGACCACAAAACAGACGTTGGACCGATATCCAAAGCACCATCAGATTCTTGGTATGTTAATTGTGCCTTTGAGGCTGATGGCAAGCAGCTTGGATTTATGTGGCATCAACAGACGATGAAAATGGGTCCAATTTCTGTTAATTTTGCTGAACTGTTGCTATTGAACGCAACCGATAACTACAGCCTTTCCGAATTGGCAAAGCCTAAACCGATTTCCATTAAAAAAATCTCTGAAAATGAGGTCGAAGTAGTTTCCTCAATCGGGAGCTTTTCTGGAAGTTATCGTGATGGTTTTGATTTACAACTCCAAATTCAGGACGGAGGTGTTCACGTCCATCTGAAACCCGACACGACTTTGTATAACGGTACAACCGGGCTGTTACCGCTAGTTGGTTCAGACTCACATGAGTTTGCCTACCCAAACATGAGTGTAACAGGCGCCGTTACAATGAACAATGAAACGTATGAGTTAAGTGATGGTACCGCATGGTTTGATAAACAGTGGGTAACCACGGCACCAAACCGGGGTGAGATGAATAATGCTGCCTGGTTGTGGCTTGGGTTGCCATTAAATAACAAAGGCACCTGTTCAATTTCACTTTGGGACTATTATACATCAGAAAATCGTAACGCTTTTGCCACTGTTGTTGAGGAGAATGGGATGCAAGAAACAATGCCAATTTCCGTGACCTATAATAACATTTGGAAAAGCCAGAAAACGGGTAACAGTTATCCGGAAATAATTGATATTCGAATTGATGAGATCGATTTGAACTTGTCTTTAAGAACGCTAATAGTCGATACTGAATTTTATCAAGAGCACGCGAAATTGGGCGGATGCCAAAATTTATGTGGAGTTACAGGGACTTTTCGGCAGCATAAAATATCAAAATACTGCGTTGTCGAAATGATCAATGATCTTTGTGGTGATTAACTCGATTTCTTGATGAATGCTTAGAGAAAGAGACCTATGGAAAAATGATTGTATTTTTCCATAGGCCTCTTATTTAGTGAGCTGCTCTATTAGGTGGTTTATTGGAAATAGAATTGTTAATCACGTGTGTAAATTTAAAGAAAAGACGCTCCACGAAAGTGACATCTGGCAACCAAGACACGACAAATCAGCTAGTTTCAGTACGGCAATAAAGGGTTAAACCTTCGCACGACCAATTATTGCACATGCTGACAGTAAGTCGAAAGTGCCAGTGATTAGTGTTGGGCATGACCCCCGTATAAAAAAGTTTCCGAAAAAAGGGCGCAGCCAAAGCCACTCGGTCAGAGTAACCTATGCTACGCCCATTGAACACTACTTGTGACATTTTTATACATTCAATACCTTGTTCAAGAAATCCTGCAAACGCGGATGCTTCGGGTGGTCGAAGATCTCTTCCGGCGTGCCCTGTTCCTGAATGTTGCCATCATCAACGAAGATGACGCGATCAGCCACTTCCTTAGCAAAACCCATTTCGTGGGTCACTACGACCATGGTCATGCCTTGTTTGGCTAACGTCTTCATAACTTCCAGCACATCGCCGACCATCTCTGGGTCCAAGGCAGATGTAGGTTCATCAAACAACATGATATCAGGGTTCATTGCAAGCGCACGGGCGATGGCGACACGTTGTTCCTGGCCACCGGACAGGGATTGGACACGAGCGTCGAATTTTTCTTCCAAGCCAACAGTGGCTAGCAGCTGCTTTGCTTGTTTTTCAGCCGCTGTCTTATCCGACTTTTTCAGTTCCGTAGGCGCCAGCATAATGTTTTCGCCAACCGTCATGTTGTTAAACAGGTTAAAGTGTTGGAACACCATGCCAATGTTTTCCCGTACTTTATTAATATCCGTTTTCGGATCGGCAATATCGTAACCATCGATCACAATGGAACCTGAGGTCGGGGCTTCTAGCTTGTTGAGGGTTCGCAGTAGCGTACTCTTTCCAGAACCAGAGGGGCCGATGATGACCACAACTTCATTGTTCTGCACTTCAAGGTTGATGCCCTTCAGTACTTCGTTATCACCATAAGTTTTCACGAGATCCGTTACTTTTAATCTAGTGCTCATTATAGCTTACTCCTTTTTTGTACCCAGTTTGATAACCACGTTAACAGCGTGATAACAACAAGGTAGATGATTGCGATGATCGTCCAAACTTTAAACCCTTGCAGGTTACGGGCGATAATAATCTTCCCGGTTTGGGTCAACTCAAGAATCCCAATGATCGAGAGAATCGATGTATCTTTCAGGGTAATGATGAACTGGTTAATGAAGGAAGGTACCATGATGCGGATCCCCTGTGGCAAGATGACCTTGCGCATCGCTCGTCCAAACGGTAAGCCCAGACTGCGGGCCGCTTCCATTTGCCCAGTATCCACAGCATTGATACCACCCTTTACGAAGGCCGCGATGTACGCACCTTCATTAAACATCAGCGTAATGATCCCGGCAACAAATGCGGGAATCTTCTGGCCAGTGAGACTTGGAATCCCAGTGTAGATAAAGAGTGCGAGAACCAGTAGTGGCAAGCCCCGGAAAATGTAAATCAGGGTGGTTGAGAGGCCGTTTAAGAATTTATTCGGGAAGACACCCATCAGGCCGACGAGCACCCCGAAAATAGTTGCAAATATAATAGAAACAACGGTTAGCCAGAGGGTCTCTTTAAACCCACTCCAAAGGGCTGACTTGTTTTGTTTGATCAGACCGAAAAAACTGTTGTCTGAAGTACTGTCAGTGTCCTTTGAGGCGTCCTTGCCTAAGTATTTCTCAGTGATCTTTTTGTACTGACCATTAGCTTTCAAATTAGCTAAACCTTTGTTGAAGGATTTAAGCAATTTTTGGTTGTGGCCTTTTTCGACCGCAAACCCGTATGAGCCATTTTCGGCAGGCTTGGTCACAATTTTTAACTTAGTACCCTGTTTGATACCATAACGCATAACGGGCGAGTCTTCAAAACAGGCCGCCGAATTACCAGTCATAACATCTTCGTACATATTATTAGAGTCATCAAACGTGACAACTTTAAAGCCGTATTTGTTTTTGATACTGTTCGCATAGTCGGCACCGGAAGTCCCAGTCTTGACGGCAACCTTTTTGCCCTTCAACTGACTGAGTTTGGTGATTTTACTGTTTTTAGCAACAGCCATAACAACCCCAGACGTGAAGTAGGGTTTCGAGAAGTCAAAGGTTGCTTCCCGTTCCTTAGTGATACTCATGCCGGCGATCACACCGTCCAATTGGCCGGACTGCACAGACTGAACGGCAGCGTTGAAGCCCACCGGTTTGATTTTGACTTTGAATCTCTGATTCTTGGCAATGGCCCGAATCAGATCCATGTCGATCCCAACGTATTTGTTTTGCTTGTTGGCAAATTCAAACGGGGGAAAGGTAACGTCAGTCCCAATCGTGTAAGTCGTTTCGGCCTTGGCCGGGGTGGCTGACAAATTAAACGTGACTAAGCACGCAAAGAAAACGGCAAGTGTCGTCAACACCGCCCACATCTTTCGTTTCATAACTAGTGTTCCTCCTTAACTATGTAACGTTATGTTACATTGTGACTTTCTAAAGTTTAACAGAAAATCTTAATAAAGTATAGAGTGCGGAGGAGGGGCGGTTAGAGGGCGGAGCATAAGCGACTTTCGGGGTAAAACCCTGGGCTTGGGTTTTACCCCGAAAGTCGCTTATGCAGTAGCCCTCTGCCCCTCGGAGCACGTTTAGGCAATATGAGGGACAACAAGCATCACAAAGTAAACTAACACCTCAAAAACCAAAACGCAAAACGCAAAACGCAAAACGCAAAACGCAAAACGCAAAACGCAAAACGCAAAACCCAAAACGCAAAACGCAAAACGCAAAACCCAAAACCCAAAACCCACCACAGCGGCAATAAACTACAAACAACTATATATGAAGAAAAAGACTAAAAATTGCATCAAACCACACTACCAGCCCGCATCCCCCAACAACCCTTCAAACCAACCGAATTTGAAATAAATAGGCACAAAAACAACCCCATACCGCTCTGCACCAGGCCAAAAACAAAACCAGCCCCGCGACTAAACGCTCAGGGCTGGTTCTTGGTATGTGTGATGAAACTCGTATTTCTTTAAAGGAGGTTTTTCATTAATGACAGAACTAAGATCAATGATTGGAAATTAACGGTTCACGTGAAGTAAGACGTTGCCGAGACCCTTATCAAAGGTTGCTTTCCATTCACCCTTGGTCAGTGATTCAGGCAGGAGGAAGGTCCCACTTGAGACGCGTTGGCCAGCTTTTAGAGGCATGCCTTGTGCTTCGAGTTTTTCAACCAGCCACTTCAATGACTTCAGTGGGTTGCCGAGAACTTCTGACGAGGCGCCATCCTTCAGCTTCTTGCCATCGTGGAAGAGTTCGCAATGGACGTTTGCTAAATCATCAACTGATTCAAATAACGCGTCGGTATCAACTTCTGTACCGTATGCAACGTAACCACCAACGGCGGCATCAGCCATGACAAGGTACTTTGATAGGCTTGGGAACCAGTCAGCAAAGCGTGAATCCGGCACTTCAACGGCCGGGGCAACCTTTGTTTTACGCATCAGGTCTTCTAGTGAATCGTTTGCTGACAGGTCTTCCTTAGCGGTGAAGAGCATTTCAACTTCGGCTAATGGATCCATGACTTGGTCAGCTGCGACTGTAACGGGTGATTGTTCGAAATGACTAGTTAACTGCGCACCATAGAGTGGGCTATCGGAATCGAACATGTCCTGCGTCTGCTTGCTCGTTAAAGAGACTTTGTAGCCGCCGACTGCTTCGTTCTTTAATTCAGTTAACCGGCGTTGAACGCGGTAGGCAGAATCTTCATCGGTTAATTTGCCATCGAAATCTGACATCGTTAATGGCTTGTGGGTCGTGTAGGCATCGAATAATTGGTTTGCGACAGTTTCTTCAGTTTCTGATAATTGTTGTTTGTTTAATACTTGTTCACTCATGGGCGAGACCTCCGTATGTTATGTGTAATAAAGTTATGTGCTAACAAATTTACTATGTGAAATATGTGGTGATGCAATATGTGTGTTGCTATGTGTGGCTCGCCGCGATCCTGAATATGTAAGTCAGGAATTATATGCTGCTGTGGCGGGTTCTATGAGAAATGGCACTTCATTAACTATGTGTGTGTTGCTAAGTGTTGGAACAATATGTGTTGAAACGATATGTGTGTCTGTTAAACGATATGTGTTGAAACGGTTACTATGTGTTAACAATGAAGCTATGTGTTTGAAGCTCATAATCTGAATGTCGCTTTTATCGTCTGAAGCCATAATGCCATCTTCCATTTTTCCTCACCACCTTAAATTCTGAAGTTTTAATTTGAATGACGAAAAAGCGTCCTTAATCGCAAACTAGTTGCGATTAAGGACGCTTTCACGTGGTACCACCTTATTTTATAATCTCATTTCTGAAATTACCTCTCACGTACGGCATTACTGCGATACGCTTGGCACGATAATGGGTGCACCCAACGTGTTCTACTTCCATCCCGAGTGTGATGCACCCGAGGGTTTCGGCACGTAGCTCAGAGATGATCATCGCCTTCGCTCGTACACTGCTTTTCACCAACCAGCAGCTCTCTACCTACGAAACGGAATTGATGTTTCTCGTCAACGCCTTTCATTCAAATTTAATGATTGGCATTAATTTACACCCTGCTAGGTGAGGTGTCAACACTTAAATGGCAAAAAGATTAGAAAACGTGAGAACGTTTTAATTACAAATGCCTGTACAGCAGGTGATTGGAACTGACAAAAAAATTTTTAATTTTTGGCAGGTGTGCCCACAAAAAATGAATCACCTTTAATTTGGCAATCGCCAAGCAGGTGATTCATTTTATTCACGTGCTGGCTGAATACGGTAAAGCGCATTCAACCAGCATTAGCAATCAGAGGACAATAAAGACATTTCAGATTGTCATAATCGGCCCTTACTTTTTAGTGTTCAAACTATCTAGGCGACTGATGTCCTCGGGGGTTAAATCAAAATCAAACACATTAAGATTTTCGCGCATATGAGCTTCATGGCCGGCTTTAGGAAGCGGCAAATACTGATGATCGAGAGACCAGCGCAATAGAATTTGAGACACAGTTTTGTGATATTTAGCAGCTAATTCTTGATATAGCGGTACTTTGAAGGATCGGCCCTGACCAAAAGGACTGTACGCCTCCGTAATTATTTGATGAGCGTCATCGTACTTAACGGTCTCCGGTAATACTTGACTCGGATTCAATCTAATTTGATTGACCATTGGTTGAACACTGACATTTTTAAACACGCGTTCAAAGTGGGCAGGATAAAAATTAGAGACACCCAGTGCCTTGATTTTCCCTTCGTGATACAGTTCTGTCATGGCTTGCCAGCTGCTGGCCACATTCTCAAACCAATTATCAACAGGATTATCAGGGGTTGGATATTCATCGACCATTGCCTGCCACGATTCGGTATCCTGTTCCCGCTCAGAGGGCGTACGGTCAGCGGGAGAATGAATCAGATACAAGTCAACATAGTCAAGTTGTAATCGTTCGAGTGATTTTTCAAATGCAATTTTAGTTTTTTGGTACCCCTGGTCAGCATTCCAAAGTTTTGTCGTAATAAACAGGTCTTCTCTGGGTAGCTTACTGTTACGGATACCCTGACCGACAGCTTCTTCATTCCCATAAACAGCGGCTGTATCAATGTGACGATAGCCAACCGTTAAGGCGGTGGTGACCGTTTGGGCGCCGGCTTCATTATTTGGTACGAGCCAAGTACCAAACGCAATTTTGGGGATTTTGGTGCCGTTGTTTAACGTATAATGTTCGTTTTCGATTTTAATTATTCCCCTTTCGAATCATATGTTCTGATCGCTAGCAGGCAATTTTGATGTGATTAAGGTGAACCGTGAATTGGTAATGAGACGATTTGAGACAGCCTTAGAATGTGTTGTGGTTGACTAGCAGCGGGATCCTTCATGATTATTTGTTAGACAAGTTCCCCAAAATAAGGCAAGAAAATGAATGTCAAACTTTCTTTTTGACCATCAAGCGGCATTAAATCCTCTCAAAGTGTTTTGTGCCACGATTTTCTTGTGGTAATGACAAAATGGCACGGCTCATTCCCAGCATGGCGGTTATCAGCCACGAGCGTACGCTTTGAGCTAAGAGTTGTCAATTACAGATATAGTTTATTTTTTTATAAATCGATATTTTTACTGTTCATTGTCACAGTTATGTAGTATTCTGTTAACTCTTAGTAAGTGAACTGTCATGAAACGGTCACATTACTAGAGAAATATTGTTGGAAAACGGGACATTTATCCGCTTCCAACACCGATGTTATGCGGTTTGATTTTGATAGTGGCCGTGCGCCCGACGCACTTCCATGGTATACTTTTAACAATAAATCACGCCAATTTAACCACATATATCCCAGATTGAATTCTAAACGAGAGGGTCGCAGGTCTAAGCTGCGATACCAACGGAAGAGAGGGAATCCCCCGATGAAACTATCACGATTTATTTTGGGGACAGCACTTGGGTTAGCTGCCGGTGCTGTTGCCTTTTACTATAAGAAGAATACCGACGTTCTGGCACCAGAACGATTGAGTAATACCCGAATTTTTGACGACTTTGCGGGCGTTGATTTACAACGCTTTGGCAAACAACTGTCTTACGCCGCCACAGATGGCAGTGCACTGGTCTTGGAACAGCACGATGATGCCTACGTAGCGGAAGGCATTTTATTAACGCCAGCGTTTAAGCTCACTAGTTTTAAGACACTGGTCATTTCCTGGAACGCGTTGACCCCCCGCGGTACCAGTGTTGAAGTGGCTGCGCAAGTGCTTGTGGATGACGAGTGGTCCAAGTGGCACAGCTGGGGCCACTGGTCTGCCAGTCAGCCAAGCGCCAGTGAAACCGAGGATTCGGCGGACCGGTTAGCCAGTCTTGATACCGATACGCTGACGGCATCGGGCGTTGCCACTGAAGTTCGCCTACGGGTCAAACTGCACTCGGATGATGCTACTCAGACCCCTGTGCTGAAGTTGCTGGCGGCGAGTGTGAAGCCGCTGGACCGTGATCTAATGGCAGATGACCATCCAATTGATTTGGATAAGGTCATTTCTGCACCAGCTTACTCACAAGAAATTCGCGATCCAAAATTGGCGCCAGGTATTTGCAGCCCCACTACGGTTTCAATGGCCGTGAACCGGCAAAATGCTGATATCTTGCCCGAAGAGGCCGCGATGCGCAACTACGATCAGACTTACGATGGGTTTGGCAACTGGTCATTTAGCACGGCCTTAGCCGGTAGTCTCGGCTACCACGCGTACACCGCCTTTACGACTTTGAATGGGTTGCGGCATCAGATTGCAGATGGTTATCCAGTCGGGGTCAGTGTGAAGTACACGAATGATCCGAACCAAACGGATCTGCCATACGTCAAGGGGACGCCAGGCAGCACCTATGGCCATTTGTTGCTGGTCACTGGATTTACGAAGATTGATGGCGAAGATTACGTGGCGGTCAATGATTCATACGCGGATGATGACGCTAGTGCAAAACGATTTTATCGCCTAGACCAATTCAGTAAAGCGTGGGGTTCGCGGGTTGCTTATATCATTGAAGAAAACTATCAGGGATATGAACGATTGATGCAGCCGTCCCGCATTACGGTAACATTACTGCCAGATGATGATCAGCAGCACTTTACCGTTTGCGAAAATGATAATTTACGGCCATTAACACCGACAGAGTACGAAAAAACGGGTCATTTTGATGAAGAAACCATGACTGTAGCATACTGCTTCAACGATGACGGCAATAAGGCCAGCCTAGCTAACCAGCATTTCTACTACGCTGATGTGGATGAACAGGGTCGAATCGTGCTTGACGTCAAAACACTGAAGCTCAAGCATCCGGCAGCGACTGTGCTCACCGTTTACGTGGCCCGGTTGGCAGCACCAACGCTGACTGCTGCCATTGATCTAGATGAGATTCATGAAGACTAACCAAATTCCGGCAAAACGATCGAATTATACCCGTGCTGACCGACCCGAACAGGTGCCGGTGACCCACATCGTGATCCATTCAACTGAGCTGTCATATCCGGAAACGGTCCAACGGTTTCAGGAGGCGCACGATGTGAGCGCTCACTATGTGCTGCGGCAGTCAGACGGTTTGGTGACGCAGATGGTGGCACCACACAACGTGGCCTGGCACGCGGGTAACTGGGAGTTGAATTGCCGTGCGGTGGGCATTGAACAAGAGGCGTATGTTGGTGAGCCAGAATCGTTTACCAAAACGATGTTGCGCAGCCTGACAACGCTGGTGTCGCAACTCAGCACGCAATTTAACGTGCCGCTGGACCGCGACCACCTGTTAGGCCACGATAATTTGTGTGCCATGACCGCCTCCGGCCAGCTGGCGATGCACCAAGACCCGGGCCGCTACTTTGATTGGCGTCAATTATTGACCGATCTAGGGGCTTCAGTCGAGGGCCGCGGGGTGCCAGTTGTTGGCGAACCAGTGGTCGTTTGTGTTATGGTTGCTGACCTATACCAATCCCCAGAACAGGGCGCAAAGCTGCTCACAGATGAGACGCTGCCTGGATGGACGCATCAGGTTTCCTACGGGCAGCGATTCGTTTGCGCTGACAAAAAAGGTGACTGGGTGGCAATCTGGTACAGCGGCAAGCTGGCCTGGTGTCACAATCCCGAGTACGATGTTTTACAGGCGTGCGAGGGCGACGTGTTCACGCTTGGTGCGCCGACCGCCATTTATGGCACAACGGCACCGGATGCCGACTCGATTGCACGCTTAAACACGGCGGAACAGTACGTTGCTGGTCCCACGTTGCACCAACTTGTCAGTGTTGACGATAACGGGCAATTGCGGGCAACTCTAAACACAAAAGCTTACTATCAATTCTTTTATAATCACCGGATTGCATTTGTGCCAATTGACACTGTGCATTTCGAAAAAAAAGTGTAGAATAAATAAGTCTTGGCTGAAGATGCCGAGACTTATTTTTTTTAGCTGAAAAAGTACAAAAATTGTGTGTTTTATGCGAAAACTCGGAGTGTCACGTTTTCGGTATGCAGGTTTTAAACATCGCGTCATGACAAGCTTTCAATCATAAAAAAGTTTCGGAAATTTTTCACAAAAATGCCACAGTTTATTAATGTTTTTCCGGTACACTACTATTATAGTATAGATAAAACCGCTTTCATTAATTTATGAAAGGGCGCAAGCAAAAGGAATGAGGGAAAACAATGGCAACTCAATCGAAAAAAATCAACGGTGCCGCCCTAACTGCACTGGTGGTCACAACTGCCATCGGTTCGGGAATCTTTGCGTTAAGCTCAGACTTGGCTGCCGCCGCTTCTCCGGGAGCTGCCTTGATCTCATGGCTGATTGTCGGCTTTGGGGTGATGATGTTGGCCAGTTGTTTTAATAATTTACTCACCAAACGATCCGACCTGGAAGGTATCTTTGCGTACGGGAAGGAAGGTTTCGGTCCCTTTGTCGGCTTCATCAGCGGCTGGGGGTACTGGATGTCGTCCTGGCTTGGCAACGTGGCTTTCGCAACGGTCTGCATGAGTGCTCTGGGCTACTTTTTCCCGGTGTTTGCAAAGGACAACAGTCCGATATCCATCCTCGTGGCCAGTATTCTGGCGTGGAGTTTAACATTATTAGTGAATCATGGTATTGAAAGCGCCGCGTTGATGAACGCTGTGATCACCATTTGTAAGTTGATTCCGATCTTTACGTTTATCGTAGTGGCAGCAATTTTGTTCAAGGGGCACGTTTTTACCGCTCAATTCTGGGGTAACATGACGGCCCCAGTGACGATCGGCAGCGTTGCCGGTCAAATTAAACAGTGCATGATGATCATGATGTGGGTCTTTGTCGGAATCGAAGGCGCCACGGTGCTGTCGTCCCGGGCTAAGTCGCGAAAAACGGCCGGGCGTGCGACAATTATTGGGGTTGCCTGCCTGATCTTTATCTATGTCCTGGCGTCCATTCTGCCATATGGCTATATGACGCGAGCCGAATTGATTCAATTAAAGCAGCCGGCAATGGTCTACATGTTCCAGCAAATGGTCGGCCCATGGGGCGGTGCGTTTATCAGTATTGGCCTCTTTGTTTCCATCATGGGGGCCTGGCTGTCCTGGACGATGCTGCCTGCTGAAACGATGCGGCTTATGGCGGAACAGGGGCTGTTACCGAAACGGTTTGCTAAGGAAAACAAACACGGTGTGCCAACACTCGCACTGATGACCACTGCCTGCATGGTACAGGCGTTTATGATCATGCTGATCTTTGCTGAAAAGGCCTATGAGTTTGCTTACAGTTTGTGTACCGCGGCTATCGTGGTGTGTTACATCATTGTCGCGGCTTACCAGATCAAGTATTCCTGGCAAAATCGCACGGCGAAGGGCAATAAACTGCAACTCATGATTGGTATCTTCACTCTGATCTTTGAAGTTGTCGCGATTACACTTGCAGGGCTGCAGTATTTGTTTGTCTGCCTTGTCGTTTACATCCCCGGTATTATTCTTTATATGTACACGAAAAAACAAAACGAAGACCGCCTACTTTCAAAACACGAGTGGTCAGCCACTATTCTCATTTGCAGCGGTGCCGTCATTACGGTCACGATGCTGCTGATGGGTCAGATCCATCTATAAATTAATCATATTTTACTTGAGCAGAACTGCGTAGATTGCGGTTCTGCTTTTTTGGCATTCGATTAGAAATTAGGTTTGGAGTTGGATCCCGTTGCATTCCGCAATTCGGCACGGCATCAAAGCGGCTCGAGATGAAGCTGATTTGGTTGTTGCTGTACGCCATCTGAATGGTGGTTCATCGACTTGCATGCCACTAGATAGGCAAAGAACGTCCGCGAGACGCCTCCTAAAACTAGCGACTACAAACTGAATGAAAGTGCATACATTTTGCATAAACTACTTAATATTCTCTAATTAATACAAAGAAAAGCTAAAGAAATATGCAGAAAATATACCCTAATTTATGTATATTAGCCCTATTAATGCAGAATTTATACAGAAAAACGCTTAAATTTGATAAATTCAAAAATAATCATTGCATTTTGGTAACATTGCGTTATAGTTAGACACATACGAAAAAAGTAATTAAATTCTAATTTAAAGAACGAATGGGGTGAGTGCATGAACGTTGCGATAGTGGGTGTTACCGGATATAGCGGGACGGTGTTATATAGTCTTCTCGCGAATCATCCAGAGATTGAAAAGATTAACTTGTACGGGCATACAGATGAAGGAGAAAACGGAACGGTCCGCTATTTAGACGAACTGCTTCCCCAATTCCACGGCGAGCACGTAGCCATTCAGGCGTTTGACCCAGACCAAATCATGGCCGACAACGAAGCGGTGTTTTTTGCTACTTCATCTGGCGTCAGCAGCCAATTGGCGGTGCCGTTTGCTGAAGCTGATTTTCCGGTCATTGATCTTTCCGGTGATTACCGACTCGATGCAAAGCAGTATGAACAGTGGTATCACAAACCAGCAGCGAAGACTTCGGCTCTGAAAAAGGCGGCTTATAGTCTCGCAGATTTCTATGATACGGATGCTAAATACATTGCTAACCCAGGCTGTTACGCTACGGCCGCGCTTCTCGGATTAGCACCACTGGTTCAACAAGATTTGATCGATCCCGACAGCATCATCGTTGATGCCAAGTCTGGAACTTCTGGGGCGGGAAAGAAGTTAACCGAAATTACCCACTTTACCGAAGCCAACGATAACCTGCAACTCTACAAACTGGATGAGCACCAACATATCCCAGAAATTGTTCAGCAGCTGCAAGCTTGGAATGACAAGGTGCAGGCGATTGAGTTTAACACCACGCTGCTTCCAGTCACGGTGGGCATTATGGCGACAATTTACGCCAAACCGAAAGCGGGTCAGAATCAGGCGTCAATCGTCAAGGCCTTTGAAACGACCTATGCTGATCATCCATTCATCAATGTGCTGGATGGCAAGGTGCCCGCTTTAAAGGATGCGGTTGGGTCAAACAATTGTGATTTGGGCGTGAAGTATAACCCGAAGACCAACACCATCATGATTGTCAGTGTGATCGACAATCTGATGAAGGGTGCCGCCGGCCAAGCGGTTCAAAACTTTAACCACATGTTCAACTACAAAGAGACTGTGGGATTGCCAAAGTTCCCCACATTCTCATAAAACGAAAAAGGCAGAGGATAGTTATATGATGACACAAGATGAAGAGCCTTCAATCAATCAGATATCGTTTACGTGGCCGAAAGGGTTTTACAACGACGGTATCAAGATTGGGTTAGGCACCGTAGATAAAAAAGATTTCGGGTACCTCTTTTCCCAAGTTCCAGCAGCGGCTGCTGGGACATACACGACCAACAAGTTTCAGGCCGCACCCACTAAATTGACCAAGGATACCATTAATATCGACCATAAGCTCCAGGCGGTGATCGTCAACAGTGCGATTGCCAACTCATGTACTGGGGCACAGGGGACAAAGGATGCCCTCACGGAACAACAATGGTTGGCGGATGCGCTGAACATCGACACCAACCTCGTGGGGGTCGCATCCACCGGATTGATCGGCGCTTATCTGGATATGGATAAGATCAAGGCAGGCTTACCAAAGCTGCAGCCAAAGACCGGCGATGACGTTTCTCAAGCCGTTTTAACCACTGATAAACAACCAAAACAAGCTTGCGTTCAGGTAGAACTGGATGGCAAGACTGTGACCATTACGGGTTTCGCTAAGGGTTCTGGAATGATTCACCCCAAGATGGCAACGATGCTGGGTTTTGTAACCACAGACGCTGCTGTTGACGGGGACTTGCTGCAAGAAACATTGAGCGCAGGCGTTGATACCACCTTTAACCAAATCACGGTTGATGGCGACACATCGACAAACGATATGGTCGTTGTCCTGGCAAATGGGATGGCGCAGAATACAGAAATTAAAACCGCTGCCGACACTGATTACGACACGTTTGCGGCTGGCTTAAAATTTGTCTTAGGTGAACTTGCCAAGCAGATTGCAGCTGACGGCGAAGGCGCAACGAAGCTCATTGAAACTAATGTAACCGAAGCCTTGAACTCAACCGAAGCACAGTCTGTTGCGAAAGCGGTCGTTGGCTCAAGTTTGGTCAAAGCAGCCATCTTTGGTGACGACCCGAACTGGGGTCGGATCATCGCAGCTATTGGCATGGTTGACGCCCACATGGATGTTGATCACGTAGCCATTTCAGCAAACGGCATTCCGCTGGTTAAGGATAGTGTGGCATTGCCATTTGACGAAGCCATGGTGAGCGAAAGCATGAAGGCGGCAAAGGTTACGATTGACGTCAGTTTAAACAGCGGCACAGCAGTCGGCCAAGCCTGGGGTTGTGATTTAACGTATAACTACGTGAAGATCAACGCCAGCTACCATACGTAGAAAGGGGCCTCTTATGATGAATTTGATTATTGTTAAAATCGGCGGCAACGCCATTCACAGTCTGACACCAGATTTCTTCGAACAGCTTAAAAACTGGCGCCAAGCTGGCAAAAAGGTCCTGTTGATCCACGGTGGCGGCCCGCAAATCTCCCAGTTAGCTGAAAAGCTCAGCATTCCCACGGTGAAAAAAGACGGTATTCGGGTGACGGATGAAGCCACTTTATCGTTAACCAAAATGGTGCTGTTGGGCAACGCCCAGCCAGAATTGCTGACCCGGTTAAACCAGGCCGGTCTGGCTGCCGTTGGCTTGAACGCCGCTGACGAACACTTGTTGTCCGGAAATTTCATCAACGAAGCCGAATATGGCAACGTTGGGAACATTTCGGCGGTGAACGAAATTGCTTTATCGAAACTGTTGAACGACCAGATCGGTGTTTTAGCACCGCTTGCACTGACCAGTGAAGACCACTGGCTCAACGTCAACGCCGACACGGCAGCTGCCGATATCGCCCGCCTGCTAAAGGCCAGCCAACTCTATCTGCTGACTGACGTGCCCGGTGTCTTAAGCGAAGGCGAAGTCGTTTCGCAATTGATTCCACAAGATGTTCAAACCTTGATCAATAAAAAAATCATTACGGCCGGGATGCAGCCAAAGCTGTTAGCAGCCTGCGCCGCCATTCACGCCGGGGTTCACTCCGTTCGCATCACGGACAAGCTGACCCACCACGGCACAATCTTACAGGAGGTCGTTTCCGAACCATGACAAATTCAATGACACACGTATTTCCCACTTACGCCCGGTTCCCCTTCGAACTCGTCGACGGCAAGGGTGTGACCTTAACCGATAATAATGGCAAACAATACTTGGACTTCACGTCCGGCATCGGTGTTTGCAACTTGGGATACCAAAATCCCGCTGTCACAAGCGCGGTTGAAGCCCAGGTTAAAAAGGTCTGGCACATTTCAAACCTGTACGAGAACCACCTGCAGGAAGATGTCGCAAAACTATTGGTCAAGGATGAAGACAAGCTGGTTTTCTTCGCTAACTCAGGGACGGAAGCCAACGAAGCAGCACTAAAGCTGGCCCGAAAAGCTACCGGCAAAACGAAGGTACTGTCGTTTAACCACTCGTTCCATGGCCGAACATACGGTGCAATGTCCATGACCGGGAATCCTCACATTCAAGAGGGCTTCTTCCCGATGGTGCCTGATATCAGCTTCGCGGACTATAACGACAACGCCTCATTAGACAAAATCACAACTGATTTAGCCGGCGTTATTCTGGAAGTGATCCAGGGTGAAGGCGGCGTTATTAACGGTGATCCAGACTGGCTCAAGGCCGTCCAGGCTAAGTGTCAAGAAGTCGGGGCACTACTGATCATCGATGAAGTCCAAACTGGGAACGGCCGGACCGGGTACCAATTTGCCTACCAAGGCTTTGATTTGGATCCGGACATTGTGACGACCGCCAAAGGCTTAGCCAATGGTTTACCCGTTGGTGCCATGATCGGTAAAGCCAGTCTTGGCGATGCTTTTGGTCCAGGGACTCACGGCTCAACCTTTGCCGGTAACCCACTGACTATGGCCTCCGCTAAGGCGACCTTGGAACAGCTGACCCCCGATTTCTTAAAGGGCGTTCAGGATAAGGCTGCAACTGTTTGGACGCAGTTAGCTAATTTCACTGATTTGGCCGCAGTCAACTCGATTAGCGGGAAGGGTCTGATGATCGGTATTCACCTGACGGGTGATGTTGCGGTCAACGACGTCATCACCACGCTGCAGACCAAGGGCCTCTTGACCCTGTCCGCTGTCGGCAACACGTTGAGGTTATTACCGCCACTGGTGATGTCGGCTGGTGATTTGAAACAGGGACTCACCACGATTTATGAAACTTTGAGCGATTTAAAATAAAAGGGTTATATAGGACACTGCTGACAACATTTTGTTGGCGGTGTTTTTTTGAGTGACGATGTGCGTTATATGCCATCTGTTCAACCGTGAAAGACTGCTTCTGTGGTCGATGAAAACACAGGAATGATCTGCAATCTAGGTTTTGCGCGATTATGCTGCTTAGCAAGCAGCGTTAGTCGTGGCACTGGCGAAAAAAGTGTCCTGGTCGTCATTTTAAACACATTAAACTGTTAAGCACTCATTGTTTTTTAATTTTTAGATTGCTGTTTTCACCAGGGTTCGCTATGATTGGACTAACGATGATTGCATTGTACTGAAAGGATGATTACGAATGAAAGCCATTATTACCGTTGTTGGACAGGACCAAGTTGGAATCGTTGCAGCCGTTTCAAAGACGCTGTCGGACCTGAAAATCAACATTACTGATATCTCCCAAACATTGATGCATGGTAGTTTTACCATGATGCTGATGGGTGAATGGGACGAAAAGAACACTGCATTTGCAGCGGCACAGGATGCCCTCAATGACTTAGGGGAACACTTACACTTAGACATTCGTATTCAACGTCAAGAGTTATTTGACGCCATTCAAAAGTTATAGGAGGTCACCATGGAAACCAGACAAATTCAAGAAACCATTCAGATGATCTCTGAAGAACGGTTGGATATCCGAACCATCACTATGGGTATCTCACTGTTTGACTGTATCGATAGCGACGGTGCAAAAGCCCGCCAAAAAATCTATGACAAGCTGACGACCAGTGCCAAGGACTTGGTAAAAGTCGCTAACCAGATTCAGTCAGAATACGGTATTCCAATCATCAATAAGCGGATCTCTGTGACCCCGATCTCCATGATTGCGGCTGCTAGCGACGACAGCGATTACGTCGCCTATGCACAAACTATGGAGAAGGCAGCGGAGGAACTCGGCGTTGACCTGATCGGCGGTTTTACGGCCCTCGTTCAAAAGGGCTACCAGTCCGGCGACCGTAAGCTGATTGCGTCAATTCCTGAAGCACTGGACGTGACGAGCCGTGTCTGCAGTTCTGTTAATGTCGGCTCCACACGTTCCGGTATCAACATGGATGCCGTGGCACAAATGGGGCGCGTCGTTAAGGATATTGCCGCCATTGATCCCGTTAACTGCATGAGCCTGGTCGTTTTTGCAAACGCCGTTGAAGACAATCCCTTCATGGCGGGAGCCTTTCATGGTGTCGGGGAAGCTGACCGCGTTATTAACGTCGGTATCAGCGGTCCTGGTGTCGTTAAGCGGGCGCTTGAGAAAGTTAAGGGCCAGCCGATCGATACGGTTTCTGAAACGATTAAGAAGACCGCTTTTAAAGTCACTCGGATGGGTCAACTTGTCGGTAACGTAGCCGCTCAGCGGTTGAATGTGCCGTTTGGTATCGTCGATCTTTCACTGGCGCCAACGCCAAACGAGGGCGATTCTGTCGCTGAGATTTTGGAAGAAATCGGCTTGGAAAGTGTCGGTGCCCCCGGGACAACGGCCGCATTAGCGCTGCTCAACGATGCAGTTAAAAAGGGCGGCGTAATGGCCTGTGAACACGTTGGCGGCCTCTCAGGGGCCTTTATTCCGGTCTCAGAAGATGCTGAAATGATTCGTGCAGTCAGTGCCGGCCGGTTAAACATTGAAAAATTGGAAGCCATGACAGCAGTTTGTTCAGTAGGTCTGGACATGATTGCCATTCCAGGAGATACACCTGCTGAAACGATCAGCGGCATGATCGCCGATGAAGCTGCAATTGGGGTCATTAACAACAAGACTACTGCGGTGCGGGTCATTCCGGCAGTCGGCCAAAAAGTCGGCGAATCGATCGACTTTGGCGGTCTGTTCGGGACGGCACCCATCATGCCTGTCAACACCAACAGTCCAAAGAAGTTCGTGGACCGAGGCGGAAGGATTCCTTCACCGATTCATTCGTTTAAGAATTAGAGAGCGCGTAGAAAGGCGTTTAAGTGGTGGCGAGTAACTGCCTCGGCAGTTACTCGCCACCACTTGTCTTTCGGAGCGCGTTTAGGCTTGAGGACAGTAGAAGGCCAAACGCATTAATACCACCCTAAAAACGTGCCCTAACTCATTAATAAAGCAACAGCTACTAAATAAAAAGTCCTAGGAGCACCACACTCAGTGTGGTGCTCCTAGGACTTTTCGTTGTCACTATTTCAAATGATCTGAATACTGTGCCAGAACACGGTCAACCATCTTTGCGGAAGAACCGGTGTAGTTTTCAGGATCCAAAAGCTCACGCAACGTTGCCTCATCAACGTCATCAGTGACCCGCTTGTCTTGTAATAACAGCTCCAGAAGCGGTTTGTCCTCCTCAAAAGCCTTCATACAGTTTTCGTAGATGACTTCGTGAGCAACCTGCCGACCGAGGTAACGCCCAAGGTCGAGCATGACCCGTTCTGAAACAATCATCCCTTTGGTCATTGCCAAGTTACGCTTGATATTATCTTCGTGGACGATCATCTGGTTTAACACGGTATGCAGCATGGCCATGGCGCAGCTTAAATTGATGCAGATCTGCGGCAGGTAGGCCCAATCCGTCTGCCAGAAAGTCATGTCACGTTCGTGTTCTTGAACCATGGCGGTGGTGCCAAGCGGGGCACTGGCCTGAACGAGGCGGGTGGTGGCAACGATATTTTCACAGATCATTGGGTTGCGTTTCTGTGGCATGGTGCTGGAACCGATTTTACCCATGGTAAAGCCTTCTTCAACTTCTTCGATTTCCGTTCGCTGCAGGTTGATAATTTCATTAGCAATTTTTGCAACGGTACCAGCAATCATACTGAGAATGTCGCTGAATTCGGCAAATCCGTCCCGCGAAACATGCCAGGTAATGGTTGGTGTTTCCAATCCCAACAGGTCACAGTACTTGGCCTGAACTGCTAAGCCTTTGTCGCCAAGGGAGGCCAAAGTACCGGCAGCACCAGCTAATTCTCCAACAAGATAGCGGTGCTTAGCTTGTTCCAGTCGTTCCAAATGACGGCCAAATTCGTTTGCCCAGATGGCGATTTTGTAGCCAAGGGTGATCGGTACTGCATGTTGGGCGTGAGTTCGGCCGGCCATGACGAGATTTTTATACTTATCAGCCTGCTTTAAACAGTCCCGTAAGAGGTCTTCAACTTGGCTGACAATGAGCGCCTGTGCGTCTTTTAACTGTAAAACTAGCCCAGTATCGGTAATGTCTTGGGTTGTTGCGCCCCAGTGAACGTATCCGCCAGCTTCTTTAGAAAGGGACTGGGTAAAACTTTTAATCTGCGGCATGAGTGGGTGGGCCGTTTTTTTGAAACCTTCCCGGACATCATCCATATTAATGTTTTCATAAACGGCCTTTGCCTTGATTTCATCGGCTGCGTCCTGCGGCACGATGCCTTGAGTTGCTTCGGCTTGTGCAAGTGCTGCCCAGGCGTCCAACCATTTTTGAATTTGTGTTTCGTCTGAAAAAACGGTCCGCATAGCTTCAGTACCATACTGATCTTTAAATAATGCTGAATCAATTACACTAGATGTCATTATATTTTCTCCTAACATTATGGTGGATAGGCAAGATGTTAGTTATCAAATCCGCTTGTCTCAAAAATAGTCGGAGTGACCTGTGAAGTCAATTCTAATCAACAAATTGTGAGTAAACGTTTTAACTAATATTAAATTATTTTAAATAAAAAGTATTGATAAAGTATTGATACAGTTGATATACAAGCCATTTTGTGTATTTATTAAATAATTTTATAAAGTTACCCATGTTTGACTATAAAATCATGTCTCGTTTAAACTAACTTTGAACAATAATTCACGAATTTAAAATTGTTCATCAAAAAATGTGTGGATATTTTTTTGATGGTTGTCGAAAACGCTTACAATAATTTTGAAATAGGTGATGAAGATGAGCAGCGGTGTCAAATATCGAAAGTTGATTCTACCATTCTTGATTGGAATCGTTATTTGGGGGATGACCCCGATTCGACCGACCAGCATTTCGGTTGCTGGGTGGCATATTTTAGCTATTTTTATCGCCACCATTATCGGGTGCATTACCCGACCAATGCCAATTGGTGCGGTGGCGATTGTTGGGTTTACAATCACGGTCTTAACTAAGACTGTTTCAACAGATGTTGCATTAACGGGATTTGGCAACGCGACGATTTGGTTGATCGTCATGGCCTTCTTCATTTCGAGAGGCTTTATCAAGACGGGACTAGGTCGCCGGATCGCGCTGAACTTTGCGAGTGCATTTGGAAAACACACGTTGGGTCTTGCCTATTCCCTGATTGCAGTTGACCTGGTTCTTTCACCAGCGATGCCAAGCAGTACCGCTCGGGCAGGCGGGGTGGTCTATCCAATTATTGATGCGTTATCTAACGCGTTTGGGTCGTCACCAAAACAGCACACACAACGAAAAATCGGATCGTTTTTGGTGTTCTCTGAATTTCACGGCAACATCATTACCTCGGCGATGTTTTTGACAAGTATGGCTGGAAATCCGCTAGCGCAATTGTTGGCGAAATCGCAGGGCATTAAAATTACCTGGATGGGGTGGTTAATGGCCAGTATTGTGCCTGGTATAGTTTCTTTAACGTTGATCCCGTACCTGATTTACAAACTCTATCCGCCTGAGTTAAAGGAAATGCCTGACGTCAAACCATGGGCGCAGAAACAACTGGCCGAAATGGGCAAAATCTCGATTCAAGAGAAATTAATGTCGGGTATTTTCATTTTAGCGTTGGCACTTTGGACCACGGAGAGCTTAACTGGTATCGATGCTACAATGACAGCCTTTATTGCGCTAGCCCTGATTCTTTTAACCGGCGTCCTTTCTTGGGACGATGTTTTACATGAGACTGGGGCGTGGAACACGTTTACCTGGTTCTCAGTGCTTGTTATGATGGCTGATCAACTGAATCAAAAAGGGTTCATTCCATGGTTAAGCAAAACGATTGCGGCCTCATTGCATGGTATGAATTGGATGTTGGTGCTGACGATTGCTTGTTTGGCTTACTTTTATAGTCATTACCTGTTTGCGAGTGCAACCGCCCATATCAGTGCGATGTACTTGGCCTTTCTCGGAATAGCAATTTCGTCCGGTGTGCCAGGCATGCTGGCGGCGTTAATGCTTGGTTTCTTCAGCAACATTTTTGGGTCAACGACACACTATGGTTACGGACCAGCACCAGTATTGTTCGGATCGGGCTACGTGACTCAAAACGAGTGGTGGCGGTTAAACGCTATTCTGGGTGTGGTCTACATCGTTATCTGGCTTGGCCTTGGAACGCTTTGGATGAAGGTTATCGGTTTTTGGTAATCATGGTACAATCAAGATAATCTTTATTCTGAAAGGGTGAGCCGTAATGAACACCAAGGACCTAGCGTACTTTTGCCAACTTGTCGATCATAAAAACTACACGGCAACCGCTAAATACTTTGGCGTGAGTCAGCCGACAATCACCATGGCAATCAAACGTTTGGAAAAAGAATATGGCAATGTGCCGCTCATCACACAGCCATATCCGCGTGCGAGTCTGGTCGTTACTAGGGCAGGCAAGGTATTGTACCAACAGGCCTGCGATATCTTAAATCGACTGCAAACAACCCAGACTGAAGTTCTGCATGCGGCCGAGGATAGTATTCGGCTGGGTATTTCGCCCGTGGCTGGTGTGACATGGTTTCCGAAGGTTGCCAACCAGTTGCTGAAAACGAACCTGCTTTCAGATCTGGAAGTGCATGAAGCTGGGTCGCAGCAATTACTGAAAGACTTAGTGAACGGTCAAATTGATGCGGCATTGTTGGCAACCGTTCAGCCACTTAAAGACCCAGAGTTTAAGACATTGCTGCTGGCAATTCATCCCTTTAAGATCATTGTTAGCGACCACCACCCGCTTGCGCAACGTGATGCGGTCAGCTTTTCGGAGTTACGACAGGAACGCTTCATTACAATGACCAACCATTACATTCACGCGCGTGCGTTGGAGGCATATAGTCGCGTCGCGCAGTTCACCCCTAACGTCGTTTACCGAACCTCAGAATTATCGATGGTGAAAGCGTTGGTGAGAAAAAATGTGGGCGTCAGTCTGCTTGTTGAGACCGCGGTCGACCAGGATTTGGGCATTCACACGCTGGCACTGACGGACGCACCACCAACCTTGAGTTATATGTACTTGGTGACTAGAGCATCGTTTCACCCAACTAAAAAGCAAGCGTTTTTCATTCAGTTGTTTAGAGAAAAGGGGCGGTAGAGAGTGGAGCAAGGCGCCTAGGGGGCGGAGCAGAAGTGACTCTGACCCGAAAAGTCCGGGCCTGACTTTTCGGGTCAGAGTCGCTTCTGCAGTAGCCCCCTGCCTTGCGCAACTCGTTTAGGCTACGAGGCCTAAACCGACGCCGCAAGCCCCACATTGTACAATCCAAAAAGAAAAGTCCGGGCCTGACTTTTTTTACCAGAATCGCGTCCACAGTAGCCGCCTAACTGGTTATTGTTATTAATTGATGGTTGGGGCATTCGTCTCAACTTTTTTATTACACTTATATAGTTTTAAATATAATACTATTTAAAATATAGTATTAAGCCCACCAAAATAATAAACAAAAACGGCTTAACCGTTCTAAAACCCCATAATGGGCTGGACCGGTTAAGTCGTTTAACGTTTCGGACACCTGTTTAAGTGCTATGCTTCACTTGTGGGAATGATTTTAAAATCGGTGTGATCTTCTTTTATCAGCGCGAAGAGGCGTTCGGATTTGGCTTTGTCGAGATATCCCAAATTAATGGCCGGTAATCCGTCAATCGTTTCGACGCCTTCAAAGCGGTCCAAGACAAAGCGTTTGATCAATTCGGTCGTTTCTTTATGAGCAGCTGCTTTTTTGACGGCAGCACCCAGAGTAAACCCCTGTTCCATGTAGTTTTTGATGATGAAAACCTTAATGAGTGTGCCATAGGTGTACTTGCGATTTTGATTATTTTCTTTCTTCGACTCAATGTATCCCTTTTGTTCCCAATAACGTAACTGACTTTGAGAAACACCGGTGGCCTCTGCAACATCGCCGATACCCAAATACCAATGCACGTTTTTGGTGACAAATCTGAGTTGCTCACGAAATGACGGATCTAACGTATTGTTCATGGAAATACCTCGCTTTCTGTGAATCTATTAGTGGTTGCGTGTGGATAGCTGACCCAACTGGAAAATAATAGTCAAATTCATGCCTTTTATATAGAAAAAAATAGTTTATTTCGAAAATTAAGGCACTATTTTTAGGTGATTACGTCAATTTTCAGTTCGCAAACGGCGCCCACACAAATTGTTTGTAACAGCTTTCTTTGCTGATGTAATAGGTTTTAGTTATTATAATTTGTCAGAAACGTATTAGGTTTCATAAGGTACAGTATAGATATTTAAATATTATTGTCAAGATAGTTGACAAAGAAGTCACAAATCATTATAGTAGTCAACAGACTTTTAAAAAATTGTAAAGAGGGTAATTAAAAGTGAGTGATACTGCTTCGGTAGATATGAACGGCAAACCATATAACCGGACCTTAATGATCCTGGTGTTATTGGTTGGGACGTTTTGTACCGTTTTAAACCAAACGATTTTATCAACTGCCAACCCGACAATCATGAAGGCGTTCGATGTGAACATCTCCACGGTTCAATGGTTGACCACTGGCTTTATGTTAGTTAACGGGATCATGATCCCAATCAGTGCGTGGTTAAGTACCCGCTTTAATTCAAAGTGGTTGTACATTTCTGCGATGAGTGTGTTTTTCATTGGAACGATTGTTTGTTTCACATCAGCTAACTTCGGTATGTTGCTGGCTGGTCGTTTGATTCAAGCTTTGGCCGTCGGGGTTACGATGCCATTGCTGCAAACATTGATGCTTTCCATCTTCCCACCAGAAAAGCGTGGGACTGCCATGGGACTTGCCGGAATCGTTATCGGGCTGGCACCTGCCATTGGCCCAACACTGTCAGGGTGGGTTATTGATACCTTCACTTGGCGTGACCTGTTCGGCATGATTTTGCCGGTTGTTTTCCTTGTTTTAGTTTTATCATTCTTCTTTATGAAGAGTGTGCTGCCAACCCAAAAGAAAGGTCTCGACTGGTTGTCAGTTGCGCTTTCAACAATTGGGTTCGGGAGTCTGCTTTACGGTGTTTCCAGTGTTAGTGATGACGGCTGGGGCAGTGTAAAGGTGATTTCATTCCTGATTGCCGGGGTTATCTTCATTGCGCTGTTTGCATGGCGTGAATTAACCATGAAGAACCCACTTTTGGAACTGCGGGTATACCGTTCAATTCCATTCACGATTTCTGCTATTTTAAGTTCCGTAAGTATGATGGCCATGGTCGGTGCCGAAATGATCATCCCACTATATTTGCAAAATGTTCGTGGCATGTCCGCCTTCCATTCTGGGTTGACACTGTTACTCGGGGCCTTAATGATGGCTATTATGAGTCCAATTACCGGTCGGGCTGTTGACCGGTTTGGGGCTAAACGGCTGTCTATTATGGGGATGGTCATGCTGACCTTAGGGACGTTGCCGTTCGTCTTCTTGACGAAGGATACGCCAACCATTTACATCGTTGTTTTGTACGCGGTGCGGATGTTCGGGATCGCTATGGCCATGATGCCCGCTACCACAGTTGGGATGAATGCTTTACCAGTGAACTTAATTGGTCATGGGACTGCTGTTAACAACACACAACGGCAAGTGGCTAGTTCGATTGGGACTGCCATCTTGACTAGTGTATTGACCACTGTTGTGAAGAACCACGTGCCAGGCAAGCACATGATCAAGACAAACCCGTTGCATTACAAAGACTTAGCCATTAACGCAACTTTGACCGGCTACCATGCCGCATTCTGGGTCGCACTTGGTTTTTGTGCGTTAGCTGTTTTGACCGCCTTTATGATGAAAAACCGTGGTCAAGCAAGCGATTATCCTAGTGATGGAGGTGACGCAAAGTGATTTTACTAATTATGGCAATTTGCGTCGTATTGGCGTTCATCAGCTTTATTTACATCCCAAACAAGTCCGTAAGTGCTATTTTGGCAGTCATTTTTGTCGCCGGTGCTTTTACAACCGGGGTCTTCGTGGTTAAGAACTGGAAGGACCATTATGGCTTAAAAGAAGTGACGACTACTGGTGCTACTAGAACGATTTATCCTGTTAGCAGCAGCAACGGGATGAGTACTGTAATTTACTCACCGATCGGGACGGCAAACAAGCACCAAGTTTACGTCTACAAGACGAGTGCAAATGCTAAGAAGACCACGCATACGCAAGTCAGCAGCACCACCAAGAACAAGGTGATCCGGACTTCTGGTAAGAGTCACATTGTGACAAAGACTACGCGTTGGGCTTACAAGAACGACGCTGCAAAAATCTGGTTTGCGTTCACGGGTCAGGATGGCCAGTACATCCGTCGTGAAAATAAAATCTACATCAACAAAAACTGGTTAGTGCTTTCTGCTGCCCAAGCTAAAGCTTTAAAGAAGGAAATGAGCAGCAAGACCTTCCAAGCAAAGCTGAAGACACAAGCAAAGGCTTACGTTACCGCTCAGGTCAAGGCCGCAATGACCAAGGATCCAAGCATGAGCAGTGCCGACCAAGCTAAGGTTGAAAAGCAGGCCACCGCCGAATTTCAACAAAAAGCAATTGCTAAAGTGATTAAACAAATACAGGCTAAGAATTAAACTTAGTCGATTCACTCATGAGAATTACCCGATAAAGCCAAAGCCATCAGTAGAAATGCTGGTTACTTTGGCTTTTATGGTTCTACGATGACCTTGATAGGTTGAGTGTCTGAAGTCAGCATCTGTTTAGCGATGTCTGAAATGGCACTAGGCGCTAGTATCGTCCTACTGATGGTTGTCGATTCACACTAGAATGGCTCATTTAATCGGTAGTACTGGTTCATAAAAGAACGGGTTTCAATCAAAAGATAAAAAAAGTTTCGGATTTACTGTTGACTTTCGACAACACCGAGATTAAGACGTATTCATAAATTAGAAAACGATGAGATGCAAAGAAACCTTTAGGAACAGGTTGGGACGATTGGTTTAGCGAGCGTGGCTGGTGAAAACACGTGCAATCCTCTAATCAAAAGTTAAGGTGGAGCAGTGGTTCTTGATTAAGGAACCAGGAACGGTCAGCATTATATGACCACCTGATGAATACGTCAGGGTGAGCTGGATTTTACATCCAGAAATTAAGGTGGTACCGTGCGGAAGCGCCCTTAAGCAGCAATGCTTAAGGGCGCTTTTATCGTTTTCTAATCACATATTGAAACAAAATTTTGGGTTTGCTGAAAGGAAGCAATACATATGACAAAATACGCAGTAATTGGTGCAGGTGCAATGGGTCTTCGTTACGGGGTTTTGATGCAGGAACGGACAAGCAATTCGGTTGATTTCGTTGATACTTGGAAACCGAGTGTCGAGACAATTAAGAAACAGGGTGGTGCTTGGGTCTCTCGTGACCATAAGGACAAGCACATGGTGCCAATCAACATTAGCTACCCAGAAGATTACACTGGGGACCCAGATGTTTGGATCATCTTCGTGAAACAAATGCAGCTTGCCGATGTATTAAAGCGTTGTGCACCACTTTTTAAAGCACACCAATACGTCTTCTCAGCAATGAATGGCATGGGTCACATTGACAAAATCAGCAATTATTTCCCAGATGATCACATTATCGGCGGAACCGCAATGATCGCCACTGTGTTGAACGGCCCTGGCGATGTTGACTTCATGGGCGCTGCCCGTGCCGGTGAGATGCATATGGTCAACAAGACTGAACATAACGACGACACCACCCAGCAGATCTTCAACGACTTTAAAGAAGCCGGTATGGGTCCAATCATGACCGAAAACTTCATGGGGACATTGATGTCCAAAGTTGTTTTCAATGCCGTGACAAACACCCTTTGCTCAATGTTTGAAATCACCATGGGTCAATTTATTGAATATCCAGGCGTTAAAGACATGACGATCCAACTCATGAACGAATCATTCGATGCCTGTGAACGCGCCGGTATTCACTTAGTTGAAACCCGGCAGCAAGAAGTTGAGTCAGTGGACTATGTGTCACGGGTCGCTAACCCATATCATTACCCATCTATGTACCAAGACTTTTCAAAGGGGCGGCCAACTGAAGTTGACTACATCAACGGGTATATTGCAAAAATCGGTCGCGAACACGATTACGTTTGCCGGACCCATGAATTTATCACCCATGAAGTTCACATGGCTGAATTGATGCGGAAGTACAAGAAGCAACCGGCTGCCGAAACGGTCACTGAAGCATAGTACCATAGTACACGCCGTTGTACTGAACCGCGTAATTGACTGGATCAATACGCATTGTCGGCGATACGGCCTCGGTAGAGACAAAATAGCCGCAATAAATGCAATTAATAGAAGGCCCTCAGGTAGATTCCTAGTGGATCAATACCTGAGGCCTTTTTTTGCAAACATTAAACCAGTAAACCGTGACCTTTACACAATCGTTACAAACCTTTACACGACATTTACTTAAGCTTTGCATGATGTAAACATTACTTTTCTATAATTTGACTCGTAGCAAATGTTTACCTTATGACAATTAGAAGGAGTAGTGATTGGGTTATGGCAATTGAATTGCACGATGTCACCAAAACTTATGCAGACAGTGATTATCCCGTCTTATCAGATATTAATATGACGGTCAACGATGGTGAATTTTTTGTTATCGTCGGTCCCTCAGGGTGTGGGAAAAGTACGCTCTTGAGGATGATTGCTGGTCTGATCTCCATTTCATCAGGGAAGCTTATCATCAATGATCAACTTGCCAACGAGATGCCGCCGAAAGATCGCAAACTTTCGATGGTTTTTCAGAGTTATGCGCTTTATCCGTTTATGTCGGTTTTTGAAAACGTAGCCTTTGGACTTAAATCTCGTAAAATTGATAAACAAGAAATTAATAACCGCGTCAAGGAGGCCCTGTCGTTAGTCGATCTTCAGACGCTGGCTGACCGGAAACCACGGTCACTTTCCGGCGGTCAACGACAACGTGTCGCATTAGCACGGGCGATTGCGTCTGATGCGAGTTTCTGTTTAATGGACGAACCGCTTTCTAATCTGGATGCACAGTTGCGTGCCAAAATGCGAATGGAATTAAAGGTGCTCCAACGAAAACTGGGTCTGACGGTTATCTACGTTACCCATGATCAGGTGGAAGCAATGACGATGGCCGATTGTGTCCTTGTACTGCAGAATCACAAGGTTCAGCAGCTTGATACACCGTTAAATATCTATCAACACCCCAAAAACGAATTTGTGGCTTCATTTTTTGGCACGCCGCAGATCAACCTGTTAGGAGCAGATTACGGGCATCACGAACTCGTGGTCAACGGTAGTTTTCGCGTTCCAATTGCTTACCCATTAAAATCTGGTCAATACACGATTGGTATCCGTCCAAATGAAGTTGAGGTGACAGTCAATGACCGAAATGCGAATGCGCGGGTGACGGAGGTTTCATACCTTGGTAATGAAACAGTCATTTTGGCAGATCTATTAGAATCTGCTGACGAACTTCGGCTCGTACTGCGAAATCAAATTGATGTGAAGAATGCAGACTTCATCAATGTGAAGACCGTTAACCAGTTCTTTGTTTTTGATCAAAACGGTGGTTTGATAACAACCGCTGGGGCAAAAGAGGAGGTGACTGCTGATGCTGCAACGATTGCCTAAACAGGTGGATAATTCATTACCAAGTCTGAATTTGGCAGCCAAGTATAAACTGACCGACTCAGGTTATGCGATTGTTTTCTTGGGGCCGACATTGATGCTGTTGGTTGCCTTTGTTTTTTACCCAATGCTGAAAACCCTGTACATGAGCTTTTTTTTAACTAACGACTTTGGAAAAACGACAGCCTTTGTGGGACTGAGCAATTATGTGTCGCTAATCACGAGCAGTTCTTATTTGTCCAGCCTCGGCGCGACCTTAGTGTTCGTGCTTGCCGTATCAATTTTAACAGTCGTGCTGGGTGTGGCACTTGCTGTGACAGCTAATCAAGAGCTTAAAGGCATCCGACTCTTCCGGACGCTATTTTCAGCAACAATGGGTGTCTCTGTCTCAGTTGCGGCCATCTTTTGGTTATTTGCTTTTAACCCTTCAGTTGGTGTCTTTGCCCAATTATCACAAGCACTGCACTTGCCCGTTGTTAACTGGTTGACCGATCCGAAGTCAGCTATGGTGGCCATCATTATTTCCACTGTGTGGATGAATCTAGGATTTACGTTTCTCATCATTTTTGGGGCGTTGCAATCAGTACCGAAAAGTTTATATGAAGCTGCCGACATCGTCGGCATTTCAAAACTCACGCAGTTATTTAAGGTGACAATTCCGATGATTTCAGGCACCTTGTTTTTCGTTATGATTGTGACGCTGATCGAGGCGTTTAAGAGTTTTGGCCTCATTGACATGATGACTGAGGGTGGGCCGGACAACGCTACCAATTTATTAGTCTATCGAATTTACCAGGATGCCTTTATTAACGGTAACTTTGCTCAGGGCAGTACTGAGTCCATTCTTCTGACGATTATCATTGCTATTTTTACCTTGATTCAATTTAAGTTCTTAGGGAAGCGGGTGCACTACTAATGCAACTTGTAACTAATGATCACGTTTCTAAACCGTCATCGGCACGGCGACTTAAGAAAATTGGCCAGTATGCATTTTTGATTGTGCTGATGTTGATTGTTGTCAGTCCGTTTTTACTGGGGTTTTGGACCAGCTTTTTGCCGACATCTCAAATTTCAAAAGGGGCCTTGTGGGGAAAATTATCGCTGGCTAACTACTGGGCGGCGTTCACCACGACCCCAATTCTACGATACTTATTTAATAGTATTGTGATTGCAAGTCTAACCACGGTTGCGCAAGTGGTCTTTTGTTCGATGTCGGCTTACGCGTTTGTTTTCCTAAAATTTAAAGGACGAAAATTTTTATTCTATGCCTTTTTGGCAACGATGATGCTGCCGTTTGAAGCTGAAGTCATACCGAATTTCATGACCGTTAAATCAATGGGACTATTGAATCATTTCGCGGTGATGGTCGTCCCGTTTATGGCAACGGCATTTGGCACTTTTATGCTGCGACAATCGTTTTTACAAATACCAAAGGAGCTCAAAGAAGCTGCCGACATTGAGGGCCTGAATCATTGGCAGTTTTATTACCGGATTACCCTGCCATATTCACGAATCAGTATTGTGACGTTGGCCGCGTATAGTTTTTTAACGAGTTGGAATCAGTACTTATGGCCAATGTTAACGACCTTTTCCGACAATTTCCGACCGGTCCAAGACGGGTTGCGTCAATTGCAATCTTCTGAAACGTTTAATAACTGGGGCATGATTCAGGCCAGTGCTTGCATCGTCGTTATTCCAACCTTGATTGTTCTCTTTATTGGCCAGCACTATTTCAAAGCAGGGTTGAATGAGGGTTCGGTTAAATAGGGGGGACACGATAATGAAACAACATCGTATCATTGGATTATTGGGATTACTGCTGGTGTTCGTGCTGATTGTTAGCGGTTGTGCAATCGGGCACGCTTCGGCAACCGCCACAGCACCGAGAGAGAAAATTGTTTTTTGGCATGAAATGACAGGTCCTGCTGCGGATCAACTGAAGAAATTTGCAACGCAATTTAATGCGAGTCAAAAGAAATATCAGATTGTACCGGAGTTTGAAGGGACCTATAACGAAGCAGTTCAAAAAATCTTGCAGACTCATGGTACCAGCGCTTCACCGGCAATTTTTCAATCGATGGATGTGTCCACAAGTGAACTGTATCATGCCAAAGTAGCAACGCCGATGCAGCATTTTATTGATAAGGATCATTACAACATGAATCAAATTGCCGCCGTGCCACGTGCGTTTTATTCACAGGGCGGCAAACAAATATCAATGCCATTTAACACTTCTCAACCGGTGCTATACTATAACACATCGTTATTGAAACGGCTGGGTATTAAAGCTCCTGCCAAGGATCCAAGCTACAGTGATATCACTGCCGTAGCTAAACAGATTCAGGCCAAGTCTAAAGGTAAGGTCAACGGAATGACAGTTGAGGAATACGGCTGGCTTTTCGAACAGTTTATGGCGAACAGTAATGAACACATGGCCAACAACGAAAACGGTCGTCAGGGTGTGCCAACCGCGGTTAATTTTGATCAGCCTGGTGCCAAAAAAGCGATGCAGTGGATTCAAACGAACGTTAAGAACAAAGACATTATTAACTTTGGGTCTGGATCTACCGCGGAAACCAATGAGATGGCCGCCTTTTTGGCGGGCAAATTAGGAATATTCATGCAATCTTCTGCCGACATCGGAAATTTGACTTCTGGGATGAAGGATAAATTGGGAATTTGCTACTTCCCACATGCTGATGGCCAGAAGGCAAATGGTGTCTCTATTGGCGGTGCCTCGCTGTGGATCGGTAATGACAAGTCAAAATCGGTTCAACAGGGTGCCTGGGAATTTGCTAAATTTCTTGTAAATGCTAAAAACCAGGCAATTTGGGAAAAGATTACCGGTTATATGGCCATTAATAAACAGGCAGCCAAGGAACCAATTCTAAAGAATCTATTTGCAAAACAGCCAATGGTTGCAGTTCCTGGTGAACAACTTGCACGAACCAAGCCGAACACCGCCAATTCTGGTATTTTTATGGAAGACGTCGTTCAGGAACGGACGTTGACACAAACGGCGATGCAGCAAGTGTATAATAACGGCAACATTGGCAAAGCACTTAAAACCGCAACGGATAGTATGAACGCGGCAATTAAAAACAACAATAAGGCTAGCGGTTTGACAAAGTGAGGTAAGTCGACATGAAAACAATGATTTTTGGTCATCGCGGCATACCAGTGAAGTTTCCAGAAAATTCATTAGCTGGCTTTGAATATGCCATTGATAACGGTGTGGAAGGCCTTGAATTTGATGTTCATTTAACGCGGGATCTGGTTCCAGTCGTCATGCATGATGAAAGAATCGACCGCACCACGGACGGGCAGGGGTTATTATTCAATGATTCGTACGCCACACTGTCACAGTACCATCTCTCCAATGGTGAACAGATTCCACGATTAGCAGATTTCCTTTCGCTGGTTGCAAACAAGGACTTGCAACTGAATCTGGAATTTAAAACGGATCTCATTCATTACCCAGGGATTGAGAAACGGGTCTTAAGGATGATTGCTGCGACTTCGCTAGTGCATCCGGTTATCTTCTCCTCGTTCGATTTGGCAACTCTGGAGCGTGCCAATAAAATTGACGCGAGTCAAAATTACTGCTATTTGTCGGATCATTTAATTGATCAACCACTTAATTTTATCCGCCGTGAACACCTTCGGGGGTTGCATTTAAGTCGTTTTGATCCGGCACTGCCCATTGCTGAACGGATTTGGACTGTGAACGATGATGAGCGACTTAAGGCGTTACTGGTTGATAATGTTGCTGGCGTGTTTACTGATGATTTTGAACATGCGATGGCCGTTCGTGATGCGCAAGTGAAGCTTATTAGCTAACTGAGATAAGTAATTTTGCTTTTTTGAAAAATGGGGTTGACTTTCAACTGCTCAGCCAGTATTATTAAAGCATAGTTAGAGAACGATATGAAATTGCAATGAAGCTTTAAGGACTAGGTCGAAGCGATTGGATAAGAGAGCGTGGCTGGTGAGAACACGTACAATCCTTTGAGTTAAAGTTAAAGTGGAGCAAGCGGTCCTTGTTAAAGGGACTCGGGTTGGTCACCACTACCTGACCGCCGGATGATTACGTCCGGGTCGAGCCGATTAGTGATAGTCGGGAAAAAAGGTGGTACCGCGTGAAAACGTCCTTAAGCAGAGATGCTTAAGGACGTTTTTTCGTTCTCTAACGGTCGTTCAAGCGTTGATTCAATGCTTGTTACATTCATAGATGTTGCTGCTGATTCAATTGAGACGGTAATTGACAATAATGCTACTCCTCAATCTCATTATCCATTCAAGCTACGGTCGTTGCACTCAGCACACATCACGTTATCTAATGTCAGTCTTGATGCCGCTGATGATTAGAAACACATATTGTGTCACACACATAAAGATCACCTATTCTGGGACAGCTACCCAGCACACATATTGATTCAAGCACACATAGCGCAACACATAGATTTGCACTAGTTTCATGTTTAGAATTTTTAGATTTGGGACGCGCCTTATGATCTCACAGATCACTATTTTACACATACCGCATGATGACACACATAATTGCATCACATAGCATTTCTTCATACTGCCACATTAAGTGGCACCAACACATAGCGACATACACATATTGTTTCACATCATGCACCTCTACTTATATATAAGTGTCTCATATACCGGTACGGCATCATCACATATTGCGCATCAGTCCCGAATTTATTTCGGACACATAACCGCATCAAAACATAGATCAATTTTCACTCACAACACACATAGTTGACACTGATACACCATCCCCTGGTTACTCAGTTGTTGTTAGTCTGAAGTATGCTTGGCATGCTCCAGATTTTTTTGATTGAAAATGAATTCGTTTACTGCAGCAAATTCTCTCAAAAAGTTCTAGGATTGGAAACGCTCACGGTGTTACACTCATTTTCAGAAAACAAATGAGATCAAGCGGGCAATGATGAAACGGAGAACATGGTTATGAAAAAAATAATGACACTATTGACATGTTTTGTGGCGGTCACACTCGGTGGCTGTGCGTTTTCAACTACCAAAATAGTATTGGCAGCCAGCACGACTAAAACGCAACAGCAAGCACATACTAAACAAGCTGATATTAGTACAAACGCAAGGCTAAACGTTGCCGGTGCCCTCGTTATTGGTGCCGCTGCGATTGTTGTTGGCGGGTATGAACTCAAGCGCCAGTCCGGTCAACAGGGGATGTCTCATGACATCTTAGAAATTGACCCGAGTCTGTCCGAGGAGTTTGAATCGCTGTACTATGATGTTCAGGATGCGTGGTCTGAAAATAATCAATTTCGACTATCCGAATTAATGTTGCCAACCTTTTTTGACAAACGCAAGCTGCTTTTGGATCAGTGGCAAGCAGCTGGTAAAGTGAACAGGTACGAAGGCATGATCATTGTTCGCCTTGAGCAGGAACGTAACGTGAGGAATGCACCACGTGTGGTTGTAACCGCGCAGGGTCGTAGTTTTTTTGAATACCCGGAACGGTCAGCAAAATATAATCGTGAACAATACGAGCAGACACTGATCCGCCGATTTACTGAAGTATGGGAATTAAACCGTGATTCGAGTGGACAACTTAGAGTTGCACAAATAAGAGCTTAGCAATACCTAGCAATCAGCGTGTCAAACAAACTGGTTAAGGAAAACAGAAGCGGCCTATTATCTAAAATCCGGGTTTGGATTTTAGATAATAGGCCGCATCTGTGAGAGACTTTGGTTTTGGTGCTTGTTTCAATTTTGGTTGCCACGAAAAACTTCTGACAAGCGACAAAAGAACTAATCGTAAACAAAGGCAGATATCATTTGTCGCGGGTTTGACTAGATACAGCAAAACGAATTAAATCTACCAATTTAGTACTATCTATTGGCGATTGATACTTGTGTGAACCACTTTTTAGAGAATTGGTTACGACATACCAGTTAGCAATATACGTAGAAACATTGAGTTAGATTTCGCTGCTAGGTGCCGCATAGTGACCGCCTTTGGAGCGTAACAATGCCCGCCATGCTGTTTTTTCGCTAAATTAATCACCAAAACAGAAGGCCTAGTGGCATCAATAATTGAAAATAGTAACTGTAGGGACCTCATTTGTGCCATTAGACCTAAACGATTCAGCGGGTGTGACCGTGTTAAACCGTACATTGTGGACTAGTCTGTATTTTTGCAATGGCGCTGGTTCACAGATGAGTCACCTGAACTTTAATGTGCTGCGTTGTGCTGCTTACCGGTGTAAGTTGCAACGTTGATTTTAATGATGCCAACATGTGCCAGATCATCAGGATCTAAGGGACCGTCAAAATGCCCTAATTCCTTTTTCAACAATAATCGTAAGGCATGTTCCTTTGATTCTTGATCGGTCATTAAAATGGCATTGCCGGTTCCGAGAATACTTTCGTAATACATCGTGTGTGCGTCGGGTTCTAAATGTGCATCGGAGACGATGCTAAATGACACATTAGGATCATTTGCAATCAGTGCCCATTTCTTTCCCCGGGCAGCACCGTGCAGGTACAGTGTCAGTCGGCGACCATCAAATTCATACGCGTAATTTGTTGGCACAACGTATGGCGCTGGAGAATCCATAATCGCAGTATTAATGATCTCACCATTTTCAATAATGGTCTTTAATTGTTCAAAATCTGTTATTTCACGGTCAGTTCGATGCATCCGAACTCCTCCTTCATGGGTAATGATACGTATATACCCAATGTACCGCATTTTTCCGTGATGGTGCAACCTGAAAAAAATGCAATTATCTTAATGGATCCACTGGGTAGAACAAAAAATCAGTTGATTCCAACTGACCGCTTGACATTCGTTTCAGAAAATTGTATCCTCATCTCATCATATTAGAATTGAATTAGAAGATGAGTAGCACTTTTACCCCTTAGGAGAGAGCCGCGCTGGTGGGAAGCGGTAGGGGGAAGAGTGTGAAGATGGTCTTTGGTCTACGAAGGCGTGTGAGCTACGGCAAGCACATCATGGGTGCGCCCATTATAGCGCAATGGTATCAGTGGATACCTGTTGAGAAAACGAGTGTGAGCTCGTTTTAAACTAAGGTGGTAACGCGATTAAGTCGTCCTTATCCTCGCTATTTTGTTATGGCGGGGGTGGGAACTTTTTTTGTAGAGTGCGGAAGAAGGGCGCCCAAGGAGTGGAGCCTAAGGGAATTTGACATAAACGCCCGGTTTTGGCGTTTGTGTCGAAGTCCCTTAGGTGCAACTCCTTGCCCTTCTGCAGCACGTTTCGGCAATGTAGCAGCAGAGCACCACTGACATAAACGGCCGGTTTTAGCGTTTGTGTCAAAGTCCCTCAGTGCAACACCATGTCCTTCTGCAACACGTTTCGGCAATGCAAGATCATTGACACAAGCCTAAAAGATGGTGCCAATCTGGACCTCCAAAATGCCACATGCGCTCGCAATTGCCGATTGCAGAAATCTACCCGAATCTACAAAAAAACCAGCAACCACCAAACAAAAGGAGGAGCCGACTATGGACAAGTTAACCTACTTACATCGTAATAAGATTGCAACTGCCAGCTACTTACTCGGCGACGGCATTGATGGGCAAGTCATGTGTCTGGTTGCAGCGTTGGCTTAGCACCCAACAAGATTGTGTCTATTAGATAGGTATTGTGCGATAATGCACATGAGAGGAGAACCCTACATGAAAACAACTGTAATCGGCTACCCCCGAATCGGGAGCCATCGAGAATTAAAATTTGCTGAACAAAAATATTTCAAACAAACTGTATCCGCCGACGAGTTAGCTCAAACGGCTAGCGTATTGCGGCAAGAAAATCGTGGAACAGTCAGTGGTGCTGGTATCGACCAGTTACCATCAAACGACTTTTCATATTACGACACGACACTGGACACTGCGTTCTTATTAAACATCGTTCCGAAGCGGTACAAGGACTTAAACCTGTCCAGCTTAGACGAATACTTTGCTGAAGCACGTGGTTATCAGGGTGACAAGGGTGACGTTACGGCGTTGAGTATGAAGAAGTGGTTCAACACCAACTATCACTACATTGTGCCCGAATTTGACGATGACACCGACATTAAGTTAGTTGGCACTAAAGTTTTTGATGAATTCAAAGAAGCCAAGAATGCGGGCATCACGACTCGTCCCGTTTTGGTTGGACCATACACCCTGCTTAAATTGAGTGCCTACAAGGGCAGCAAGCGTCCCGCAGACTTTGCTGCAACACTCGTTAAGGCTATGATGCCGTACTCAGTCAATTGGCTGACTTAGGTGCTGAATGGGTCCAACTGGACGAGCCTTCACTGGTTAAGGACCAGTCCGAAGCTGATCTGGAACTCTTCACCGATCTCTACAAACCAATTCTTGCGACTAAACACGGCTTGAAAATTCTAGCACAAACTTATTTTGGTGATGTGCGTGACAGCTATGACTTGTTAACGTCATTAGATTTCGACGGACTCGGCCTCGATTTTCTCGAAGGTGCTGAGACGTTGGATCTCGTTAAGAGTAAGGGATTTCCAGCCGACAAAACGCTATTTGCCGGGATTATCAATGGGAAAAATATTTGGAAAGCGAACTACGATAAAAAACTAGCCCTGATCAAACAACTTCCAGTAGCTGACGACAAGCTGGTTTTAAGCACATCGTGTTCTTTGCTCCACGTCCCATATACGTTGGCTAACGAACCGCAATTGGATGAAAAGTACAAGCGCTACTTGGCCTTTGCTGCAGAAAAATTAACCGAATTGACGGATTTGGAAACGATCCTCACTGGTAACGGCGATGCCATTTTAAAGGCCAACCAAGCCTTATTTGCCCAACCGCGTTACGAAGAAAATGAAACAATCACTAGGCAAGTTGCTTCATTAAAAGAAAGTGATTTTCACCGCGAACCTGCTTTCGAAGAACGGGCAGCGATTCAAAAGAAGGAATTCAACCTGCCAGAATTACCAACAACGACAATTGGTTCTTTCCCGCAAACGCGTGAAGTACGTCGTAACCGGTCAAAGTTTAAGAAGGGTGAAATCACCAAGGATCAGTACGATGAATTTAATCGTGAACAGATCAAAGCATGCGTTGAATTTCAGGAAAAGATTGGCTTAGATGTGTTAGTTCATGGTGAATTTGAACGAAACGACATGGTCGAATACTTTGGTGAACAGCTAGAAGGTTTCCTGTTTACCAGCAACGCTTGGGTTCAATCATATGGCGTCCGGTGTGTTAAGCCGCCAATAATCTGGGGTGATGTTGCTCGGACCCATGACATGACTGTCAAGGAATCCGTATATGCTCAAAGCCTCACCGACAAACCGGTTAAGGGGATGCTGACCGGTCCCGTTACCATTTTGAACTGGTCCTTCCCACGTGAAGACTTATCACCAAAGGAAACCACTTACCAGATTGCCCTCGCTATCCAAGCCGAAACGTTGGCACTGGAAAAGAACGGCATCAAAATCATTCAAATCGATGAACCCGCCTTACGGGAAAACTTGCCGTTGCGGAAGTCCGACTGGTACAGTCGCTACCTCGACTGGGCAATTCCAGCATTCCGGCTCGTTCACAGCAAGGTGCAGCCATCAACTCAGGTCCACACGCACATGTGCTACAGTGAGTTTGGTGACATTCTCGATGCTATTGATGCCATGGACGCGGATGTCATTTCATTTGAAGCTTCTCGGGCTGATCTGACTTTGCTGGATCAACTCAACCGTGACCACTTTAAGACTCACGTTGGCCCCGGTGTTTACGACATTCACTCTCCTCGGATTCCATCTGAGAAGGAGGTTGCCGGTACCATTGAAAAAATCTTGAAAAAGGTACCACTAAACAACGTATGGATCAACCCAGACTGTGGTTTGAAGACACGGGGCGAAACTGAAACCACCGCCAGTCTGGAAAACGTTGTTGCGGCAACCAAGGAAGTTCGTCAGGAACTCGCGCATGAAGGTCGTTAATTGTTTCGAACATCGCCCCGTGATCTCGTTCGAAATCTTCCCACCGCGCGCAAAAGCCTCTGAGAAGGCAACCAACCGCTTTTATGCTTCATTAGATACGCTAGCCTCACTTGAACCCGCCTACATCAGTGTGACGTATGGGGCGGGCGGCAGTAACGACCATGCCAGCACCTTGGCACTGTGCCGTTACATTAAGGTGCATTACGGCATCGGCGCTGTGGCCCACATTCCCGCAGTGGCCTTTAACGCACAATCGCTCAAAACCTATCTGGCAGACCTGAAGCAGGCCCACGTTGAAAACGTGCTGGCACTTCGCGGCGACCTGCCAGCGGACGGTCGGCCCAACAACGACTTTCCATTTGCTAGCGACCTCGTTGCGGCCATTAAGCGCGAAAGCGACCTCAACATTTTGGGCGCCTGCTACCCGGACGTACACCCGGAAGCTGAAAACTGTGTGGTAGATGTGCAGCACCTCAAAGAAAAAGTGGACGCTGGGGCTTCCCAGTTGATTAGTCAACTCTTCTTTGAAAACGAACACTATTTCAGCTTCCTGGAACGTTGCGAACTAGCCGGCATCAAGGTTCCGATTCAGGCGGGTATCATGTCCGTCATCAATGAACGGCAAATTGCCAAAATGGCCACTATCGGCGGTGTCGAGTTACCACCGAAGTTTCTAAAAATGATGCACCACTATCAAGACAACAAGATTGCGATGCGTGACGCGGGCATTGCCTACGCCGTTGACCAAATCGTTGACCTGCTTTCTGAAGGGGTCGATGGCATTCACTTGTACACCATGGATAATCCAGTGGTGACACAGCGAATCTGCAGTGCGATTAAGACTTTGATATAGCTAGAGAGTGAAGGAAGGCGTTTAAGGGATGGAGCTTAACGGATTTTGAATCGAAAAGTCCGAATCTGACTTTTTGGCTCAGAGTCCGTTAGGCAGTAGCTGCTTGCCTTGCGAAACTCGTTTCCACTAGCTGGCCTAGAAATTTAACTTTTCGACTAATCGCAGAAAAGACTGTAACAAACCAGTTAAAGACTGGCGCAGAAGCGGACTATTTTATAAAATCCGAGGTTTAGATTTTGTAAAATAGTCCGCTTCTGTGCATGCATTTATTTCGTGGCACTCAAATTAGTGGTTAAGAAAGTAGGTTATTGAGTTTACCTCTAGAAGAAAGCAGAGGCTGAGACAAAAGACAATTTTGCCCCAGCTTTTTTGATTTCTACCATTAGGTCCGTTGCTGACGTCCAAAGCAACTTTCTTTGGGTTAGTGACTTAAGGATTAGCCTCGTTCGCAGCTTATCCGCTGTGTTGCAATAATAAGAAATTGTTAGTCAGAAGGGTTATCAACTTATGGTGCTCTGTCACGACCGGCCAATCTAAGTCGTACTAAAGCTCATTCATCAAACACCCCAGCAATCCGACCACCTTAACGAACCATAAAGTTCTTAACACTTTCCTAAACGGACTTAAGAAGACTATAAGAAACGGCGAATAACAGTCAGAAGGTTAGAATACGCAAGTCAATGATGGTATAACTGTCTCATAATAAAACGAAATGAGGTGGTTGACATGTTTCCATATCTTGGATTGAAAGCCAGCACTGATGAGACACAACTGGAAGAACGGTTGCAGCATCAGCCGGAGGTATTTGAATTTTACACGCAAGCCAGCGACATGACGCCAGATGGGTTAGCACATTTGAGCCAAATGATCGACCGGGTCAAATCAGCCGGTGTCGACCATGTCATCATCCATCACCCAATGGCGTTTGACCATGCCCACAATGAACTGGCAGTTTCCGCGTTGCGTAATCCCGCATCGTACCAGTTTATGATGGGCAGTACTGAATCCATCATCGAGTTAGCGAAAGCGAGGGACGTTCAGGTCTTGGTTCATGGTGCGTACAACGCTCCGTTGAGCTGGATAAAAGCACAGTTTGGCAGTCTGGAAGCAGGTCGTGAATTAGTATTTGACCGTCTGGACTATTTTAAGGCTCTGGGTGGCAATCACGTGATGTTTGAAAACGCACTATCGCCGTTATTTCGTTTCGGTGAGCCGGGCTTTGAACGCCGTATTATGGGGCACCACTACCGGTTGGCGTATGACATCAGCCACGCGTTTATCGTGCTTCACGGTGACAATGATAAGCTGGTGTCGAGCCTTGCGAGGTTAGCACCGCAGATTGTTCACTACCACCTGGTCGACTCAATGGGTCAAAAACATGATAGTTTACCGCTTGGTCAGGGAAATATTGACTGGGTTCGGGTTAAACGGGTGCTGAACCCTAATGCGACCAACATTTACGAGATTACCTTGGATGACGAAGATAATTGTCAGGCCATGCTCGATAGCCATAACTACTTGAAATCACTGGATTCGCGGTCATTACTAGTTGGCAGATAGGCTGTTCAAATTTGTTGACGACACTCCTTGCCCGCGGTATGATAATCTCATGCTTACGGGAACTTATATCAAAAATGCTTGATGAGTTGCCCTATTTCGACCGGGTTTCATTAAAAAGTGACACTCGTCTGATTAAAGTCAGACGAGTGTCTTTCTTTGTCTTGAGGTAAACACAACATGTAGTGGTTCACGTGCCGAATTTCTTTAAATTGTACACAATATATGGTTGAAGACTGCACTGGAAATCGGTATTATTATAGAGAAGAATCATTTTTCAAGAAATAGGGGTGGCTGATATGCAAGAAACACGTACAGATCGCGTTGACGCCCTGACTGTCATTAAACGTGACGGCCGGAGTGTCAGCTTTAACGGCGATAAAATTCAAACTGCGATTTTAAAAGCAGCCAAGAAGGTGAACGACGAATTAGATGCTAGTGATTATCAGACAATCGACTCAGTAGTTGCTGATGTTGAACGTGAAATTACTGACCGATTTGACGATAACGTTAAAATCTACGAAATTCAAAACATCGTGGAACACGAATTGATGGAGCAGCACCAGTATGACTGGGCCGAAGAATACATCAACTACCGAACGCAAAAAGATTTAAAGCGAAATCAAGCAACTGATATCAACTTTACGATTCAAAAGTTGCTACATAAAGACGCTACGGTGGTTAACGAAAATGCCAACAAAGATAGTAACGTTTTTAACACGCAGCGTGATTTGACTGCCGGCACCGTTGCCCGTTCAATCGGACTAAAGATGTTGCCGCCAAAGGTTGCCAACGCCCATCTAAAGGGCGACATTCACTGGCACGATTTGGATTACCAACCATACAGCGCAATGACGAATTGCTGTTTGATCGATTTTAAGGAAATGCTGAACCATGGTTTCAAGATTGGTAACGCCGAAGTAGAGCCGCCTCACTCAATCGAGACCGCCACTGCCCAGATGTCACAGATTATTGCTAATGTGGCTTCAAGCCAGTACGGTGGCTGTTCTGCTGACCGCGTGGACGAACTGCTCGCGCCATTTGCTAAGAAGAACTATGACAAGCACATGGTTGACGCCAAGGAATGGATCGAAGGCGAAGCAAAGCAGGACGCTTTTGCCAAAGCAAAGACTAAGAAGGATATTTACGACGCCATGCAGGCGCTTGAATACGAAATCAACACATTGTACTCATCACAAGGGCAAACACCGTTTACGACCCTTGGCTTCGGCTTAGGAACAAACTGGATCGAACGTGAGATTCAAAAGTCTATTTTGAAGGTTCGTATCGAAGGCTTGGGTAAGGAAAAGCGGACAGCGATTTTCCCTAAGCTGGTCTTTACAATCAAACGCGGCTTGAACTTGAAGCCTGGAGATCCTAACTACGACGTTAAGGAACTTGCTGTTGAATGTGCCACAAAGCGGATGTACCCCGACGTTTTAATGTACGATAAAATTGTTGAACTGACTGGCTCCTTCAAAGCACCAATGGGCTGTCGGAGTTTCTTGCAGGGCTGGAAGGACGAGAACGGTAAAGAAGTGAACGCCGGGCGGATGAACCTGGGTGTTGTGACGATGAACTTACCGCGCATTGCACTTGAAGCAAAGGGTGACATGGACAAGTTCTGGTCAATTCTGGAAGAACGTCTATCAATTTGTAAAGAAGCACTGGTATTCAAGGTTAACCGTGCTAAGCAGGCTCGACCTGAAAACGCCCCAATTTTGTACGAATACGGCGCCTTTGGGAAACGACTGAAGCGCACTGATTCCGTTGACGAGTTGTTCAAGAATAAGCGCGCCACCGTTTCATTAGGCTACATTGGCCTGTACGAAGTGGGGACTGCTTTCTTTGGGCCAACTTGGGAAAAGAATCCGGAAGCTAAGCAGTTTACTATCGACGTGGTGAAAGACCTCTATGACCACTGTAAACAGTGGGAAGACGAATACGGTTACCACTTCAGCGTTTACGCCACCCCTGCAGAAAGCTTGACGAACACCTTCTGCCAAGCTGATATTAAGAAGTTTGGCCGGATCAAGGACATTACGGACAAGGAATACTATACTAACAGTTTCCACTACGATGTTCGTAAAGCACCAACTCCGTTTGAAAAGATCGACTTTGAAAAAGACTATCCAAAGTATAGTGCCGGTGGTTTTATCCACTACTGTGAATACCCGAACCTGAAGCAAAACCCAAAGGCGCTTGAAGCAGTTTGGGACTACGCGTACGACCGGATCGGCTACCTCGGCACCAACACGCCAATCGACCAGTGTTTTGCATGCGGCTTCAAGGGTGAATTCAAGCCAACTGCAAAGGGCTTTGAATGCCCACAATGCGGCAACCACGATCCTGCAACCTGCGACGTTGTGAAGCGGACCTGCGGCTACTTGGGCAACCCAAACCAACGCCCAATGGTGCACGGCCGTCACGTGGAAATTGCCAGCCGGGTCAAGCATATGACGCTAGGTAATGATAATAATGATGTGGCACGTCAGTAGCGTGTGAAAATAGGTGTTTTGAGGGCAGAAGTCCCATACAAGGGAACCCTCAACCTTCGGAAACACGTTTCGGCAATGTCAAAACAGAACCAAAATCCTAAAACTATAACAAAAATAATCTCCGTAGAAGTACCGCTATCATAAGTGCTTTCAGATTAACGCTACCTTCTCCGGATGTAATGCCACTGTCAATTCGGCTGACAACGTCACGTTGCTTTCTCTTGATAGTGGCATTTGTTTGCGGGTGGCAACGCGCCGCTCTAGCAGAATCAACGATAATTACGTATATCTTAAAAGGGGACTTCTTGATGTCTAACACAACTGAAAAGCTGCCTAAAAATCCAAAACCAAAAGAATGGTTAGCCTCTGACCTCAGTCAGCAGTACATTGCAAGTTACAAACCATTCAATTTCGTGGATGGCGAGGGTGTGCGCTGCAGTCTCTATGTCTCTGGTTGTAAATTCGACTGTCCAGGCTGCTACAACAAGGTCGCACAAAACTTCCACTTTGGCCATCCCTATACCCAAGAGCTTGAGGACCAAATCATTAAGGATTTGAGCCAAGACTACGTGCAGGGTCTGACTTTGTTGGGTGGCGAACCATTCTTGAATACTCAGGTCTGCATTAAGTTGGCTAAACGAATCCGTAAAGAATTTGGGCACGACAAGGATATCTGGAGTTGGACCGGTTACAAGTGGGAAGAGTTAATGCAGGAGTCTGACGACAAGTTGGAACTGCTGAACTTGATCGATATTTTGATTGATGGTCGGTTCTTGCAATCCAAGATGGATTTGACCCTTCAGTTCAGGGGCAGCTCGAACCAAAAAATCATCAAAGTGCCCGAATCACTTGAAAAGGGCAAGATCGTTTTGTGGGATAAGCTAATTAAGTAGCGTGTGCAACAAGGGAGTTAGCGACTTCTGAAGTAGCCTGCTGTCTTGTTGAACAAGTATCCCCGTATCTGTGAAGCATATTATTCATGAAATAAAGAAATCCAGTTTGACGAACAAACGCGTCATGCGATAATCCCTTTGTGGTTGTCAGATGAAATATAATAATTCATCTGACAACTATGGAGGGATTTTTGTATGTATTGGCACGTCATCGTTGTTTATGAGCTGACACACCGCAATGAATAACCAAGAAAGATGGCTGTTTTCGCTATCCCGGCAGGCACCAGTAATTTTGAGCAAAATTTAACAACTGTTCGACTTTTTTATCCTATAATAGAAGTAACTATGTAACTAAAGGGAGGAATGGTGCCATGAAGTGTCCCTGGGCTGACGGTGACAACGCTGCAATGACTGCTTATCATGACCATGAGTGGGGGTTTGTAACCACTGATGAAACAGCTACGTTTGAACTGATGGTGCTTGAAATGATGCAGGCTGGTCTCAGTTGGCAAACGGTTTTGAACAAACGGGCAGCATTTAAATCGGCTTTTGCAAACTACGATCTCACTCAAATCGCTGACTTTAAGCAACCGGAAATTGATACCTTGATGGCAAACGCGGGCATCATTCGTAATAAGCGGAAAATCCTAGCGACTATCAATAACGCGCAACTTTTGCAAAAATGGCATTCGGCTGGTCAAACGGTGATTGCCTACTTGTGGTCGTTCGTCGATTACGAACCTCAAAATTCGCAATTGAGAAGCATGACGGATTTGCCGGCACAAACTGATTTGTCGAAACGAATTAGTAAAACACTAAAAAAGCAGGGCTTTCAGTTTTTGGGGCCGAACATCGTTTACTCTTGGTTACAAGCGCTGGGCATCATTAATGATCATTTAACCACCTGTGACAGGTATGAACCCGCCATTGCGTTTGGCAACGCGCACCACGATGCTTTGATGGCGCTTAAAAAAACGCTTTGACATCAAATTGTCATCAAAATATGACATTAAAATGACACCAGCGTTGCAAAATCTCAACAATTAAGGATTAAAATACCAAATTGTGTTTAAGAAATTGGTTATTGGTTGATTTTAGAATTAAAAATCGCTAATTTATGAAGCAGGAGAAACAGGACAACTACGGATGTTAGGGAAGGTGCCAGGTTGAATAAAGAACTTAGAATATTAATAGTAGAAGACGACGAAGCGTTAGCCAATAGTTTGGAGCGCATACTTAACGAAATCGCCACTACGACGGTCAGTAATGATGGTCTCGAAGGGCAAATGCTTGGGCAGGAAGGCATTTTCGACCTTGCTGTGCTGGATTTAATGTTGCCGCAAGTTAACGGCTACGATATTTTGAAGTACTGGCGAAACGAAGCTAAATTGGATATGCCAGTATTGATCTTAACGGCGAAGGATACTTTGGACGACAAAGTTCGCGGCTTTCAGTTGGGTGCGGATGATTATTTAACCAAGCCGTTTCATCGTGAAGAGCTCATTATGCGGGTCAAAGCACTACTGCGCCGTTCCGGCAGCATGGGCAATGACAACCAACTGACAGTGGGCGATTTTTCGGCTAATTTAAATAACCGGACGGTGGCCATTGATGGTACAAACTTGGAGCTCAATGGTAAGGAGTACGATCTGCTGGTTTACTTCCTGCAAAACCCCGATACCATTATCACGAAGGACCAAATTTTTGACCGTCTCTGGGGGTTTGACTCTGATACAGCACTTTCGGTTGTTGAAGTCTATATGAGTAATTTACGTAAGAAAATTAAGCAATTAAACACTAACCAACCCATTCGGACACTGAGAAACGTGGGGTATATGTTAGAAACGGAGGCCTAAATCGCATGAAGAAGCAGAAAAAACCCGAAACAAGACAGCAGACGAGACTCTTTATTAATGAGCTCGTCACCTTTGCGATACTTTTTGCCACCCTTGGTTTCGTGGTTTACTTCTTCTTTAACCAGTCGATTTATACCAATATTGATCAGGGATTGCGTGGGCAGGAGCGTCAAATCTTGCGGAACACGCCGACCCCGAAAATGGAGCATCGAACAGCCAGTTCAGTAACGGATCCAAAGGCTAAGCGGTCACCATCAGCTTCCGGACCGTTTCGGTCAAACATCATTGTGTTCAACAGCAAGGGTAAAATTATGAACGCGGCGATGCTTGGCGAACGGAATTATGGACTTTTAAAAAAGGCCCAACTGATCAAAAAGAACCTGAATAAAGTTGAGGATCTCTCTTTGACATCTGATGAAATTACCAGCCATTTTCGGACGATTTTGATCAAGGTACCGAAGAGCAACAGTAACCCAGTGTATGCTGGACGTTACGTGATGGTCATGGAATCTATCGATGCTGATCTAATGGCCATCAACAGTTTCAGATCAGCATTAATGGTTACCCTGATCTTCTTCTGGGTACTCGCTATCCTGATTTCTTACTTATTATCACGTTGGAGCATGGGGCCAATCATTACGGCTTGGCGCAAACAACGCGACTTTAGTGCTAACGCTGCCCATGAATTACGAACGCCGCTGACGGTGATTCAAAACCAGTTGGAGTTCCTGCTGACGCAGCCAAAATCTCGAATCGTTGACCAAGTTGATGAAGTGTCGACCGCGCTGGATGAAGTTCGGCACATGCAGACCTTAACGAGTCGGTTATTGACACTAGCTCGTTCAGACTCAAACGTGACTCAATTTAACCCGCAATCAGTCGATCTGCACCCCTGGTTTACAGATATTCTGCGGCCGTATGTCGAAATCGCCAACAGCCAGCAAAAATCATTTGCTGCAAACGTGACGGCGGAGGGCAAAGCGCAGCTGGATACGGATCTGATTCGCCAACTGTTAGTCATCCTACTGGATAATGCCATCAAATACACGCCGGAAAACGGTCGTATGGGCGTGGACGTGACTAGAGTGAAGGATACTGTGCAAATTGCAGTATCCGATACAGGAGCGGGAATCTCGGACGAAGATAAGCCAAAGGTCTTCGACAGATTCTACAGAACAGATAAATCAAGAAACTCAAAAACAGGCGGCAACGGCTTAGGCCTAGCCATCGCACAGTGGGTGGTGCAACAACACCACGGCAAGCTAACGATTAAAGATAACCAGCCAACGGGGGCAATATTTGTGGCTAGTTTGGCAATTAAGTAGAGTGTGGAAGAAGCCAGAGTGTGGAAGCAGGCGGTTAAGGAGTGGAGCCTAAGGGACTTCGACCCAAAAAGGCCGGGCCTGCCTTTTTGGGTCGAAGTCCCTTAGGTGCAACTCCTTGCCTGCTGGAACACGTTTCGGCTATAAGAAATAACCCCACAACCAAGGCAGCACTCAAAACAAATCAATTACAAACAAAAAACCACAAAACAAAAAGGCCACAAAACAGCAAAACCATGAAACTAAAAGGCCAAAAGGCCACAAAACCACAAAACCACAAACCACAAAACGCCAACCGGGGACAGGCACAAACACTCACAAAGCCAGGAAACCCCAAAAATCAAGGGTCCCTGGCTTTAATGGTTTAATCATCCCAGATGGCCAACACCCAACACCCACAAAGGAGGAACGCCCAAAGTGAAAAGAAAACACTGGCTCGCATGGCTCACCGCCATCGTCGTTTTATTTGTGCCCACAACATTGGATCTAAAACCAGCACCAGTTAATCTAAGAGCGAAGGGCGAGCAGCTGATTGCTAAGTGGCTGCCAACTTCGACGACGCAGACAAAGTCGCAGGAAAAAAGCGATACTAGTGACAAGACGCCGATCGAATCCATTGTGCAGGGCAAAACGTTATCAAATACTTACTACTACCACTTCGCCGCCAACATGCCGAGTAACGCCAAGCAAATGTTTGAGGATGCGGTTGCGACCTATAATGCGACCGGTGTTGTTCATCTGGTAGCGGGCGAAGGGACAGCAAAAGAGAATCGAATCACCTTCTTCGTTTACAGTAAGGCAACGAGTACGGCTTCGCAGGGGATGATTGAATCTGGTCACGGCGGACCGAAAATCATTGAACGAACCGGCTGGGGCGCCTATACTGTAAATCATGCACGGGCGGGATTAAACGTGAAGTACCCGCAAATGGCAATTAAAAAGTCAGTCGCTGTCCATGAATTAGGGCATGCCTTGGGACTGGACCACAGTGCCAGTCTATCATCGGTCATGTACCCAGTTGACCACGGCCGCAGTGTCTTGTCGAAAATGGACATTAACGCTTTGAAATCAATTTATCCTGAAAGCTCAAGGTGACAATTATCATGAAGACGAGTACAACGTCAAAATGGCTTTTGTTTTATCATATTATGGTCAGTTTCTTCGTGTTTCTTTCAGCGGGACTGGCACTCACGATTATGTTCAGCCCATCCGTGTCACCATGGATCCACCAGCTGAATACGTCGGTGTGGGTGATTTTCGTTATTGATTACCTTGTTCGACTGCTTCGCACGCCGAATCGGAAGTGGTTCTTAGTGGATAACATTTTGGACCTGATTGGGATTATTCCCATGCACCCCGTGTTTGCGCTGTTTCGACTTAGTCGGTTAATGCGGATCATTAAGGTGCACCATATTATTTGGCATCTCGGCATCTCTGGTAAATGGAGCCGCAGCTTTCACCGTTTTCTCTATGACACGGGCTTCATTTATTTGATCACAATCAGTGTTGTCATCATTTGTGTGAGCGCTTGGCTGTTTTCCATCGCGGAGCACCAGTCGTTGTCACAAGCAATGTGGTGGGCCGTTACGACCGCCACGACCGTTGGGTACGGGGATGATTTCCCGAAAACAGGACTGGGTAAAGTCATTGCCACCGCGCTGATGTTTGGTGGTGTTGGTTTTATTGGTTTGTTAACGTCACAGATTACCGAGTTCTTTACGGACCGGGCCACTGTGACGACCACCAACGAACCTACCATGCAGGATCTGAGCAATCAGATTCAGATGCTGACGAAGGAAGTTCGCCGGCTGCAGCGTAAGGTTGATCGTCAATCAGCAGGTGTTAAACCAAAAACAAAAGTTAAGCCGAAGCCTAAGGGTAAACCAAAGCCAAAGACAGCGCCAAAGCCTAAGCCGGGTAGTAAGACGCCCGCTAAGGCGAAGCGTTGATTGCTGATAATCCAAAGCCGGCAAAACCATTACTTCGCATTAATAGACAACAAAAAAGACTAACCGCCTTCACATAAGGAGCGGTTAGTCTTTTTAATGATGCAATCGAGTTTAAGTACGATTTTTATTAATGTGAATACTTTTTAGTACCAGTGATGAGCAACCCAGAACTTCTTAGCTTTTGTCCAAGTGCCGTAACGACCCTTAACGTAGGTGTTAGCTGTTTTTTCTTGGTTAACTGGTGATAAGTTACCCTTGAGGTAAGAGATCAATAATTGATAACGGCCGTAACAATTTCCGTTACGTGCAGTATAGCTATAACTTGATTCATGATAGGCAATCCAGTTTTTAGCAGACTTTTGAGTTGATGACAAGCCTGAATTAATCGCCTTGATTTCCTTTTTTTGAGTGGCGGTCAGCTTTGTTGAGGCTTGCGCAGTTGTTGGTTCGTTGTTGAAGTTTGATGCGGTATCAGTAACCATACCTGCGGTGAAGCCGAATACTAATAAGAATGCAGTAACTAGTTTTATGTGAATTTTTGACATTGTATAACTCCCTATCCGATTTAATTAACTGTGATAAGCATACACGGATAATGTTTCAGTTATATTAATAGGCGGTTACTATGCCGTTAAATGATTGAAATGTTTTTGTCATATTCGTGAAAACGCTCACTTGTTGGCGGTTCCAAGTGTGAAATCTTCAAGCTTTATCCACAAAAATATCACCTTTGTCGGTTAAAATAGAGTTAGGTAAATAATCGCATAGGACAAAATTGAGAAGGTGAATAAAGTGGTAACAAACCGACAAAGAGTTTATGTGAGCCTAAAGCAAGATATTATGAATGGGACACTTCGCAGCGGTGAAATGATTGCTGACCGCCCATTAGCTGAAAAGTATCAAGTGAGCAGAACCCCTGTCAGAGAAGCCATTCAGCAATTAAAAGCGGAGGGCTTCTTGGAAGTTGAACCAAACATTGGTACCCGGGTGGCGATGGTGCAGGAAGATCGCATTCCGGCAACTTACGAATTACTGGGGCGCATTGAACAGGGCGGGGTTGAATTACTGAGTAACGTGTTGCCAAAATTGATCGCGCCGTTAACGCAATTAAATGACGCGTACCGTGATGCCATTGAAAAGAGTTTGTGGCAAGAAGCGATGAACATTGACAGAGAATTCCATCAGGTGATGCTGCGTCGAAGTCCGAGCAACTATGCCAGCAAATTTGCTGATATATTACGTGTTCAGTTGCGACCCACGGAATCTCGGTATTATCAACGTCAATTTCCAAAAAAAATCGAAGCGGTTGAAGATCACGCCGCACTGATTGCGCTGCTGACGAATGGTAAACAAGCTGAGGCTGGCCGGTTAGCACGACGGCACCGAATGAAACAGGCAAAAGTGTTACGAAAAATGCTTTAGTCGCCGCATAAGTGCCAAGAGAAGGGGTTGCTCACGCAGCTCTTTTTTTATGGTGTACCGCAGTCCTTATTTTGTCGGCGGCCAACTCGGTAACGCGCGGAAATTTCTGCATCCACTGGGCAAATATGCTGACTTCCGTGTGACCAAGGCCATAATCTGTAGTGCCGAACAACGGACAGTTTTGTGAATATGCCTATACCACTTTTTTGCATTGGGTAACAAGTCTACGTTACAATGTAGTAAGAACATGCACATTAAATTTATAAAAATCGACCCCGGTTTACGAGAGGATGGAAGTGACGACTTTGTTTTTAACAATGGAACATCTAAACAAGACCTATAGCGGCGGAAAAGTCGCGGTTGAAGATTTTAATTTGGAAATTGAAAAAGGGGAGTTTGTGTGTTTTATCGGAACTTCAGGTTCTGGTAAAACAACAACCATGCGGATGATCAACCGTATGTTACAACAGACTTCCGGTACCATTGAGCTGGATGGTAAGGATATCAGCGAAATGGACCCGGTGAAACTGCGGCGAAAAATCGGCTACGTGATTCAAAATATCGGGCTGATGCCGCACATGACCATCCGGCAGAATATTACCATCGTGCCGAGATTGCTAAAGTGGTCGCAGGAGAAGATGAACGAACGGGCTAAAGAAATGATCAAACTGGTAGAACTGCCAGAAGAATTTCTCGACCGTTATCCGTCTGAGCTCTCTGGTGGTCAGCAGCAACGGATCGGTGTTGTCCGGGCCTTGGCCGCTGATCAGGATCTCATTTTGATGGATGAACCGTTTGGTGCCTTGGACCCGATCACCCGTGAAGCCTTGCAAGATTTAGTTAAGGATCTGCAGGAACGGTTAGGGAAAACGATTATTTTCGTGACCCATGATATGGATGAAGCCCTGAATTTAGCAACGAAAATTGTCGTCATGGATGATGGCAAAATTATGCAGGTGGCAACGCCCGATGAAATTTTGCGGCATCCAGCTAATGCATTCGTTGAAAATCTGTTGGGACACGACCGGTTGATCCAGGCTCGGCCGAGTATTACTACTGTTGGTCAAGTCATGCTCAAAAACGTGGCTTCGATCACCCCTGATCGGCTACTGAAAGAAGCCTTGAAAACCATGCATGATCGGCGAGTTGATTCACTGCTGGTCACCGACAGCGGCGGCACGTTGAAGGGATATATGGATATTGAAGATATCGACTATAACTTTAAAACGGCTACCAGTGTGGGTGACGTTATGCATTCGGATGTCTTTTACGTGTCATCAGATTCGCTGATCCGGGATACCGTTGAACGGATTCTGAAACGTGGCTTTAAAAACGTGCCGGTGGTTGATAGAAATCATCATTTGGTCGGCATCGTGACCCGGGCCGCCCTTGTGGATATTGTGTACGACGCGCTTTGGGGTGACGATGACAAGAAAGACACTGATGGTTCAGATACAAAGAGCGCAACGGCGGCTAAATTGTCGCAATCTCAAGAGACGGCGGACGATGACGGGCAAGGTGGTGATGCCAAATGATGCACTTCTTATCAGTCTATGGCTGGCAATTATTGTATAAAACTTGGCAGCATATCTACATTTCAGCCATTTCGCTTGGACTAGGGGTCATTGTGGCAGTTCCCGTTGGTATTTTACTGACGAGAGCGAAAAAAGTCGCTAACGTGGTAATTTCGATTGCCAGCATGCTCCAAACGATTCCAGTTTTGGCGCTGCTAGCGTTCATGATTCCGATTTTTGGGATCGGCGCTATTCCCGCCATTGTCGCCCTGTTCATTTACTCGTTACTGCCAATTTTGCGAAACACCTATCTTGGGATGGACGGTGTGAGTCCGACCCTGCGCGATGCAGCAAAGGGTATGGGGATGACGAACTGGCAATCCATCATCAAGGTTGAAGTCCCGCTGGCAGCACCGGTCATCATGGCGGGTATCCGACTCTCAGCCACCTACGTGATTGCCTGGGCTGCGTTGGCGTCCTACATTGGCGCTGGCGGATTAGGGGATTTCATTTTCAATGGGTTGAATCTGTATCGGACCGACCTGATCCTCGGTGGGTCAATTCCCGTTATTTTACTGGCCCTGATCACCGATTTTCTGCTGGGTAAATTGGAACTCGCACTGACGCCCAAAACGGCACATGCTTAAGGAGGGCTGATCAATGAAACGATTTAAACGTTGGCTGATCTTGCTCCTTGTGTCGGTGCTTGGACTTACCAGTCTGAGCGGATGCGGCTTTCCCGGACTTTCCAGTTCGACTAAAGACACGGTGCGGATCGCCTCACAAAACACGACTGAACAACAGATTATGTCCTACATGCTGCAGAATATGATTGAGCATTACACGAATTTACACACGACCATTATTAACAATCTAGGTTCCGGGACCGTCAGTTTTAATGCCTTGAAAAATAATCAGGCAGATATTTCGGCCATTCGGTATATCGGGACTGACCTGACCACCATCATGGGAAAGTCGGCGGACCGAAACGCGGCGCGAGCTACCAAGACTGTTAAAAAGGCTTTTAATAAACAGTATCATATGACTTACTTTCCAACGTATGGTTTTTCGGATACCTACCAGTTCATGGTTACTCAGAAAACGGCTAAGAAGTATCATTTGAACACCGTGAGCGACATGAAGAAGGAGGCCCCTAAGATGAGCGTTGGGGTCGATCAAATTTGGCTGAACCGTAAAGGCGACGGTTATGATGGGTTTCAAAAGACCTATGGCTATAGTTTCGGTTCCATTCACCCAATGCAAATTGGGCTGGTCTACGATGCGGTGGCTGTCGGCAAGATGGATGCTGTTTTAGGCTATTCTACGGATGGCCGGATCAACAGTTATCATTTGAAGCTGCTGAAGGATAATAAACATTTCTTCCCGCCATACACCGCAAGTGCGGTTGCGACCAACGCTATCTTGAAGAAGCACCCGCAACTTAAACCGATTATCAACAAGTTAGACGGTAAGATCAACTTGAAGACCATGCAGAAGCTGAACTATCAAGTGGATAATAATTTGAAAGAACCTGAAGTTGTGGCCAAACAATTTTTGGAGAAGCACAACTACTTTGAAGGGGGGAACAACTAATGCAAAATATGAATCTATGGCAACAGTTGATCTATTACTATCAGCATAACGGGTCCTATGTGTTAGCCCAGTTCTCCCGGCACTTTTTGATTTCTATCTATGGTGTGTTGATTGCCGCAGTCGTTGGGATTCCAATCGGTATTTTCATTGCCCATCATGGTAAGCTCAGCGGTGTGGTTATTGGGATAGCGAACGTCATTCAAACCATTCCGTCATTGGCCATGTTATCAATCATCATGATTGGTCTTGGCTTGGGTGTGAATACGGTTATCGTGACGGTTTTCTTGTACGCACTGTTGCCCATCATCAAAAATACGGATACGGGGATGCGAAACGTTGATGCCAGTGTCTTAGATTCAGGTAAGGGCATGGGTATGACCAGGTGGCAACTTTTGCGCTTGGTGGAACTGCCGCTCTCGCTATCGGTGATTATGGCTGGCTTGCGAAACGCCCTGGTGCTCGCCATCGGAATCACAGCTATCGGGACTTTCGTTGGCGCTGGTGGCCTTGGGGATATCATTATCCGTGGAACAAATGCCACAAACGGCAGTGCCATTATCTTGGCAGGTGCGTTACCAACTGCCCTGATGGCAATCGTGGTTGACCTCATATTAGCTTGGGTGGAAAAAAAGGCGGATCCAACAACCTAGAGTGTGGAGAAAGGCGTTTAAGGAGCGGAGCAGAAGGGACTCTGAGCCGAAAAGTCCGGGCCTGACTTTTTGGCTCAGAGTCCCTTCTGCAGGAGCTCCTTGCCTTTCGGAACACGTTTCGACGCCAAGAAAGCAAACCACGAATGCAGCCTGAATCTCCGAAAATAATAAAGGAGCAATCATCGTACGAAAACAAGCATTCTAAAAATGCCAAATACCGACAAGCAACTCACAGTTCACAACGCAAAGCTCTGCCAGATACATAAAGATGTAAAAGTTATCTGGCAGAGCTTTTGCTCTCTCATCAAGTAACACCCTGCGTCAAAAGTCCAAATAAAATAATTAATTTTAAAAACCTATTGACAGAACCATGTCGGATGCTTATATTAAATAGTAATTAGATTATGAAATTCGGATGGGAATAGTAACCGACAACGACGTGACAAAGCGACCTGTATTTGGTGAAAGGCAGGATACGCACGCGTTGGTGAATGAGCCCAAATTGGAGACCTGCTGTTCACGCAACGGGTTCGCAAGGATGCGTTACGATCCCAGACATCATAAGGTGTCGTTGAGGCAGATTGTGCAAATAATCTGCGAACAAGGGTGGTAACACGAAGCGTTCGTCCCTGTATTGGCTATAGGCCGGTATGGGGGACGAACGCTTTTTTCGTTTTCCGAATCTAATTATAAAATGGTCCCCGATTTAAAATTGAAGTGCAACACTTGATAACTAGACCAATTAGACTAGCTT
>NZ_AYYR01000030.1:0-37718 GCF_001435975.1 Secundilactobacillus collinoides DSM 20515 = JCM 1123
ACCCCTGATGGTGGTGACCCGGCAACGGCCACTGTGCCAAGTGATCCGACCATTGATAAAGGCAAGATTACTGGTAACGAGGATAAAGGCTATCAAGTAACTGGTCAATCAGTGCCGAATACGCCAATCGTTATCAAAGATAAGAATGGAACACCAATTGCGTGGGGCGAAACTGACGGGTCAGGAACGTTTGTCATCCCAGTTGACGCCACAAAGGTTGACCCAGGAGATCCTATCACGGTTACGCCAGAAGGTGGCAACGGCATTACGCTGACTGTTCCTGGTGACGGCAATGGCAACACAAATACCAACACCAACTCCACGCCAACTGATACCACCGGCGGCAACGGTACAGCAACCAGCACTACGCCAACGGATAATACACCAACAATCAGTGATGTTTCGGTAACTGGTGATCCAACTGATGGATACGATGTTACTGGGAATGGAACACCTGGTGACACGGTTACCATCACTGATGGTGAAGGCAATACGCTTGGCACGGGTACGGTGGGTGACAATGGTACATTCACTGTCGATGTTTCAGGAGATGTCGGACCAAACGCACAATTGACCGTTACGCCAACTGGCACAAATGGTCAGAATGGAACGGCAATCACAGTTTCTACTCCTGCCGATACTACTAGTGGGCTTGGTACTTCTAATGCTGGCGACACGACTGGAACAGATGGTTCTGGGAGTAGCTCTACCACGGGTGCAAACGGCAGCAATAGATTAGCTGAGGCCTCATCTGGTGACACGACTGCCTTGACTGGCAACGGTAAAGGCACTAATACCGGTACAGAAGCTGAAACGAGTGCTGATCTCGCAGATACTAACAGTGACACCGCTGCTTCAGGCAACACAAATGACAACGGCAACACCGATGCCAACAAATTGCCGCAAACTAGTGAAGAGCAAAGTGATGGTCTGGCAAGTCTCGGCTTACTTGGCGCAGTGCTTTCACTCTTTGGGCTTGCAGGTGCACGTAAGCGTCGGAAAGAATAGTAAATTAGCTTCATATTAAAAAGTTTGGCTGATGCGCCCTCAGGTATTGTTGCCGAACTCGACCACGGATGGCCTTGAGCTGTCCGTGGTTTTTGTTTGATTTTTAAAAATGCGGATAATGTGCGTTTCTGTGACGAGGGCCTTTTTAGTCATTTTATTGTTATGCAGACTAACCGAGGTTCACAAGGCAGGGGGCTCCTGCGCAAAGCACTTCGACCCCAAAAGTCAGGCCCGGCCTTTTCGGGTCAAAGTACCTTACGCTCCGCTCGCTAAGCGCGTTGCTGCACGTTCTGTCCTTCATTCCACCCTTTTTAACCCCATAAACTAAATTATCGATAATAAAATTCTGTTCATATGTTCAAACAGTATTTGATTTTTGTTACAATACGGGTGTTGATAACGAAAACGCCAATTCGCTATCACATATGGTCAGCTCTAGTGCTTTTTCGTTGGTTGTGCGCATGGTCCCAGCCGTTTGCACAACTTAACCAATACTGTAACCTTTGCAACTAATTGCACATTTTCTAAGGACATCTGAGATTGTTTGAAAGTTTTTAGACGGGACTCATCAGCTTTGCGGGGCCATTTTTACCGAATACCTCTCACAAATTGTTTTGCGCCCACGTCTTGTGGGTGGCCAACGTTCAACTGATGACAGTCCTCAATCCCTCCAGTACCAATTAGATATGAGACACAACTAGAGTTGACTTCGCACCCTGCCTACTGGGTGCATCTACCAAATACTGATTCGGGTCGCTGTTCCCTCAGACAACGGCCTCAAAAAACGCCCACGGTGCTTGCCGTGAGCGTTTTTCGTTTGCTTTGAATGTGATTGAATTTTACATGTTAAAGCTGGAAACGAGATCAGCCAGCTTTGATTTCGTGGTGCTGTTAACTAAATCGGTGACTTCTTTTTGCATAGCTGAATCGGTGGTTGGATCCTTAGCAGTTGCGTCCTTCTTCAACGCTTCCTTGTAAGCAGCTTCCAGTTCCGTATTCAGTTCACTCGTCTCTGCGGTTTTGATAACCGATTCTGAGTAGGCAGCTGCGAACGTTTTTGCCGGCGATTTAGTCGTTGCCGTAAACGTGGTCGTGGTGCCGGTCGTACTTAGCAGCCGCCGTTGCCCGCTTGTGGCGAGCTTGACTTGATATTTAGTACTGCTGATCTTAGTCAACTTGAAGTGATAATTGTGCGTGCCGACTTTGTCGTTACTGCCCACGATCCGGTAGGTACTCGACAACGTTTTTCGATTCTTGCTTAGTGTGGTTGTCAGTGGCAGTACCATGGTCGTTTTAGCGGCTTTAAAATCACCGAAGACCATGACCCGGACCTTACCCTTATTCGTTTTCACCGTTACCCAGTGAAACGCATACTGTGCTTTTTTACTACTATAATAAGCGGTCAGTTTATTTGGATTGCTCGTACTGAACGTCTTTGTCGCACTTGCGGCATGGACTGAAACAGTGCTCATCGCCGTTCCCAAACTAATGGTGGCGATGAATGCCAAGGCCGATTTTATTAACGCATGTTTCATTTGTTGGTTACCCCCGGATACCTAATGTGGTTACACGTCAGAATAGCACAGGGGATGCGGTGAAACAATAAAATAGCTTAATTTTGGTGGTGCTGCTGGTTAGTCAGGTCACCTTTTAACTGGAACTGGCTGGCATTGAGCTGCTGTGACAATGGTGAAGCGGGTTGACTGTTTGTCAGCTGGTGACTGAATTTTTCATAGGACCCCAGCAGCGGACCAGTAAATGTTTTACGGGCGTTGGTCAGATAGTCGATGACCAACAGCGCTAACACGACGAAAATGATTTTCCCGGTGGCGTAGTGCAGGACCAAATGACTTGTCAATTGCACGTTGGTTGGGGAAACGACCATGAGAATGATTAGAAAACCAATCCAGAGACAAGCAACGGTTCCAACTGGAATGCTCCACTTGCCGAGGTGCCAGGGACCGTCTTCCTTGCTAGTCCAAATACCGCGGAACTGTGCACGAAGCTTTAAAGCAATTGGAATACAGTACGAGCTATACAGACCGATAACACTCATGGTTCCGATAACGGCGTAGATGCCGTCAGAGATGCCTGACAAGAAAGCGATAAATGCAATCAACCAGATGGCAACTGCTGGCGTATGAAATTTCTTTGAAACCCGCTTCCAGTATTTAGAAAGTGGCAAGCCGTTGTCCCGACTAAAGGCGTAGACCATACGTGAAGACGACGTGATCGATGAACAGCCACAGAACCACATTGCGATGGTGACCAGCCAGAGAAGCACACCGCCAAATCGAGAACCGACCGCTTGTTGAATGGCTACAATGAAAGCGTTGTTGCCGGCAACGGCCACTGCTGAAGGGTTCTTGATAGAAAGGGTGACAAGTGCTAATAAAGCAAACCCGAAAATCCCAGAAATGGCAACAGAGAGGAACACGCCCCAAGGTGCTTGAACGCGAGGGTTCAATGTTTCTTCGCTGGTGTGAGCTGAAGCGTCGTAACCAGTCAATGTCCATTGGGCCTGTAGCAGGCCAATCAGGAACGCGCCCCAGTAAGGCATGTTAGATGATGTAGCGGTTGAAAATGTAGTAAACAGATAAGTGACGTGGTGTGTTGGTCCGGCGATAAAAAGGACCCCGATGATTAAGAAAACGCCGACTACGTGATAGATGGTGGAAATGGAGTTGAGTTTTGATACAACGTTGATTCCGAAGTGGTTCAGCAACGCATGACTGGCTAAGATTGCGGCGTAGGTCAGCAGAAACTGAAACTTATTAGGACTGGCAAAAATTAAATTTGAGGCGAAGGTTGCACACCCATAGTCGATACCGGCAACAATGGTGACTTGGCCGACGATGTTTAACCAGCCAGTAAACCAGCCCCAAGTCGGGCCGCCTAAGATGGACGCCCAGTGGTAAATAGCACCAGAAGTTGGAATGGCGGATGTAAGCTCTGCCATGGCTGCGGCCACGAACAAAACAAAGAAAGTTACTAGCGGCCAGCCAATTCCCATAATAGCGGGGCCGCCTTGATTGAACCCATAACCATAATAGGAAACGGCTCCGGTCAGAATCGAAATAATGGAGAAAGAAACAGAGAAATTTGAGAAACCACCCATATCACGGATCAGTTCCTGCTTGTATCCGAAAGACTTGCCAGCAGGAGTTGCCTCACCGGCCTGCGCCGTTTTCCAGTTTCTGACCGATTGGCTCGCGTGAACAATAATGAAGACCATCATGATGACGGTCAGCAGCAGAATCATAATACCTAAATAAACCATTCAATCACATTCCTTTCAAAAACTTTAACGAATCCAATTTGATTATGTGTTAGATTATATAACATAAAGATTAGATTGCAAAGACTTGTTTGAAAATTATTTGGATTAAAGATTAAAATTGAAAAAACAATTGAAAACACGTCTATGTCAGGAAAGAACATCTATATTTTAGCACCTATAATTAGCATAGGATTAAAATATAATTAAAAGTCATCATTGAATTAATCTTATATCATGTTATTATTTATAACATAGAATAATGATTGGAGTTGAAGCCATGACTGAAACCTTACAAACGGTTGGTATCGATATTGGAACATCGACCACGTCACTGATCCTAGCGGAACTCACTATTACAAACACGGCGAACACTTTTACACTGCCACACATTGCCATTAGCCAAAAGCGACTTATTTACCGCAGCCCAGTGGTCTTTACCCCATTATTGTCGGCATCCACTATCGATGAGCACGGTATTCAAGAATTTGTTACAGCGCAGTATGAAAAGGCAGGTGTTGATAAACGGCACTTGAAGATGGGGGCTGTTATCATGACCGGTGAAACGGCTCGAAAAAACAATGCAGACCGCGTTGTGCATGCGTTGAGTGACGCAGCAGGTGATTTTGTTTGTGCCACGGTTGGACCAAGCCTGGAAAGCGTGCTAGCGGGTAAAGGTGCAGATCAGGCGTTGCTGCAACGAGCGGGAAGCAATGATGTGATTAATCTTGATATTGGTGGTGGCACCAGCAACCTTGCCCGTTTTCATGATGGACAATGTGTTGACACCGCATGCTTTGATATTGGTGGTAGATTGATTCGAGTTGATACAGCACATCATGTGACCTACATTGCACCAAAAATAAAAAATTTAATAGAAGAAACGCAACTTAATATTCGTGAAGGTGGCCAGGTGACTGCAGAGACGTTACGACCGTTGATTAGGAAAATGGTGACCGTGTTGGAAGCTTCAGTTGGAGCTATCAAGGCACCACGATGGGTGAATGATTTTGTCACCGATCATGCACTGCAACCGTTCCATAAACGACCGTTACTGACATTTTCCGGTGGCGTTGCTGACTGCCTGAATGACACATTACCGGACGATGCGTTTCCTTACGGGGATATTGGCTTATTACTCGGGCAAGGCATCAAACAATCGCGGCTCTTTGCAGATTTCCGAGTTGTGCCGACGACCGAGACAATCCAGGCCACGGTGGTTGGTGCCGGATCCCAGTCGATGATGGTCAGCGGCAGTACGATTACATACGATTACGAAGCGTTGCCAATTAAAAACGTACCGGTGATTGCCGTCGAAGGCAATTGGCAGTGGGAACATTGCACAGCAGTTGCGACCCAGCAGTTACGGATGCTACAGGAATCAGACACACAACAGAACGTCTGCTGGGCATTAAATGGTATTACACCAAGTTTCGAAGCCGTGGGCAACTGGTGCGAATGGCTGATCACTGTTGCCCGGCCGCTGATTGATAGGCGGTTGCCCTTAATCGTTATGATTAAAGAAAATGTCGCCCAGGTTATGGGCAATGGCTTGCGGAGCCGATTGCCCAGAGGTTACCCAATCGTTTGCTTCGACAATGTTCCAGCAATTACCGGCGATTACGTCGATATCGGCGAACCGGTCGCTAGTGGCCGGACTTTACCCGTAGTGGTTAAAACTTTAGTCTTTCAATAGGATGGTGAGCATATGATTTTAAAAGTCACACTCTCAGGAAAACGTTACACGTTTAGAACAGTTAAAGAAGTCATGGCAAAGGCCAATGAAGAAAAGTCTGGCGACCTGCTCGCGGGCATTGCTGCTGCCAGCATGCAGGAACGGGTGGCAGCTAAGGTCGTCCTCTCCCAACTAACGCTGGATGATATCTACAACCATCCTGGTGTGGATTACGATAAGGATGAAGTGACGCGGATGATCATCGATGATATTGATGCAGATGTTTTCAGCCAGATTAAGCGCTGGACGGTTGAACAGCTGCGTGAATGGCTGTTGGCATTAGATACGGATAACCAGAAGATTCATTACATTTCTCGCGGACTAACTTCAGAGATGATCGCGGCGGTATGCAAACTTATGACGAACATGGATCTGGTTATGGCCGCAAAAAAGATAACCAATGAAAAAACGGCTAACACCACTATTGGTTGTCCAGGCACTTTCTCATCCCGGCTACAACCGAATCACCCGGCTGACGATGTTCGGGGCATCATGGCCTCCACAATGGAGGGACTGAGCATGGGTGTTGGTGATGCGGTGATCGGCGTTAACCCGGTAACTGATTCAGTTGATAATGTTACTGAAATTCTTAAGCAGTTTCATGACTTCATCAGTAAGTGGCAGGTGCCAACACAGACCTGCGTGCTCGCTCACGTGACAACTCAGATGGCTGCCATTGAACAGGGGGCACCGGCGGGGCTGATTTTCCAATCGATTGCTGGTTCCGAAAAGGGAAACACTGCGTTTGGCATCAATGCAAAAATGATTGCGGAAGCAAACCGAATGGGTCACGAAAAATTGGAAACGGTTGGTCCAAACGTCATGTATTTTGAAACGGGACAAGGTTCCGAACTATCAGCCGATGCCAATTTCGATAACGACCAAGTTACAATGGAGGCCCGTTGCTATGGATTTGCTCGCCACTATGACCCGTTTATTGTCAATACGGTGGTTGGGTTTATCGGTCCAGAATATCTGTACGATGCAAAACAGGTGACCCGCGCTGGGCTAGAAGATCATTTCATGGGCAAACTAAGTGGTCTTGCGATGGGCTGTGATGTTTGCTATACCAACCATATGCAAGCAGATCAAAACGATATTGAGAACTTAGCTGTTTTACTTGCGAATGCAGGCTGCACATACATGATGGGTGTACCCCAGGCGGATGATATTATGCTGAATTACCAGTCAACTGGCTACCAGGAAACGGCCACGTTGCGCGAACTGCTGGGCACACGGCCAATCAAGCAGTTTGACGCATGGCTAGAGAGAATGGGCATTACGAATGAAGGTCATTTAACGCCATTGGCGGGTGACGCCTCACTATTCCTTGATTCAGTTGCTGACAGTGTCAAAGCCTAATGAAGTGAAAGAGAGGACTTGCCAATGTTAATTCCACCAAAAATCAAACCAATTCCAGTTGATAAAACTGGTGCGCTCATTGATATTAGGGCGATTGATCAACACGAAATTCTGGGGGTTCAGCATCCAGTAAGTGCAGATGATTATATCGCGCTGAAACACAGTACGACCGCTCGCCTGGGTCTTGGCCGAGTCGGAACCCGTTACACAACTCGCTCTGTCCTTCGATTGCGCGCGGATCACGCGGCTGCAAAAGATTCTGTTTGGTCCGATGTTGCACCGGAATTTATCACTAAAATGGCCTTTATTCCGATTCAATCTACTTGTACGACCGAAACGGAGTACCTCACGCGACCTGATCACGGGCGGGCTATCGCAGCCTCTGCCCTAGATAAAGTGAAACGGGCGTATCTAAAACAACCGCGCGTTTTGATTGCGGTTGGCGATGGGCTAAGTTCCACGGCAATTGAAGCCAATGTGGCGGAAGCAATTCCGGCAATCAAGCAGGGGCTTGCGTTGGTCAACATTGATGTTGGTCCGGTGCCATTCATCCGTTTTGCCCGGGTAGCTACCGAAGATTATTTAGGTGAAGCCTTGAAAGCCGATGTTGTTTGCCTACTGATTGGGGAACGCCCCGGCCTTGTGACTGCTAAGTCAATGAGCGCTTACATTGCGTACCGCCCAAAAGTCGGGATGCCAGAATCGCGACGAACCGTGATTTCCAACATCCATCCAGGTGGTGTGCCAGCCGTTGAAGCAGGTGCTTACATTTCGGAAGTGATTCAAAACATGTTAACCCAAAAAGCATCTGGACTCGAATTAGTTTCAAAGTCATGACAATCTTAACCATGTCTTAAAATGATAATTGACCGGAAAAGGGCCTTAACAATATAAACCAATAGTGTGGTTTATATTGTTAAGGCCCTTATTGTTTTTACTAACAAAAAGTAGTTTGATGTTGCTTTATAAAATTTAATGTTTAATTTATTGGAATCGTGAAATCGATAATCATCAATGTAAGTGCATACTGTTTATAAAATATATTAATCGACCTTCTTATTCCAGTATTCATTATTTAAAACAGATCAGAATCAATTCTGAAATTTGATGATTGCTTTTTAAAATGATTCTTCGTTTTACTAGCTGAAAATGGTTCTCGAAATGCCGTTATAATAACTTTGTTATAATTTTGAACAAAAACTGTTTCGATAGCCAACACTTTTAAGATTCATTTTTTAAATCAAACAACAAATAATTAGAATTTTAAATTGGGGGAATTTACAAATGAAATCACTGTTCTTTATACAATTCTCTAATTAATTTATCAACCGAGTGTCATTATTGAATAAAAAAGCTTCCAAAAACTATATAAACTTTTTATAAGATTTGGTACATTAAGACTGCGTAAGGGATTACAACTCAGTCTCTTTGTGCAAGTGATGAAGTAGGCTGTACGACATCATCACTTAGTGAATCATAGGAGTAATTGGATTTTCGAGGGAGGAAAATATAATGGGAAAAGGATCAAAGAATTTGTCGAAAAATAATCGGCATTTAGCTACCATTAACGACAATGAGAAGGTGCACTACCGGATGTACAAGGGCGGCTCAAAGTGGCTCGTCGCTAGTATCGCAACGTTCTCACTGGGGATTGCGTTCTTGGGGGCACCAGCTATTCACGCTGATACGACCACTTCTGATGCAACAACAACAACTGTAACGGCTTCAACGCCTTCAGCTGATAGTTCATCAACTGCTAGTGATACATCATCATCAGCAAATTCTGGCTCAGCATCAACTGGTTCTAGTTCAGCATCCACAGGTTCATCATCGAGCGCTGCTGATAGCAGTTCACAGACAGGTAGTACAACTGGTACGACTGATGCAAAAACGACATCAACAACTGGTTCGACTACCAATGCTGCCAATGCTGCAACAACTTCAAACGATGCTATCAGTAAGGCTGCTTCTACTAGTGACCAAACACCAGCCACAGCCACTGATCAAGGTTCTGCAACTCAGACCACGACTACTACGTCAATGGTCACAACGCCAACTAAGATTACAACAAACGGTGCAACCAATCTGGATAAGACTTCAGACGCAGCTACGGCTGTAAATCCAACGGTTAGTGGTGCCATTGTTAAAACAACGATTGGCGGAACCAACACAGTTACTGCTGACAATAGCGCGACTGCAGGCTTAGGTACGACTGATGACAGTGGTAACTTAGCTGCTGTTACAACTGCTAATTCCGAAAATGACCGTGTTGCTGGCGATTACGGTGCAGTTGATGTTACTGACGCATCAAATGATAGTTTAGCCGGCACAACTACTGTGGATGGCCAAACTGTTCCAGGGACTGCCGCTGACATTATCAACGATCAGGGTGCTGTTTCAACTGACTCCACTGACCCACAAACACGTGCAGCTGTTCTGTACGCAACTGGGACAAACACTGGAATCTCAATTTCAGTCGGTGGCAGTAACGCCAGTGCCACAACCTTTACATTACCAAGTGACATTGCATCGACTGCAACTGTTGGTACTTGGGATGTTACCGCTGTGACTGATGTTGGTATGACTATTAAGGATGACGCTACTGGAGAAACCTTCCAGATTACTGATCCTACAGTTGCTGAAAACTACAAAGTCGGCGATACAATTACCGGTGAAGCAGTTGTCACAACTACAATCACTGCTGACGCCTTAGAACCTGTTATTTCATACATTACCAGTGCATTGAACACTGTTGATAATGCCTTAGCAGATGCAGGTAGTGGTGTTATTGGTTTGGTTAACACCGCATCTGACACGCTTAGCGGCGTTATCAGCGGCATCACTTCTGCTGGGTCTGCTATTGCTTCATTGCTTAACTCATGGGGCATTGATACTTCAGGTTTGAGTACTGTTGGGACGACCAACTCACTCGAGGGTATCCAACAGGCTTTGGAACGTTATGCAGCTGGTATTCAATCAGTTCAAGCTGAAATCACTGCAATGACTGACGACAAGACCCAACTTGCCTCTGGCGGTCTGACAATCACCACACTTGAAGCTGCTACTGAAACTTCAACTGGTACTTACCAAGTTACGACAACCAACAGTCTTTCAACGATTGTGGCAAACGCAATTAACACCTACATCACTGGTTGGACCACTGGTATTACTGACAGTCTTCAAGCCCTTGCAGGAACGTTAGAAGACGCTGACGGCGACAACGCTATCCAAGGTTTGGGTATCGTTGGTGATGCAATTACCACTGTCTTGAATGGCGTTACTAACACCATTGCAAGTGCAATCAAGACTGTAAGCAACTTGAATTCACAATCAGATACAAGTCTTAATGGCCTTATTCAAACAGCTATCAGTGGCGGCCTTGGGGTTCAAATTGAAACTGCATTACCAATCACTTTCACTGACCCTGATCTTAGTTCCAACACACCAGGTTCATTCACAAGTGAAACTGTAGCTGTTGCAACTGACATTTACGGTGCAGTTGAAAACACGAACACATCAATCGTTTACCAAAACGTTGATAAGACAGCTTTGAAGGCAGCCCTTACAACCGCATCGACTGATGCCGATAACGCTACTAACATTGCTAATGCAGAAGCAGTTATTGCTAACCCTAACGCCTCACAAAAGGACGTTGACCAAGCATACCTGAATCTGCAACAAGCACCACAAGCTACGGTTTCGTCAAAAACTACTCCGGCTGGCTACATTGCTTCGGCTGTTATCACTGGTCAAGCTGGTCAATCTGCAGCTGACGCATTAGCTGCTAACTTGAACGAAGCCTTCACAACTAGCGTCGAAGGTTTGAACCCAGGTTTGACTGCTGCTGACTTCACTATCGGTGCTGGTACTAAGAACGCTGACGGTGCTACGGTTTACACTTACGAACTGAATGAAGCTGGTCAGGCTAAGGTTGCTGCTGCTGTTGCCGCACTTGGCTCAGGTGACACGACTTATGCCGCACAAGACTTGGATAAGGTTGCTTCTGTAATCGTTATCCCAGCTTCTACTACTACTGATAACAATGGTGGTGGCACTACTAACAACGGCGGTGGTACTACTAACAATGGTGGCGGAACCACAACTGGAACTACCACTGGAACCACTACTGGGACCACAACTGGAACTACCACTGGAACCACTACTGGGACTACAACTGGCACCACTGGCAACAGCGGTTCAACTGGATCAGATGTAACCACTTCAACTTCTGGTGACACTGGCAGTTCTTCAACTGGTAGCACTACTTCTGCTTCTGACAATGGCGGCACTACTTCAACTGGTACTGTTTCGACCTTGTCAAACGCAAGCTCAAGTGATCCTACTGCAACGACGACTGCTGCTTCAACTGCAACAGCAACGCCAAAGGCTGCTACTGTTCTGAAAGCAACTACCAAGGCTAACACTGCTAAGGCAGCAACGACCAAGTTGCCACAAACCGACGAACAACAAACTAGCGAAGTTGCTGGCTTGGGTCTCCTCGGCCTTATCCTTTCAGCCTTCGGTCTTGCCGGTGCTGAAAAGCGTCGTAAGAACCTGTAATTCTTAATAAGCGACGCGCCAACTCTTGCATAAGCTTGCTTAGTCGTTCTCCAAACATTAAGAAGAACATTGCATGATGATTATTCTGAGTTTACAAAGCTCATTGAAATTGTGTTTGCAATCTTACTGCTGGTGATCGTAGTTAATCTTCCTTTCTAGTCATACTCCGCTGGATTGTTAAACATAACGATTGCGTGTCAGTATTCACTGGCTATAGAAGATGGGTTCACATCTGTGAACTAGCAGAAAGAGCAAAAATAGTTGCAATGGCTGCCTCGAATAATCTACCCAATCTCCAGGTGAGAGCGGGGCGTCAAAAGCCAATCGTTTACCAAAATTTTGGTACAAGCGGTTGGCTTTTGGTGCATCGTCGCTAAGGTGAAGTGATTACTTGCTGGTGTGTTGTTGAATTGTGTATCATTAATTTGTTTGCAAACTATCCAATTGCGCTATAATAGGGGTATTATGGTGACAAGTTTCAAAAATCAATATGAGCAGGGATGACACCGATTGCATAGGACAATGGTGTTCAGAGATTTGGGGTAGTTTAATTGAGGGTTTGTCGGCTGTCATACAGCTTCGGTGAAGTAGGCATCACGATGCTGAGTCGGCATATAACGGGAATCAGGAATAGTAGTGGGGAATGAATATGGATTATTTAGCTTTCTTGGAGAAGGATGATCAGCTGAAGCTGAAATTGATCTGGCTGTTGGAGACGGCACATGAACATCAAATACCATTAAAAACAGCGCTGTCGCAGTTATCTGTTACGCGTTATAAGCTTAATAAAATCATTGCGCGGTTAGAGATTGATTTCCAGACACAGCCGGAAGTGGACCAAAGCACTATCATTTTGAAGGATGGGGTCCTTTATGGTGAACACCTCGACTTTTCTGTGTATCGAGTGTTGCAATTGGCGTTTTTAAAGCGGTCCATTCGATTCCAAATTTTTGAGTATGAGTACATGGCGAAGAGTAACCAATCCCGTCAGAAGTTTTTTGAAGAGCATTACATCAGTCAGGCGAAGTATTACCTGTTGCGAAACGAAATTGATGATTTATTGGCTAACGCGGTACCGTTAGACCACAGCAATACCATCAATGTTCATCCGGAACTGGTTATGCGCAGCAAACTGACCAACATCTACTATTACTTCTATAGTGGCATGGAGCTGCCGTTTCCTGAGTTGAAGAAGGTCACATCAAAGTTTATCGGCTTTTGTGCCATGACGTTGGGTATCTCAATGACACCCACGCAAAAGGCGAAGCTGAGTATCTTCTTTCAGGTGCAAGTTAAACGTATCAACAGCCGTAATTTTATTAACCTGCGACAGTTGATGCACGTGCAACGGACTGACCAAACAGCATTTATTAAGAATTTTTATTTAAACAACGTTGAGTTAGCTAAGGAAGATGACGTGACTTCGGAAGCGGGGTACTTGTCAGCCTTTCTGCTTAGTGAGCACGTGGCGGATGTTTGTCCAACGGTCCTGAATAAGTCCCTTACGATGGAGCTGGGGGTCATTAAGGACCGGTTCGAAAAACTCTTACGCTCGTCAGCTTTAATTGATCAAAGTCTGGTCAAAGATGACAAATTGTCAGATATTGCGACCCATCTAAGTCTCGAAAGTTACTGGATGTTGTTGTTTGATCTGTACACGACGCCGGACTACTACGAACAGAGTGAAACACGTTACAGCGAAGACTTTCCAGGGTTTGCCATGCTGGCGTCTCAGATGACCCGTGAAATTCGGCGGATACTTGATCTGACCGTTAACTATGACATTCACACGAAGTTGAACCACGACTATCTGATGGCGCTGATTGGCCTAGTGCCACACGACATTGTCAGAGACACCGTCACTGTTTGTGTTGATTTTGGCCAGTGCAGGATTCCACAGCAGTACATTGATATGTTGTTGGCGTCTTACCCAGGCGGTAATGTGAAGTTCGTTGATTATTTTTCAAATGACACCGATATTTACCTTTCAGACACGTTTGTAGCTGATATTCGTGATGTCCCACAGGTTGTCTGGCCCGATCCGATGCAGCTGGAGAATTTTGAGAGCCTGCACCGTATTGTGACTGAGATCAAAAAGAATAAAATCAACGCTTCGTTGAGCATTGCTTAGGTATTGCTCACGAAGAAAACGAGGTTGAAGTTGCCGGGCGGTGATTTTGACCTCGTTTTTTTTAAGGTGCGGATTCCGAGGCGGTTAGGGAGCGGAGCGTAAAGCCTCACTGCCCTAAAGCCCGACTTTGGCTTCGAGCCAGTGATCCTTAGGCGACTAGTTTTCCTGTCCGGCAGGGCACGTTTAGACAAAATAGCATAAGACACAATAGAATGGTTTTGGGATCTTTTAGAAAGGTGAGGTAGTGTTTCGCTAACGCGCGGCATGTTCTGGCGCCTTAGTAGATAATAGTCAGCCAAGTGTTTTCGTATTAGGAAAAACGGACAATGTAGTGGTAGCGCGGTGATTTTCAGGGGCTAATTCAGCGAAAATACCGTCGCATCTGGTGAAAATCTTCCGATATTGCAACTAACAGAAACAAAAAAGGACGCCCTCAGCGTCCTTTTTTCATGTGGCTATATTATAGTAGAAAAAATCATTTCAGTTCCTCCGGCCAGGTTTCATCTTCCATTGCATCAGCGTCGCCGTTGGTCGGACGTTGCAACTGGTTCTTTAAATTGTTGATCCGTTTGGATTTAAGATTTACCTTGTGGAGTACACTGACGTCAATGGCAATCAAGTTGACAAGCTGATGAAGGGTGATTTTTTTTGAGTCATCCTCCTCCTGAAGCCATTCCACAATGACGCCCAGCATAGCATGAGATGCAAAATGAGCTGCTGTGTTGGCCAGATAATCGTCTGAGGAAATGTCTTCAGATTCCAAAACCTTGTACGCCATTAACCGATTGAGCTGACTAAGGACATCAGTATCGGTTCCGCCAGTGGTAAGAGCGGTAAAAATCTGCTTACGCTCGACAATGTAGCTGACCAATTGTTTTGATAGATCATGAAAATTATCGGATCCCTTTGGCGGATAAGTTTTGTCGAATATCTGAATCAAATCGGACAAGGTGTCCGAAACGATGGTGTCGTATAAATCATATACATCTTGATAATGGATATAGAACGTCCCCCGTCCAATATCACTCTTTTCTGCCAGTTCAGCGACCGTGATCTTATCGATTGGCTTTTGGTCTAGTAACTCGATAAACGTTTTTTTCAACGCACGCTTAGTTTTTAACGTACGCCGGTCGGATTTGGTATTGTTTTCCGATGGCAAGAGAATCTCCCCCTATAGTATTCGTGAACAATATTCTCAAAGGTGTTCATTAATTAACAGTTAATGTCAGATTGAATATTGGCTACCCCGTTTTTTTCTATTATATTAGAATTGTAGAGAAAAACAAAGTAACTGGAAGAATAAAAATTTGTTTGTTTTTTAGGACGATGGTAAACAAGACTGATAAACTTGTCTGTGTAAAGTTTTGGTACCGATTACAAACAATTGAAGGCAGTTGTTTTGAATTTATCTATTGAAATGTTATGCGCGTAATATTCATTTTTAAGAACTGCTCTAATTCGGGGGAATTACGGTTCTAGCACAAAGGTTACACAGGGTAGGTAAGTGTCAGTGAAGCAACCAGTTAGCTGCGGCCTGGGGAGGTTATGCACGAGCTGGATATATCAAGAACTACTTTTTCGTTGTTTGACCTGTTACAGCGGGCTGTAACGGTCGTGAGTAGGTATTGACAAAGGCGCTAAGTCTTGGGGGGATTAAAATGGACTATTTAGCTTTCTTGGAGAAGGATGATCAACTTAAACTGAAATTAGTTTGGCTTTTGGAAACGTCTCATGAGAATCGAATCTCGTTAAAAGACGTTTTTTCGCGGTTATCTGTGACGCGCTATAAGCTCAACAAAGTGATTGCAAGTCTGCAACTTGATTTACAGACGGGGGAAGGTCTGGGTCAAAGCAGCATTACCATTAAGGATGGGGTCCTTTTTGGTGAGCAGATCACTTTCTCGGTTTTCCGGACGTTGCAACTATCACTTTTAAGGCAGTCGCTCCGGTTTCAGATATTTGAATATGAATACATGGCAAAATCAACACAGTCGCGCCAAAGGTTCTTGGAAGACCACTTTATCAGTCAAGCCAAGTACTATTTGTTACGCGGCGAAATTGACGAGTTGCTGAGCAGTGCCGCGCCGTTTGGAGGGAGCGGCTCTGTTAGCGTCCATCCAGAATTATCGATGCGGGTGAAGATCACTAATGTGTACTATTACTTTTTCAGCGGTATAGAAGATCCATTTCCTGAGTTAAAGGAGGTTACTTCTAAATTTACGAGCTTTTGTGCCATGACCCTCGGGTTGTCCATGACGCCCAGTGAAAAGTCGAAATTAGCCATCTTTTTCCAGGTTCAGTGTAAACGGATCAATGAGCAGCGCTTTATTAATCTGCGTCAGTTCTTACATGTGGACCACACCGACAACATGCCGTTCATCAAGAACTTCTATCTCAAAAACGTTGAGTTAGCGGGTGAAGATGACGTGACGTCAGAGGTTGGGTGCCTATACCTGTTCTTGAGCAGCCAGAATTTAATTGATAACTGTCCCGTTACATTAGCGAAACCCTTTAAGATGCAGCTCATCGTTATTAAAAATAGGTTCCAGCAACTACTCACAACGTCAGTGCTGCTTGATCACACACAACTGGAAGAAAAAAGGTTGGCACGAATAGCTGAACAGATGAGCCTAAATAGTTATTGGATGATGCTCTTTGACCTCCACACTACACCGGAGTACTACCAACACAGCGATGACCGGGTCAATGATGATTTTCCAGGATTGGCAATGCTGGCCTATCAGATGACACAAGAAGCCACTGATATTTTGGAATTAAAAGTTAATCATGAAGTCAGAACGAAACTTGTTTACAATTATTTAATGGCGCTGATTGGCGTCGTACCACACGAAGCAGTGATGGATACGGTGACCGTGTGTGTCGATTTTGGCCAGTCTAAGGTCCCAAGTAATTATATGAGAAAACTGTTAGCGTTTTACTTAGGCGGCAGCGTGAAGTTTGTCAATTACTTGTCTACTGACACGGATGTTTATCTGTCAGATACTTTTGTGTCTGGTATTCACGACATTCCTCAGGTCACATGGCCGGATCCATTACGTGCCACGAACTGGGAGAATCTGCACCAAATTATTGTGGATGTTAAAAAGAAGAAAATTCAAACGTGCCTTAACCACGCTGCACACGTGTCATTGACATAGTGTAAGATTATTGACCAAAAAGAGAGTGGAAGCAAGCTGTTTGGTTGCTGTTTCCTGGAACACGTTTTGACTTACTTGGCTAAACAGGTGCGAAAAAAAGTACACTAAATTTAAGCCACGTCTAAATAGATTTTTAAGGTACCGTGTTAGTAATAGCGCTTATTGAGCAAATTGGGCTTTAAGCCATTCATTTTACTATGTGTCTGGGGCAGTTGATCGTTCCGGACGAGAGTTACCAGAGTCCTAATAAACGTATGTATATAAGTGATGACAGCCTTCTTGGATTGAGAAGGCTGTTTTTGTCTGGTCTTGGACTTTTAATTTTTCCACTCAGTTGCCCAAAAAGTATGGGTTTGCATTTATCCCTTTGACTAATTGTAGGAAAGCAAAGGGGGGATTGTACCCAGAATATAAGTGGCTTCTTGTTTCACGTTTGGGCTAAACAAACTGGAATCATATTAGGCGGTTTATTGGTCAGACGGATTTTGCCTCCGCCTGTTTTGCCACAAGGATTGAAACGCATGATGCACGGGTTATCATTCGATTTTTCAGGCCACAATCAAACACAATCCTTCTAATTATTTTCACCGTAATTTATAATTTTTTAGAACGAAATTATGGTCCTCAAAACAACGCTTCAATGTTGTAGTGACGGACTTTATGGCAGATTGTGAAAGGTTGGATTGAAACTCGGTAATTTAATTTTTGAAGCCTATTCGCTCCTGTGAGACGAGTTGTTAGAATAGGGGTGTACTCGTAATAACCCACGTTGTTACGAGTGCGACACCGTTTCAATCCTGACAGCTGTTCGCTTTAAAAGTAACGAGCGCTCATCTCTCCAATGGGTGCTCATGTTACCCAGTCGGGTCCAATTCCTCACCCAAAACCTGGTACACAATGATAAGCATCAACTTTCTCGAAAAATACCTTGCTGTTTTCAGTAAGGCCCACTGACGAATGGTGGTCGGGTTGTCCTTGCTCAGTTAATGAACAGGGACATTGTTGGTCACTACAAATCAGATCAGGGTTGAAACGATGTGCGACATTCCCCGCTTATAGAATGTCTGCATTACACTTGATGTAGTAACTGTCCCCCAGAATAGTTGCCTACCTGAACCCAACCGCAGATGATGCGTCTTGGGTTTTTGTTTTGCGCTAATTCTGTTAACGTATGGATAAAACACGAACGAAATAAAATGTAAAACGATTTATGTTCCTGAAATATTTAAATTATCTTCAAATTAATGCGTATATGCGGTAAACTATCGGTGAGAGACGAACTAAATTCTTCAGGAGGTTCTTCATGCACTGGTTAGCTGATTTGCTGGCTGCAATCGGGGTGGTCTTAAACGGACTGCCACAGGGGATCATGGCAATGACCCTTGGATTTGCGGTCTTTCCCACGAGTTTTTCATTTATTCTTGCTTCTGCGGTCAACGGCGCGTTCGGATCCGTTGCACCAATTTCGTTTCAAGCTGAGTCATTAGCATTAACAGGCAATTTGGGCCGCACTTTCCGTGAGCGAACATCCATTATTTTCGGTGGGTCCATTATCATGCTGGTGATTGGGCTGACGGGATCATTATCAAAAATTGTGAGTTTATTGGGCAACGACATTATGTCCGGGATGATGGCCGGGGTTGGTATCATGTTGGCGAAAATCGCCATTGATATGACCAAGTCCGAAAAACGAACGGGGTGGTTATCGATTGCCGTTGCCGTTATCACTTACATCTTGACAAAGGATCTAGTGTGGACGATTGTTCTGTCGGTTGTGGTATCCAGTCTTTACGCTGCCTTTGTTGAACGCTACCGGGCAGATCTGCCAGAACACGTGACTGCACGGCGATTTTTCTTAACGAAACCGATTTTAAATCGTAACGTTGTTCGTGGTGCGTTGAGTCTAGCGTGCCTGAACATTGGTGCCAATATTTCATATGGGTTGATCACGGGTCAGATGACCGGCATAAAGCCGAATCCTGTCAACTTGAATCTGCTGACTAGTACCCAAGCACTCGCCGATATGGGTACCAGCCTGTTAGGCGGCGCGCCAGTTGAAAGCATTATTTCGGCAACCGCCAGCGCCCCTGAACCAGTCATTGCCGGCATCATGATGATGCTTATCATGGCAGTGATTTTACTGGTCGGCTGGCTGCCAAAAATCGGTCGTTATGTGCCAAGTGCGTCCATTGCCGGTTTTTTATTTATCCTCGGCGCGGTAGTCATCTTCCCAGAAGACGCGGCAGCCGCTTTAGGCGGTGCCCACATCATGGTGCCCGCTATTACACTGGTTGTCACAGCGGTCTTTGATCCGTTTGCTGGGTTGATGACCGGTGCTGTGTTGAAGTTTGTGCTGCCACTAGTTGGGTTAGGAGTTTAACTATGCCAAAAACATATGAATTAAAACTGGGACCGCTCACACGTCAGCTGCCGTTGATCCCATTAAACGATAAAGTGACGATTGCGTCATTCGTGTTACTGGGAGATGCCCAGTTAACGCACTACGCGGCTGAAACATTAGCGAAACAGATTGCTGGCGTTGACTTTGATTACATTGTCACGATTGAAAGCAAGGGCATTCCACTCGCTCAGGAATTAAGCTGGCTGACGAATCACGACCGCTACATCGTTTTGCGAAAATCGGTCAAGGACTACATGGTTGATCCAATCACCATGCCGGTCAGCTCAATCACGACCAGTGCTGACCAGGAGTTGGTACTGGATGGTACGGATGCAAAACGAATTTCTGGCAAACGGGTAATGATCGTTGATGATGTGATCAGCAGCGGTGGGTCGATTTTAACAGCGCATCAATTACTGGATAAAGTCGGCGCAAAAACGATCAAGCAACTCGCTATTCTGGCCGAGGGTGATGCTGCCGACCGGGACGATATTCACTTTTTAGGGAAATTACCGCTATTCTAAGTGCAGCGACAGACAATAAAGTTGTCAGCCTGGCGGATATTTTTCTCCAGGTTAAACGGCTGACAAACGGCGCCGTGAACACCATTTGTTTCAATTTGTGATTCCTATCATCCGGCATGTATTTGTCTGTGTGGTACTGGCGACGCTTTCTTTGGCTTCATTGCCGAAACGAGTTTCGGAAAGCAGAGACCAGAGAACGTAAGGGCAGCTAGTGACAAATCCCAAGCCTGAGATTTCCCACTAGCTGCCCTTACGTTCTGGGCTTTACACGCTCTCTAGCTATTCATCAAAACCAGACTAACAATCGCCAATAATACGCCAATGGCATTACGGACAGTAAAGCCTTGATGGAACACTAGAATGACGATTGGAATCAGGATGATCGTCATCGTCATGTTGACCGTCACGGCAGTCGTTCCCGCCGACCAGCCGGCCTTATAACACAGGATGTAGCCGAACTCGATAAAGATAATGGCCAGACCCATGGTGACAGAGGCGATGTTTAACTGTTTAACGTTCGTAATAATGGTGTGGTGGTGACTCAGGAAAAAGAGGATGACTGAACCAATCAGCGCCACCGCGTACGTTACCACGACTGAAAACAGGGGGGTCGACCTTGCTTGAAACACTTCGCGCTGAAAGGTGGTAGCCGGCGTTAGCAATGATGGTCATGATCAGCGGTCAAAAATATGCCATTTTGAAACTCCTTTCTGTTAATGGTGTTAGCTTTATTATAGCCTTTAACGCACACAGGTTTGCGCTGTAATGACAATGGCCTGCAAAAACAGCCGTTTCTCGATAGGAGAAGCGACTGTTTTTATTAAGATAATATTTAAATAAAAATCGGTATCCTATTTAACGGTTTTGACAAGCGAACTGTTACCGCTGATATAGCCGCCAGCAACTTTGTACCGGAGCGTGTTACCCTTGTGCTGTGCACGTCCATGCGAGTAGTCTCACTTTTTAACGGTGAAGACGTGCTTAGTCTTGCTCGTGTAGTGCTTGACCTTGTGCGTCAAGTTCTTATCTGAGTAAAGATTCAAAGCACTGCGGTTCGTTACTTTCGTCGGGAAGGTTGGCTTCGTCGGTGACGTCCATTGCTTATTACCACTAATGTACGTGCCGTTTGCCAGCTTGTAACGAGTGGTCAAACCGTACTTGATGACTTTGACAACCTTTACTGAAGTGCTTTGTTTCAGCAATTTAACGCGGTTGGCCTTCTTGAAAGCCTGACTCTTGTAAGCATAGGTACCGGAAGGGTTGATGACGTAGAGTTTGCTGTAGTTACCCTTCCAGTAGAGTGGGGCGGTATAGGCACTGTTGGCAGTAATGTAGCCAGACTTGCCATTTTCCGTGGTGACTTTGTAACGCAGAACGCCGTTGGCAGAGGTCGTGGTACTCTTAACTGTGAAAATTGGGGCGTAGATCCGTGTCTTTTTGGCGTAACCCGTTACCCGGTTAGTCTTCGAAAACGTTGGTTTGCTGTAAAGGTAAAGGGCCTTCTTGGCGTAGACTTTTTCACCTACTGAAACAGTGTCGGCTGAAGTTGTTGTCACAGTATCTGACCCAGTTGACGAACTGTCCGTGGCAGCTGATGAAGAACTGTTGCTTGATGTGACGCCGTTGGCCGAACTGTTACCAGTAGTTGTACCGCCACCATTTGAGCCAGTGTTACCGGTTGAAGTATTGCCGTTTGAGGAACCATTTGTACTTGCGGAGCTGTCACTGCTAGATGAACTGTCAGCGGGTTTTGTGATTGTCAGGTGCGCGATAGCCGTGTAAGTGTCTGATCCGTCAGTATACGTTAAATCAACTTCATAGGTACCTGGCGTGTTCGTGTCAGGGGTGCCATCAGGGTAGGTGAGTTTCAGTGAACCGTCACCGGCCGCCGTTGTCGGGTCGACCGTATTACCGTCTGCATCGGTGATTGAATGAATGTATGAGGCAGCGTCTGGTAAGGTGTCGCCTGGATCGATGGTTTGATCCTGTGGTGTGACGGTGTCTTTACCATTATTGACGGTGACGGTGTACGTGCCGCCAAAAGAGCCTGGAAGATTGCTTGCAAATGCGAATGGGAAGGTTGTAACACTTGGATCGATTGTGAACGTCTGTGTTTTATCGTCATAGGTGACACCAGAATCAGATGTAACTGTGGCGCCGATGCTATCAAGTTGTGATTTTCCGCCAATGTTGTATGTGATCAAGTTGGCCAGCGGCAATTGCAAGCCGCTTGGTGTGCTTATAATTTGTGCTTCATCAGATGTCGGGGTCGTTGAGGCAGTCATCGATGGTGATTGGTATCTGAAGGCATTAATACCAACTGTCACATTATCAGGAATTGAAATATATTTCAGTTCATTGTTTGCCACAGTCATTTGCCCAAGCGTTGATAAATCAGTTCCTGCAACGAATTTTGTTAACTTACCACCGTTCATAAACGTATTTGACCCTAATGAGCGAACCGAATCTGGAAGGATGATTTCCGTAATTGGCGCTGCCATAAACGAGCCTTGGCCGATGCTTTGCAAGTTTGTTGAATTTGAAAGGTCAAGTGTCGTCAAAGTTTTAGCACTTAAGACCGCATTTTTTAAAATGTTAGTGACTGCATAGGTGGTTCCACCGTATTGGACTGTTGCTGGAATAGCAAGACTCGTACTTGCTTTGGCTGTACCAGTTGATTCACTGATGTAAGCCACATTATTACCACTATCATCAGTAAATAATTTGTATACAAGCCCTTGACTGTCCGTGTAGGTGATAGCATTTTCAGGTACTACGGCTGTGGCCGAATAAGCACATAGCATGTACTGTGAACCATTAAATGATACAAAGCCTACAACTGCTGCGCCTTCGTAACCCAAATCAGTAGAACTGTTATATCGGACACTGATAATCCCTGCTGCCACTGCAGCGTTGATTTGGTCCGTGGTTAGATCTTGTTCCTCAGTACTGCTCCCAACCGTACCTTTAGCGGACAGATAATCTGATGCCTGAATTTTGTGACCAATTGGCACTGACATCACATAGTTCAAAGTCCCATCTGACCCGACGGAACTGGTTGGCTTAACCGTACCGCCCTCAGAAATACTCGTGACCGTAATTGATTCCCCATCATACGTAAACGTGTTATTCGAGTCAGCCTTTGCCACAGTTGGACTAGTAAATGCAGTGTTATCCAACCCTAATCTTTGCCCAGGTTGTGATGATCCTAATTCCCCGGCGCCTAAGATAGTTGCGCTTGCCAAAGTTACCAGACCGACTTTCCCCATAACTTTAAAATTTACCACTTTATGCTTCATAATAATTCCCCCGAATTATGCATATTTTGGATTAACTTTACTTCTCCAGTAATCCTAAAATTAATGGTACAATAGCCATTTTCTAAAGGCAATCAAACAGATTTGTGAAAAATGATGTTCAACATAATGACGATATTTGAGGATAAACGTGGTGAAATATGGATTATGAAGTGATGGTTATGGTGCTGCTTTTCAATCGTTATCCACTTATAACGGCAGGTATTGTTGTTCTTTATTCGAAAATGGCATCGTGTATTTAATAATTTGGAACAATGAAATGGCTTTTTAATATATAAGGCAACATAAAAGAGTGGTCAACATTCCTCGCTAGTTGAGGAACATTGACCACTCTTTTATGCAACTGAAATGCAAATCATGTTAACTTTAAATTGTTTGATATTTACAAGATTTTTCTGATGATAATTCTTAGTAACACCAGTCATGGCAATCTAGTCGAAACACCATGCACAAGCTACTTTGTGTAAGCACCCTTCAAATTCCAGTTGGCACCGGCTGAGTTGTAGATCCAACCCTTAAAGGAGCTGCTGATCATCCAAGGTGACCCTGATTGATACAGTGGGGTGATCCCTTGATCCTTCAACAGGATGTTTTGTGCCTTGACCATGTCGTTCCAACGCGCTTCAGGCTTGTTGGCATCGGTGGTTGATGAGGCCTTGATCAACTTGTCATATTCTTTGTTTGACCACTGTGGCTGGTTGCTTGCATTGTTGGTGGTCAGAATGTTCAAGAAGGTGATAGGGTCTGAGAAGTCGGCGAACCAATCTGACAAAGTCATTTGGAAACTGTGCGTGGATTGTTCAGCCAACACAGTTTGAGATGGAATATTCTTGTTGGTGATCTTCAAACCAGGCAAGTTCTTTTCCAAAGTACTTTGCAGGTATTGCGTCACTTGTTCAGTATCAGAAGAGTTACCGGCTAACAAGGTGATGTGTGGGTTAGAGATCCCAGTTTCCTTCAGGCCTTCCTTCCAAAGTTTCTTGGCTTTGGTCGGGTTGTAGGTCATTGAAGAAGGCGTTGTCGTGTCGGAAGTGAAATCTTTACCGGTCTTCGGGTTAACGGCTAAGCCCTTTGAAACGAAACTCCCATTGCTGAATGACCCGTCGCCTAAGACTTGTTTTGTTAAGGTCTTCCGGTTAACAGCCATTGAAATAGCTTCCCGAATCTTCAGGTTCTTAAACAACTTCATCTTTTGGTTCAATGACAGGTAGTATGAACTTGATGTTGGCAGGTTCGTTAATGATTTGTTGTTCTTTAGGTTCTTTGATTGGTTACCAGTAATGTTGGTGGCAATCAGCTTCTTTGAGTTGTACTGGTTCAAACCAGTTTGCGGATCCTTAACAACTTGATAGTTGATAGTCGACAGCTTAACGTCTTTCTTGTCCCAGTAAGTACTGTTCTTGGTCAACTTCCAAGCGGTACTCGTCCCATTCCATTTAGAAAGCTTGAATGGGCCATCGTACACCATCTTGTCGCTACGAGTCCCATATTTAGAACCGTACTTTTCGACCACTTTTTGATCCTGTGGGAAGAAGACAGGGAACCCAAGCAACAGCTTGAAGTATGGAATCTGTTCTTCAAGGGTGATCTTCAGTTTATAGTTCCCGATAGCCTTGATGCCCAAGGTCGAAGCAGCTTTCTTACTATCTTGAATCTGATCGGCGTTCTTAATCCCGCTAAAGAGGTAGCCGTACTGCGACTTTGTCTTTGGATCGACTGTTCGCCGCCAAGAATAAACGAAGTCTTTAGCTGTCACCTTATCACCGTTGCTCCATTTAACGCCGTGACGCAGGGTGATGGTGTAGGTCTTGCCATCCTTTGACTTGACCAGCTTAGTCGCAATCGCCTTCTCGGTCTTACTGTTTTTGCCTAGACGGTAAAGACCTTCCTCGGTATTGTTCAGCATGTTGAACGTTCCGAGGGCGGTAGACTTGGAAAGATCCATCGTTGAAATTTCACTATCAGTAGACAGGGTAATTGATTTACTCTTTGACCCTGAGCTACTACTGTTCGAACAGGCAGCTAAAAATAACGCTGCGCCGGCCACTCCTACTGTGGCCAGCCACTTATGCTTAAAGTTCATACAAATATCCTCCTCACACACATACCACAATGACGTCACATAAAACTTTAATGTTTCTTTAATGTTAGATTACCACACATCTGGGAATTGTTAAGCATTAAAATAATAAAAATTTACGGTATTCAGTCATGAACGGGCGTAAAAAGGCTTTAATTGGGGATTTATTGGGTAAATATTCATTATGCAAAATAAAAATAATACGCACTTAAGACACAAAAAAACGGTTTATGATTTAAAAGTGCGTCTTGATCATAAACCGTCTCTTAACATCGTGTGTCAAGTTAGTGTGGTGTAACTACTTTGTATAAGCCTCTTTCAAATTCCAGTTAGCACCGGCTGAATTATAAATATAGCCCTTAAATGAACTACTGATCATCCAAGGCGCACCAGATTGAAACAGGGGAGTAATTCCTTGGTCTTTCAACAATATATTTTGCGCCTTCACCATGTCGTTCCAACGTGCTTCCGGCTTGTTGGCATCGGTGGTGGAAGAGGCCTTGATCAATTTATCATACTGTTTGTTAGACCATTGCGGTTGATTACTTGGGTTATCCGTTGTCAGGATGTTTAAGAAGGTGATTGGATCTGAGAAATCGGCGTACCAGTCAGACAATGTCATCTGGAAATTATGCTGGGATTGTTCAGCTAACACAGTTTGGGCCGGAATGTTTTTGTCAGTAATAGTAAGCCCTGGCAAATGCTTTTCCAAAGTGTTTTGTAAGTACTGTGTTACTTGGCCGGTATCGGAGGCATTACCTGCTAACAACGTGATATGCGGATTGGAAATGCCGGTTTCTTTGAGGCCTTCCTTCCATAATTTTTTGGCTTCGGTGGGGTTGTATTTCATTGAAGCGGGCGTCGAAGTATCAGATGTGAAATCTTTACCAGTCTTTGGGTTAACGGCCAGTCCCTTGGAAACAAAACTGCCATTATCAAAGGAACCATCACCTAACACTTTGTTGGTCAGGGTGTTTCGGTTAACGGCCATTGAGATGGCTTCCCGAATTTTTAGATTCTTGAATAGCTTCATTTTTTGATTAAGTGAGAGGTAATAACTGCTTGATGTAGGCAGGTTAGTTAAAGCTTTATTGTTCTTTAGATTCTTTGCCTGGTTACCAGTAATACTTGTGGCGATTAATTTTTTGGAGTCGTACTGGTTTAACCCGGTTTGAGGGTCCTTGACAACTTGATAGTGGATGGTATTTAGTTTGACATGCTTCTTGTCCCAATATTTATTGTTTTTGACCAGTTTCCATGCAGTGCTGGTCCCATTCCAATTAACGAGTTTAAATGGTCCATCGTAAACTAGGCGGTTACTTCGGGTACCGTAATTAGATCCATATTTTTGGACCACTTTTTTATCTTGGGGGAAGAAAACAGGGAAGCCAAGTAACAGTTTGAAGTATGGAATTTGGGACTCAAGTGTAATTTTGAGTTTGTACTTTCCTTTAGCCTGAATACCAAGAGTTGAAGGTGATTTTTTACTATCCTGAATTTCATCCGCATTTTTAACACCGCTGAAGAGATACCCATACTGCGACTTCGTTTTTGGATTGACAGTTCGCCGCCACGAATAAACAAAATCTTGAGCAGTTACAGGATCGCCGTTGCTCCATTTAACGCCATGTCGCAAAGTTATCGTATAGGTTTTGCCATCTTTGGATTTGACCAATTTTTTTGCAATTGCTTTTTCCGTCTTACTATGTTTTCCCAACCGGTAGAGGCCTTCTTCGGAATTGTTCAGCAAATTGAAAGTTTCAACAGCAGTTGTTTTTGACAGATCCATTGTAGATATTTCACCATCAGTCGAGAGCGTAATGGACTCATTTTTGGAACTTGAGCTGCCACTGTTCGAACAGGCGGCTAATAGTAGTGCTGATCCGGCCACACCAACAGCAGCCAGCCATTTATGCATATCGTTCATACAAATCTCCTCCTCACACATATCACACAATAAGAATCACACAGAGTTTTAATGATACTCTAATAATTCTTTAATGTTAGATTACCACACATCTGAGAATTGTTAAGCACTAAAGTAATAAAAATTGACGATTTTTGCGTTGAATTGCGGCTATTAGGATATTTTTTTGAATCGACTGCGTAAATATTCATTGTGAAATGTTGACGAAAATTGCGGGCATTTGATTCAGATTATAAGTGATGAGTTACCTTTGAATTGCTTTTTGGTTGGCTAGATAAGCAGAAAATTGGTCAGCTAACTTGACTGGAAAATGTGATTTCGTGTTGAATATGTGAAATAAATCCTTTGCTTACACCCCTAGTAATTTTTTACTAAAAAGTTTATCATGATGGATGTAAGCGCTTCATTATTAATGAAAGAAAATAGTGAAACGTCACATCCAAGTCTTTTGATTTCTAACACTAGAGATATTAAGGGAGGCCTTTTTTTGAAAGCAGAAATTAGCTGGCTGGACGATCCGGAAGTATTTCGGGTGAACCAGTTACCTGCTCGCAGCGACCACCGCGCGTTTCAGAGTACGGCAGAAGCAACGACTAAGCAATCAAGCTTAGAACAGTCGCTTGACGGTGATTGGCAGTTCAAATTTGCCAAGACACCGCAGGAACGACCAGCGGGGTTTTATGACCCGGATTATGACCGCAGTAAGTTTGATACCATTGCTGTTCCCGGGCACATTGAGATTGCCGGATACGGACAGCTTAAATACATTAATACTACCTATCCCTGGGAGGGGAAAATTTTTCGGCGTCCAGCGTATGCGTTGAACGACCAGGATACTGGCAAAGGGATGTTTAGTGAGGGCGAAGACAACACCGTCGGGGCCTATGCCACTACTTTCACCCTGAACCCAGAATTGCGCGACAAACGCGTCATTGTTCAGTTTGACGGGGTCGAAGAAGCCATGTATCTGTGGTTGAACGGCCAATTTGTCGGTTATGCTGAGGATAGTTTTTCCCGTTCTGAATTTGATTTGACACCGTACCTGAAAGACGGTGAAAATCTGATTGCCGTTGAGGTATTTAAGCGTAGTACGGCGGCGTTTATCGAAGATCAGGACATGTTCCGGTTTTCCGGTATCTTCCGCAGCGTTCGCCTAGTTGCAAAACCGGCTGTGTTCTTGGAAGATATGACGTTGCGGCCTGACGTTTCTGACGATTACAAGAACGGTGATTTGAATTTAGCGCTGAAATTGTCCCAAACAGACGATGCACCAGATGCTGAGATTCGGGTCAAGGTGACGGATGGCGACGGGCGTGAAGTCCTGTCGTTAGCCAAACCAGTAGCAAACACTGTGTCGTTTACCGATAACGCGTTCAAGAACGTTCATTTGTGGAACCACATGGATCCGTACCTGTACCACCTGCAAATTGAAATCGTCACAACTGCTGGTGAGACATTAGCCGTGGTACCGTACGATTTCGGGTTCCGTAAGGTTGAACTGAAGAACAAGATCATGTTGTTAAACGGCAACCGCATCATTATTAACGGGGTGAACCGGCACGAATGGGATGCCCATCGCGGTCGTGCTGTTACGGCCGAAGACATGACCTATGATATGCAGATTTTCCACGAAAATAACATTAACGCGGTTCGGACGTGTCACTATCCCGATCAGATCCCGTGGTACTTCTTGTGCGACCACGAAGGCATCTACATGATGGCTGAAAACAACTTGGAATCCCACGGCACCTGGCAGAAGATGGGGGCGGTTGAACCGTCATACAACGTGCCCGGCTCTGTACCGCAGTGGAAAGAAGCGGTGCTTGACCGTGCCCGCAGTAATTACGAGACCTTTAAGAATCACACCGCTGTTTTATTCTGGTCACTGGGAAACGAATCGTACGCCGGCGATGATATTGCCGCGATGAACAAATTCTACAAGGACCACGATGATACTCGGTTGACCCACTATGAAGGGGTCTGCCGGAACCGGAAGTATGAGGACCAGATCTCCGACATGGAATCAATGATGTATGATCCGCCATTAGAAATCGCAAAGTATCTGGAAAACAATCCGAAGAAGCCGTTTGTTGATTGCGAATACATGCATGATATGGGCAATTCCCTTGGTGGCATGAGTTCCTACAATGACCTGATTGATAAGTACCCGATGTATCAAGGCGGATTTATCTGGGATTATATCGACCAGGCGCTCTGGACCGAAGACGAAGTGACTGGCGAACCAGTCCTGCGTTACGGCGGTGACTTTGACGACCGCCATTCAGACTATGAATTCTCAGGTGACGGGCTGTTGTTTGCAGACCGGACACCAAAGCCAGCAATGCAGGAGGTGAAGTACTACTATGGCAAACACATCAACTAAGGTAAAAGTGATTTTCGGCGATGCATCGTTGGGCCTGCGTGGCACAAACTTCGGCTATATCTTCAGCTATGACCGGGGTGGTCTGGAATCCCTTGTTCAAAACGGCAAGGAGTGGTGCTACCGCATTCCACGGCCAGCATTCTGGCGGGCAACCACGGATAACGACCGTGGGAACCAGTTCTACGTGAAATCGGCGCAGTGGCTTGGCGCTGACTTGTTCAGCCAGTGCGTGAAGATCGAAGTCTTCATCGATGGTCAAAGTGTCGGCTTCCCAATTTCGCCGGAAAACAACAAATACTCTAACCAGGAATATGCAACGAAGGCCGCTGTTGAATACACTTATGAAACGGCCACGACGCCTGCCACCACAGTGACGGTACGCTACACCGTTGACGGGACCGGCAGCATCCAAGTGGCCGCCCGCTACAATGGTGCCAAAGGGTTACCGCAGCTACCAGTCTTTGGATTGCGTTTCACCATGCCAACGGCTGCCACTGGTTTTGACTACGATGGCCTATCCGGCGAGACCTATCCCGACCGGATGGCTGGCGGGGTGCCCGGTACCTATCACGTCGACGGACTGCCCGTTGCCCCGTTCATGGTCCCGCAGGAATGTGGCATGCACATGGCAACGAAATCCGTTACGGTCAACCGTGACTTGACGTTGAATAACGCTGACCAATCCCGGGACACGTTCCGCCTGACCTTCAAGCAGACCGACAAGCCGTTTGCGTTCACTTGTCTGCCGTACACGCCTGAAGAGTTGGAAAATGCGACCCACATCGAAGAATTACCCTTGAAACGGCGGACGATTTTCACCGTTTATGGTGCTTCTCGCGGGGTTGGCGGGATTGATAGCTGGGGTGCTGACGTGGAAGAGAAATACCATGTTAGTGCTGAGGACGATATTGCGTTTGGGTTTACGATCAGTGGACCTGAAGGCTAAATAGCATTCAATTTTGAAAGCGGCAACGGTTGGAGTTGCCGCTTTTTTTGTTGGGTCTGTTCGAAAATGCCAGGTTCGAGCATTGCCACCAACGTTGCGCACGCGCCACCCCTTAACGATATCCATCCACGCGCTCTGCTTGACTTACAGCCCACTCTAACGCCTATAATGGATGATGTAATGAATCTTCACAATTAGGAGGGTTTCAGACATGAAAGAAGTTGCGATTGGTAATTCCAATTTAAAGGCCTCAGCCATTGCGCTTGGCGTCATGCGGATGCTGACGTTGAATTCGGATGACGCTGCATCTTTATTGGATACGGTTCATGCTCAAGGTGTGAACTTCATTGATTCAGCGGACATTTATGGTTCAGGAAAATCTGAAAAAGTGTTCGGCGAAGCGCTGAAAAAATCAGGTGTGAAGCGTGAGGACTTGATTATTCAGTCAAAGGGCGGCATCATCCTTGATCCTAAACGCAGCCACGACGATCTTGTTTTTGGGATGCGGTACGATTTTTCAAAGGATCACTTGATTGAATCTGTTGATGGCATCTTAAAGCGGATGCAGATCGATTACCTGGACTTTTTCTTACTGCACCGGCCAGATCCATTGATGGAACCAGATGAAGTGGCAGCAGCTTTTGACGAGTTGCAGGCAGCTGGTAAAGTGCGGCATTTCGGTGTTTCAAACTGTAATCCCAGTCAAGTCAATCTGCTTCAGGCATCCATTGATCAAAAATTGCTGGTCAACCAGCTGCAGTTTAGTGTGATGCACGCCGGTACCATCAGTTCCGGGTTGCACGTCAACATGGAAGACGATGCTGGTGTTGACCATGACGGCGGTATCATCGAATACTCACGGTTGCACAACATGACCATCCAGGCCTGGTCGCCATTCCAGTACGGGCTATTCGAAGGCGCCTACATCGACAATCCGAAGTTCCCAGAATTAAACAAGAAATTGCAAGAATTGGCTGATGCTAAGGACAGCACCAAGAACGGGATCGCCACGGCATGGATCCTGCGCCACCCGGCAAAAATGCAGGTAATTCTCGGTTCAATGAACAAGGAACATTTGACAGAAAGCATTAAAGGTACGGATGTTCAGCTGACGAACCAAGAGTGGTATGATCTGTATTTTGCTGCGGGGCATGATTTGCCATAGGGTTTGGCTTGCGGGACACGTTTTGTTGTCATTTAAGCAGCGTGCTTAGGCAGCCTAAATTCTTTGCATATAGGCCGTTGTTACAGCATATAAGCAGCGTATGTATTTTCGGAGACGGTTTACGAAAAGCTGCTTAAACCGGAACGTTGTTCAACCTATAAAAATACTAAAAAAGGGATCACAATCACGTCCTAAAAACGTGCTTGTGGTCTCTTTTCTGTTAGTTATTATGGTTATAAGCCCAAACGGTCAGCGGCGCAAAGACGACAACGATACCGATCCCGAAAGCAAGCACAATCAATGACTCGCTAGTCCATGCCCCGTTTGCCAAAATTTGACGAATGGCGGTGATCACAAAGGTAATCGGGTTAAGGTTGGCGAGTACCTGCATAAATTTAGGCAACGTATGAATCGGGATGAAGGCGTTCGAGAGAAATGACAGCATCATCATACCCATCATTGAAATACTTTGGACCATCGTGGCACTTTTTGCCAACAGGCCAAACAGCGCGAAGACCCAGGAAATTGCCCAGCCCATAAAGATGGCGAGCAGGGCAATGACAATGATCCACTGGAAGCCGACATCTGGCCGCCAGCCCATCAGGTAGCCGGTGGTCAACGAGGTGATGGTTGCAATCAGTAACCTGAGACTGTCAGCGAACAGTTGCCCGGCTAACGGTGCGATGTGGGCCATCGGTAGTGATTTAAACCGGTCAAAAACACCTGAGTCGAGATCCTCACGAATTTGTGCACCAGAACCCGTAGCCGCTGAGAGCATTGTTTGAATAAGAATCCCGGGGACGATGGTGGGCAGGTAGGCCTTCACGCCACCCGCAATTGCGCCGCCAAAAAGATACCCGAAAAGCATCATAAACATGACGGGTTGGATGATCACGTCCATGAACCGATCGGGATTATGCACGGTTTTTAGCAGATTTCTGTACGCCATTGTGGCGGTGTTCATGATGAGATTACTTCTAGTTTGTTTGATTTCCATGGTTGTTCTACTCCTTAATTGTGAGTTGGCGCTGTCAGATTTAAGAAGACATCATCCAGTGTTGGTTCCTGAACCGATAAATGAGAAACACTGATCTGTTTGGCACGCAGATCCATCAAAATGTCAGTCAAACGATTTGAGTCGTCGAACGGTGCTAAAATGGTCGTTTGATCAATCAGTGTTGCCGATTTAAGATGGGTCGTGACGATATCTTTTGCCTCGGTTACTTGGTTAGAATCCGCCACAGACAGGCTTAATTTCGATTGACTCACCTGTTCCTTTAACGAAGCGGGTGTGCCAATTTTTACTAATTTTCCGTGGTCGATGACGGCGATTCGGTCGGCCAGTTCATCGGCTTCATCGAGATACTGAGTGGTCAAAACAATGGTGGACCCCTCAGCAACGAGCTTACGAATGGTTTCCCACATTTGAGTTCTAGTACGCGGATCCAGTCCGGTGGTGGGTTCATCCAGGAAAATCAAAGCGGGACGGGTGATAAGGCTCACTGCGAGATCCAGTCGTCTGCGCATGCCGCCTGAGAAGTCGCTAATGGTTTTGTCGGCCGACTCAAGCAAGGAAAATTCGGTGAGTAATTCAGTCGTGCGTTGCTTTGCTTCTGCACGGGAAAGTCCGTTGAGACGGGAAAAAATCATCAGGTTTTCCCTTGCTGAAATATCTTCATCAACAGAGGCGTACTGACCGGTTAAGCCAAACATGGCTCGTGCGGCACTGCTTTCTTTAGCAACGTCGTGACCAAAAATCGTGACGTGACCGCTAGTGGCTTTTAGCAGGGTGGTCATCATCCGAAGCGTGGTTGTCTTACCAGCGCCGTTGGGGCCAAGCAGGCCGAACACTTCGCCGCGATAAATATTAAACGAGACATCGTCAACGGCGACCTTGTCTTTAAATTTCTTTGTGAGATGTGTGACTTGTACAGCATAGTCTTGATTCATTTTAAAACCCTCTTAGTTATTTTTTAGTCAGGGGACCTGATTAACTGAGATTATAAGGGGGCCTGATTAAATTGTCAATCACTTTTAGTCAGGTCCCCTTAGTTTTGCGGTATAATAGTTGCATGAATACCGGTACGGAGCCGGAAACTGCACTTTATATTTTCTTTCAGATAGACAGCAGAACAAAGGAGATCATCAGCATGGACCACCTATTAAAACAACAGGTTGCCACCAGCAAATTAGTTGAGTTTGGTGCCTTGCGTCACGTGGCAAATGATATTGGTCATCGTGATAATGACCACCAAGAAAATCAACTGATTGTTCAGGGGCAGGGGAAAATCCTGCTTGCCCTGATGACGGAGGATAACGTGGCGCAAAAACAACTTGCCGACAAGGTGAATTTAACGGCCCAGTCAACGGCAGAATTTGTGCGCAAACTTGAAAAACGGCGGTTGGTGACACGCAAAAAATCCACGGCAGATAAGCGGGTGACCATTGTGAGTTTGACGGCGCTTGGCCGCCAGGAAGCTAATCAGTCCCTGCAGGAGATCCCGTCATTTTTGCAAGTGTTGAGTGATGAAGAGCTTGACCAATTGGCTGGTTTATTGTCGAAAATCAACGATGGGTTATATGCCGAGATCGGTGATGCAGACCCGACCTGGTTTAATAAATTCCACCAATTATTGACCAGTCACTATTTGCGGCAATTTCATGCTGGCGAACAAGATTAAACGCGTGGAAGAGAACCTAACAACGGTTTTTAGAAAACAAGTGCCCCAAACTAACAAGCTCGACTGGTTAGTTTGGGGCACTTATATGGCCAGTTTGGCCGTTATCGGACGAATAGGCGAGGTAACTAGGATGCACTAAAAAGCTGACTTTATTTCCTGTAAGGATAGTTTCCCCAGTATCACAGGGGTCGGCACTAAAGGAAATGCTCATCTCGTCACTGATTCAGATACTAAAAAAGCCCCCCACTGTTACGTGAAGCTGACAGACGGGGGTGCTTTTGTAGTTGTATTTAAACCATTTTGAATCAGCATTCAAACCGGGACTGTCATAGACTACAGCAGTTTTCTAAGGTTCACACGTTGAACCTTCCCGCCAGCGTTCACCGGCAGGGCGTCGATCTGAATAAAGCGTTTCGGTACCTTATAGTGGGCGAGGTGTTCGCGGCCGAACTGCTTCAGTGTGATGGTGTCCAGCGTCCCATTGGGAACCACAAACGCGACCGGAACCATGCCCCAGGTCTCATTGGCTTCGCCAACTACGGCAATGTCGCGGATACCGGGACAGCTCTGGTAAACGGCTTCAACTTCATCGGGAAAGATGTTTTCACCGCCAGAAATGATCATGTCATCAATTCTGCCATCGATATAGAGAAAGCCATCGTTATCCAAATGACCGACATCACCAGTTTGGTACCAACCATCCACGGTTGTTTTGCTTGTCAAAGCCGTCGGGCGGTTCAGGTAACCGGGAGTCAGGGCGGGTGTTTTGACGAGAATCTCGTGGTTGTCGCCAAGTTTTAGCTGCGTTGAGAAGAGCGGTTGGCCCACCGAGCCGATTTTTGCATCAGCATCGGCGTTGCTTAGGGCAACAATCTGCGAACATGTTTCTGTCATTCCGTAAGATTGCACAACGTCGATACCGTGTTTCTCACAGCGTTTTAGGGTCTCTCGGTCAATTGGACCGCCGCCCAGCAGCATTGTTCTAAATCGGGAGTTATATGGTGTTGAAACGGGTTCCTGAAGCGCCAGTAATTTTTTTAGCATGTAAGGCACAACAGACATGGTGGTAACTGGTTCGTTGATCAGAATGGCGTTGATTTCGTCAGCGTCAAACCGCGTTGTTAACCGGACAGTCATGCCGTAGATAAGTCCTCGCATCATAATTGAAAACCCGCTGATGTGAAAAATCGGGACTGCGCACAGCCACTCGTCGCGAGGTGTGATGCCCAGATTCAGGGCAGACGCTAACGCGGAGTTGTAGTGGTTGCCGAAAGTCTGTAAAACGCCCTTGGGTGCGCCAGTGGTGCCCGAGGTGTACATGATGCTGGCAACCTGGGCCAAATCGAAGGTTGTTTGTGGAGATTCAGCCACGGCCGTTGTGGCGAGCAGTGTACTGAACTGAAGAAACGCCTTTGGAAAATCAGCGCGCCACAGATCATCTGCAACCAAGCAGGTGCTGGCCTCGCTATCAACGAACTGCCGTAGCAACTCAGCCGTCGTGAGCCGCTTGTTCAGCCAGACAATGGTGCGGCCAGAGCTTAAAACGGCCATGGCAATTCGATAGCCAGTTAGGGTGTTGTTTGCGAGAAGCGCGACCCGAGAATGAGCCGGTACTTGTTGTGCTGTCAGTTGACCAGCAAGCGTTCCGGCGTCATCTGCTAATTGTCGGAACGTTAACTTTTGGGTCCCATCATCTACCGCAATACTATTTGGCGAGAGGCGTGCTTGTTTTATCAGCCAATTATCCAAAATATCGCCTTCCTATGGGAACTTAGGGAACTTGTCGAAGTCTGGTTTGCGTTTTTCGTTGAACGCATCACGGCCTTCCTTACCCTCATCCGTCGTGTAAAACAGCATGGTGGCGTCTCCGCCGAGCTGCTGCAGACCAGCTAAACCATCCGTGTCCGCGTTCATTGCGGCTTTGATGAAACGCAGCGCGGTCGGTGACTTAGTCAGAATCTCATTGCACCAGTCCAACGTCACGGATTCGACCTCAGCGAGCGGGGCGACCTTGTTGATCCAGTTCATTTGGAAGGCTTCCTCAGCACTATAGAAGTGGTTGAGGAACCAGACTTCCTTTGCCCGTTTATGGCCGATGACCCGCGCCAGATAGCCTGAACCGTACCCGGCATCGAAACTGCCGACTTTGGGCCCAGTTTGGCCAAATTGCGCGTTGTCAGCGGCAATCGTCAAATCACAGACCAGTTGCAGAATGTTACCGCCACCGACTGACCAGCCTTTGACCATGGCAATCACTGGCTTTGGAATGATGCGGATCAGGTGCTGCAGATCGAGTACGTTCAGACGGGCGATGTGGTCGGCACCAACATAGCCGCCATTACCGCGGACGGACTGGTCGCCGCCGGAAGAAAACGCCTTGTCGCCAGCGCCAGTTAAAATAATCACACCAATTGTGGTATCATCACGACAGTAAGTAAACGCGTCAATCATATCCTGAACCATGCCGGGGGTAAACGCATTCAATTTATCGGGCTGGTTCATGGTGATTTTTGCAATCTTCTCCGCGCGTTCAAAGAAGATCCAATCATAGTCTTTTACAGTCTCCCATTTCACAGATGTCAAATTAATTCATCCTTTCAGATTTGAGGTATTATGATGCATAATTTATTAGAAACATTGGGTATAAAACAAGTTTCAGTTTCAAAAAACAACGTAATTATATCACTAAATATAACGGATGCGATTAAACAACCATTCGGAATCGTCCACGGCGGCATTAACGCGGTGATGGCGGAAAGTGCTGCATCGATTGGAGCCAACACATACTTGGATGCTCGGCACGTAGCGGTTGGATTGGACGTCCACACCCACCATTTGTGGCCGGCAGCTACCGGCGTGTTAGTGGCAACGGGCAAGCCGATCAGGGTCGGGCGTACAACACAAGTTTGGCAGGTTGAAACAAGGGTGGCTGACGAACTGACTAGTTTTAGTACGGTGACGTTGGCGGTGACAGTGAAAGCGTAGAGTGTGAAGCAAGGCGTTTAGGGGGCGGAGCAGAAGCGACTCTGGGCAGAAAAGTCCGGGCCTGACTTTTGTGCCCAG